>NZ_JBQFZS010000001.1:0-1012104 GCF_056542385.1 Ruegeria sp. AD2(2025)
CTTTATTTGCCGCACTCGTCGCCCAACTGAACCTTTTGCGTCGCATAATAATGAAGGGACGCGCGCTGTAACACCAATCAACACATGGTTAGCCGACCTTGAGCGGGGCCATCAAATGCTGCAGCCGCAGCCCGCTTTGCCGAAGCTCGTTACGTGAGCACAATCTGGGCAATCTTGAATTCACAGATCGCTGGACAAACCCGTCATCCGAAAACTCACCAGCGCCATCATCCTGACCGTTCCAATAAATATGGCGTGTTAATCATTGGTGTGGCACTTGGGCTTGCCTGCAGCGATCAGTTGCCACAACCTCAGTTTATTGCCGCATTTGGCGATGCATATGAGACCTTCGTAGCGTTTTGGGGCTTTATGTTTTTTGAGGAGGTCCCAAGCGACTTCACGATCTGTGGCATAGTTCTGATTTTGGGGTAGGACTGCTTGTTTTGAATTAGGACAATTGAAGTGCGCGTTCCGTCTGAGAATAATTTCATACTATATGTGAACGCGGGTGATCTTACAGTGTGTCATTGTATTCCATCAACAACAGGCGGAAATCCTTGAATGCGTAGATGACCCGGGTCAGCGCGGAACCAACAGGTCCTTTGTTTGTCAGACTCTGTGGTCGCCCCTTAAGCTGGAGTTCCACAACACAAATTTCTTCTTGTGACTGTCTGGCAAAAAACGCAACGTCGTGGCGCGTTTGGGTTCTACATCAATGAGGTGGCTTACATGGCAGGAAAATTTGAAATTTACGAAGACAAAGCCGGAGAATACCGTTTCCGGCTAAAGGCGGGAAATGGAGAGATCATTCTGGCCAGTGAAGGGTATGTCCAAAAGGCCAGCGCCGAAAACGGCGTCGCATCGGTAAAAACAAACGCTCCGAACGACGATAGGTATGAGCGAAAGGAAACCAAATCCGGTGGCCATATGTTCAACCTGAAAGCCAGCAATGGCCAGATTATCGGAACCAGCGAAAGCTATACAAGTGCATCCGGACGCGACAACGGCATCGAATCCGTCAAGCGCAACGCCCCTGATGCGCGGATCGAAGACCTGACCTGACTTAGACTCGTCCTTGATCGAGCTAACGACCGAGGCAAGCCAAGTTTCACGGTGGCGCGAAGTTGCGCCGCCGATGCCTTATTAACAGGTTTTCCAACCGACATTGCATCAATGCGTTTTCTGAAATTCCCCTCGCACGTTCATTTTCTGTTCATTTTCTGAATATGCGCGCTTCATTTGCACACGCCATATTGTCCTACTGGAGTTAAGAAAACACTGGTTCCCGCGAAGGGCCGATGGGCAAAGGAACATTTGTGTCGGGGAATGGATGTAGGACCAAGCGCTGGCCGGGGGCAATCTGTCACGCCGTCTGCGTTATATTTCTGACTTGTATTCTATGCGTCGGGTTGGGGCACGTCGGCACGGCCGAGGCGCAAACCGCAAGCTTTCGCTCGGTGGATACGAACGCGGATGGTGTTCTGAGTTTTGATGAGCTTGTGGCTGCCTTTGGGACGGCGGGGGCAAGAAAACTGCTTCAGGATATAGATCGCAACACAGACAATCGCATCACGATTATGGAACTGCGTGGTGGACGGGACAACGGGAAGGACAGACAAGACAACCGAGGCACGCGTGAGACCGACGCGGGTAATCGGGGCGAGCGGGAAAACGAAGACGGCGACGACGGTGAGCGCGATAGAGATGACGGTGATGACCGCGATGACGGCGGCGATGATGACAAGGATGACGATTGATCTAGACCCGTCGCGTTCATCTGTCATTCATCTGATCACATGCCGTAGTTTCATCCGGTTTTGCGATTTTTCTCACATGGCGCTGGCAAAACGAAAGCATCGAACAGCCAGTCACGGAGTTAAGCATGACACAGTTTCCCCAAACTACTCCTTTTGCCTGCGACATTGCAAAATGGGCCTTTACTACCCGCAGGGTCGATCGATCCGACGTGCGCGGACTTTCCACGCGGATGGACGCCGCAAAGGCGGGTGATCTGATCCTGTGCGAGATTGCTGAGATCGGGCACCACAAGAAAATTCAATTGGCCGAGCGCCGCGCTTCAGCCAGTTATCCGGGCGATTTCGTAGTCCTTTGCCTGGGGGATCGCTATGCGCCGGATCAGTTTCTGGCCAGTGCAATCATTGATGACGATCTGATTGATCTGGTGGCAGGCGGCGGCGTCGCCGGGCGGGTGGACGCGGCCCATGTCCGTATGGAAGACCCCACCCGGCTGAAACCTCTCGGTTTGCTGACGACTGCGGAGGGGCGGGTGATCAACGTGGCAGATTATGCTCTGCCCGGCCTGCCATCCAATGATCAGGTCACTGTCATCGGTGTTTTTGGCGCATCTATGAACTCTGGCAAAACAACCGCCGCGTCGAGCCTTGGGCACGGCCTGATGCGGTCGGGCTTTGCCGTGGCTGGGATCAAGGCCACCGGCACCGGCGCCTTTGGTGACTTCAATAGCTTCGAGGACGGCGGCGCTCCGGCTCTGGATTTCACGGATGTGGGGATGGCTACCACCTACCGGATGCCACTGACGCAGATCGAAGCGGGCTTTGAAACGCTGGTTGCCACCGCGGCCGAGCGCGGGGCCGAGGTGGTGGTGGTTGAGATTGCCGATGGTGTGTTCCAACAGGAAACCCGGGCCATCCTGCAATCATCGCGCATTCGCGACCGTCTGGATGGAATCCTATTCGCTGCCCCGGATGCGCTGAGCGCGCTTGGCGGTGTGACCGTTTTGGATCAGGCGGGTCTCAGCCCCTTTGCGATTTCGGGGATGGTCAGTTGCTCGCCTCTGGCCGCTGCCGAAGCCACCGAGGTCACGGGCCGCCCGATCCTGTCGCGCGAAGACCTATGGTCGCCCGAGGTCATCACCCAACATGTCGTGCCGCTGATGCGACGCACACCTGAAGATGTGGCCGCATGAAACTCCTCCCCGGATTGGCCACAAGGGACCGCATCATTGATGCGGTCCTGGTGGTGTCCAGCAGCATCCTGCAGGCGGGCGCATTGGCCGTTGCCGCCTTTGCCACTCGGGATGCGTTCGCAGCGCTGCACGCGGGCAATGTCCTGGCCGTGGAAACCGTCGCGCAACTGGCACTGGCAGGAGTTGTCGCGGCGCTGTGTCTGCTGATATCGCAATACCGCGCCGAGGCGTTGGGCCAGAGCTACGCGATCTCGCTGCGTCAGGTTCTGTATCGAAAGATCGCGCGCCTTCCGAAATCCCGCCACGAAGAACGTCGGCTGGGGGCTTTGTCCTTGCGTTTCGTGGGGGATCTTTCGGCGGCTCGCCTCTGGTTTGGCCGGGGCCTGCCTGATGTGTGGTCCGCTGCCGTGGTGATTCCGGGCGCGGGCGCCATTCTTTATGTGCTGAGCCCGGCGCTTGCGATCAGCGGCGTATCTGCGTTGGGGTTCTCTGTTGTGGTGATGGCGGCCTTGGCGTGGCATCTGGGACGTCGGCATCGGAACCTGCGCAGCCGCCGGGCAAATATCGCAATTTCCATGATTGAACGGATCGCGATTGCGCCGGAACTGGACCTGATGGGCCGCACCGGTCGAGAGCTGCGCAGGTTGAACGCTCAAGGCGCATCGCTTCGCAGCGATGCTCTGGCGCGCAGGGGGCGAACCGCCAGTCTTCAGGCAACGCTGCAGATGGGGGTGGCCCTTGCCGGTCTTCTGATGCTCTGGCAAGCCAGCCAAACCGGCATAGCGCCAGCCACGGTTGCTGCCTGTCTTTCGGTCATTGCGCTGGTCGCCCATCCGCTGCAGAGGCTCGCCGGGGCATGGGACCAGTATTGCGCGTGGCGTGTGGCGCGCGAAAAGGCCGAGAGGCTGCTGTCGGAACCCGAGGTGCTGCGGAAAGCGACGCCCTGCACCGGCCCCATTGCAATCGAAATCACCGGAGAAGTTGATCAGACGCCCATCGCGTTCATGGCGGGACATAGCGCTGTCTCGACTCTGACAGGTAAACACGCGATGACCATCGCGCGGTGTATCGCGGGGCTCGACCGGCGCGCGGACATCAACGTGCGCTTCAGCAGGCAGGACAAGACCCCGAAAGTGGCCTTTGTCGGTGATGAACATATCGGCCTTCAGGGCAGTTTGCGCCGTTCCGCAAGCTTGATGTGCAGGAGACGGCCTGGCGACAGGAAGATATCGGAGATCATGCGGCGCTTTGGCTTGTCTGATCTGCTGTCTGCGCCGCGCGGTCTTGATCAGCGCCTGGCAGAAAACGGCAACGGCCTGCTACCGCATCAAACATTGCCGCTGGACCTGGCACGCGCTGTTCTTGGCAGGGCGGATGTCATTGTCATCGCCTCGGTGCGGTGGGAATTGTGCAAATCCCATCAGGCTGACTTGCTTGCGACGCTGCAGGCTCTGTCCAGCGCTACGATCATATTGGTCGAAGAAACCATCCCTCTTAATCTGGAAGAGAACTCAAAGGCCGTCTGACATGCGCTCATCTACCCTGTTTGGTATCTATGCTATGGTTCTTGTCGGTTTTCTTGGCGGGCTGGCGGGCCTGACCTTATACAGCCTCGAAAAAACCCGGTGGTGGGATGCGCGGATACAGTTGGCGCAGGAATCCTATGGGCTGCATCTGCGGCTGGAAGCGGACCTCTACCGCCTGTTCAAGCAGCACGGCGATGCGCTGCTGATCGGGGATCGGGACGACGGGGTGAGTGAAGTCGAACTGCGGGCAAAGATCGCCCAGACTCTGGAAGCGATCCGTAAGACCATCGCGCGTGAGATTCAGATGGTGGGCGACGAAGAGATCGAGGAACTGGAACTGCTTGATGAGATTGAGGATGATATCGAATCCGTCAACGCGGCCATCGCAAGCCTCTCAGCCGAAGGCAACCCGATTGAGACCTTTGTTCAGATAGAACGCCTGGCGGGTCTGCTTGATGGAGATATCGATGACGCGCTTGATCAAAAGATTCAGGCCGCGCTGGATGAAGAGGTTGAAGAGGTCGAGGATGTTCTGGCCGAGGCAATCGCGTTTCGGCAATGGAACGAGCGGTTGGTCTATATGATTGTTCTGGCCGCAATCGCGGTCCTGCTGGTGGGGCTTGTATCGTTCAACCGGCAGATCAGAAAGCCGCTGACACGGTTGGCCGATGGCATCGGTCGCCTGCGCAGGGCCGACTATTCCGAGCCGGTCCATCTTGGTGGCAGTCTGGAGTTTCGCGAACTGGGCACCGTGCTGAACGGCATGGCCGAGGGCCTCGCCGCGCGTGAGGCCAGCCGCGCCGAACAGAAGCGGCGGCTTGAAGATACCGTTGCCGCCAGAACGGCCGAGCTGCAGCAGCTTATCGATAAGCTGGAGACCGGCGAGGAAAACCGCAAGCGGTTGATGGCGGATATAAGCCATGAGCTGCGCACCCCACTGGCCATCATTCTGGGCGAGGCTGATGTTACCCTGCGGACGTCGAATTCCCTGCCCGACGAGGCCTCGGATTCGCTGGCGCGTATTCGGGATTCAGCAAAGCATACCAATCAGATCGTAGACGACATGCTGACCGTTGCGCGATTTGAGGCCGGCCAGTTGAGGCTGGATCGCAGGCAAACCGACCTGCGCAAGATCGTTCATGATGCTGTCGCAATGTTCCCCGACCCGGTTCGGTTCGATAGCCCCGACATCAAAGTGATGGCATCGGTCGATGAGGTGCGTCTCCGCCAATCCGTGCTGGCCCTGCTGCAGAATGCGCGCCGCTATGGGGGGCCGACGATCGGGATCAAACTGGACGAGGGGATTGCTTCGTGCACGATAGCCATCGAGGATGACGGGCCGGGGTTAAGCGCGGCAGAGAAATCCCAGGCCTTTGATCGTTTCTTCCGGGGCTCGAACGCGTCGGGGCAAGGTATCGAAGGCAGCGGCCTGGGGCTGCCGGTGGTAAAATCCATCGTCGAGGCGCATGGTGGAACTGTCGATCTTCAGGATCGGCCCGAGGGCGGGTTGCGGATCGTCATAACCCTGCCAAAGGTTGCCCGGATGAAAGTTGTTCAAACCGGCACGATGCAAAAAAGGGGTTGATGCGCGGACATCAGGGCTAACCTGATTTTGTCGGCGCAGTTTCGAACAGCGAAAGAGTTGAGGCACGTCATGAATATCTTGCTTGTCGAAGATGAGGCCCGCGTTGCCGATTTCATACGGCGCGGTTTATCCGCCGAGGGCTGGGCGGTGGATCACGCTCCGGATGGTGAACATGCCTTGGAGCTTGCCGCGACAAATACCTATGACGTCATTCTTCTGGACCTGATGCTGCCCGGCATTCAGGGGCAGGACGTGTGCCGCAAGCTTCGCGCCCGCAAATCGAAGACACCGATCCTGATGTTGACCGCTCTAGATAGTCCGGAAGAAAGGGTCGAAGGGCTGAAGATCGGCGCGGACGACTACCTGCCCAAGCCGTTCGATTTCGACGAGCTGATCGCGCGGGTCGAGGCACTGCACCGCCGCGCCAACGGGTATGCAAGCAATCTCAGCGAGACCGAGATCATCTGCGGAGATCTGAAGTTTGATCGGACATCGCTTCAGGTTTCGGTAGCAGGGCAAGAAATCAAGCTGTCAAAGAAAGAGCGTGATCTGCTGCTGCTCTTTCTTACCAACACAGGCCGTGTGCTGTCGCGCGAACGCATCCTGAATTCTGTCTGGGGGGTGCATGAGGACCCGTTGACAAATGTAGTCGACGTCTATGTTGGCCGCTTGCGCCGCAAGATCGGGGCCGAAGGCCAGCGGATCGTGACGCTCAGAAACGTTGGATATCGGATGGGCTGAGTGCGGTATTGGAGCAGCGCAAGAAGTGACGGGCGGGACCAGAACCTGCAAATCTGTCATGATTTTGATCTTGGTGAAAAGTAACTGCAAGAAAGCAAACACATGATGCATGGGTGGATTGATTAGCAGAACTTCGAGGGTTGGTGGATCCACAGCCCGCCCAAACCGGGGCACACCGGCATCTGGCGATGCCACTCACTCCAAGAACCCCGCCAATCCTCGCGGCGGCTTTCTCCAGGTGTTTCGGCGCAGTGGAGGAGGTCGCCTATTTTTTTGATCTGGCGGACTTCTGAAAGCAGTGAGTGTTAGCCTTAGATTGTCAAATCTTATATTTTGTAGAACCAAATTTATTGTGGGAGGGCACGCTGCATTCTGTAGGGCACAGTTCTGGACATCATTACGTAACGTCAGGGATTTGCGCTGAAATATATAGGAAAAATCTCTTTAATAATTGATATTAAATGATAATTTAGGAACCTTGAAAGCGACCTGACCGACAAGCGGACCTGCACAGGCCAATCTTACATATTTTTAAAGATTCTGAATAATTCAGTTAAACTGAATATCGCCTCTACACTCATCTGTCGGTTTGTATGAGTCGTGGGCAAGCATGTTAAGCATCATCATCTGCGCGATCGCATATGTCAGCTTTGAGTGCACCAACCTGTGGTGCGTCCTTGCAGGTGACAAAGGCGATGCGATCTCTCCGCTACTCGCGTGTCAGACACCGTTTGGGTATTGGTCGGTGCTGAGTGCCGCACGGCTATTGTGGCAGACGGCTGATATTATGCCGATACAACCTGCGCCGCCGTTTCGGTTGCATGCCAACACGCTCGCCTTGCCGCGTCGGCGTGCCGCCGCGCCAAGAGCGCTTCCGCAGATCGACGAGCAACTCATAGACACGTTGCTGCGCCATACAAACAGCGTGATGACTCCGGGCGCGAGGCCGCGGACCACGTCAGTGATGTTCTAAACGATGCTGCTTTCATACCCCGGAAACAACTTTCCACCCAGAACCAATGAGTGAAGACGATGGAAAAAAACAAACAAAGCTCTCTATCGGCCGCCACGCGGTTTGGCGAACGGTTTGGGCTGGTCCGGACATACAAGATCAAGATCCCAGGCACTGGCCCTGCGAATGAAGAATCTGAGCCGCGAAATGGCACCTCTGACAGAAAAAGAGCTGCCGGTTTTAACCTAACGAAGGAGAAGATGATGTCTTTGGACATATCAAAACTCAGTGAAATCAAAGGCCTGATTGGTGCTTGTCTGGTTGACAGTGACACCGGCCTGACCCTTGCAACCGAAGGCGGAGCTAAGTTCGACCTTGAAACCGCAGGCGCGGCGAATGTGGAAGTTGTGCGCGCCAAGCTGCAGGCAATCGATGCGTTGAAGCTGAATGACGTGATCGAGGATATTCTCATCACGCTGGGCAAGCAGTTCCATCTGATCAGACCCCTGGAAAAGAACCCGAATATCTTCGTCTACGTCGCTCTGGACAAGAAGACCGCCAATCTGGGGCTGGCCCGTCTTCAGGTGAAAGCCGTCGAAGAGACGTTGAGTTTATAGATGACCCCCTCGCGCCAACGGTTCAGGCGCAGTAGTGTGCCTGAACCACCCGTACGAGGGCTTATTGCGTCAGCGTTGCTTTCTGCAATGTGATTGAAAGCCGGAACCATGAAAATTCTAGTCGCCGAAGACGATGTCAAAACCGCGGAGTTCGTGATCTCAGGGCTCCGCTCCAGCGGGTTTACGGTTGAGTGGTTCGAGGATGGGCGCGATGCTCTGTCATACTGCCTGTACAACCAATGCGATGCGGTGATCCTTGACCGGGTGCTGCCCGGCATGGACGGCATGTCGATATTGAAAGCGCTGCGCGCGGCGCAAAATCAAACGCCGGTGTTGTTTCTGACCTCAATTAGCGACGTGAGTGATCGCGTCGAAGGTCTGACCGAAGGGGCGGATGATTATCTGGTCAAGCCCTTTCACTTCTCAGAGCTTCTGGCCCGTCTGCAGAGCGTGCTGAAACGGCGCACCGACAGGGTCGAGGCGACGGAATTGCGCGTTCTGGATTTGTCGATGAATCTACTGAAACGTCTGGTTCGCCGACAGGATCAAACGATCGATCTGAAACCACGAGAGTTCGCGCTGTTGGAACTTCTCATGCGCAACTCGGGCAGGATCGTGACCAGAAACATGATCCTCGAACAAGTTTGGGATTACAACTTCGATCCGAACTCGACGGTGATCGAGACCTATATCAGCCGTCTCAGAACCAAAATCGACAAACCGTTCGAGGTCGCGCTTTTGCATACAGTTCGAAATGTCGGGTACAGCCTCCATGGACCGCGCTAGTATTTTCTCGGGGGCGCCGTTTAGAACCGCGTGCTATGCGGCGCTTGTTGTCTGGGTCATCACGGCGGTATTTGGATACGCTGCCTATGTCGCACTGAAAGACACGCTCCGGGCCAATCTCGAGCAACAAATTCTGGAAGAGGAACTGCTGCTACATGAAATCCTGCTGGATGGCGGCACAGACGCGCTCCAGCGCGCGGTCGACCACCTGAACAGCCCGAACCGAACCAGACTGCATATAATTGCGCTGTTCGACAAGCATAACTCTGCCCTTGCAGGCACTGTGGCCAAGATACCCGAAACAAATGGCTGGCACGAAGTTGACCCTGATTTTGTTGAAATCGGGGGCGGCAGCCCTGTTTATCTGCTCAGAGCATCCGACTACCTCGGGTATCGCACCGTAGTCGCACGCAGCATGGCATCGATGAACCAGGCATTAACCACTCTATGGGAAAGCCTGGTGCTCCTCACCATTGCAACCACCATCGTCGTTCTCGGGCTTGGCTATTGGGTAAGCTATTACAGCTACGGCAAGCTCAGGCGCATTGAAAAGACACTCGACATGGTTTCCAAAGGGAATACTGAGGCCCGCCTTCCGGTTTCAAGCCTTAACGATCAGATTGATCGGGTGTCACGCCTTATGAACCGTCATCTGGATCGGTTGTCCAGTTTGATAATCAGCACGCAGACCACTGCCGTCACCATCGCCCACGATCTAAAGACTCCTCTATCCCACGGGTTTCTGGCACTGCAGCAGGTTTTTGCGGAACTGGACTATGGCGGCGACCCACGGCCAAAACTATTTGAACTGGAACAAGAGCTCAAACGGCTCAGCGCCGTGTTCGACACCATTCTCAGGATATCGCGGATCGAAGCCGGTACTTATAGACGGCCGTTCTCGACCGTTAATTTGAGCGCCCTAGTCGCTGATGCGGTCGAGACCTTTCTGCCCGTGGCCGAAGACCAGCAGATGAACATCACAGCGGATTTTAACGCCGATACCATACTGGTCCGGGGTGATGAGCAGATGCTGAAGCAACTTCTGGTCAACCTGATCAACAATGCGATCAAATACTGCCCGCCCCAAGCCTGGATACGGGTCTCGCTTGTGGCCAGCAACGACTCGGTGGTGCTGGAGGTCTCAGATAATGGCTTTGGCGTGCCCGGCCCGCTTCTTGATAAGATATTTGACGCGTTTTACCGCGTCGATGGGCATCGTAAGGAAAGCGGAAACGGCCTGGGTCTGGCGCTGGTCAAAGCCGTCGCTCTACGACATGGCGCTAAGATTTCAGCCAATAACAACGATCCTGGGCTGAGGATTAGCGTCAGCTTCGGCAAACCCGAAGTGAGCACTATAGAAAACGACGTGTTCGATGGTCGTAATAAGAAAACCTGAAACGAGGTGTATTATGCTGGGAAAACTGGTTCTGATGAGCGGCGTAGCCTGTGCTTCGAGTGCCGTTGCAAGCGGAATGGAGTTTCACTGCTTATCAGATGTAACAAGCGACGAGATCAGAATTTCACAACCCGAAGAAGGCGCAGACGCGCAAATAGTGTTTCACGACATCAAAGGGTCTGCGACGATCGCGCATGGCCTTGATGGTGTAACCTTTATCCATATCAAAGAAAACGAAGTCTGGACGCTTGCTCTACACTTCCCCACGATGAAGTATGAACTGTCCGCACATGGATCAGAAAACCTCGAAGATCATGGTCAGTGTACGCAAAACAGCGAATGAGTTGAGACCATTGCGAGAATACGCTCGCTCTCCGAGCAATCGCACCGGGTTGGTGTAAGACGACCTTTGTGCGCCCTCATTGAAGGTCGGCTTTTCGTCGTTCCAATTCCCGATCGTAGCCGTTTACCAAGGCTCAAACGGATGGTCGTGCAGTTCGTGTTGTAAGCAAAATGACATCCCCACGACCTGCCTTCTTTGACCCCATCTCGAAGCGGCCATCCCTCCATGGCGCAGCATCCGGCGCTTTGGGCGCCTTCCGGAACTGGACTGCAACGCATCATCTTGGAATTCCATGATCCGCCTACGCCGGGTTGGCTATTCGCCCAGCCGTTCCATCAGCCGAGCGTAGGCTGTCTGGCCGCGTCTGAAAGTTGGCAGGCGGAAGAACTCGTCCGGCGCGTGTTGGTTTTCGTCCTCGTGTCCGAACGCAAACATGACGGCATGTAACCCCAACTCATCCAGCAATGTCGACATCACCGGAATCGAGCCTCCAACGCGGGTTTTGTAAGCGGGTTTCCCATATACTTCTTCGAGAACCTGCCCCGCGACGGCAGTGGCATTGTGCCCTGCGGGCACAAGAAACGGGTCCGCTCGCCCGGGGTTGCGCGAGACCTGAGCGGTGACACCCGGGGGACAAAAAACCTCGACATGGGCGGCGATCAACTCAAAGATCTTTTCCGGGTTCTGGTTTGCAACCAGGCGGCAGGTGATCTTGGCCGAGGCAACCGCGGGCAAGACGGTCTTTGTACCTTCACCTTGCCAACCGCTGGTCAGCCCGTTGACCTCAAGCGTCGGGCGCGCCCACAGGTTTTCGCGTGTTGTGTATCCCGGTTCACCCAGCGTCGCAGGGGCACCGGTCTGGGACAGATACGCCGCCTCATCCCATGGCACCCGCGCAATCGCCGAGCGATCTTCGTCGGTCAACTCGACGACATCATCATAAAACCCATCGACAGTGATCCGCCCGTCGGTTGACTTCATGCTGGCCAACAATTGGGCCAATGCCATCGCCGGGTTCGCGACACCCCCGCCATGCATACCGGAATGTAGATCGGACTTTGCGCCCTGTACAAAGATCTCAAGTGAAGTAAGACCTTTCAGACCCAGAACCAACTGCGGCGTTTCGGTGTCCCACTGGCTTCCGTCTGCGGAAAAGATCATATCGGCCTGAAGCCGGTCGAGGTTTGCCTCGATAAAAGGTGGGAGGTCGGGAGATCCGATCTCTTCCTGACCCTCAAAGAAAAACCGAACGTTGACTGGCAGTTTGCCAGTCTCTGCCAGCAGCGCCTCGGCCGCAAGGATGGGGATGAGCATGGCACCTTTGTCATCCGTCGCCCCGCGCCCGTAAATCCGGTCTCCGCGGATCGTCGGCTCGAACGGAGGCGAAGACCAGAGATCAAAAGGTTCGGCCGGTTGCACATCGAAATGGCCATAGATCAGGATCGTGGGCGCATCGGCTCCGGCATGCAGCCAATCGGCACAGACCACCGGATGGCCTGCGGTGTCCATCATCTGGATGTTTTCCATTCCCGCCGCAGCCAACCGATCAACGACCCATTGCCCGGCTTTTCGAACATCGCCCGCGTTCTCAGGTTTGGCTGAAACCGATGGAATACGAATGAAGTCGCACAGCTCTTCGACAAAGCGCGATTGGTGTGTGTCGAGATATTCGGTCCAGCTCATTCCATGCCCTCTCTGATGCCACGCTTAACTTACGAAACTAGACGTCTCCTGCAAGCCTGCCGAAGACAACTAGTTGACCGGTCCTACCCGATAACGGCTGAGCGAAGTCAGCCCTTTCCGGACCTTCACCCCATAGTCTCCATGCTGCGGCGCGGCCCGTCGAACCTGCCGTTCGCTGCGAGCCCAGAATCAAAGGCTGACTGAACTCGCGAAATGCGGACTTAGTGACCTTTCGCGGCGGCCACGATAAGATCAGCTTTCCCACTCGACTGCGACACGCTCTCATCTACTGATAGAACCGAACGCAACCGTCACCGCAGCCGTCAGGGCCAACAGAACCAATGCACCAACGGGTAGCGCCCAAAGCCCGATATTGATGCCTAACGCGCTTGCCAGTGCTGTTCCCAACGCTATGCCGAGGTAGCTTGCTGACGAGTTAAGTGCGAGGATAAAACCGTGGTGTTCCCCGGCCACTAAACCCACAAGACGGCTTTGCTGAGGCGTTGCGAACAGGGTGCCCATAAACGCGCATCCAGCAAGAACCATCGCACCCAAGTATGGCCCCAGATCGAGAAGCATCAGAGAAAGAAACGCAGCGAGACCAACGAAACTCGCCCAAACCAAAGGGCCAGATCCAATGCGATCCGAAAGAGCGCCTGCGACGGCATTCCCGGCAACACCTAGAATGCCGAACAGAAGGATTGCGATTGGAAGCCCGCCTGCGCTGACACCGAACCGCTGACCCAGCAACTCCCCCATCAGTGCATAGGTAACAAACTGCGTCGATAGCATACCCACCGTCCCCATTAGCAGGAGCGCTGGAGCGAGGAGACGCAGGCCTTCTGAGGGCTGTTTCAGCGGTGCACGTGCTGTGTCTGTGTCGCGCGGTATATAGATCGCTGCTAACGCAACAAAGAGAAGAGCGGCCAGACCTATGGCGGCAATGGCCCCACGCCATCCAAGCAAAAGTGCCAGCCACGTCGCAATCGGCACGCCACCGACGGTTGCAAGGGTGAACCCGGCAAAGACTGTGGCCAAGACCGCACCGCGCCGGTCCACAGGAACCAAAGAAATCGCAAGTGCTGCGCTGGTGGGCGCGATGAGCGCACCGCCAAAGGCAGACGCGATACGTGCAACGAGAAGCGCTTGAAACGACGCCGCCAGCGCCGACCAGATTAGGGAAACTGCGAGAATACTCGCGCCCGTAAGGATAAGCGCTCGAGGTATAAGACGTCGCCCCAGGGTGAATTGCGCGAGGGGTGCGGTCAGGGCAAAGGTCGCGGCGAATGCTGTCACGAGCCACCCTGCGTCTGCTGGGTCCGTGGCCAGGTCGCGCGTCAGCGCCGGTCCCAAGCCCAATATGCTTAGCGACGTCGTGCCAATAACGAACATTCCCAAGGCAAGAATCCAAGGCATGCGCTTGCTGATTACCTGTGTTTGCACAGAGATGCGGTTCTAATTGTTTGGAGGGATAATATTAAGGTACACCTTTTGCCAAATTCCGAAACCCGACATTCGCCGTGGCTGCGTAATCCAGAAGTTGGCGAACCGGAAAACTGCGGGACAAATTACAAGTTCTCCGCATCTGCGCCAGTTGTCGCTTTCAGAAATTGATCAACTCGAAAGCCTTGGCTCGTGGCTGTACTGCGACGGTTGAGTTTGATCACTTCAACCTTGTTAGACAGTTTGGGAAACGCGGTCCTGTCTTGGAGACTGCCCGAATTTGCGAGCATATTCTCGTGAAAATTGAGCCGGGCTTTCATATCCGACCCCATAGGCAATCTCTGATATCTTCGAGCCGGTGGTTTGAATCTCGCTCCGGGCATGAAGCAGGCGCAAGTCTTTCTGGTATTGCAGCGGCGAGGTTCCCGTGACGGCTTTGAACTGTTCAAAGAAGGCCGAACTGCTCATACCCACGCGCCGGGCAAGGTCTCCGACGACAAGAGGATTAGCCAAATCTGACCGGATTTCGTGCGTCGCCGCGAAAATCCGGCTGGCCGTATTGTCGTGCCACACCAGCTTTTGCAGCGTGCCGCCATGTTGTCCGATCAGAAGGCGGGCATGGATTTCCCGCGCCGTGATCGGCGCCAGCATGTGACGCGTCTCTTCGGTTTCGCATTGCTGAAAATACCGCAACAGGGCGCTTTTTGTTTCGTCATCGGTTTCCGCGAGGCAGATCGAAAATGGATCAGTCGCTCGATGGGTGGATGACTGCGGCAGTGACGCGGCCAGGGCGCGCAAGAGATCCAGATCAAGGGGGAACACGAGCGCGACGTAGGGGTGTTCGGGGGTGGCCTCGGTAATCCTTGAGACAACCGGCAGCGCGTTGCTGACGATCAGCGACTGCCCGGCCCGCACGGTGAGTGTTCTGGTGCTGGTTCCTACCTCTTTGGCGCCTTGCAAGACCGCGCATAGCAGCGGGCGATAGACATTTGCGTCGTGTTGGGTGGTCGACGGATGGGTGAGAAAAACCGCCCCGCTTTCCTTATGTGTCAGGACAC
This sequence comes from Ruegeria sp. AD2(2025), assembly GCF_056542385.1. Taxonomy (NCBI): domain Bacteria; kingdom Pseudomonadati; phylum Pseudomonadota; class Alphaproteobacteria; order Rhodobacterales; family Roseobacteraceae; genus Ruegeria; species Ruegeria sp. AD2(2025). The sequence goes on from NZ_JBQFZS010000001.1 coordinate 15,078, forward strand.
CCTGCGCGACGCCTGCTTGGTCAAGCAGTGTCCGAATATAGTCCAATAGAGTCCGAGGTCCCATGAATGCCTCCTGTGTTGCCCCCATCGTTAGCACGCAACCAACGAGCGCTATTGCTGAAAACGTCTACCTGCAGAGGATTGTGCAAGAAAAATGGAGAATTTTGAGAGATACATCCTGTTTTGACGATTATTATGTTCTTATAAACTTGTGGAGCAAAAAACATGAAGACCATTCTGATCACCGGGGCGTCATCCGGTATTGGCGCGGCAACTGCCCGATATTTTCAAGCGAATGGTTGGAACGTCATTGCCACGATGCGCAACCCCGCAGGCAGCGCGGATTTCGGGGCTTTGGACAACGTACATCTGGCTCACCTGGATGTGACGGATGCGGGCTCAATCGCAACGGCTGTGGGCGAAGGCATCGAACGGTTTGGGCAGATTGATGTTTTGCTGAACAATGCGGGCTACGGTGCCTATGGTGCGTTAGAGGCCTTTTCGATGGATCGCATCCGGCGTCAGTTTGACACCAACGTGCTCGGGTTGATGGAGGTGACCAAAGCGGTTTTGCCCCATTTCCGTCAGAACCGGTCGGGCACGGTCATTAATATCTCGTCAATCGGAGGACAGATCACGTTTCCGCTCGGTGCGCTCTATCATGGCACCAAGTTCGCGGTAGAAGGGCTTTCTGAGGCGCTGCACTACGAGTTGGAGCCGCTTGGTATTCGGGTCCGTATTGTCCAGCCTGGAATGATACGGACCAACTTTGGCGGTAGTTCTTTCGATCTCGCGATAGATCAGAACCTTCCTGATTACGCGCCAATGGCCGAAGCCATGGGACGCCTGTTTGGCAAGCTGGCCGCGAACCCTTCTGAACCAGAAACTGTCGCTCAGGTCATTTGGGATGCGGCCAACGAGACCGGCAACCGCCTGCGTTTTCGGGCAGGGCCTGATGCTGAAGAACTGCTTGATGCGCGCAAACAACAGGATGACGAAACGTTCATCGGTGGTCTTAAGCAAAAGATGGCGCCCTGAGGGGCGGCTCAGCCCGTTAAAATAAGAGGATGATCCATGTACCGCGAAACAATCGACAAAGGTGGTTTGGCCGTTGTAACTGGGGCAGCGAACGGTGTCGGCAAGGCTGCGGCCCAACGCTTTGTTCAAGACGGTCTGGGGGTTGTACTGGTCGATCTGGCCGGTGAGGCCTTGGACAAGGCTGAGGCGGAATTGCGAGATCAGGCCGGGGCGTCCGCAGTTGTTCAGGCGATTCCGACGGATGTTACCGACGTCACTGCAGTGAATGCCTTGGCGGATCAGGTCTTTGCGCTCGGCGAGGTGGCTGTCCTGATGAACAATGCCGGTGTCGCGGTGCCGTCTGGCAGTTGGGAAAACGCCGAAAACTGGCGCAAACTGCTAGAGATCAATCTGTTTGGCGTCATGAACGGCGTGCATGCTTTCCTGCCGCGCATGATCAAAGCGGCGCGCCCGGCCGTGGTGATCAACACCGGGTCAAAACAGGGCATTACCACACCACCTGGAAACCCTGCTTACAACACCAGCAAAGCCGCTGTGAAAGTCATGACAGAGATGTTGGCGCATGATTTGCGTCAGGCTGGGGTGGATATCACCGCCCATCTGTTTGTGCCGGGATTTACCTATACTGGTATGATCGCGAAGTTCATGCCTGAAAAACCTGCCGCCGCTTGGACAAGCGAAGAGACAATTGACTATCTACTGAAACGTATGTCGGACGGAGATTTCTATATTCTTTGCCCGGACAATGATGTGTCCGAAGAGCGCGACCGCAAACGGATCGAATGGGCCTTGGGCGACATTATCAACAACCGCCCGGCTCTTTCACGCTGGCATCCCGATTATGCGGATACCTTCGCGGCGCACGAGGCTTTGGGATAGCCGAACCAAACAAGAGTCTTCAAAATTACACCGAACCTTGTGCTGTACTAAGATGGTAAGGTTATTTTGCATCAAAAAGGGCTCACACCTCTGTTTTGAAACCAAGTGGACAAAACCGGGTGCTGTGCCCCAACCTTTAGTAAGCCGACGTTCGTGCTGACCACAGTATCAAGTACTTTGGGGCTCGCTACAAACCTCAAGGGAAGCCCCGGCGATCCCATGATATGGTACCTCGTCAACGTCCGGTTGTCGCTGTGGAGGGCATGGCGGATCGCAGGATCAGTCACGGAAACACCAAATCTACCAGCCATTCGCGCACTTCGTCCTGCATGGAACAAGGGCCGCATCGTCGGTCAAAAACGGCCGCTGAAGCCAAAGCATGTCTGGGCAATCCGTGTCCGACTTGAATTGGCAGAAAACCATCGCGACCTCGCACTGTTCAACATGGCGACCGACAGCAAGCTGCACGGCTGTGACTTGGTGAAGATGAAAGTCGTAGACATTGTGGCATCTGGCTAGATCAAAGAACGGGCTTCCGTGTTGCAAAGCAAAACGCAAAAACCGGTGCCGCTTTGAAGTATTCGAAGGCACCAGAGCCTCGGTCGAGAAGTGGATGGAGGATGAACTCATGGTCGGCTCTGAGTACCTTTGGCCGGGTCGCTTCCATGAGCGTCTTCACATCCCGACACGCCGGTATGCGCGGATCGTGCGAGATTGGGTGACATCAATCGGTCTGGAGGCGAGCGCATATGGCACGCATTCGATGAGGCGAACAAAGGTGACCCAGATCTACAGGAAGACCGGCAACTCGCGGGCGGTTCAGATTCTGCTTGGGCACACCAAGATGGACAGCACAGCCCGATACCTGGGCGTCGAGCTTGAGGACTCGCTGGCAATCGCCGTGGCCATCGAAATCTAGAGATTTCGGGTCGCCTTCGCGGGCGGCCCAAGCCACTCATTCAACGACTGGTCACGATGCTGCAGTCGCAGCCTGCATTTCCGACATTCGCCGCGCGAGCGATATTCGAAGCTAGTCGGACTCGCGGTTTGCGGATATTGCTGCGGTGCGCTTTGCCAATCTGAACATCAGCTACCTGCGCATTTATGAGTTTCTTGTTCGTTGAGATCGCAACGAGCCTGCAGTGGCGAAGGCAGACAGCCTAGTTTTAGTTGAAAGTGCAGGGCAATTATTCGGTCAAGCTGACTGCTTTATAAAGCTTCCGAAACCGCGCCAACCGCTCGAACAATGGCGCCAAGTCTGCGGGCTCGAACCTGTCCGTTGTTGGTGGTTGAAGTGCAAGATCAGCCCTGTTTAAGGCCCCATCACCACAAGCAGCCAGCCGAGCCGCACCATAAGCCGGACCGGAATCTGCCCCGGCCGACCTCACAATTGGCTTTCCGGTCACCGTCGCGATCAGTCTCAACAGCAAATCTGATTTGCTGCCTCCTCCTATCGCTGCGAGCTCCGGCAATTCCTCTATAGTGTCACCGAAACTCTGCGCCGCATCGGCAAAGCAGAAAGCAATCGCCTCTACCACGGAACGGCAGATGTCTGCGCGTGTTGTAGAATCCTCCAGGCCAAAGAAACATGCTCGGATATGCGGGTCGCCGTGAGGGCTGCGTTCTCCTGTCAGATAAGGCAGAAAAATTGGCACACGGTCCCCGCTGACCGTTTCGGCAAGCGCGATAACTTCGGGTTCAGAAAGCCCCAACTGGCCACCTATCCAGGAAATTGGTCGCGCGCCGTTCAGCATCGCTGCCATTTGGTACCATCGGTCAGGAAGCGTGTGCGCAAAAGCATGCACATAGCGTTCTGGGTTTGGCTTGTAGCTTCGATCCGCCACAAACAGCTGGCCCGAAGTCCCCAAAGAAATGAACCCCCGGCCCGGTTCGGTGGCGCCCAAAGACACCGCCCCTGTTGCTGCATCTCCGCCTCCGGCAACGACCGGCGTGCCGGGTCTCAAGCCGGTCTCAGCCGCAGCTTGCGGTGTCACGGCCCCAACGACGCTATGACCATCGAATACCTTCGGCAGCCAATCCCATGCTACATCCGTGGCTTCGGCTATACCGGTGTGCCAACCGCGCGACGTCTGATCAAGCCACATTGTCCCGGCGGCATCGGACGTATCAGTTCCCAATTCGCCATGCATCCGTAACCCAATGTAGTCCTTTGGCAGCAGGATGTGGGCCAGTTGGGCATAGTGCCCCGGTTCATGCTGCTTCAGCCATGTAATCTTGGGTGCGGTGAAGCCCGGCAAAGGAAGGACGCCAGCGATTTGACCGATCTCCGGCAAGGTCGTTCGCAGTTCATCGCACTCTCGCGCTGCTCGGCTGTCATTCCACAGGATGACCGGGCGGATTGGGCGCAGATCACGGTTCAGCACTACGGCCCCGTGCATCTGACCTGACAACCCGATGGCCTTCACCTCTGACAGTTTGGTTTGCTTAGAAAGCTGGCCCAAGGCGTCGCGTGTCGCCTGCCACCAAAGATCCGGGTGCTGCTCTGACCAACCGGGTTTCGGAGAAGAGGTCTTTACCCTCACTGAGGACGTTGCCAGAATTCGACTGGAATCAGCGCAGACTAGTTTGACCGCCGACGTTCCGATATCGATCCCGAGATACATTCAAACCTCTTGCCTGCACAAAAGTCCGAAACTTGTCTTTCTATTGATCTTTTAGCGCGCGCAAAGAATATGTAAAAATAGGATAAGATCAAGGCGGCTGAGATCCGCAGGCAGACTGGCATGACCAAGATAAAGAATATGGAAGAGTTCGCAGCCCTCAGCGGGATCTCGCGACCCACAGTGTCTAAATACTTCCACGACCCAGACAGTGTTCGCCCAACGACGAGGGCTCGCATAGAGGAAGCGCTGGAACAGTTTGACTATCGCCCGAACATCTATGCTGTGAACCAGAACCGTAAGCTGACCAAGAATATCGGCATCGTCGTGCCTTACCTGGCCGATCCGTTTTTCGCTGAAATCGCGCGGTATCTAGAACAAAGCTGTATCGCGGCAGGGTATCGCCCGTTTCTGTTCAGTTCTCATGGCGAACAAAAACTGGAAAACGAAATCCTAGATGGGCTGCAATCTTTGAAACCTGCTGGCGTTTTGTTGGCGCCTTTGGGACGTATCTCTGACAAATCCGCGATCGAGAAATTCTGCGCCAGTGTGCCGACGGTTCTGTTCGACAGCAATCTCGACGGTTTGGGCGCGGCGTTTATCGGGTCCGACAATTTCAGCTTTGTGTCTCAGACCGTGGAATACATGACCCGCACCGGCGAACCGCCTTCGTTCTTCGAAATGCGGACACCTGCGAACCCCAATGCCAACAAGCGGCGCAAGGCTTATGTCGACGTCATGGAGCGCCTGGGTTTTGAGCCTCATGTGATCAAAATCGAAGGCACGGGTTGGGCCTTTGAAGAGATCGGCCGAAAGGGTGCGCTCAAGGTTCTGGATGAACGCAAGCTGCGTACGGATTCAGTTCTGTGCAGCAATGACCGATTGGCAATCGGCTTTCTGGCAGCGTGTTTTGAACAGGGGATTCGCGTTGGGCGGAAAGACGATTGTGCGCTGCGGGTGGCCTCTAACGATGATCACCCCTTTGCAAAATTCACATGCCCGTCACTGACTACCGCCGCGCATGACTATGACAACGTGGCAGCTCGAAGTGTCGAAACACTTTTTGAACTTGTTGAAAACGGTGGGGAATTTGAGCGCCGGACAGAAACTCTCTTCCCGGCGCGACTGGTTTTGAGGGAATCCGCATAGCGCTTAAAATTAGCGCGCGTAAAGTTTTTATTGACGGCGCGATAATTTTTGACCTACCTTCCCTGCACGACATCCAAGCTCAGGGAGGACAGGGATGTACTTGAAACACGCACTTCGTGCGGCGACTGCGCTGACTTTCGTCGCGACGGCAGCAGCCCACGCACAATCCATAACGATCGCCACCGTAAACAACGGCGACATGATCCGGATGCAGGGCTATACGGATAAATTCACCGAAGCGACCGGCATTGATGTCGAATGGGTGACGTTGGAAGAAAACGTACTGCGCCAGCGCGTGACCACTGACATCACCACCAAGGGCGGTCAGTTCGACATCATGACCATCGGCATGTACGAAACGCCGATCTGGGGCGCGAATGGCTGGCTGGTGCCGCTAGAAGGCATGTCCGCCGAATATGATGTGGACGACATTCTGCCCGCGATGCGCAACGGGTTGAGCCATGACGGGACGCTTTACGCGGCCCCGTTCTATGGCGAAAGCTCGATGATCATGTACCGCACCGATCTGATGGAAAAGGCCGGTCTGGAAATGCCCGAGGCCCCGACCTGGCAATTCATCCGCGAAGCAGCGGCAGCCATGACGGATCGCGACAATGATATCAACGGCATCTGCCTGCGCGGCAAGGCTGGGTGGGGTGAGGGCGGTGCTTTCATCACCGTGACCGGCAATTCCTTCGGCGCGCGCTGGTTCGATGAAGACTGGAAGCCACAGTTCGATCAACCCCAGTGGAAAGAGGCGCTGACCTTCTTTGTCGATATGATGAATGAGTCTGGCCCGGCGGGATATGCGACCAACGGCTTCAACGAAAACCTGTCGCTGTTCCAGCAGGGCAAGTGCGGCATGTGGATCGACGCCACTGTTGCAGCGTCTTTTGTGACAAACCCTGATGACTCGACCGTGGCCGATCAGGTTGGCTTTGCCCTCGCACCAAACTCCGAAAGTGTAGACAAGCGCGCCAATTGGCTTTGGGCATGGGCGCTCGCCATCCCGGCAGGCACGCAGCAAGAGGATGCCGCTAAGCAGTTCATCGAATGGGCCACGTCCAAGGATTACATCGAACTGGTGGCTGAAAACGAAGGTTGGGCCAATGTGCCGCCGGGTGCGCGGACATCGCTGTATGAGAACCCCGAATACCAGAAGGTTCCGTTCGCCCAGAAAACGCTGGATTCGATCCTAGCAGCCGATCCGGATAACTGCTGCGCACAACCGACGCCCTATGTTGGCATCCAGTTCGTCGCGATCCCGGAATTTGCAGGTATCGCCACGCAAGTGAGCCAAGAGTTCTCGGCGGTCTACGCCGGACAGCAAACGGTGGAAGAGGCGCTGGAAAAAGCGCAGGCCTTCACCGCGGAAGAGATGGAAGCCGCAGGGTACTGAGGCATCCTCCCACGCGGGTGGACAGGTTTCTGTCCCCCGCTCCCCACTTCCACAACGCGCATTTTTCTCGCAGGCTTGTATGTGCCTGAACAGAGAGGTCTTGTCTCATGGCTACTCAACATTCCCGATCCGTTGCGCGCCTGATGATGGCACCTGCAGTTGTACTGCTTCTGGGCTGGATGCTCGTGCCGCTGACGATGACGCTGTACTTTTCCTTCAAGAAGTATCTGCCCCTGCGTGGCGGTGATCTGGGCTGGGTCGGGTTTGACAATTACGTCCGGTTTGTCTCGTCCAGTTCGTTCTGGCCTGCGGTTCAGGCGACGCTGATGATCGTGGGCGGCGTGCTGGTGATCACGGTGGTTCTCGGCATCCTGCTGGCCATGCTGCTGGACCAGCCGATGTGGGGGCAAGGCGTTGTCCGTATCCTTGTCATCGCCCCGTTCTTCGTGATGCCGACCGTATCCGCACTGGTCTGGAAGAACATGTTCATGGACCCGGTGAACGGCCTGCTGGCGCATCTGTGGCGCTTTTTCGGGGCCGAGCCGATCTCATGGCTGTCCGAGGCCTCCATGACCTCGATCATCATGATCGTGTCGTGGCAATGGCTGCCTTTTGCGACGCTGATCCTGCTGACTGCGATTCAGTCGCTGGACAGCGAACAGTTGGAAGCCGCTGAGATGGACGGCGCGCCTGTGCTGAAACGCTTTTACCACATCATCCTGCCGCATCTGAACCGCGCGATCACCATCGTGATCCTGATCCAGACGATCTTTCTGTTGTCGATCTTCGCCGAGATTTTCGTGACCACCGGCGGCGCCTTCGGCACCCGTACACTCACCTACCTGATCTTCCAGCGCGTGCTGGAAAGCCAGAATGTCGGCCTTGGATCAGCCGGAGGTGTCTACGCAATCATCCTTGCCAACATCGTTGCGATCTTCCTGATGCGCATCGTCGGCAAGAACCTGGACGCGTGAGGAGGAACGACCATGGCCCGCGCTGTCACAACCCGCCGCAAATCGCTGAACACCGCCCTCGCCTGGGCTGTAGGATTGCTGATCTTTTTCCCGATCCTTTGGACCATCCTGACCAGCTTCAAAACCGAAGCACAGGCGATTGCCAGCCCACCGATTTTTCTGAACTTCGACTGGACGCTGGAAAACTATGCCATCGTGCAGGAACGCTCGGATTACATGCGCTTTCTTTGGAATTCGGTCATCATAGCAGGCGGCTCCACCCTGTTGGGCGTGATCATCGCAGTCCCTGCAGCTTGGGCCATGGCCTTTGTCCCATCCAAGCGGACCAAGGACATCCTGTTGTGGATGCTGTCCACCAAGATGTTGCCTGCGGTTGGCGTGCTGTACCCGATCTACCTGCTTTTCATTCAGTTGGGCCTGCTGGATACGCGCGGAGGACTGGTCGTCGTCCTGATGCTGATCAACCTGCCGATCATCGTCTGGATGCTCTACACCTATTTCCGCGAGATCCCGGGTGAAATTCTGGAAGCCGCGCGGATGGACGGAGCGACGTTGAAAGAGGAAATCCTCTACGTTCTAACCCCAATGGCCATCCCCGGCATCGCTTCGACCGTTTTGCTGAACTTCATACTGGCGTGGAACGAGGCGTTCTGGACCCTCAACCTGACAGCGGTCGACGCCGCCCCGCTGACCGCCTTCATCGCCAGCTATTCCAGCCCCGAGGGCCTGTTCTTTGCCAAGCTCAGCGCGGCCTCGACCATGGCGATTGCACCGATCCTGATCCTTGGCTGGTTCAGCCAGAAACAACTTGTCCGCGGCCTGACCTTCGGCGCTGTGAAATAAGGAACACGACACATGGGACGCATTCAACTCAAGTCCGTGACCAAAAGCTTCGGCGACGTGCAGGTCATCCCGCCGCTGGATCTGACCATCGAAGATGGCGAGTTCACCGTCTTCGTCGGCCCCTCGGGCTGCGGTAAATCCACCCTGCTGCGCCTGATCGCAGGGCTTGAAGATATCACCAGCGGTCATATTGAGATCGACGGGACGGACGCAACCGACGTGCCACCTGCCAAGCGCGGATTGGCGATGGTGTTTCAGTCCTATGCGCTGTACCCGCATATGTCCGTGCGCAAGAACATCGCCTTTCCCCTTCGGATGGCGAAACTGGATCAGGCCGAGATCGACAAGCGGGTCGAAGGCGCGGCCAGCGTCCTGAACCTGACAGACTACCTGGACCGCCGTCCCGGACAGCTATCCGGCGGTCAACGCCAGCGGGTTGCCATTGGCCGCGCCATCGTGCGCGAACCGGCGGCGTTTCTGTTCGACGAACCTCTGTCGAACCTCGACGCGGCGCTGCGCGTTGGTATGCGGCTAGAGATCAGCGAGTTGCACGAGCGACTGGCCACCACCATGATCTACGTGACCCACGATCAGGTCGAAGCCATGACCATGGCCGACAAGATCGTCGTCCTTCAGGCCGGGGTGATCGAACAGGTCGGCAGCCCGCTGGAGCTGTATCGCACACCGCGGAACCTGTTTGTTGCGGGCTTCATCGGTTCCCCCAAGATGAACTTCATTGAGGGTGAAGAGGCCGCAAAACACAGCGCGAAAACCATCGGCATACGCCCGGAACATATTGCTGTTTCCGAAACCGAAGGCCAATGGTCTGGGGTTGTCAGCGTCTCGGAGCATCTGGGTTCGGACACCTTCTTCCATGTCCACGACACTGGACTGGCCGAGACGATCACGGTTCGCGCCGATGGAGAGGTCGGCTTCCGCCACGGGGATCGTGTTCACCTGACGCCGCGGGCCGACGTCATCCACCGCTTCGATGAAAAAGGACTGCGGATCGAATGACCCGTCTGAATGGCAAAATCGCTCTGATCACCGGTGCAGCGCGCGGCATCGGGCTGGCCTTTGCCAAATCCTATGTCGCGGAAGGCGCACGCGTTGCCATCGCGGATATCGACATCGAACGCGCTCAACAGGCCGCAGCCGAGATCGGCGCATCTGCCATAGCCGTCGAAATGGACGTGACAAACCAGCAGAGTATCGACGACGCCATCGCCCGCACCGCATCGCATTTCGGCCCGATCGACATATTGATTAACAACGCCGCGATCTTCACCGCCGCCCCGATTGTCGAGATTGAACGCGCCGACTATGAACGTGTCTTTGATATCAACGTCGCCGGTGCCTTGTTCACCATGCAAGCTGTCGCACGCCATATGATTGCGCATGGCACTAAAGGTCGGATCATCAATATGGCGTCTCAAGCCGGACGGCGTGGTGAACCTCTGGTCGCCGTTTATTGCGCCAGCAAGGCCGCGATCATTTCCCTGACTCAATCTGCGGGCCAAAACCTGATCTCACACGGGATAAATGTGAACGCCATAGCTCCTGGTGTGGTGGATGGCGAACACTGGGACGGCGTAGATGCGTTCTTCGCAAAACACGAAGGAAAATCCCTGGGGCAGAAGAAACGAGAAGTGGCGGCTGCCGTTCCCTATGGCCGAATGGGTCGGGCCGAAGACCTGACCGGGATGGCCGTGTTTCTCGCCTCAGACGAGGCAAAATACATCGTTGCACAAACCTACAACGTCGATGGCGGAAATTGGATGAGCTGATGAACCCTGTGGCACACGCAACACCTCCGATCCCGCTACGGCGAGACAGGCTGGCAGACTTGCCAACAACTGTCGGAACCCCTGCTTATCGACCCTCGGACTTGACGCCCGGTATCGTTCATATCGGCGTTGGAAATTTCCACCGCGCCCATCAGGCTTGGTACATTCACAAGCTTATGCAGCAGGGCCAGGCCCGCGATTGGGCCATTATCGGAGCAGGAGTACGCAGCTATGACGCCGGGATGCATCAGAAGTTGCTGGCGCAGGATTGCCTGACCACGTTGATTGATCTGGATCCACAAGGAATATCCGCAGAAGTCATAGGCCCGATGATCGACTATCTGCCGATTGAAACAGGCAACGCTGCACTGATCCGCGGGATGGCTGATCCGTCTATCCGAATTGTATCCTTAACTGTAACTGAGGGCGGCTATTTTCTGGATGCCAATACCGGAGCTTTCGACACGGATCACGATGATATTCTCCACGATGCGGCAAACCCAAATCACCCTCGCACCGCTTTCGGCGCCATTGTTGCAGCGCTCGGGATACGTCGCGCAAATGGCTTGACCCCATTCACCGCGCTGAGCTGTGATAACCTTCAGGGCAACGGCACTATCCTTCGAAACTGTATCGTTGGCTTAGCGCGCCTGTCGGACCCTGATCTTGCCGATTGGATCGACCGGAACGGCGCATTTCCCAACTCGATGGTCGACTGCATCGTGCCAGCGACAACAGATCAAGTGATATCTCAATGCCATGCGCTTGGTATTGATGACCGCGCTCCGGTTTCACACGAGAACTTTCGTCAATGGGTCATCGAGGATAGCTTCTGTGCCGGACGGCCATCATTTGAACAGGTTGGAGCCACCTTGACCAAGGACGTTCACGGATATGAGGCACAGAAGCTGCGCATATTGAACGGAGGCCATCAATTGCTCGCGAATGTCGGAGAGATACTAAATGTCCCGACGATTTCAGCCTGTATGCAAGATCCCGACATACTGGCGTTTTTCAAGAAGGTTCAAATCGAAGAAATTCTACCTCATGTCGATGCTGTTCCCGGAACGACCCCGCAAGAGTACCTTGGGCTGGTTGAACGTCGATTTGAAAACACCGCAATTCACGACACAACGCGCCGGGTCGCGTTTGACGGATCGGCGCGACACCCTGAGTTTATTCTGCCCTCGGCACGCAATGCAATTGCTTCAGACTCTTCCATAAACGGACTTGCTCTAGCAGAAGCTTTTTGGTGCAGAATGTGCGCGGGGGTTCGCGAGGATGGCTCAGAAATCGCCCCCAATGACCCCGTTTGGGAACATCTGAGAAAAACGGCGCTGGCAGCCAAAACTGATCCCGAACTTTGGCTCAAGCAGGACATGTATTGTGGCGATTTTGACCATAGTACTCGGTTTGTCGCAGCCTTCGCCCGGTGGCTAAACGAGATCTGGAAAAATGGGAGCAGAGCAGTTCTAGCCGAATATGTCTCTCACAGCTCTTTTTAGTACTAGCGTCCACCCGACCTGAGTCCCAAGTTTCCTCCATCTCACGGAGAGTCCTTGGGTTTGATTTGATGGCGTTGCGCGGGCAGTTTGTCCATGTTCATTTTCTCTGCAAATTCCCTTGGCGTCAGGTTCCCGAGCCCCGAGTGCGGCCTGGGTATGAAATCGGCGCGGATATCGCAGACGGGCTGACAACCTGTGTTTATGATATTCGCGGCGTCTTTGCCGACGGTTCCGAAGCCGAAGACTATGATCTGAACCTATGCGACCTGGGTGAATATACATTCGCCGACTAGGTGGGGCTCCATACGTAACGGCGAAAGCTCCGATAATTTGGGGCTTTCCATAAGCACTTGATCTGGTTGTCGCCAATCAGACTGCTCTGTCCGGCGCGAGCTCGATCGGACGTCTGCGTTTCATTATGCGGACCATTAGTTATGGTGCCTAGAAGTGAGAACGCCTCGTATCTTCGTACCAAATCTTTGCTGGCATTCTGATAACTCCACGACCCAATGAAATTTCGTTTTAGGAGAACAAATTGACCGAACACATAACTCTCAGAGATGGTAGAACGCTCGCGTTCAGCAGCTACGGCGACCCAAACGGAACACCTGTGATTTTCAGCCACGGGTTTTCAGACTCTCACGTCATTCGTCAACCCGACGACAGCCTAACTGCTTCGCTCGGAGTGCGATGGATTGCAGCAGATCAGCCCGGTGTCGGAGGATCGAGTCCGAAGAGGGATCGGAAAATGGTCGATTGGGGCGCTGATATGGAGGACCTGGCTGACCATCTTGGCCTCGATACCTTCAACGTCGCGGGCCATTCCGGGGGCGGTCCTCACGCTTTGGCGGTGGCATATCACATGCCGGAACGTGTGCGCAAAGTTGCGCTCGCTTCTCCTGTGGCGCCATTCGATGAGCCCGGCGTCACCAAAATGCTGGTATTGAAGGACCTGAAGACTATTGCGAAACTGCGGCATCTGGCCTTCTTGATCCGCTGGGCAGAGCGTGTGGGCGCTAATAGTGCTCTGAAAGACATCCCTTCATACGTGGAGTCTGTCGTTGACCAAATGCCCAACGAAGCCAAAACAATACTCCGCAATCCAGAGCAGCAGGCCTTGTTCGAAGAGAACTTTCGTCTCGGTTATCAACAACACGAGGAAGGTGTATTCGAAATGACCATGGCTCTTTGGGATTGGGGATTTTCGCCAAAGGCGATCCGGCAACCGGTGGAGATGTTTTACGGTACTGCAGACGATATCATCTCGCCTGAAATGCCTCGGCACCTTTGCTCTGAACTTCCCAACTGCACAGCGCAAGAGTGGGCGGGCGCAGGACATTATGGGTTTGTGGACCGCGAACGGTGGACCGAATTTGTCGGTGCGGTTGCCAGCTTGTCGTAGCAAATTTATGGTGGCGATGTCAGCGGACGAGGTGTTGAGCGCTGGCCGAGATACACGAATTCTTCCAACGTCTGGGTTTGGAATAGTTGCTCAGCACCGCTCTTGTCTCCAATTGAAGTCCGCTTTGGGCCGTTCTTGCCGTTCCAATGTCAGCTTTCTGTGTTTCCCTTGCGGTTTATGTGAGACGCAGTAACGGCGTATTGGGCTTCCTTGAGACCTTGGTTGCAGCGTCGGTCAATGTCGTTGATTGTTTTGGGTCAGAAATGCTTAACGGTTGGGTCAGAATTGAATGACACGATTTGCCCATTTGTTGAGGTTTTGGAAGTCGATTGAGTCAGGAATCAATGACGTTCCACAGTAAAATCCCTCAAAACAGTATGAACCGGTATTGCCCGCGTGATTACAATCTTGGCTTTGCGGCGTCGTCGCGCGTCGGAGTTGCATTGGTGGCACAGGGTGGAGCCTGATCTCTTCTGGAAGTCTCGTTACCGGATCCAGCAGGTTGGAAATCGGGCAGCGCCTGGCCGTATTTGCGGCGTTTTGAGAGGTTTGTGGCGCTAGTCTGAAAGGACAACCGTCCGGCCCTGTTCCGCCGCCTGTTGCGCAGCAAGCCCGATGCGTACAGCCCAAATGCCATCTTGCAGGGAAACATCCGGGGTCGCGCGGTCCCCGCGCAGCAGCTCCAGAAAGCCCCTATGCTGATAATAGGTTGATCCGTTGTGATCCCCTGCGGCCAGCAATTCGGGATCAACCGGAATGTCGCGGGTGACCGGGCCTTTGGGCGCGCGCGGACTTACGATCAATTGAGGCACCGGGGGCTCGCCCAGATGGTCTGGCCAGAACCGCCCCGGTCCGGGGATCAGGGCCTCAAGCTTGGCGGCGGGGCCGATGGCGCAGATCTCTTCCTGATAGCGGGACCCTTCGGCGAACATGCACAATTCCAACATCGCGCGCGCGCCCGAGGCGAAGTCGACGATGACATAGCCATTGTCCAGAATGTCCGGGGTCTCGCCTGCATAGGTCTCATCCAAATGGTTCACCGACTGACCACCGCTGGCCGAGACGCGTACCGGGTCTGATTGCAGGATCAGGCGCATCAGATCGAAGAAATGGCAGCATTTTTCGACAAAAGTCCCACCGGTATTGCGGTTGAACCGGTTCCAGTTGCCGACCTTCTCAAGGAACGGAAAGCGGTGTTCCCGGATCGACAGCATCTTGATGCCACCAGTCGTCTGCGCCTCATCAATCAGTGCCGCAATGGGCGGCATATAGCGATACTCCATCGCCACCCAGATCGGGTGTGGGTAGTCGCGTTCTAACTGCTCAAGCCGGTCCAGATCAGTGGGATCGGTGAACAGCGGTTTTTCCACCAGCAGGGGCAGGGGGCGGGTCTGCGCGATCTCGATCAGCTGTTCGACATGCAGGTGGTTCGGGCTGGCGATCACGAGGCAGTCCAGATCACCGATCGCCAGCAGGTCCTGGATGGAGGCGACCATCTGCGCATCCGGCGCGATGGTTTGCGCCTTTTGCGCCATCTCTGGGTCGGGTTCGAAAATGGCCGCGGCGCGCGTGCCCTCAAGCAGCGCGATATTGTGCAGATGTTCCTGCCCCATCATGCCGCATCCGATCAGCCCGTAGTGAATGGTCGGGGTCATGCGCAGTTCCTTTTACTTCAGGCGTTGGACATAGGTGGCCCGATCCGGATCGAACCATGTTTTTGAAAACTCGACAGGGTCCGCCTTTTCGGACCAGCTGAACCGTTCGATATAGCCCGCGACCTGGCCAGCGGGTTTGGTGAAACCTTCGGGCGTCCAATCGGGCAGGGTGCCGACCGAAACGCGATCCTCGGCCCGAGTGATCCAGAAGCCAAGCTGTTGCTGGTAGTAGCGATAGAGCGAGTCTGACAGCAGGCTCTGGTCAACTATTCCGGCCGATTCGTCCAGCCAGATTTCTTCGACAGCGATGATTGTGTCATTCAGATAGCGCATCCGCCGCACCCGCGATCCGTGCTTGGATTGGCCGAAATCGGGCAGGTCGGATGGCTTCTCCAGATGATCGACCGAAAGGATATCGGCGCGCGGCAGGCCACCGCCCTCGGGCAGTTCCAGCCGGAACATCGCATAGACGCTGTTCTGCGTCCCGGTCTCGCGGATGTAATTGCCCGAGCCCTGAATACGCTCCAACATGCCTTTTTTCTCAAGCTCTGCGAGCGATTTTCGCAAAGTCCCAACCGAGACATTCAGGTTGGCGGCCATCTCGCGTTCGGGCGGCAGACGCTCGCCATCCATCAAGCGGCCCGCCGCGATGTCGCGGATCAGCAGCTCGGATATCTGCACATAGATCGGCAGGGCGTTGGGATTGCGGCTGTTTGGGGTCACTGTCGCGCGCTTCATTCGGTCGCAGGAAAAATTGATACACTATTGATCTACATCAATGTGGTTGCTACGCAAGAGAAAAGTAAAAGATGTACGGAGCGCGAATCAAATGACCATGGTCCCCATCACATCCCCTGATCTGGATGCGGCTGAGGTTTCGTGGTTTGCCGCACTTTGCTCGGACGATTATCAGTTCCTTGGTGTGCCCGATGGCGATCTTCGGTCCAGTTGGGATCACTGTTCCGGCATCGTCAAAGAGGCCGAGGCGCAGGGGTTCCGCAACATCCTGTGCCCGTCCTCGTATCAGGTCGGTCAGGACACGCTAAGCTTTGTCGCCGGTTGCGCACCGATCACAGAAAAGATCAACCTACTGGCGGCCGTGCGCTGTGGCGAGATGCAGCCCATCATGCTGGCCCGCACCATTGCGACGCTGGATCACATGCTGAAGGGGCGGCTGACGGTCAACATCATCTCGTCCGACTTCCCGGGTGAGAAAGCCGACAGTGCCTACCGGTATCAGCGTTCCCGCGAAGTGGTGGAGATACTCAAACAGGCCTGGACCCAGGACGAGATCAATCATGCGGGTGAGGTCTATACCTTCTCGGGCCTGACCACCGATCCGGCCCGACCCTATCAGACCGGTGGCCCGCTGCTCTATTTCGGTGGCTATTCCCCATCTGCTTTGGAACTGTGCGGCGAGCATTGCGATGTCTACCTCATGTGGCCCGAAACCAAGGACCAGCTGGCTGAACGGATGAAGGCCGTCCACGCGGTGGCCGAGAACTACAACCGCACGCTGGATTACGGCCTGCGCGTCCACATGATCGTGCGCGATACCGAGGCCGAGGCGCAGGAATACGCGGATTACATCGTCTCGAAACTGGATGATGAATATGGCCGCGCGATCCGCGAGCGGGCGCTGGATGCGACCTCGCTGGGGGTGGCGCATCAGGCCAAGAACCGCGATCTGGCGGATGAATATGGCTATGTCGAACCGGGTCTGTGGACCGGCGTTGGCCGCGCGCGGTCGGGCTGTGGTGCGGCACTGGTCGGGTCTACCGATCAGGTGATGACCAAGATCGAGGAATATCAGAAGATGGGCATCCGCGCCTTCATCTTCTCGGGCTACCCGCACATGGACGAGGCCCGCCATTTTGGCGCGCGCGTGTTGCCCAACCTGAAAACCTGCTCGCTGCCCGAAGCCTATGGGCGCTTGCCCGCAACCACCCCGGCGACCCCGCTGGGCAACGGAGTTCGTCGCTGATGGAACGTGTGAAACTGTCCGACACGCTGGAAATGAGCCGCCTTGTCTATGGCATGTGGCGGTTGGGCGACGACAGCGATACTTCGGCAGCGCATGTTGAGGCCAAGATACAGGCCTGTCTGGATCAGGGCATCACCACCTTCGATCAGGCGGATATCTATGGCGATTACAATGCCGAGGCCGTTCTGGGCGCGGCGCTGCGCGAAAATCCTGCGTTGCGCCAGAAGATGGAGATCGTCACCAAATGCGATATCGTCGCGCCATGCGGCAGGTATTCACATGCCAAGGTCAAATACTACGACACCTCGCGCGCGCATATCCTGAAATCGGTCGAGACCTCGCTGGCCGAGATGGCAATTGACCATATCGACCTGCTGCTGATCCACCGCCCCGATCCCTTCATGGATCACCATGAAACCGGCGCGGCGCTGGATGAGGTCGTGGCCAGCGGCAAGGTTGGTGCGGTGGGCGTGTCGAACTTTCGCCCGTGGGACTGGTCGCTGCTACAATCGGCTATGAAAACGCAACTGGTCACCAACCAGATCGAGATTTCTCTGGGCGAAATCAGCCCCTTCACCAATGGTGATCTGGCCTTTCATCAGCAGCATGGGCACCCCTTGATGGCGTGGTCACCTCTGGGAGGAGGGTTGCTGATGGCCGGGAACCCTCCGGTGGGGGCGGTCGCCGATGAGATTGCCGCAGAGTTCGGTGTCGACCGTGCCGCAGTTGCGGTGGCTTTCCTGCTCGCGCACCCGACGCATATCCTGCCGGTTCTGGGGACAAACAATCTGGATCGGATCAAGCGCGCCTCGGACGCGTTCAAGGTCAAACTGGATCGTGAAAGCTGGTTCCGCCTGTATGAGGCGGCGCTGGGACATGAGGTGCCATGATGAATGCAATCTCACGTGACATGACCCATACTTTTGTGCCGCACAAAGACGACACCCGCACCCTGCGCGATGCGTTTGGCCGCTTTGCAACCGGCGTCACCGTCGTGACCTGCGACAGCGAGGATGGGCCGATCTGCATCACCGCCAACAGTTTTTCGTCCCTGTCGCTGGACCCGCCGCTGGTGATGTGGGCGGGGGATCGCAACTCGCGCCGGTTCCGCTATTTCCACGCAGCGCGCCATTTCAGCGTGCATGTCCTGTCTGCCGAACAGGCCGAGCTGTGCTTTGGCTGTTCAAAAGACGCCCATGCATTGCGGGACATCGAACATGACCGTTGTGAAAACGGCACCCCTTTGCTGCCGGGCAGTCTTGCCCGGTTTGAATGCGAGCAGCACGCCTATCATGATGCAGGCGATCACGTGATCATGGTGGGCAAAGTCCTGAAGGCCAGCATGGCGGACGGAGACGCGCTGACCTTTTATGCCGGAAAACTCGGCCAATTCGCGCAGTCTTAAGCGCGCTATCATGATCGCAGGGCAAACCTGCGGCTGAACAAGGGAGGATCCGCATGGGCGGACTGGCATCGGTGCTTGCGCCGATTGCATTCGTGAACGAAACCGCGCTGCGATTGGGCCGCGCGGTTGGTGTCGTTGCGATTGCGTTCATGGTGGTCGCGATCCTGATTCAGGTGTTCTTCCGCTATGTTCTGGACAACGCGCTGCCCTGGCCGGACGAGGCCGCCCGGTTCTGCATGTTGTGGATGACCGGCCTGATGGCCCCAACCGCCTTCCGGCGCGGCGGGTTCGTGGCTATCGACATGCTGCAACGCCTGCTGCCACGCATTGTCGGACAGGCGCTTTATTTGGTTCTGTTGCTGATCTCGCTGATCGTGCTGCTGGTTGCGGTCAATATCGGCTGGTCCGAGGTCACGGGCTTTGGCGGTCGGTTCGCCACCGCGGCGCTGTATCTGCCGACCTCTTTCGGGTTTGACGAATGGTACCGTATTCCGCGCAGTTGGATGATGGCGTCGCTGCTGGTGGGGATCATCCTGCTGATCTCGGTCAATATCGAACTGATCCTGCGGTCGGTCGTCACCCTGATGGGCGGAGGGCACCTGCTGCCCGTCATCCCGGACGCGGCGATGGGGGCTGAATAGATGCTGATCTGGTTCTTGCCCACATTCCTTGTGTTCCTGCTGATCGGCCTGCCGGTCTTTTTCGCGCTGCTGGCGGCGCCGGGCATTCTGCTGTGGCTCAGCGGTCAGACCAACGACATCACGCTGCTCTATCGCAATGTCTATAACGGCATGGACAGCTTCCCGCTGATGGCGATCCCCTTCTTCATGCTGGCGGGCGAGCTGATGAACCGCGGCGGCATCACCATCCGCCTTGTCGAGTTCAGCCAGGCCTTGATGGGCCACCTGCGGGGCGGCCTCGCGCATGTGAATGTGCTGAGCTCCATCCTGTTCGCCGGGCTGTCGGGGTCCGCTGTGGCGGATACCTCGGCGCTTGGGTCGATGCTGATCCCGGCGATGGAGAAGCAGGGCTATACCCGCAAATTCGCCGCTGCGATTACGGCGGCCAGCTCGGTGATCGGGCCGATCATTCCGCCCTCGGGCATCATGATCATCTATGCCTATGTGATGGGCGAAAGCGTCGCCGCCCTGTTTCTTGCGGGCATCGTGCCGGGTGTGATGGTGGGCGTCGGGCTGATGCTGATGATTAAGGTCATGGCCGACAAATACGATTTTCCCGTCGCCAGCCGCAAATACACATGGGGCGAGCGTCGTCAGGCCAGCCTTAAGGCCTTCTTCCCGCTGATGACGCCAGTGATCATTCTGGGCGGCATTCTGGGCGGCATCTTCACCCCGACCGAGGCCGCTGCGGTGGCCGTGGGGTACGCTTTCATCATCGGGTTCTTCGTCCTGCGCACGCTGACGCTGAAAGAGGTGCCCGAGATCCTCAGCAATGCGGGCATGACCTCGGCAGTGGTGCTGCTGCTGGTCGGGGCGGCGATGGCGTTCAAGACCGTGGTCAGTCTGAGCCATGCGCCTGAACAACTGGCCTCGCTGATCCTCAGCCTGTCGGAAAACCCGCTGATCCTGTTGTTCCTGATCAACCTGCTGCTGTTCATCGTGGGCATGTTTCTGGACGCGGGCCCCGCGATCATTATCCTCGGCCCGATCCTTGGCCCCATCTTTACCAGCCTCGGCGTGGACCCGATCCATTTTGCCATTATCATGAGCGTCAACCTGACCGTCGGTCTGGCCACCCCGCCTATGGGGCTGGTGCTGTTCGTGGCCGCCGCCGTGTCGCGGGAACGGGTCGAAACCATCGCCAAGGCAATCCTGCCGTTTCTGGCGGTCGAAATCATCGTGATCTTTCTGATCACCTATGTCCCCGCACTATCCATGACGATCCCGAGGATAACGGGATTTGCCAACTGAGTATCACAGGGAGGAAACGCATGCTCAGAGACTTCATCAAAACCGCAGCGGTGGCGACATCGCTGGTGGCCGCGTCCGCGATTGCCGCAACGGCTGCCGATTACATATTGCGCGCAACCGCTAACTCGAACGAAAACGACGAAGACTATGATGGTCTGATCGTCTTCAAGAACTATGTCGAGGCCGCATCGAACGGCGCGATTGAGGTCGAATTGTTCATCGGCACCCAGCTGTGCTCGAACGGTGCCGAGTGCCTGCAGGGCGTGGCCGATGGCACCATCGACATCTATATCTCGACCTCGGGTGGGGCCTCGGGCATCTTTCCTTACGTGCAGGTTCTGGACCTGCCTTACCTGATGGCAGACGACCGGATTGCCGAGCATGTTCTGTCGGGTGATTTCACCCGCAAGGTGCGCGACATGGCGCTGGAGGATTCCGGCGGCGCGATCCGTCTGATGACCATCGGCAACACCGGCGGCTGGCGCAACTTTGCCAACACGCAGCGCCGGGTGGCCGAGCCTGCAGATATGGAAGGCTTGAAAATCCGTACCGTCGTCGCCGACCTTCCGCAGGAACTGGTCAAGGCGCTGGGTGCCTCGCCGACCCCGATCCCGTGGCCGGAACTGTTCACCAGCTTCCAGACCGGTGTTGTTGAAGGGTCCAAGAACGGCATCACCGACATCATGGGCATGAAATTCCCCGATGCCGGTCTGCAATATGTCACGCTGGACGGTCACGCCTATATGGGCGCGCTATGGTGGATGAACAACGCCAAGTTCCAGGAGATGCCCGAGGATATGCGCCGCGTCGTGGTCGACGGGTTCTATGCGCTGCAGCAGGCCACCTTTGCCTCACCCAAGCGCAAATCGATCCAGGCTTATGAGGATTTCGTCGCCGGTGGCGGTGATCTCTATGTGCCCACGCCTGACCAGAAGGCTGCCTTCAAAGAGGCCGCAACCCCGGTCTATGACTGGTTCCAGTCCAACGTGGCGCGCGGGGACGAAGTGTTTACCGCTCTGACCGAGGCCGTTGCCGCAGCAGAGGCAGACGTGAACGCGTCGCGTGATGCGGACCTGAACTAAGCGAACAGGGCCGGGCGTCGGGTCCGGCCCTTACCGAAACGGGTACATCCACCCTTTGTAGTCGTTGACCAGAACATGCGCCCTATCGATCTGCTCCGGCGTCATCTTCTTGACCACTTCCTCAAGGCTGATCGCCGCGTCGGGATCGCCGCCAATCGCGCTGAGCGTGTACCACATATAGGCCCGAACCAGATCCGGCGCGGGCATGCCCAGACCCAGCTCGTAGTACCAGCCGATACCGGATTGCGCCCCCGGATGCCCCTTCAACGAGGCGCGCAGGTACCATTCGAACGCGCGCTCATAGTCTTGCTCGACCCCAAGACCCAGCCCGTACATCACTCCGATCAATTCCTCGGCCTCGGCGTTGCCGGATCGTGCCGCTGGCAACAGCTCCTCTCGCGCAGCCTCAAACTCTCCGGCCTCCATCAGATCGCGCGCTTGTTCCAGTTCGGCCAGCGCCGGGGTGGCAAGCAGACAAAGGGCAAATACAAGCTGGCGCATGGGTTTTTCTTCCTTTTCGTCAGCGCAGCGGCGGCGCAGGACCTGCCGCGCCCGCTGACCGATGATGACTTTATCCCCTTTGATATGGAACAGGCCGCCATCGGTCATCAACTGTTTTACGACCCGATCCTGTCGGGCAACCAAAACATCGCCTGCGCCCATTGCCACCACCCGGATTTTGGCACCTCGGACGGGCTGTCGCTGGGCATCGGAGAGGGCGGGCAGGGGCTGGGGCCGGACCGCACGCCGGGGGTCGGGGCGGACATGATCCGTAAGCGCATTCCCCGCAATTCTCCGGGGCTTTGGAACCTTGGGGCCAAGGATATCCATACTGTTTTCCATGATGGCCGCCTGAGTATTTCGGACGTCTATGGCAATGGCTTCAACTCTCCTGCGCAGGAATGGCTGCCCGAAGGTCTGAACTCGCTGCTGGCGGCGCAGGCGCTGTTCCCGCTGACCTCGCAGTTCGAAATGGCCGGGAATGTGGCCGAAAATCAAGTGACCGGCGCGGTGCATGACCGGATCGACAAGGGCTGGCCGATCCTCGCTAAGCGGGTGCGTACCGATCCGCACTATGGCCCCGCGATGGTTCAGGCGTTCGATGACATCGACACGACCGAGGACATCACGATCACCCAGATTGCCAACGCTCTGGCCGCGTTCATGGCGCTGGAATGGCGCAGTACCGACAGCCCGTTCGACCAGTATTTGACCGGCGATCACGCGGCTCTGACATCGCAACAGAAAGACGGCATGACGCTGTTCTTCGGGGATGGGGGATGCGCAAACTGCCATTCCGGTCCGTTGCTGTCGGATCAGAAATTCCACGCGCTGGGCCTGCCGCCCTTTGGCCCCGGCAAGACCCGCCAATGGGACCCCTACGCCCGCGACGTGGGCCGCATGGGCGAGAGCGACCGGCTTGAGGACGCCTATCGCTTTCGCACCCCGATGCTGCGCAATGTGACCGAGACGGCCCCCTATGGTCACAACGGCGCCTTTCCCGACCTCGAAAGCATCATCCGCCACCACCTGAACCCCTCGCAAAGCCTTGCTGCGTGGACGCCCGATATGGCCGCGCTGCCGGAGGTGCCGTGGCTGGCAAAGGCGGATTTCATCGTCTGGCAGGACCGGTTCGAGATGGCGCGCCAGCGTCGCAAGCTCGACATCCAACCGCTGGACCTGACGGATGACCAGATCGCGGATCTCGTGGCCTTCATGGGCGCGCTGACGGGCACAACGCTCGACACGCCGCCCTTTGGTGTGCCCGAGGATTTCAAACCTTAGAAAAGTCCCGCAGGCGGCATTGGATATTCACCTCAAATCCCATAAGGCTCGGCCCAAAGCAGCCGCCGAGAGGTCCCATGCAGTATCACAACAAAACCTATGATCAGCTTCAGGTCGGCGATACGGCCGAGCTGACACGGATTTGTACCGAGGATGATTTCTTTGCCTTCGCATCGAATTCGGGCAATCACAATCCCCTGCATCTGTCCACCGAGGACGGCGATGGCGACAGCGTCAACGAGGCGATCGCGCCCGCGATGTTTGTCGGCGCGCTGATCTCGGCGGTGCTGGGGAACATCCTGCCCGGCGCGGGGACGCTTTATAAATCGCAGAGCTTTGAATTCTGTGATCGTGCCCATGCCGGCGAGGAGCTGATGGCGCGGGTTACGGTGATCGAAAAACGCGAGAACCGCGAGGTGTTGCTGGAAACCCAGGTGACCCGGCCTGCTGATGATGCGCTGATCGTGTCGGGCACGGCGGTGGTGATCGCGCCGGAAAAAGAGCTGTCGTTCCACGAGATCGAGGTTCCCGGCCTTGTGGTGCAGCGGCACCGGCATTTCGACGCGCTACTTGCCCGGTCGCGGCCCCTGCCGCCTATCCCCACGGCCGTTGTTGCGCCGGAAGACCCCAACTCGTTGGGCGGGGCCATGCTGGCGGCGCGCGAAACCATCATCCGGCCGATCCTGATCGGCGACCCGGACAAGATTGCAGCCACCGCGCAAGAGGCGGGTATCTCCCTTGGGGATGCCGAGATCATTCCGGTTGAGGGCCATTTTGACGCTGCCAATAAAGCCGTCGATCTGGTTGTCGAAGGCCATGCCGAGGCGCTGATGAAAGGTCACCTGCACACTGACGATCTGCTGCGCGCAGCCCTGCGGCGGGATCGCGGCCTGAAGGTCGGGCGGCGCTTTACGCATGTGTTTGTCATGGATGTGCCGGGCCAGCCCCATCCGCTGCTGGTCACCGATGCGGCCATTAATATCGAGCCAAATCTGGAAACCAAGATCGACATCACCCAGAACGCCATCGATCTGGCGATCTCGATCGGGATCGGCGCGCCGAAGGTGGGCGTTCTGTCGGCGGTCGAAACGGTCAACCCCGCAATCCGCTCGTCCATCGACGCGGCGCTTTTGTCGAAAATGGCCGAGCGTGGTCAGATCAAGGGCGGTCTGGTCGATGGCCCTCTGGCCATGGACAACGCGGTCAGTCTGGCGGCGGCGCGGACCAAGGGGATCGTGTCCGAAGTCGCGGGGCGGGCTGATATTCTGGTCGTACCCAATCTGGACGCTGGCAATATGCTGGCCAAACAGCTGACCTATATTGCCCATGCCGAAGGTGCCGGAGTGGTGTTGGGGGCGCGGGTGCCGATCATCCTGAACAGCCGGGCGGATGATGACAAGGCGCGTCTTGCCTCTTGCGCCGTTGCGGCGCTGCATGCGGCGCGGCTGTCTGGAAAGGTCTGATGGATCATATCGTTACGCTGAATGCCGGGTCTTCCTCGCTGAAATTTGGTCTGTTCGCCCTTGAGGGGCCCGAGCCCAGCCCGGTCTGCACTGGCTTGGTCGACCGGATCGGCAGCGCCGGGGCCTCGGTCAGCCTGCGCGGCGCGGATGGCGTTAAACTGTCCGATGAGGTCTCGGACACAATCCACGATCATGACAGCGCGCTGGACCGGGTTCTGGGCCTGCTGCAAGCCCGGTTTCCGGCGGCCCGGATTGCTGCGGTCGGGCACCGGATCGTACATGGCGGGCCGGATAACGACCGCCCTGTCGTCATCAGTCCCGAGGTTCTGCGTAGCCTTGAAGCGCTTGAACCCTTCGCACCGCTGCACCAGCCATACAATTTGGCGGGCGCGCGCGCCGCGATGGCCCGGTTCCCCAAGGCCACGCAGGTCGCTTGTTTCGACACCGCGTTTCACCGCCATCACCCGTGGGTCAATGACACATTCGCGCTGCCCACCGAGTATTACGACATGGGCGTCCGCCGTTATGGCTTTCACGGGCTCAGCTATGACTATATCGCGGGACATCTGGCCGGGACCATGCCCGAGGTCCATGCGGGGCGCGTCATCGTTGCCCATCTGGGCAACGGCGCGTCCATGTGTGCCATGCGTGGCGGCCAGTCGGTGGGTTCGACCATGGGCTTTTCGGCGCTGGACGGGCTGGCCATGGGCACGCGCTGTGGTCAGCTTGATCCGGGTGTGATGCTGTATCTGATGGAGCAGAAGGGCATGGGGGCCGGGGAAATCTCGGACCTGCTCTATCGCAAATCGGGCTTGCTGGGGCTGTCGGGACTGTCGAACGACATGCGGACACTTGAACAGTCTGACACACCCGACGCCCGCCGCGCCATTGAATATTTCACCTTCCGCGCCCGCCGCGAGCTGGGCGCGCTTGCGGCTGTGCTGGGGGGGCTGGATGCCATCGTGTTCACCGGCGGGATCGGAGAGAACTCGGGCTTGGTGCGCGCGCAGATCTGCGCTGATATGGGGTGGTTGGGGGTGGATCTGGACACGCAGGCCAACGACGGCAACGCGCGCGTGATTTCGACCGATGCGTCCGCCGTGCGGGTGATGGTCCTGCCGACCAACGAAGAACTTGTGATCGCCCAGTCAGCGGCAGAGCTGTCGGCCTGATTGCCATGTTTTGGCCTTACTTTGCTGGGGTTTTGGCGAAAAAGTGCATTTCTACGGGAAACCCCCAATTTCGATCCCGGCAGGTCTGCGTTAACTATTGATTAACCACCGGGCCGATGCGCCCATACCACTTTCACAAATTTCCCCCGATGAGGGGCTGGCTCTTTACCCCCTTGGCCGGCCCCTCAACCCCTTTTTATGGGTATCAGGATCGCGGCGCGGTATCCTGCAGGATTTGCCGCACCAGACCGGGCAGGTCCCGACTGTCGCTATAGCTGAGTGTATGGTGCATCTGGGCCACCGGGGATTTGCGATAGCCTTCGGTGAACAACAGGAACGGCACCTGCGCCCGTTGCGCGGTCTCGGCATCCACCTCGCTGTCGCCGACGAAGATCCGCGGGCCTGTATCGGGCAGAGCGTCAAAGCTGGCGTACAGATGCGCGGGGTCGGGTTTGCGGGTGGTCAGCGTGTCCCCGCCAAGGACGATGTCGAAATGCTGTGACAGGTTCAGTGCGTCCAGCACATGGCGCGCGGGCTCTTCCGGCTTGTTGGTGCACACGCCGAGGGCGCAGCCCATGGCGCGCAGTTGATCGAGCGCCTCGGGCACGCCGGGATAGGCGGTGGTTTGATCGCTGGCGGCAGCGTTGTAGTAGGTCAACGTGATCTGGCTCAGTTCAGAATGGCGATCCGGGGCGATCCCGCAATGGCTCATCACTCGCTCGACCAGTTTGGGCAGGCCGTTGCCAACAAATTGCCGGATGGTGTCATGGGGCAGGGGGCTGATCTCCTGACCCTCCAGCATCCGGTTCGCTGCATTTGCGATGTCGGCAATGCTGTCCACCAAAGTTCCGTCCAGATCAAAGACAACAACTGCAACCATACCCGAATCCACCCGTGTTTTATGTCGCCCAAGGCGTAAGCCGCTACTGCAATCCGCGCAACAGTTAGGAGGGAAAAACCGAGGGTTGACATATCTTACTATTTTTATCAGATTAAAGCTCAGGAACACTTAGCCAACCCGATTCCGGGTCAGCCAGATCAAGCGAACCACGAACAGATAAGGCCATGTGCCAAAACCGCTCTGGAGATGCCCCGATGAACGCGCAGACCCCCCACCCGACCCAAAGCTATGCTGTCTCGATGCTGCCCGCCCACAAGGCCGAAGACCTGACCGCAGGCGGAAACCTGGCCCATATCGAGCTGGGCGATCAGCTGTATACCCTGCGCATCACCCGCGCGGGCAAATTGATCCTGACGAAATGAGCGCGCCTGCATCGCGCGGCGGTGCCGCAGTCGGACGTCTGTCCGACCTGACCCCGATTGAGGCGGGCGCAGTGATGTATCTGCGTCTCTGGGGCGATGGTGCCGGTGGCCGAGCCAATGCGGCCAGCGATTTCGATATCGCGTTGGGCGCGGATCACGGTCGCGCTGCGATGATGACGCTGGATCGTTTGTGCTCACTCTGTGCGCATCACGGCCGGCGGCCTCTGGTGCGGCACGGGCTTGGCTGCGCCTGTCTGGGCGCGGATGAGAACTGCTTTGCCCAGATGATCGCAGCCGCCTCTGAGGGTGCGCGCGAGGATGCGATGATGATGGCCTCACTGATCGTGCGGCCCGATTTTGCCCCTGCGCTGGCATCATTGTCAGAAGAACTTGGGCTGGCCTTGCGCCGTATGACCGCAACAATCCCCCTGCCGACGACCGGGCACCAACCCCCATCTTCGGTGCTGCACTGATCGGCAAACGCAAAACCCCGGCCATTTTGCCGGGGTTTTGTTTTCTCAGCAGCAGCCGCAGCCTGTGTGATGATGATCGCAGGTGGGTTCGGGGGCATAATCACCCACCTCGGACAACACATCGCGCAGGGCCCAGAGGATCATATCCACATCCTCGGCCTCAATCGTCAGCGGCGGGCGGATTTTCAGAGTGTTGTCCTTCGGCCCCTCGCTGCCGATCAGGATGCGATGATCTCGCATTCGGTTTTTGACATAGTTGCAAATCTCGGTGCCCTCGGACCCATCGGGATTGATCAGCTCGACCCCCAGAAACAGCCCCATGCCCCGCACATCTCCGACCTGAGGGAAATCGGCCTCGATCCGCCGCAACCCGTCCATCAGGCGCGCACCCATGAGCCGCGCATTGTCCTGTAGGCCTTCGTGATCGACGATATCCAGCACCTCTTTGCCGATGCGGCAGGATAGCGTGGACCCGCCGAAGGTCGAGAAGAATTCGATCCCGTTGTCGAAACTCTGCGCGATCTCTTTGGTGGTGACCAGCACGCCCAGAGGATGCCCGTTGCCGATCGGCTTGCCCATCACTACGATATCGGGCAGCGCTCCCTGATGCTCAAAGCCGAAATAGTACTCACCCAGACGACCAAGCCCGGTCTGCACCTCATCAGCAATGCAAACACCGCCGGCAGCACGGATTTTCTCATAAACCGCCGGCAGATAGCCTTTGGGCGGGATGATTTGCCCCCCGACCGAGGGGAAGGTTTCGGCGATGAACCCCGCAACCCCATGGCCACGGTCCTGCAAAGCGGCAATCGCGGGATCCGCAAAATCCGCGAATTTTGTGGCGCGGTCGGGATCATCGCGCTTGAACGACCCGCGATAGTCGTCTGCGACCTCAACCAACTCGACCCAATCCGCCTTGCCGATACCGCCCGGCTTGTTGAACTTATAGGCCGAAATCGCCACCGCCGCGTTGGTGTTGCCGTGATACCCGTGATCCGGCGTCACGATCCCCTTCGCCCCGGTATGCGCGCGCGCCAGACGCAGCGCCAGCTCGTTGGCCTCGGTGCCGGAATTCACGAAGAAGCAGACCTCGAAATGATCGGGCAGTTTCGACAAAACCTTCTCGGCAAAGGCCGTCTGCGCCGGGTGCAGATAGCGGGTGTTCGAATTCATCCGCTTCAACTGATCCGCCGCAACCGCCTGAATGCGCGGATGCGCGTGGCCCACATGAGGCACGTTGTTATAAGCGTCCAGATAGGGGCGGCCCCATTCGTCGAACAGGTGGTGTTTCCACCCCCGCACCAGCATGACCGGATCATCGTACGTCAGGCTGAGGTTGCCCCCAAAGTGATCGCGCCGCCCCTGCAGAATCGCCTGCTTGTCCGTCGGCCGATACGCCACCTTGTCATCCGGCAGGTTCAGCAAGGCCGCGGGGTTGGGGCAGACGGCATTCCACAATTCCAACTCATCCGGATCAGCTACGCCGGGCCAGTCGGCCTGCATGCCTTGCGTGGTCAGCGCAAGTTGGAAATGCACATGCGGCACCCAACCACCATTCTGCGTCGCATCCCCCAGCCGCGCAAATGCCGCCCCCTGCGCCACCGGATCACCGGGTTTCAGACGGTCGCAAACCTCGGGGTCAAGATGGCCATAAAGCGTATAGAACGCATCACCCTCGGGCGTCTCGTGGTGCAAGATCACGATGCCACCATAGTCCAGATGCGCATCTCGGTTCTCAACCGCCTCGACCCGACCGCTGAGTGGAGCGTGCAACACTGTCCCGGCAGGCGCAAACACATCCACCGCCAGATGCACTGTCCGCCGGTCCGAGGCCTTCCACGGCCCTTTGCGGAAGCCCGGTTCGGCATAGATCAGGCGGGGCTCGTTGTAATATCCTAACCAAAGGCCTTCCCCGAATTCCTCACCCACCCGCGCGGCCTCGTCCAGCGGCATATGAAACGGGTTCTGCGGCCAGGTCGAGTTTTCAACTGACAGCGAGCCCATCGGTGCGTCGCTCAGATCCTGCCCGAACATCTGGGCGAACTGCCCGCGATGATCAGCCAGATAGGTGTGGATACGCTCCGCCCCATCGACCACCGGCAGACTGCAGGCCGCGCGCAGCCGCGCCGCCATCAGCTCGCCATTGACCGAGGCGTTCTCAAGAAACCGCCACGCGGGGGCCTGACTGATCGTCACATACGGATCATCCGGATTCTCCGCCGCCATCAGGGTCGAGTTCACCACGGA
Organism: Ruegeria sp. AD2(2025); assembly: GCF_056542385.1. Classification (NCBI taxonomy): domain Bacteria; kingdom Pseudomonadati; phylum Pseudomonadota; class Alphaproteobacteria; order Rhodobacterales; family Roseobacteraceae; genus Ruegeria; species Ruegeria sp. AD2(2025). The sequence goes on from NZ_JBQFZS010000001.1 coordinate 45,135, forward strand.
CACCGCCAACCGCATCCGCAGCAGAGGCCAGATCAAATCGACCTCTTCCGCCCGCAACCGGTTGGCCGCATGGTACCCGCACACCAGCGCTGTCAGCGCCCGTTCCGGCTTGGGGTGGTCCAGCACCACATAAGCCCCGGCAATTGCCAGATCACAAATCCGCGGCGCGGCGCACATATCGCCCAGATCGATCAGGCCCGAGACGCTGCGGCGGTCGCTCAGCTGACCCTCGACCAGAATGTTATAGTCGTTGACGTCATTGTGGATCGCCTGCTGGGGGAGATCATCCAACGGACTGCGAATGGCATCAAACCCCGTCACAACCTCCTGCAACAGCGCCCGCCGCGCAGGGTCCTCGATCACGCCCAAATGATCGGCGATCCAACCCGCCTGCATCAGGTCCCATTTGAACCCTTCACGGTGCAGACCGGGATGCTCAAACCCCTCCAACGCCCGATCCGTCGCGCCCAGCACGCGGCCCAGTTTCAGGATCAGATCCTCGGTCTTGGGCGCGCTGCGGGCATAGCATTCTCCCGGCAACCGCTCCAGCAACCAGACCAGCCGCTCGGCACCATCATCATCCTGGATCACGGGCAACATCGCCCCCGACAGATCAGCAAAGATCTTCGGAAACGGCAGCCCGGGCGCGGCTGAGGCAATATGCTCCAGTGCCCTGATCTGCAAATCGACCAGCCCCGGCGAGCACCCCGCCCGCATCACCTTCAGCACATAGTCCTGACCGTTGGTCGCCCGCACCAGAAAGTTGAGGTCATACTCCCCATCCAACCGCGTCAACCGCGCCTCCTGCCCCCAGCGCTGACGCAGCTTCCCAGCCCAATACGCGTTCAAATCGCCCATGCGACACCCCATAGCTCTCCCTAAAAAAGGGATCTTCTTCATCTGGCCAAAAATATCCTCGGGGGGAATCGCGCCCGCAGGCGCGATGGGGGGCAGACAGCCCCCCTTGCGCTCACCCCAACGCGCGCAACCGCTTGATCAGAGAGGACGTATCCCAACGCCCGCCACCCAGCTTCTGCACGTCCTTATAGAACTGATCCACCAAAGCCGTCACCGGCAGGGAGGCCCCGGTTTCATCCGCCGTCGCCAGACAAATCCCCAGATCCTTACGCATCCAGTCCACGGCGAACCCATGCTCGAAATGATCGTCCAGCATGGTCTCATAGCGGTTGGCCATCTGCCAGCTGCCCGCAGCGCCCTGGCTGATCACCTCGACCACCGCGCGGCCATCCAGCCCGGCTGTCTCGGCAAAATGCAACGCCTCGCTGAGACCCTGAACCAGCCCGGCGATGGCGATCTGGTTGCACATCTTGGTCATCTGACCCGCACCACTCTCGCCAATGCGGCGGCAGATTTTCGAATAGACCTGCATCACGGGCTCGGCCCTATCATACGCCGCCTGATCCCCGCCGCACATAATCGACAGCACGCCGTTCTCAGCCCCCGCCTGACCGCCCGATATCGGAGCATCGACGAAGGCAATACCCCGTGCCCCGCCCGCTTCGTACAACTCGCGCGTCACCTTGGCCGAGACGGTGGTGTGATCCACAAAAACGGCACCCTCGGCCATACCGTGAAAAGCACCATCGTCCCCGGTACAAACCATGCGCAGATCATCGTCATTGCCCACGCAGGCCATCACGAAATCCGCGCCCTCTGCCGCCGCGCGCGGGGTTGCCGCCATGGCACCGCCATGTTGCGCAACCCAAGCCTCGGCCTTGGCGCTGGTGCGGTTGTAAACCGTCACCTCATGCCCGGCGGCCTGCAGATGCCCCGCCATCGGATAGCCCATGACGCCCAGGCCAAGAAACGCGACTTTTGCCATTTTCCGAAATCCCCTCCGCTGACCGGCTGCGCAGAGCGCGCCGGAATGTTCAGCGAAGACAAAGCAAAGCTGAGCCCAAAGGGCAACCCCGTGTCACGCTTTGCTGCCGAGGTCTTTTAGTATCGGGCAATCCGGGCGGTCATCCCCGGCGCAAGCTTCGACAAGATGGCTCAGCGTATCTCGCATCCCCTTCAGGTCAGCGATCTTGGCGTCGATCTGCGCCAGATGATCGCGCGCCACGCGTTTCACATCGGCGCTGGCGCGGGATTCGTCCTCGTAAAGCGCCATCAGGGTGCGGCAGTCCTCGATCGTGAACCCCAGCGCACGGGCACGGCCCAGAAAGTTCAGCTTGTGAATGTCCTGATCGCGAAAGCGCCGATATCCGTTGTCATCGCGCAGCGGTTTGATCAGGTTGATATCCTCGTAATACCGGATGGTCTTGGCGGGCAGGCCGGTGCGGGTCGAGACATCGCCGATATTCATGCCGCTACCTCTTGCTGGGTTGTGTTGGTTTGCACCTCTGGCAGGCTGGCGCGCACGCGGCGCAGGCGCAGCGCGTTTGAAACGACAAAGACGCTGGACAGCGCCATCGCTCCGGCGGCCAGAGCCGGCGACAGAAGATGTCCGCCAAACGGATAGAGTACACCCGCCGCAACCGGGATCAGCAACGTATTATAGCCAAACGCCCAGCCGAGGTTCTGCCGGATGTTGCGCATGGTACGGCGACTGATCTCGACAGCGTTGGCCACGCCGCGCAGATCACCGGACATCAGCACCACATCGGCGGTTTCAATCGCGACATCGGTGCCGGTACCAATCGCGACCCCAATATCCGCCGTGGCCAGCGCCGGGGCGTCGTTGATCCCATCGCCCACAAAGGCGAGCGTACCGAATTGCTGCTGCAGGGCCGAGATCGCGGCGACCTTGCCATCGGGTAACACCTCGGCTGTGACATGGTCGATGCCCAGACGGTCGGCCAAGGCCTGCGCCGTCCGCGCGTTGTCGCCTGTGATCATCGCCAGCGTCACACCCATATCATGCAAGCGGGCCAGAGCCTCGGGCGTGCCGGGTTTGATCGGGTCAGACACCGTGAGCGCCGCCGCAGCCCGACCGTCGACCGCGACATAGATCGGTGTCGCCCCTTCGGCGGCGCGTTTCTGCGCCTCGGGGCGCAGATCGCTCAGGTCAATTCCGTTCTGCGCCATCAGCCGATCCGCGCCCACCAGCACGGCGCGCCCCTCAATTGTTGCGCGCAGGCCAAGACCTGTCAGCGACTCGAATGCCGCAACCTCGGGCAGAACCTCGGGCCCGGCGCGGGTGATTGCGGTGGCAATCGGGTGTTCGGATCGGGCCTCGGCGGCGGCGGCAAGGCGCAGCACCTCGGCGCGGTCAAAGCCGTTTGTGGTGATGACCTCGTCCAGTTCGGGCCGTCCAAGAGTCAGTGTGCCGGTCTTGTCCAGCGCGATGACCTTGGCCTGCTGCAGCTGCTGCAGCGCATCGCCCTTGCGGAACAGAACGCCCAGCTCTGCCGCGCGGCCTGTACCGACCATGATCGAGGTCGGCGTGGCCAGGCCCATGGCGCAGGGGCAGGCAATGATCAGCACCGACACGCCCGCGACCAGAGCCAGTGGCAAAGCCGGGACGGGGCCGAATATCAGCCATATGGCAACCGTCAGGACAGCCACCGCCATCACCGCGGGGACAAAATAATAGGTGATGCGGTCAACAAGTCCCTGAATGGGCAGCTTTGCCCCCTGTGCCTGTTCGACCATGCCAATGACCTGCGCCAGCACCGTATCGGCACCCACATGGGTTGCCTTGATGCGCAGCGCCCCGGTGCCGTTCACCGTGCCGCCGACCACCGCCGTGCCGATGGCCTTGCCGACGGGCACCGGCTCACCCGTGATCATGCTTTCGTCGACATAAGAGCTGCCATCCAGCACTTCGCCATCCACGGGCACGCGCTCTCCGGGGCGGATTTGTATGATGTCGCCGACCATGATCTCGGCGATGGGGCGGTCGATCAGCGTGCCATTGTCCTCGACCCGCGCGGTTTTGGGCTGCAGGCCCACCAGTTTGCGGATGGCCGCCCCGGTCCGGCCCTTGGCGCGGGCCTCCATCAGGCGGCCCAGCAGGATCAGAACGACGATCACAGCGGCCGCCTCGAAATAGACATTGGCGGTGCCCTGCGGCAGCAGCCCCGGCGCAAAGGTCGCGAGGACTGAATACAGATAGGCCGCGCCGGTTCCCAGAGCCACCAGCGCGTTCATATCCGGCGCACCGCGCAGCAGGGCGGGGAGGCCCTTGGCATAAAACACCCGCCCGGGCCCGATCAGAAGCACCGAGGTCAGGGCAAACTGGATCAGATGGCTGGTTTGCGTGCCAAGCGTCGCCATCACCCAATGATGAAAGGCCGGGATCATGTGCCCGCCCATTTCAAGCACGAAGACGGGCAAGGCCAGCGCCGCCGCGATCAACGTCGCACGGCGCAGCTTGGCAAGGTCTTCGGCCTTGCGGTCCCGATCGTCGACATCCGGGGCCGAGGGCCGCGCGGGGTATCCCGCCGTGGTCACGGCCCGGGCCAGCAGCGCCGGATCGGTCGCGCCCTCGACATATGTCACCGTCGCGCTGCCGGTGGCGAGGTTGACCGCGGCCTCTGTTACACCGGGCGCGGCGCGCAAGGTCCGTTCGATCCGACCCACGCAGGAGGCGCAGCTTATCCCCTCGATCTGCAAAGCCGCTTGACCGGTTGCCGCCGGGTATCCTGCCGCATCCAGCGCGCCCAGGATGTTGGGCAGGGCCGCGTCATGGGTCACATCCGCCGTTCCGGTCGCGAAATTGACCGCAGCCTCGTGGATGCCGGGCAGCGCGCGCAGCGCCGCCTCGACCCGGCCCACGCAAGAGGCGCAGCCCATGCCTGTAACTTTGATCTGAATGTGCTGTGGTTCGGCCATCCGAGTCGTCCCGGTTGTGAATTGCACCCCTGACATAGGGGTTCCAGTCACGGGAAGGTCAAGGAGAAAGCCGCGTTTTTCCCGACCCCGCGTCGGTTTGGCGCGGGTTAGCTTGCACCGGATTTCAGCGCGGCCAGTTCCTGCTGCAGCCGCTCGTTTTCTGCCTGCAGCACCGCCAGTTCCTGCCCCAGCTTGTTCAGATGCGGGCGCAGCTCGGCCTCGGTGAAGCGCGGGGTGATGTGGCGGGGGCAGTTCCAGTCCAGCGCCTCGACATGCAGGATCGCCGCACGTTCAGCCGCGGCCTCGGCCCCGTCGGGGAACAGGTCGGCGGCGGCCTCGGCCCCTTCGGTGAACGCCATCCGCCCGAGTATCTTCAGGCGTCGACTGTTCGCGTAATCCATCAGGATCAGCGCAACCCGGTCATTGCCGTCCAGATTCCCGCGCGAGATATACTGCCGGTTGCCTGAGAAATCCGCATATCCGATGGTGCGTTCGTCCAGCACCCGGAGAAACCCCGCCGGCCCGCCGCGAAACTGCACGTAAGGCCAGCCGGTTTCCGAGGTGGTGGCCTGATAGAACCCGTCCCGCGCCTCGATGAACGCCTTTTCGGAGGGGCCGATCAAATGGCCCTGTTGCGGCCCGGATTCGATGAATTTCGCATAGGTCTCGGCCGATCCCATACGTTCCTGATGGGCGCGAACGGTGGGCGTGAAGGTCAGCTCGGAAAAGGCGCGGGGCATTGGATGTCCTTTCAGCAAAGAATCCCCGAGATACAAGCCGCTGTCGCCGTGCCTGTCACCTCACCCAACGCAGATGTGATCCCAAACCGGCCGGGACGTGGCGTAGCGCAACCGGCAGACGCCACGTCACATGGATTGGCAGGGCGCGTTTGCGCAGCTAGCCTTGGGCAAACACTTGATCTGGAGAGCTTTTGATGTCGCTTTTTACCAGCACCGCCGCTTGGGTTACGGATGAACACCGCATGTTTGCCGAGATGGCAGGCCGGTTTCTGGACGATGCGCTTGTGCCCAATACCGAAACCTGGGCGGAAAACGGCGTCGTGGACCGCGCGTTCTGGCTGCAGGCCGGGCAGGCGGGGCTGATGGCGGGTTCGATTGCCGAGGAATATGGCGGTGTCGGCGGCGGCATGGGGTTCGATTCCGTGACCCTGTATGAACAGACTGCGCGCGGGGATGCCGGTTGGGGCTATGGCATCCAGTCCATCGTGACCCACTACATCACCACCTATGGCAGCGAAGACCAAAAGGCACGCTGGCTGCCGAAACTTGCCTCGGGAGAGATGATCGGGGCGCTGGCCATGACCGAGCCGGGGACCGGATCGGATGTGCAGGCGGTCAAGACAAGCGCCGAGAAGGACGGCAATTCCTATCGGCTGAACGGGTCCAAGATATTCATCACCAACGGCCAGTCCGCCGATCTGGTGATCGTTGCGGCCAAGACCGACAAATCGCTGGGTGCCAAAGGCGTCTCGCTGATCGCGGTCGAGACCGAAGGCGCCGAGGGGTTCCGGCGCGGGCGCAATCTGGACAAGCTGGGGATGAAGGCCAACGACACAGCCGAGCTGTTCTTTGAAGACGTCAAAGTGCCGATGACCAACCTTCTGGGTTCGGACGAGGGGCAGGGGTTCTATCAGCTGATGAAGCAACTGCCGTGGGAGAGGCTGACCATCGGCATCATGGCGCTGGGCGCGATTGACTTCGCCATCGCCGAGACTGTGAAATATGTGCAGGAGCGTAAGGCCTTCGGGCAGCGGGTGATGGATTTCCAGAACACGCGGTTCAAGCTGGCCGAATGCAAGACCAAGGCCGAGGTTCTGCGCAGCTTTGTCAATGATTGCATCGGCAAGCTGGAGGCCGGTGAGTTGGATGCCGCCACTGCCTCGATGGTCAAATACTGGGGGTCCGAGGTGCAGAATGAGATCATGCACGAGTGTCTGCAGCTTTTTGGCGGCTATGGGTTCATGATGGAATACCCAATCGCACGTCTCTATGCGGATGCGCGGGTGCAGATGATCTATGGCGGCACCAACGAGGTGATGAAAGAGCTCATCGCCCGTTCGCTGGACGTCTGAGGCAAAGCGCTCCCGCCCGTCGTCGACATTCCTTGCGGAACGTCTCCTCCCGTTGGGCCGGGCAGTCTTTGACCTGCGCTGATATTGCCGATGCGTGATCCGCCTGCCATGATCGCGACAGGTTGGTTCGGCAGAAAGGCCCCCGCTCATGGCTGCGTCAAACAAATCCCGTATATGCGCGCTGCTCAAAAGCATTGAAACTGGTGATCCCGGCCCTGTCTCGGTGGTAAACGAGGCGCGGTATATCCAGCATAACCCACAGACCCATGAAGGCAGCGAAGGCTTGGCGGCGCTGTTCAAACGCCTGTCCGAGACCTCTCCGCGCGTGAGTATTGTCCGGGCGTTCGAAGACGGCGCCTTTGTCTTTGCCCATACCGAGTATGACTTCTCGCGCCGCAACATCGGGTTTGAAGTGTTCCGGTTCGAAGATGGGCAGGCGGTGGAGCATTGGGACAATATTCAGCCACGCCAAGGCCCCAATGCCGCAGGCCACAGCATGGTTGATGGCGTGACGGAGGCGGGCGACCTCGCCCTGACCGAGCAAAACCGCGCCTTCGTGCGGTCGTTTGTCGAAACGGCTCTGATCGCGGGTGATCTGGATCAGATCGCGGCCTGCATCGATGCGGAGACCTATGTCGAGCATAACCCGCGCCTGTCCGATGACGTCAGCACCCTGCGTGCCGCATTGTCCGATGCCAATACGGTGAACTACCAGCGTCTGCATCGTGTGCTGGCCGAGGGTGATTTTGTCTTAACCGTCTGCGAAGGCGCGTTTCGGGGCAAGCACAGCGCATTCTATGATCTGTTCCGCGTCGCGGACGGCAAGGTCGTCGAGCATTGGGACACGGTCGAGACCATTGCCCCGCGCGAGGATTGGAAAAACGACAATGGGAAATTCTGACCTATCCCGATGCCAGTTGGTCCTGCAGCCAATCTTTGAAGGATTTCAGCGGCTCGGGCATGGCACGGTCGGTGGGCCAGACCAGATAATAATCACCCAGACTGACGAGCGGCCCCTGCCAGGCGGTCACCAGGCGCCCCGTTTCCAGATCATCGAGCACCAGATACGAGGGTAGCAAACTCACGCCCAGCCCGTGGATGGTCGCCTGTATCATGGTGGAAAACTGGTCAAACAGCATTCCTCGCAGGCCCGAGACCTGCGCGCCCTGCATTTCAAACCATCTCTCCCAAGCGTCCGGGCGCGAGTCGAGATGCAGCAGGGGGGCGGCACGCAAGGTGTCCAGCGTTTCATGCACGGCCTCTTTCAGCCCCGGCGCACAAACCGGCAGAACCTGTTCTCGCATGATCGGCAGGTAGTGGACGCCGGCCCAGTCTTTCTGGCCGAAGTGGATAGCCGCATCGAAGGGTTCCGTCGCGAAATCGAATGGTTTCAACCGGGTGCCCAGATTGACCGTGACCTCGGGATGGCGGCGCGCGAAATCCTGCAGCCGGGGGGCCAGCCAGTGCATCCCGAAGGCGGGCAGGATCGACAAATCAAGCGAGCCACCCGCCGGGTTTGCCTTGAGCTTCAGCGCCGCCTGCGCAAGATCCTGCACCGCAGACCTTGCGATTTGCACATAGTCCTTGGCCGCCGGTGTCAGGTGCAACCGCATCTGGCTGCGCTCGATCAGCTGTACGCCGAGCTGATCCTCCATGGTTTTCAGCTGGCGGCTGATTGCGCTTTGCGTCAAAGACAATTCCTCCGCCGCAGCCGAGGCGCTGCCGAGCCTGTCCACCGCTTCAAGCGCCAGCAAGGATGAGATCGAGGGCAGGAAGCGGCGTGGCGCAATCATATAACAAATCCTCATACCTTTTACATGCAATAGCACTGGTTTTTCCAAGCGACCAGAGACATGAGTGCAAGATGGCCCCTGTGCCCGTGCCTCTGGCGACCTTGAAATCCGCGGCGGGGCACGTGACAAATCCGTCATTGGCCAATGACTCTGACCACATAAGGCAAGACCCATGGACCGCGCCCAGATCGTACATGAGAACTTCCTGACCCGCGTAGCGCGCCGCGACCTGCCCGAAGGTGCGCCGCCGCGTCCGGGGCTGAGCGATACGGATGCGGTGTCGCTGTTTCGCTCGCAGGTGCTGAGCCGGGCCTTGGACAGGACCAGCCGCGCCATGCAGAAGGCGGGGCAGGGGTTCTATACGATTGGCTCCTCGGGGCATGAAGGGATGGCGGCTGTTGCCCATGCGCTGCGCCCGACGGATATCGCGTTTCTGCATTACCGCGATGCAGCGTTCCAGATCGCCCGCGCGGAACAGGTGCCGGGCCAGCAGATCGCCTGGGACATGCTGCTGAGTTTTGCCTGTTCGAAAGAGGACCCGACCTCGGGCGGGCGACACAAGGTTCTGGGCTCAAAGGCGCTGATGATCCCGCCGCAAACCTCGACCATTGCCAGCCATCTGCCCAAGGCGGTGGGCGCGGCCTATAGTCTGGGCGCGGCGCGGCGGCATGATCCGGAACATCGCGAATTGCCCGAGGACGGAATCGCGATGTGTTCCTTCGGCGACGCCTCGGCCAACCATTCGACCGCGCAGGGGGCGATCAACACGGCGGGTTGGACCAGCGTGCAGTCGACGCCGCTGCCGCTGCTGTTTGTCTGCGAAGACAACGGGATCGGGATTTCGGTCAAGACGCCGAAAGGGTGGATCCAGGCCTCGATGGAGCATCGGCCCGGGATCAAGTATTTTCAGGCCAATGGTCTGGATATCTATGAGACGTTTGCCGTGGCGCAGCAGGCTGCCGATTACGTCCGCACGCGCCGCAAACCGGCCTTTCTGCATCTGAAAACCGTTCGCCTTTATGGGCATGCGGGGGCGGATGTGCCCACGACCTATCTGCCGAAATCCGAGGTCGAGGCGGATGAGGCCAACGATCCCCTGTTGCATTCCGTGCGCCTGCTGGATCAGGCCGGGGCGCTGGCTCCGGATCAGGCGTTGAAAATCTACGAAGAAACCTGTGCGCGGACCGACCGTGTGGCGGCTGAGGCGGCCTCGCGCCCGCATTTGGCCAATGCGACCGAGGTTATGGCCAGCCTGATCCCGCCCAAACGCGCCTGCCGCCCGACCAACGGCCCCAGCGCCGAGGCGCGGGCCAAAGCCTTTGGCGGCGATATGCGCGCGATGGACGAGCCGCAGCCCATGAGCCGCCTGATCAACTGGGCGCTGACCGATCTGATGCTGGAACATGGCGAGATCGTCTGCATGGGCGAGGATGTGGGACGTAAGGGTGGCGTCTACGGCGTGACGCAGAAGTTGCAACAGCGCTTTGGCCCGGACCGGGTGATCGATACCCTGCTGGACGAGCAATCCATTCTCGGCCTTGCCATCGGAATGGGTCATAACGGCTTCATTCCGATCCCCGAGATCCAGTTCCTCGCCTATCTGCACAATGCCGAAGACCAGATCCGGGGCGAAGCGGCGACCTTACCCTTCTTCTCGAACGGCCAGTTCACCAACCCGATGGTGCTGCGGATCGCGGGGCTGGGATATCAGAAGGGCTTTGGCGGACATTTCCACAACGACAATTCTCTGGCCGTCCTGCGGGACATTCCCGGCGTGATCATTGCCTGCCCGTCTACCGGATCGGATGCGGCGCAGATGTTGCGCGAATGTGCGCGGCTGGCGCGTGAGGAGCAGCGGGTCGTGGTGTTTCTGGAACCCATCGCGCTCTATCCCATGCGCGATCTGCACGCGTCGCAGGATGCGGGGTGGATGACCCGCTATCCTTCACCGGATCAGCGCATTACGTTGGGCGAGGTCGGCGTGCATGGGGACGGCACCGATCTGGCCATCGTGACCTATGGCAACGGGCATTACCTGTCACAACAGGCGCTGCCCGAGTTGCAGGCCGCGGGGCTGAAGATGCGGATCATCGACCTGCGCTGGCTGGCCCCGATGCCGGTCGAGGCCCTGCGCGAAGCCACCAAAACATGCGCGCATGTTTTGATTGTCGACGAATGCCGCCGCACCGGCAGCCAGTCCGAGGCGCTGATGACTTTCTTCGACGAAGAAAGTCCCGCCACCCCGACCGCCCGCGTGGTGGCCGAGGATTGTTTCATCGCAACCGGCCCGGCCTATGCCGCGCCGCTGCCATCGAAAGACGGCATTGTCGCCGCCGCGCTCAAACTGGCCGGAGGCGCCGCATGACCCGTACCGCCGTTGTGATCTGCCCGGGCCGGGGCACCTATAACAAGTCCGAGCTGGGGTATCTACACCGCCACCATGCGGACCGGATGCAGATGTTCCACAGTTTCGACGCCATCCGCGCCGAGTTCGGACAAGAGGTCGTCACGGCTCTGGACGCTGCAAGTCGCTATACTGTCAGCAAGTATTCGCGTGGCGATGTGGCCTCGCCCCTGATCTATGCTGCGTCGCTGGCCGATGCTCAAACCTTGGCGGATGATATCGAGGTTGTTGCTGTCACCGGGAACTCGATGGGCTGGTATATCGCACTGGCCGCCGGAGGCGCGCTGCCGCCCGAGAACGGATTTCGGGTGGTGAACACGATGGGAACGCTGATGCAGGAGCATCTGATCGGCGGGCAGCTTGTGTATCCGTTTACGAATGACAACTGGGTCAATGACCCCGACCGTAAGGCGGACCTGCTGGCCGAGGTGGCCCGGATCAATGCGCTCGAAGATCACGCTCTGGCGCTGTCGATTGATCTAGGCGGGATGCTGGTTCTGGCGGGCAATGAGGACGGGCTCAGAGCTTTCGAGGCGTCTCAGCCAACACTGCAGGACCGCTTTCCCATGCGACTGGCCAACCACGCCGCGTTCCACACCGCCCTGCAGGCTCCGGTCGCGGCAGAGGGGCGGGCGCGACTGAGCGCTGACCTCTTTGGCCAGCCCAAGCGCCCCCTGATCGACGGGCGTGGCAAGATCTGGTGGCCGGGCGGGACGGACACGCAGGCGTTGTGGGACTATACTCTTGGGCATCAGGTGACCGAGCCCTATGATTTCACCCGCGCGATCCAGACCGCAGCGCGCGAGTTCGCACCTGATCTGTTCATCGTCACCGGCCCCGGTGCGACGCTGAGCGGAGCCGTGGCCCAATCGCTGGTCTTGTCGGACTGGCGCGGCATGAGTGACAAAGCCGCCTTTCAGGCCCGGCAGAAGACGCAGCCGTTCCTGATCGCCATGGGCCGGGACGATCAGCGCGCGCTTGCAACCGGCTGATCGCTGACCCGAATGAACTGTGACTACGCGGGGAGCCTGACGTGAGCGACCACAATCAATCCCTTTGGTTGGATACCTGCCGCGAGCAAGTGGACAGTCATGCTTTGACCCGCGACGTAACCGTCGATCTGGCGATCATCGGCGGAGGGTACACCGGTTGTTCCGCTGCCCTGACAGCGGCGCAGGCAGGGGCCTCGGTCTGTCTGCTTGAGGCGCAGGAGATCGGGCACGGAGGGTCAGGCCGCAATGTGGGGCTGGCCAATGCGGGCCTCTGGTTGCCTCCTGCGGAGATACGGGCGCATCTGGGCGATGAGGTCGGAAACCGTCTGATCAAACTTTTGGCCGCAGCCCCGGGGGATGTGTTCGATCTGATCGACGCGCACGGGATCGCTTGCGAACCTGTCCGAAACGGTACCCTGCATTGTGCGCACTCCCCGGCGGGCTTCCGAGACCTGCAGGCCCGCCATAACCAACTCAGCGCCGCGGGCGCGCCTGTTCAATTGCTGTCGCAGGATCAGACCCGGACCCGCACGGGCAGCGCAGCGTTTCATGGGGCCCTGTTCGATCCGCGCGCTGGAACCATTCAGCCTATGGCTTATGTCCGTGGCCTTGCGCGGGCTGCGCAAAAGGCCGGGGCGCAGATCTGCACGCAAAGCCCGGTTCAGGCCATGCAGCGCGACGGCGATGACTGGGTTCTGACGACCCCGCAGGGCACAGTGCGCGCCAGATCGGTGATCCAAGCCACCAACGCCTATCACCAGAGCCTGCCCGAAACCGCCCCCGCTTACGTCCCGGTCTACTACTTCCAATACGCAACCGCGCCTCTGACCGACAACCTGCGAGCCAGCGTCCTGCCGGGTGGAGAAGGTTGCTGGGACACCGGCCTGATCATGACGTCGTTCCGTGTGGATCAGCAGGGTCGTTTCGTTCTGGGCGCGATGGGAGATTTGGGTCATGCGGGCCGAGCGGCGCATATCGCTTGGATTAAGCGCAAGCTGGCGTCGCTTTACCCGCAACTCGCCGATCAACCCTTTGAGCAAGGCTGGCATGGGCGCATCGCCATGACCTCGGACCATATCCCCAAGATCACAAAGATCGGGCCGAACGCGTTGTCGGTCCACGGCTATTCCGGTCGCGGCATTGGCCCGGGCACTGTGTTTGGCAGCCTATGCGCGCAGAGCCTGTTGCAGGACAACCCCGCGCTGCTACCCGTTCCGGCGGTCGAGGGTTACAGCGAACGCTGGACCGGACTGCGCCGCGCCTATTTTGAAACCGGCGCGGCGCTGACGCATTTCGTCAAGGCACGGTTCTGAACCTCAGACCGACCGGGTGATGCCACCATCAACTCGGATGTTCTGCCCGGTGATATACCCGCCGCCTTCCGAAGCCAGCAGCGCCACGACCGAGGCGATCTCATCATAGCTGCGCCCGTAGCGACCCATCGGGATGCGGGCGCGGAATTCCTCTTTCTCGGGCAGGCTGTCGATGAAGCCGGGCAGGACGTTGTTCATACGGATGTTGTCGGCGGCATATTGGTCCGAGAACAGCTTGGTGAATGCCGCCAGCCCCGCGCGGAACACGCCCGAGGTCGGGAAGACCGGATCGGGCTCGAATGCGGCGAAGGTCGAGATGTTGATGATCGACCCGCCGCCCTGCGCCTGCATGATCGGCGTGACCAGCCGGGTGGGGCGCACGGCGTTCATGAAATAGACATCCATACCGGTGTGCCAATCCTCATCGGTCAACTCCAGCGCCGGCGCGCGCGGCCCGTGACCTGCCGAGTTCACCAATACGTCCACCCGCGCCCAATGGGCCATCGCCGCATCGACCAGCCTCTGCAGGTCATCCGTGGACTGGTTCGACCCGGTAATGCCCACGCCGCCCAGTTCACTGGCAAGCGCCTCACCTTTGCCGGACGAGGACAGGATGCCAACCTTGAACCCATCAGCTGCCAGCCTGCGCGCGCTGTCCGCGCCCATGCCGCTGCCACCTGCCGTGATCAAAGCTACTTTTTTCCATATCTACGATCCCTTGTGATGTCTGGCGTCAAAATGGGGTGACGTGGGCCGTTTGACCAATCAGTTCTGCTGCGCTAAAGATGTAGAAAATCTACTGTCTTTGTGATGCCCCCACTCCCGCCACTCAACGCGATACGCGCCTTTGAGGCCTCGGCCCGGCATCTGAATTTTCGCCTCGCCGCCGAGGAACTGGGCGTTACCCAAGGTGCTGTCGCCCAACAAGTGCGTGGGCTTGAGGCACGGTTGGGCACACCCTTGTTCGAACGTCTTTCGCGCGGTTTGCGCCTGACCGAGGCCGGACGCAGGTTCCACGCGCCCTTGCGCCGGGCATTCCGGCTGATTGAGGAGGCTGTCGATGATCTCTCGGGTCAGCGGCAGATCACCATCTCGGTCACGCCCAGTTTTGCGTCGAAATGGCTGGTGCCGCGTCTGAACGATTTTGTGACGCGCTATCCCGATATCTCGGTGCAGGTCGACGCGCGCGAGCGGTTGGCGGATTTCCGGTCGAACGGTGTCGATATCGCGGTGCGCCAAAGCAGGGTGCCACTGGCGCTGGGCCTGCAGGCGACGCCCTTGTTCTCGACCGAGTTCGTGGTGGTCGCCAGCCCCGATCTGGCCGCGCAAATCGAAGGCCCGGACGATCTGATGCAGCACGTCCTGCTCAGCGATTCCCACGGGCTGTGGCCGCTGTTTCTGGACCGAGCCGGCGTTGAAGGGCGGCCCAGAATGATGACGTTCAGCCAGACCAGCCTTGCGATTGATGCTGCCGTCTCGGGGCAGGGCTTTGCGCTGGCCCATGCGCCGCTTGTGGCGGCTGAACTGGCCTCGGGACGGCTGGTGCAGCCGCTGTCCCAAGTGCTGGTCGATGACCTGAGCTTTTTCATCGTCACCCCGCAGAAACCGCGACAGCCGGACCTGGTGAACCAAATGCGCGACTGGTTGCTGTCTCAGGTCTGAAGGGTGGCCGCGATGGCCTCGATCCGGGTTCGCAGCCAGCGATGGGCGGGGTCGTTCGCCGAACGTTGGTGCCAGACCATGTAGATCGACACCGGATCGCATTCGAA
This sequence comes from Ruegeria sp. AD2(2025), assembly GCF_056542385.1. Lineage (NCBI taxonomy): Bacteria > Pseudomonadati > Pseudomonadota > Alphaproteobacteria > Rhodobacterales > Roseobacteraceae > Ruegeria > Ruegeria sp. AD2(2025). The sequence goes on from NZ_JBQFZS010000001.1 coordinate 60,295, forward strand.
TGGCAGCGGCGCGCAGTCCAGCGCCGCCAGCGGCCCGCGTTTCATCAGTGCCGTGTCGGTCGAGATCAGATCGCTGCCTGTCACAAAGGGCGGGATGGCGTTGAAATGCGGCAGGGTGACGACGGGCGGCCTGATCTGGCTTTGGTCCACGCCGCGCATCACGGCGCGGGCGTTGCGGCCATCGGCAAAGCGGACCTCGACATGGTCACCGGCGCAATATGCCTGCCAATCCTGCGGCGGCTCGCGTTGCGTGGCGTCGTAGAACACCATCAACGGGCTGGTCAGCAGCCGTTTCTGAAAGATGTCCGGCCCGTCCGGCGGCAGCGGAGTCAGCATCAACTGGCACCGGTCGCTGCGCAACAGGTCCGGATCGGGAACACCCGAGGGGATGAATTCCAGCCGCAGGCGCACCCCCTCGGCCCGCGCGTCGCGCAGCAGGCCGGGAAAGATCAACTCGCGCGGCATGTCGTTGGTGGCGATCTGAACGTCGATCTGCTCGGATAGCGGATCAAAGGGTCGCCCCTGCGTCAGCGCCCGCATCCCGTCCAGCACCCGTTGCGCAGGCTCTTTCAGTGACAGCGCGCGTTCGGTCGGGGTCAGGCCCTGACCAGATCGCACGAACAGCGGATCGCCCAGCACCTGCCGCAGTTTACCCAGCGTGTGGCTGATCGCCGATTGCGTCACGCCCAGCCGGTCGGCCGCTTTTGAAACCGAGCTCTCCTCGAGTATCGTCAGGAACACCCGCAGGACCTTGCCGTCGAGATCAGTGAAATCAATTTTGCTCATATCATCTATGATTATTCATGAATGGATTTGGTGTCCATGCAGCTTTAGATGATCGTTAGCAAGCAGGAGGGCGCGCGATGGGGATCCGCTTTTTCTCGGACAAAAACCGACCCGTTCACATGGGACCATACCCGCTGGAGCGACTGGCGCGGCAGGATCAGATGCCCGATCTGGCGCAGGTCGCCCCGATGCGCGCGCTTAGCTTTCACCGGCCGGAACAGCCCGAGAGCATCGTCAACGCGATGGGCGAGTTTCAGGCGATGATGGATGCGATCCGGGACGGGTTCGTGAACCCGGTTGCCTCGGAAATTCCTGCCGATCTTACCGAGCGCGCCAACCACCTGAAAGCGTTCGGCTATTTCAACGACGCGTCGATGATGGGCTGCGGACCGTTACCATCGGATGCAATGCTGGCTGAGCCCCGGCACAACCCCGATATCGACCGGCTGGCTCATGCGCTGAAAACGCGCCAGACCAAGACGCTGGCCTCGGGCATCGACGTGATCATGGCGGACCTGAAGGAAAGCATGGAGGCCGCGCCGCGCCCGATGGATAGCCACCGCCATGTGATTGTCTTCCTCTATGAACATAACCGCGACCCCGACCCCTCGGAACCCGGAGCCGATTGGATCGGCGACGCGCAGGATCACCGGGCCTGTCTGCTCGCGACCGAGAATGCGGTGGTGATCGCCAACTATATCCGCCTGTTGGGCTTTGACGCGCGGGCGCATACGGCGATGTCCTCTGAGGTCGATCTGGGCAAGCTTGCGGTTGCGGCGGGACTGGCCTCGGTCGAAGGGGGTGAGGTGATCACACCGTGGCTTGGCAAACGCTTCGGTCTGGCCGCCGTGACCACCGAGATGGAGATCGCCCATGATCGCCCCCTACGCCCGATGGCCGAACAGCCGTGGTTTCGCACCCAAGGCCCCGCATGGTGGCTGGGCGCGGGCTTTGCCAAGAATGCGCTGAACCGCGATCCCTTCGCCAAGCGCCGATATGTGGACGGGGCGCACCCGTTTGAAAACCTCAAGCGGGTCGAGAGCCCGACCACCTATATCGACGAGGAAAACGTTGCCCGCGTGCCCAAACGCGCCGATATGTTCGCGCGGGCGCAATTCGGGGACATGGGCAAGTCGCTTCAGGACGCGACCAAGGGCGGGCACTACGTGCGCAAATCCGCCCCCAGCTTTGCCCAACGCCGCGCGCTGGGCGCGTTTGTGCTGCTGCAGGATGGTGACAGCGCCGAGGTCGCGCCGCCCACCGATGCGCAGCGGAATGCTGCCAATATCAAGGCCGCGACCTATTTCCTTGGGGTCGATGCGGTGGGCCTCAGCCGGTGCCCGGACTGGAGTTGGTATTCCCACGACGCCACCGGGGAAGAGATCGTCCCGCCACATGATCAGGCCATCAGCATGATCATCGATCAGGGCTATGAGACCATGGAGGGTGCCAGTGGCGATGACTGGATCAGCGTCGCCCAATCCATGCGTGCCTATCTCCGGTTTTCGCTGCTGGGCGGCGTGATCGCGCAGCAAATCCGCAATCTGGGCTACAAAGCCAAGGCGCATACGGTGATGGATGGCGAGGTGCTGCAACCACCGCTGCTGCTGCTGAGCGGCTTGGGTGAGGTCAGCAGGATCGGAGAGGTGATCCTGAATCCCTATCTCGGCCCGCGCCTGAAATCCGGCGTTGTGACGACCGATATGCCGATGGCGCATGACAAGCCGATTGATTTCGGCCTTCAGACATTCTGCGAGTCCTGCAACAAATGCGCCCGCGAATGCCCCTCGGGCGCGATCACCGCCGGGCCGAAGCTGATGTTCAACGGCTATGAGATCTGGAAATCCGACAGTCAGAAATGCGCCACCTACCGGATCACCACGCCCGGAGGCGCGATGTGCGGGCGCTGCATGAAGACCTGCCCGTGGAATCTAGAAGGTATCTTCAAGGAGCGCCCCTTCCGCTGGGCCGCGATGAACATCCCCCAAGCCGCACCGGCTTTGGCAAAGCTGGATGATGCCGTGGGCAATGGCGGGCTCAATGACGTCAAGAAGTGGTGGTGGGATATCGAACTGGACCCCGACGGGGCCTATCGCCCCTCGAAACATGCGCTCAACCGGCGCGATCTGCAGCGCGACCTTGATCTGAAATACGAGGATCAGACGCTGGCCGTCTATCCCGCCCCGCTTGCGCCGCACCCGTGGCCCTATCCGTTCCATATGGACCGCGAAGCCGGGATTGCGGCCTATGAGGCAATGGTCACGGCCGCAGACTACAAGGCGCGCAAGGCGTCGGGCGACGGGTCGGTTGTCCATCGCTATCAGGTCGCGGGCGACGCGCCGGTGATGCGGGTGGAGCTGACCAAGGTCGACAAGATGACCGCTGATGTCACTAAATACGAATTCACCACTTTAGACGGCGCGCTGCTGCCCAACTGGACCGCTGGCGCGCATCTGGACGTTTTGGTCTCGCCTGAATTCCTGCGGCAATATTCGATGTCGGGCGATCCCTCCGACCGCAGCACCTACCAGATCGGGGTGCTGCGCGAGGATGAAGGGCGCGGCGGTTCGGCGCTGTTGCATCGCATCTTCAATGAAGGGCGCAAGGTCTTCATCTCGAAACCGATCAACCATTTCGAACTGGATGAAACCGCGACCAAAACCTTCCTGATGGGTGGCGGCATCGGCATCACCCCGATGATCGCCTTTGCCCACCGGCTGCACGCCTTGGGCAAGCCGTTCCAACTGCACTATTCCGCAAGCACCCGCGCCGGGGCCGGGTATCTGGACGATCTGGCCGCGATGCCATGGGCCGAGCATGTGCACTATCATTTCTCGGACGAAGGCACCCGTGCCGATCTGGATGCGATCCTGTCGGGCTATCAGGACGGCTGGCACGTCTATACCTGCGGCCCGGATCGGTTCATGGACGGCGTGATGCAAGCCGCCGAGGCGCAGGGTTTTCCCGAAGACGCGCGGCATCTTGAGTATTTCTCGGTCCCTGAACAGCCGGAATACGAGAATCATCCATTCACACTGCGGCTGGCGAAGTCGGGCCGCGACCTGCCCGTGCCCGCCGACAAGGACGCGGCTCAGGTGCTGAATGAGGCGGGCATTCACGTGGATGTGAAGTGCTCGGACGGTATCTGCGGCGTCTGCAAATGCGGCGTGATCTCGGGTCAGATCGAACATCGCGACTTTGTGCTGTCGAACAAACAGCGCGAGGGCGCGATCATCCTGTGCCAAAGCCGCGCGGCGGAAAAGGACGGTGTGATCGAAATCGACCTGTGATCCGAGGTCTGAAACCGACATTTCCAACCTGAAAAATACGTCGCGGCAGCCATGGACGCGGGCGGGTTGCTGCACTAACGTCCCCTCCAAATCCCAGTGATCCTGAAGAACAGGTGCGAGGTATACTCATGAATTATCACAGCCCCGCCAGCTTTGCCGAAGCATCGGCGCTGGCCTCAAACGCAACCGGCATCACCCGGTTTCTGGCCGGAGGAACGGATGTTCTGGTGCAGCTGCGCTCGGAACTGGTGACACCCGACACCCTGATCGACATCAAGAAGATCGACGGTGTGCACGATATCACCCGCAACGCCGATGGCAGCTGGACGCTGGGCGTCGCCGCCACCGGTGCCGAGATGAGCGAACACCCGGAACTGGGCCGCGACTGGCCCGGCGTTGTCGAGGCGATGGACCTGATCGGATCAACTCAGGTGCAGGGGCGCGCGACGCTGACCGGCAACCTGTGCAATGGCTCTCCGGCAGCGGATTCGGTGCCTGCGATGGTCGCGGCAGGCGTAACCGTCACCGTGACCGGCCCCGACGGGGATCGCACGGTCGCGGTCGAAGATATCCCGACCGGCCCCGGCAAGACGTCTCTGGCCAAGGGCGAGGTGATCTCGGCCGTCAACATTCCTGCCCGCGGCGAAAACGGTGGCGACGCCTATCTGCGTTTTATCCCACGGACCGAGATGGACATTGCCGTCGTCGGCGTTGGTGTGAACCTGCGGCTGGATGGCGATACCATCACCGAGGCGCGCGTGTCGTTGGGCGCCGTGGCCCCGACCGTCCTGCTGGTCGAAGACTGTGCCAAGGCCATCATCGGCTCAACGCTGGATGACGCAGCACTTGATGCGCTGGCCGCTGCGGCCTCGTCCGCCTGTAACCCGATCGACGACAAACGCGGCACCATCGCCTTCCGCACCGAAGTGGCCGGAGTGCTGGCTAAACGCGCCGCAAAAATCGCCTATGCCCGCGCAAAGGGAGAGCAAGCATGAGCAAGTTCCACGTATCCACCACTGTCAACGGTGACACGGTCGAATACCTCTGCGACCCGCGCGAAACCCTGCTGGACTGTCTGCGCGACAAACTGAACCTGACCGGCGCGAAAGAGGGCTGCGGCACCGGCGATTGCGGCGCCTGTTCGGTCAGCGTCGATGGCCGTCTGGTCTGTTCCTGCCTGATGCTTGGGGTCGAGGCCGAGGGTAAGCAGATTGAGACTGTCGAAGGGATCGCGGATGGCGACGTTCTGCATCCGCTGCAAAAGAAGATGATCGAATATGCCGCCCTGCAATGCGGCATCTGTACCCCGGGTATTCTGGTGGCGGCCAAATCTCTGCTTGAGAAAAACCCGAACCCGACCGAAGAAGAAACCCGGTACTGGCTGGCAGGCAACCTGTGCCGGTGTACGGGATATGACAAAATCATTCGCGCCGTGATGGATACGGCGGCTGAACTGCGGGAGGCGTCATAATGGCTCTGGACGATCGCAAATCCGAATTCACCTTTGTCGGCACACGCCCCGACCGCCCCGACGGTCTGGACAAGGTCACAGGCCGCGCTAAGTTCGGGGCCGATGCCTATGCGCCCGGCATGTTGCACGGTGCCATCCTGCGCTCGCCCCATGCCCATGCGCGGATCGTCAAGATCGACACCTCGAAGGCCGAAGCGCACAAGGACGTCAAAGCCGTCGTCACCCGCGCCGATTTTGCCGATGTGCCGTTCTTTCCCGGTCTGGATGGCGAATTCTGGAACGTTCTGGAAAACGTCATGGCGGGCGAAAAGGTGCTGTATGACGGCCACGCAATTGCCGCCGTGGCTGCGACTTCGGCGCTGGCCGCCCGCGACGCGCTGAAACTGATCGAGGTCGAATACGAAATCTTGCCCCACGTCACCGATGTGGACAAGGCGATGGCCCCGGATGCCCCCGTGATCCGCGAGGGCGCAGCAGATTACTCCGTCCCCGAAGGGATGCATCCCAACGTCGTGCGCTATCACGAAAGCGGACACGGCGATGTCGAGGCCGGGTTCGCCGAGGCCGATCTGGTCATCGAAGACAGCTTCACGACCGAGGCCACCCATCAGGGTTACATCGAACCCCACGCCTGCCTGGGATCACTGGGCGCTGATGGCAAGGGTGAGCTGTGGTGCTGCACCCAGGGGCATTGGATCGTGCAGAAGACCTGCGCGGCGCTTCTGGGGATCGAAACCTCGCAACTGCGCGTCACCGCCTCCGAGATCGGCGGCGGGTTCGGCGGCAAGACCACTGTGTTCATCGAGCCGGTGTCTCTGGCGCTGAGCCGCAAGGCCAACCGTCCGGTCAAGATCGTGATGTCCCGCTCCGAGGTGTTCCGGGCGACCGGCCCGACCTCGTCGGCGTCGATGGATATCAAGATCGGTATGAAGAAAGACGGCACGATCACGGCGGCTCAGGGCATTTTCCGCCTGCAGGGCGGCGCTTTCCCCGGTGCCCCCGGCGACATGACCGCCATGTGCGCCTTTGCGCCCTATAACCTGACCAATGTGCGGCAGGTGGGATATGATGTGCTGGCCAACCGTCCGAAACAGGCCGCCTATCGCGCGCCCGGCGCGCCGATGGGGGCCTTTGCGGTCGAATCCGTGCTGGACGAGCTGTGCAACAAGCTGGGTCTCGACCCGGTGGAAGTGCGCTTGAAGAACGCCGCGCATGAGGGCACCAAGGCCAGCTATGGTCCAACCTATGAACGCATCGGTCTGGTCGAAACACTGGAAGCGGCCAAAGCGCATCCGCACTATTCGGCCCCTCTGAAACCGGGGCAGGGACGCGGCATCTCGTGTGGCTTCTGGTTCAACCACGGCGGCGAAACCTCTGTGTCGCTGGCTCTGTCCGAGGACGGATCGGCACAGGTCATGGTCGGCACGCCCGACATCGGCGGCTCGCGCGCGTCGATGGCGCTGATGGCCGCCGAAGTGCTGGGCATTCCCTACGAAAACATCCGCGTCACCGTCGCCGACACCGCAACGCTGGGCTATAACGACGTCAGCCACGGCTCACGCGTGACTTATGCCTCGGGTCTGGCAACCATCAAGGCCGCCAAACACGCGGTTGAAAAACTGTGCGAACGGGCGGCGGCCAAATGGGGCATCCCGGTCGATGCGGTGAAATGGGAAAACGGCTGCGCCGTGCCCTCGGGCCCCAACGCAGGCGATTTTGACCCGCTGCCACTGGCCGACATCACCGCCAATATGGGCCGCACCGGGGGTCCGATCTCGGGGCATTTCGAGGCAACGCCCGAAGGCGCTGGCGTGTCCTTCGGCACCCATATCGTCGATGCCGAGGTCGATCCGGAAACCGGCAAGACGTCGATCACCCGCTACACGGTCATTCAGGATGCGGGCAAAGCGATCCACCCGACCTATGTCGAGGGCCAGTATCAGGGCGGTGCCGCGCAGGGCATCGGCTGGGCGCTGAACGAGGAATATATCTATGGTGACGATGGCCGGTTGCAGAACTCGATCTTCCTCGACTACCGTATCCCGGTCGCCAGCGATCTGCCGATGATCGACACGGTGATCGTCGAAGTGCCCAACCCTGGCCACCCGTTCGGTGTGCGCGGCGTCGGTGAAACCGGTATCGTGCCCCCCTTGGCGGCCATCGCCAACGCGGTGTCTAACGCGGCGGGTGTGCGGATGAAACAACTGCCAATGTCCCCGCCGCGCATTCTGACAGCGCTGAAGGACAATGGTTGAGGTCCACCTCTGGTCCGGCCTCCGGTCATTGACCGGGGGTTGCGAAGTGGTGGCGGTCGAGGCCAAAACCACCGGAGAACTCCTCGGCGCATTGGTCCGGGCGCATCCGCAGCTTCAGGCCCCGATAGACGCAGGCGTGTCCATCGCCATCAATGGTCGCATCATCGCCAGCGGCCTGACCGAACCCATCCCCGAAGGCGCCGAGGTTTACCTGATGCAGCGCCTGCGCGGGGGGTGATCCTGCTGCTTAATACCGTCCGCGGAATTTCGGCTTAAAGTGATAGTGATGTCCGCGATGGGCTTTGTATTTCTTGGAATGCAGCCCGTAATACGGTGTGTAATACCCCGAGTGTCGTTTGATCTTCTTCACCTTGGGTTTCTTGTAGGACCGGTATTTGTAGTGAAGCTTGAGCTTCTTTTTGAAGCTTTTGACTTGAACCACCGGCACATCGCCTGAAACCGTCGGCTGGTACACTGCAGCCTGACCTGCATATGGGCCGCTGCCCGATGCAATGAACGCGCGGTCTGCGGATTCTAACGCAATCGCCGGTGCTGGGCCAAAGCCGCTTTGCGCCTGTGCGGAATGTCCGGCAAGGCCAGCGGCAACCAGCACCGCGATGGCGGAAAGATAGGTGTTTCTGGGCCGTTTCATCGTACCTCCTGACTGCTGCCCGATAGGTGGGCTCGAGTGTCAGATGGGGATGCGGATGCGCCTTGCCCAATAAACCCTGCTCACGGCGGGGCGAGAACGTATCAGGATGGGCCCGGGCCTTCATGATGTCGTACGGATTTCAGAGAACGTCAGCCCGCCCGATATGGAGTTGCCAAAAAGCAACCAAATTGTGTAGAACATAAGGTGAACAAAAATTGGAATCACTTGTGCTGTGCGACACGAATTTCACCCTGGCGCACCGTCGGAAACGATGGTTTGCAGCGTCGAAAGGGCAGGAGGCGACACTGTCCGAAGTCTTCCCGGACGCGGCGACGGATGCGGGGGCGGTCGGGTTTGTGCTGACTGCTCTGCCCAAGGGGCCGGGGCCGGTCTTGTGGGTGCAGGACCGGTTGTCGCGCACCGAGGCGGGTCAGCCGTATCTGCCAGGGCTGGCAGGCCGGTCGGTGATCCGGGTCGATATAAACCGGCCCGCCGATGTGCTTTGGGCGTTGGAGGAGGGGTTGCGCTGCCGGGCGCTGAAGGCTGTGATCGGCGAAGTGTGGGGCGCGCCGCCGGTGTTGGATTTTACGGCAACCAAGCGGCTGGCCCTGCGGGCCGAGCGTCATGGCGTTCCGTGCTGGATGATGCGCCGCGCCGCGTCGCCGGATCTGAGTGCCGCGCGCAACCGCTGGCGGGTGATGTCGCTGCCCTCGCTACCGCATCCGGACGATACCAAATCGCCGGGCGCGCCACGCTGGAAAGTCGAACTTTTCCGCTCGCGTCATCAGCGGCCCGGCACATGGATTGCGACGTATGACCGGGCGGCGGATCGTGTCGATCTGTCTGCCCCGGTTCGCGATCGAGCGGTGGCAGATCACGATAGGGCGTACCGGCGCGGCGCCGCCGGATGATGTTCCCGTTGTTCTGGTGACCGAAGGCCCGCACGGCCCGGTGATCCACGCCACCAATCGCGCCGCCTGTCTGGCCGGGGCCTCGGTGGGCGCGCGGGTGGTGGATGTTCGCGCGGCCTGTCCCGATCTGCGGGTCGAATATGCGGATGTGGCAGGCGACAGCGCGGCGCTGGACCGTCTTATGCTTTGGGCGCGACGCTGGTGTCCGTGGACGGTGGTGGACGGGCCGGATGGTCTGATCCTCGAAACCACGGGCAGCGATCATCTTCTGGGGGGCGAAGCCGCGATGCTGGCCGAGATAGAGGCCCGGCTGTCCGGTCTGGGCCTCAGCGCGCAACTGGCGGTGGCCCCCACATGGGGCGCGGCCTGGGCGCTGGCTCGTTACGGGCCGGTGCGCGCAGTTTGCCGGGACGATCAGCTTGCACCGATGCTGGCGCCTGTGCCGGTTGACGGGTTACGACTGACTGCGGCGACCCTGCTGCTTTTGCGGCGTCTTGGTCTGAAAACCATCGGCGCGCTGGCTCAGGTGCCCCGCTTGTCGCTGGCCCGGCGCTTTACCCGGGCCGAAACGCAGGCCAATCCGCTGATCCGGCTGGATCAGGCGATGGGCCATCTGGCAGAGCCCGTCGCCAGTCAGGACGCCGCCCCCCGGATCATATCGCAAGCCCGGCTGCCCGAGCCGATACAGGACCCTACCGCCTATCTGTCGCAGCTTTGCAGCGCCTTATGCGATCAGCTGGCCCATCACGGTCTGGGTTGCCGCCGTCTGGCCCTGACCGTCTACCGGACCGATGGCGAGGTCAGCGAGGTTGGGGCTGCCACCTCGGCCCCTACGCGCGATGCCGATCATCTGCGCCGCCTGTTCGACGACCGGCTGGAGCGGATCAACCCCGGTTTTGGCTTCGATCTGATCACGCTTGAGGCGCGCGTGGTTGAACCCATCGCGCTGAGTCAGCACAATCTGGATGGCTCAGACGCGCAGGATGTCGAACTGCCCCGGCTTGTGGACCGTCTGGTCGCTCGGTTCGGGGCTGCGGCTGTCAAGCGCCCTGTGCTGCAGGCCAGCCATATCCCCGAACGCGCCGAAGCCACGGTCCCGGCCCTGCACGCAGCCGGGGCCGAGACCGTGTCGGCGCGCCCCGAACGCCCCGTCCGCCTGCTGCGCGTGCCCGAAGAGGTGCGGGTTCTCTACGCCGTGCCCGAAGGCCCGCCCGTGCAATTCATCTGGCGCAGGAGGCCCCATAAGGTCGCCCGGTATGCGGGGCCAGAGCGGATCGCGCCGGAATGGTGGTGCGACCGCGCCGGCACAAGGCTGCGCGACTATTTCAGGATCGAGGATCAGCACGGCGCGCGCCTGTGGCTTTACCGCGAAGGGCTGCATGAGGATGGGCGCGGCGGTGCGCCGCGCTGGTTCGTGCACGGGATGTTTGCCTGATGCCCGAGATGGATCATCAGCGCCCCCGGCGGACCCTGACACATGAGGGCTTTACCCCCAACCCGCGGGCGGATTTTGTCGAACTGGGCCTGACCACCTGTTTCTCATTCCTGCGCGGGGCTTCAGATGCGGTGGATCTGGCGGCGACGGCCTGGGCGCAGGGCTATGACGCGATTGGGGTGGCGGACCTGAACACCATGGCCGGGGTCGTGCGCCTGTATGCCGAAGCGTCCAAGGCGCGGATGCGGCCTGTTATCGGCTGCCGCCTGCGCCTTGTCAGCGGCGAAGAATTTCTGGCCTATCCACGCGATCGCGACGCTTATGGGCGGCTCTGCATGTTGCTGTCCAAGGGAAAAATGCAGGATGCAGAGGGCGCCTGGCAGCAGAAGGGGCTGTGCCATATCACGCTGGAGGATCTGGCCGCCCATGCCGAGGGTGTGCAGCTGATCGCCATACCCGGCGAGGATGCGGGCCTGTTTGCAGCGGGCCTGCCGCGTCTGGCTCGCGCTTTGCCCGGTTTGCGCCATATCGCGGCCAGCTATCTGTATCGCGGTGATGACCGGGCGCGGATCAACGCGCTGGACCGGCTGGCGCGGGTACATGGTCTGTCGATATTGGCGACCAATGATGTGCATTACCACGCGCCCGACCGGCGTCCGCTGCAGGATGTGATGACCTGTATCCTGCACAAGACGACCATCACGCAGGCGGGGTTCCTGCTGCAGGCCAATGCCGAGCGGCACCTGAAATCTCCGGCCCAGATGGCGCAGTTGTTTGCCGACTGGCCCCATGCGATCCGCGCCGCGCGCGAGGTTGCGGATGCCTGCCGGTTCGACCTGCGGGAACTGTCTTATGAATACCCGCAGGAAACCATCCCGAAAGGCAAAACTCCGCAGGGTTATCTGGCCGAGTTGACGTGGAAGGGCGCAGACCGGCGTTATCCCGCAGGGGTGCCGGACAAGGTCCGGGCGGCGCTGGAGAAAGAGCTTGCTCTGATCGGCAAGATGCAGATCGCCCAGTATTTTCTGACCATCTACGACATCATACAGTTCGCCCGGCATCAGACGCAGCCGCCCATCTTGTGTCAGGGGCGGGGATCGGCGGCCAATTCGGCGGTGTGTTACGTGCTGGGCATCACCGCCGTGGACCCCGACAAGAACGATCTGCTGTTCGAACGCTTTATCTCCGAGGAACGGATCGAGCCGCCCGATATTGATGTCGATTTCGAACATGAGCGGCGCGAAGAGGTCATACAGCATGTCTATGAAAAATACGGCCGCGACCGGGCGGGGCTGTGCGCCACCGTGATCCATTACCGCCCGCGCATGGCCGTGCGCGAGGTGGGCAAGGTCATGGGGCTGTCCGAGGATGTGACCTCGGCACTTGCGAAAACCATCTGGGGCAGTTGGGGCCGCGAAGTGGGCGAGCGCGAGGCCCGCGAGGCCGGTATCGACCTGCGCGATCCGCTGATGGCGCGCACCATCAAGCTGGCGGACCAGATGATCGGGATGCCGCGCCATCTCAGCCAGCATGTGGGTGGGTTCATCCTGACCCAGACCCCGCTGACCCGGACCGTGCCCATCGGCAATGGCGCCATGGCCGATCGCAGCTTTATCGAATGGGACAAGGATGACATTGACGAGTTGCGCATTCTGAAGATCGATGTGCTGGCGCTGGGGATGCTGACCTGTATCCGCAAGGCCTTTGATCTGATCGCGGCGCATCATGGAGAACGGTTCGATCTGGCCACCGTGCCGCCAGAGGACCCGGCGGTCTATGACATGCTCTGCAAAGGCGACAGCCTTGGCACGTTTCAGGTGGAAAGCCGCGCGCAGATGAACATGCTGCCCCGGCTGAAGCCCCGGGAATTCTATGATCTTGTCATTCAGGTGGCCATCGTGCGCCCCGGTCCGATTCAGGGCGACATGGTCCATCCCTATCTGCGCCGCCGCAGCGGGGCCGAGCCGGTGGAGTATCCCAGCCCGGGGCCGGACCATGACCCGGATGAGCTGCGCAACATTCTGGGGCGCACCAACGGCGTGCCGATCTTTCAGGAACAGGCGATGAAGATCGCCATGGTCGCGGCCGAATTTTCCCCGCAGGAAGCCAATGACCTGCGCAAGGCCATGGCCACGTTCCGGTCCCGCGGCACGATCGGAGAGCTTGAGGACAAGATGGTCAGCCGCATGATCCGGCGCGGCTATGACCCCGCGTTTGCCGCGCGATGTTTCAACCAGATCAAGGGGTTCGGAGATTATGGCTTTCCCGAAAGCCACGCGGCCAGCTTTGCCCTGCTGGTTTACATCTCAAGCTGGATCAAATGCCATTACCCGGATGTCTTCTGCGCCGCGTTGCTGAATTCTCAGCCGATGGGGTTTTATGCCCCCGCTCAGATCGTCCGTGACGCGCGCGAACATGGGGTCGAGGTCCGCGCGCCCGATGTGAACTACAGCAACTGGGACAACAGTCTGGAGCCCAACGGCCCCGGTGCCTTTGCCGTGCGCCTTGGTTTTCGGCAGGTGGACGGGCTCTCGCACGAGGTGATGGGGCGGGTGCTGCAGGCCCGCGATAGCCCTTTTGCGGACATAGAAGACCTCAAGCGGCGGGCGAAGGTCGATGCGGGCACGATGCGCAAACTGGCGGCGGCGGACAGCTTCCGCTCAGTCGGGCGGGATCGCAGGCAGGCTTTGTGGGACACACGGGCCCTGCGGGACGCGCCCGACCTGCCTCTTTTCGCGGATCGTCGCGATGAAGGCCCCGAACCTGTGTTCACGTTGCCGCAAATGCCGCGGTGCGAGCATGTGGTGGCCGATTACCAGACGCTGCGCCTGTCGCTCAAGGCGCACCCGATGTCCTTTCTGCGGGCCAGCATGACGCGGCAGGGCTATCGCCGCGCCGGTGATCTGCTGGGAATGCGCAACGGGCAGGCGGTTTCGCTGGCCGGGCTGGTTCTGGTCAGGCAACGCCCGGGCAGCGCCAAGGGCGTCTGTTTCATCACGTTGGAAGACGAAACCGGCATTGCCAATCTGGTGATCTGGTCCCGGGTGATGCAGACCTATCGCAAGGCGATCATGCAGGCGCGACTATTAGAGGTGCGGGGCATCGTACAGCGCGATGCGGATGTGATTCACGTGGTCGCCCATCATCTTCTGGATCGCAGCGATGCGTTAGAGCGTCTGTCAAACGACGTTCTGGACGTACCGCTGGCCCACAGCGATGAGGTCCGTAAACCCATGCCGCGGTACACGCACAGACACCCGCGGGATGTGCGGGTCATCCCCAAATCGCGGGATTTTCACTAGGGTCGGTGCCGGTGAGCAGGGCAGGACAAATTGTCCACAAACGAGCGATTGACAGTGCCGCTGCAAGTGGCGATGAACGGCGCGAAATCCGCAAGCAAGATTCAACCGCTCGCTCTCATATATCCGCGTTTTCAATTGCTTAATCCGGCGATGTCATAACTGACGGCGCGGGCGGTTCTGGAAGGTCAAGATGATACAAGACGCAATCAACGACTGGAGTGATGGTGCAACGGGCTCTATCACCTACAACGGCGTAACCACGAATTATGAGATCGCGTCATCCGGTACGGCCGGCGCGGGGGGCAATCTTGTGCTGGATGACGGCCAGTCCGCCACCATCAACTTTGAGGACCCGCTACCCGGTCTCATCATACGGGTCGGGGATCTTGACGCCGCTTTCGGAGAAGAAGCGCAATTTGAGGTAAACGGTACGACGTTCAACCTTGAACAGGCGATTGCGAATGGGGATGTCGTCATAACCCGGGGGAACGGAACGCCGCTGCCTAACAACGGACTTGATGTGGTCAACGGTACCATACTGGATGGCACATCCGGGGCTCAGAACGAAGGGTTTCGGGTTCAGTTCAAAATACCGATTTCGGAGATCACACTGAACTATCTGAGCGGCGGGAGCGGCTTGCTGGGCTTTGATGCGCTGGTGTGTTTTGCCCGCGGTGTTCAGATCGAAACACGCGATGGCGCACGCGCCGTCGAGGATCTGGCCGTTGGTGATAGCGTGCGAACCCTCGATCATGGATACCAGCAGATCCGCTGGATCGGACGGCGGCGGCTCGATGGGGCTGAGCTTGCGGTAAACCCCAAACTTCGGCCCATTTGCATCGACGCCGGGGCTCTGGGTCCGGGCCTGCCGTCCCGGGATCTGCGTGTCTCGCCACAGCACCGTATCCTCGCGCGTTCCAAAATTGCCCGGCGTATGTTCGGCGTTGACGAGGTGCTTATCCCGGCCAAAAAACTGCTGCCGCTGGAGGGGGTGCATATCGACACCCCGGCGGAAGGTATCGAGTATTATCACATTCTGTTCGACCGGCACGAGATTGTCTTTTCGAACGACTCTCCGACCGAGAGCCTGTTTACCGGACCCGAAGCGCTCAAGTCACTGTCGCCCGAGGCGCTTGCCGAAATTCATGCCCTGTTCCCCGAAATCACCAGGCCCGATTTCCACCCTCTGCCCGCGCGGGATGTGCCTGCCAAGGGTCGGCGCATGACCGCATTCGCGCAGCGGCATCAGGCGAACCACAAGCCGCTTTACGCTACAGCGGTACTGTCATCAGGCCCGACGGCTCACGCAGCGGCATAGTCCAGGGTTTGGGGGATTGATGGTAGCGGAGGAGGGACTTGAACCCCCGACACGCGGATTATGATTCCGCTGCTCTAACCAACTGAGCTACTCCGCCGTAAGTGAGAGGCGATGTAAGCGAGGGGCCGAGGAGGGTCAAGAGGGAAAAGCGCCCGGGTCGGGATTCTTTGAAGGCCCGGTTCAGGGGGCGTCGGCCCGCGTTGGCGAGACCTTTGCGGCCTCGGCGATCCGGCGAATGAAGCTGGCGCAGGCGTCGGGCATGGTGATCAGGATCATGTGGCCGCGATCCTGCAATGTCTCGACGCTCAGACCGTATTGCGCCATGGGTGCGCCATGGAAATCCGCCGACAGGATCGGGTCCTGCGCGCCGAAAAGAATGCCGCCGGGGACACGCAGATCATCATAGCGCTGACACTGGGGGCCCATGCTGGCTTCGATCCCGATCACGTCCTGCGAGGCCGTGATGAAGGCCGACGGGCGTAGCCCCAGGGCACCACCGGCGCGGTCCAGAAAATCTGACGGGGCGGGCTCGGGCGCGAAAACGTCCCTCAGGACCAGCGGGGCGGTCTTGCGGGCCATCGGCACCGCAATGGTGTGGCCGATCAGGCTGCGCAGCCATTCGGTGCGGATTTCAAGCGGTTTGAAGACCGCAGGCGTCGCGGGCATCTGCTGCGTCAGCGGGGCCAGCAGCGCCAGCGCCCGGATGTGGTTGGGGTAATCAAGCGCCATCGCCAGCGCAACCGCACCGCCCAGAGAATGCCCGACCAGAATGGGGTCACGCACGCCTTTGGCCTGAAGAAACGCATGGATCATGCGCGCCTGTTCGGGCAGCGTGGCCAGCCGTGCCGCGTCGCGGGTGGAGTAGCCGCAGCCCGGGCGGTCGACCGCCAGAACGTGATAATCTCTGGCGAGGTCATCCATCAGCGCGTAGGTGAAATGCTGCAATTGCCCGGACAGGCCGTGGATCATGACGATTGTGGGCTTTGACGGGTCGCCTTTTTCGACAAAGTGGATTGCGCCGCCCTCGACTGGGGTGATCTGGCCCAGTTGCGGCACCATCTCTGTCCCTTGCCGGGTCAGGCGGCGGGTCCAGAGGTTCATGCCCAGCAGGAAGGCGGCCAGAAGACCGGCAATCACCATCAGTGTCCACATCAGTTTTCTCCGCTTGTCCCGGTCACCGGATGGTACTGTTCCAGCCCGGATCGCGCCATGCGTTTTCTGAACTCGGACACGGTGCCGGGCCAGAGCGTCGTGTTGCGCCCGTTGGCGTCCTGGTACCACGAGGTACAGCCGCCGGATTGCCAGATACTGTCGGCATGACGGTCCTGCATTTCCCGGGTGAACGCCGCCTGCCGGTCGGCGTCGGGCGTCACGATATCGACCCCGCGATCCCGCATCGCGCTCAGGATGCGGCCGATGTGTTCGACCTGCGCCTCGATCATCAGAACGACCGAGTTGTGGCCCAGCCCGGTATGGGGGCCAAGCAGCATGAAGAAATTCGGAAACCCGGCAATGGCGGTGCCCAGATTGGCCTCCATCCCGTTTGACCAAGCCTGTTGCAGGGTCAGGTCGTTTGCGCCGGTGATGTCCAATGCGTCGGCCATGTCAGTGACACGAAACCCGGTGCCCCAGATCAGAACGTCGGCCTCGCCCTCGGTGCCATCCGTCGCGATGATGCGGTTCTGTTCGATCCTGACAACACCATGGGGCACAACATCCACGGTGTCGCGCGCCAGCGCCGGGTACCAGTCATTCGAACTGAGGATGCGCTTGCAGCCGATGTCATAATCCGGGGTCAATGCGGCCTTCAGCGCGGGATCGGTGATCGCCTGATCCAGCGCCTTGCGCCACATTTTCATGGCAAACTCGACCGCCCGGGGGTCGCGCCGGAAAACGCGGTGGCGGAACTCGTACAGCATATAGATCAGCTGACGGCGAAGGCGGGGCAGCAGCGGGATGCGCTGATAGAGCTGCCGCACCCATGGAGCGATCGGACCGTCGGGGCGGGGCAGCACGTAGGGTGCGCTGCGCTGGAAGATGGTGACATGCCCGGCGATCTTAGCGATCTCGGGCACGAACTGAACGGCCGAGGCTCCGGTTCCGATCACCGCGATCCGCTTGCCGTTCAGCGGGGTGGTGTGATCCCATTGGGCGGAATGGAAGCTGGGGCCGGGGAAACTCTCAGCCCCCGGAATGGTGGGGATGCGCGGCAGGTGCAGCGCGCCGATGGCCGAGATCAGGAACCGCGCCGACCAGCGCTCGCCGGTGGTGGTGTCGACCTGCCAGCGGGCACCATCCCAACGGGCGGATTTCAGATTTTGGCCAAAGTGGCAGAGGTCATACAGCCCCTCGTCCCGGGCAATGCGCTGAAGATAAGACTGAATCTCGGCCCCGCCCGCATAGGCGCGGGTCCAGTGCGGGTTCAGGTGGGTCGCCATCGAATAAAGGTGCGAGGGCACATCGCAAGCGACCCCGGGATAGGTGTTTTCGCGCCAGGTGCCGCCGATATCACCGGCCTTTTCCAGTATCGCGATACGGTTGACGCCCCGCTTTCGGGCCTCAAGCGCCATGGTCAGGCCGGAAAACCCGGCTCCGATGATCAGCATGTCGGTCTTGGTTGTCATACCTGTTCCATCCCCTTCCGCCGGCTGTCTGTCGACAGCCCCTTCATGATATGGGGTCGGCCAGGGTCCTGAACAGGCCGCCCTGGGGTCAACCGGTGGCGTTCAGCACGCTGACCGCAGGGCGGGGCAGGGCGTCAAGCAGGCCAAACACAGCTTCGCGGCAGGCGGGGCCGTCCCAATCTGTTGGATAAAACCCTGCGGGTAGGTCCGGTTGCCGCAGCACGACGCGCCGCCACCGATGCACCAGCAGGGTGCGCAGCGTGGCGCTTTGCAGCGGCGTCGGCGACCAGCCGTCGGGGCGGGTCTGCAGGGCGCTCTGCGCTGCCCTGTTCAATGCCCCGCACGAAAGGCGCAGGTCCTGCGGGCAGAGACGGTCCTGCACCCATTTGGGCGCGTCACGCGGCGAAATCTCAAGTGCCAGAAGCCCATCCGTCTGATCCGGCACCGGGCCCGCACCCAGGGCAACGTTCCGCCCGATTGGCGAATAGTCGCGACTGAGCATCAGGTCTTCCAGCACGTGTGTGCCCGCGCCGTCCTCGGCGATCAGCAGGTGCCAGTGTTCAACGGCAACAGGGCCGCGCGCATAGATGCGTGGCGTGACGGCGGCGGATTGTGTGCGCCCATACTCGGTTAGCACATGGCGCGAGACGCGACCGATGCGGTCGCTTTCGATCCAGCCATCCTTGCGCAGGCGGTGCAGGGCAACGCGGATTGCCTCGGGTTTGATCCCCATCGGTTCGATGATCCGGGTCAGCGCCCCGCCCGAGATCTGTGCGCCGGGCTCTTGCGCCATGTCGCCGAACAGCGAGACAATGATCGACCACACCCGCTGATCCTGCGGGTCCGTCAGTTCGGCCACAGCCGTTTCGAACCACGGGCTTTGATTGGTCATGCGACCAGTTTAACCCATTAGAGCCAATAAGAAAAACAGGTATTCAGCGGGCGTTCATGGTCAGCAGTTCATACTCCGCCACCGGTTCGTTATCCTGATTGGTCAGCGATACGTGCCAACGCACCTCGCCATACTCGTCATTGCGCGGGGTCTTCTGTTTGACGGTCAGACGCACCTTGATGCTGTCCCCGGCAACGACAGGCTTCATGAAACGCAGCCCGTCGAGGCCTGTATTTGCCAGCACCGGCCCTTCGTTCGGCTCGACAAACATGCCCGCCGCAAAGCTGAGCAGCAGGTAGCCATGCGCCACGCGGCCCGGGAAGAACGGGTTCCGCGCGGCGGCGTCCTCGTCCATATGGGCATAGAACGTATCACCGGTGAAATTGGCGAAATGTTCGATATCGTCCAGCGTGATGATGCGCGGAGCCGTGTGCAGCGTCTCACCGATCTGCAGCTCTCCGAACTTGCGGGTGAAGGGGTGCGCGGGGCCCTTGATCTCGGGCGCTCCAGGCACCCATTCGGGGCCGATGCTGCTGAGCATCCGGGGTGAGCCCTGAATGGCGGTGCGCTGCATATAGTGTTTCACGCCGCGCACGCCGCCCAGTTCCTCGCCCCCGCCTGCGCGGCCCGGTCCGCCATGCACCATATGCGGCAGCGGCGAGCCATGGCCTGTCGATTCCCCCATCGAGTCGCGATCGTTGATATAAATCCGCCCGTTATAGGCTGCCGCGCCCATCACCACCTCGCGGGCAACATCGGTGTCATGAGTGATCAGCGAGGTCACCAGCGACCCCTGACCGTGATTGACCAGCGCTACCGCATGATCCAGATCGCGATAGCCCATCAGGGTCGAAACCGGCCCGAACGCTTCGGTATCATGGACCCGCTGAGCGCTGTCGGGATCGGCACAGTGGAACAACATCGGGGGTACGAAAGCTCCGGTCTCGGGGCCTTGCAGGTCGAAGGTATCGGGGTTGCCGAAGACGCGCTCGGCCTCCTGCCCGATCAGGGCGGCCTTTTCCAGCACGTCAGCCTTTTGCCCGTTCGACACCAACGCGCCCATGCGCGTGGTCTCGGCCCGCGGGTCGCCGATGGTGATCTTTGCCAGCCGGTCCGACAGTGCGGCAATCACTGCGTCGACCTGCGCTTCGGGTGCGATGATGCGGCGGATGGCGGTGCATTTCTGGCCTGCCTTGGTGGTCATCTCGCGGCTGACCTCTTTGACGAACAGGTCAAACTCGGGCGTTCCGGGTGCGGCATCCGGGCCAAGGATCGAGGCGTTCAGGCTGTCCTGCTCGGCCACGAACCGGACCGAGTTCTGCAGGATCGCAGGCGTCTGCCGCAGCTTCAGCGCGGTATTGGCCGAGCCGGTAAAGCTGACCACATCCTGACAGCCCAGATGGTCCAGCATGTCGCCCAACCCGCCTGACACCAATTGCAGCGCGCCCGCAGGAAGGATACCGCTGTCCAGCATGATCCGCACGGCCAATTCAGTGACATAGCAGCTGTTAGTGGCAGGCTTCACGATGGCCGGGACGCCAGCCAGCAGGGTCGGGGCCAGCTTTTCCAGCATTCCCCAAACCGGAAAGTTGAAGGCGTTGATATGGACCGCCACACCTTGCAGAGGGGTGCAGATATGCTGTCCCAGAAACGTCCCGTTGCGCGATAGCTGCTCGGTGTCGCCGTCCAGATAGACCTGTGCATCCGGCATCTCGCGCCGCCCTTTCGAGGCGAAGACAAACATCGTGCCGATGCCGCCGTCGATATCGATCAGGTGGTCTTTCTGCGTCGCCCCGGTTTCAAAACTCAGGTCGTAAAGCGCCTGTTTCTGCGCCGATAGCTCCTGCGCCAAAGCCTTCAGCATCCGGGCGCGGTCGTGGAACGTCAGCTGACGCAGAGCGGGGCCGCCTGTGGTGCGGGCATAGTCCAGCATCGTCTGCACGTCGAGCGCCGCGTTTCCGGCGCTCGCAAAGGGCGCGCCGGTGATGGCCGAAGCGATGGTGCGCGCGCCGTCGCCGGGTGCGATCCACTGGCCTGCGGCAAAGCTGGAAATCTGATGCAGGGACATGGTGTTCTCCTGTTTTGACTAGGCGGGGCTCAGTGCCCCAACGCGCCCATTTGCTGCGGCAGGTACAGAACCACGATGGGCACCAGAACGATCAGCGCGAGGCGGAAGATATCGGCGACCCAGAACGGGGTGACGCCACGAAAGATTGTGCCTGTCGAAACGTCTCCGACCACGCCTTTCAGGATGAAGACGTTCAGCCCAACGGGCGGCGTAATCAGCGAGATTTCGGTGACCACGACAACGACGATGCCGAACCAGATTGGATCATAGCCCAGCGATGTGACCAGCGGGAAGAAGATCGGGACGGTTAGCAGCAGCATCGAGAGAGACTCGAACACGCAGCCCAGAATGATGTAGATGCCGAGGATCATCAGGATCACCACAAAGGGCTCGACATCATATGCCGTGACCAGCGCGATTAGGGCTTCAGGTAAACCGGCGAGGTTGATGAAGTTCGAAAAGATCTGCGCACCGATCAGGACTGCGAACAGGGCCGAAGCGGTGAAGCAAGTTTCTTTCAACACCTCGAAGGTTGACCCGACCGTCAGACCCCCGCGAAAGAGGGCGATCAGGAAGGCCCCGGCGGCGCCCATACCTGCGGCCTCGGTGGGCGAGAAGGTCAGGTTCAGCGGCTCAAAGTCGAAGGCACCGTAAAGCCCGCCGATGACCAAGAAGAATAGCAGCAGCACGGCCCAGACCGAGCCCAGAGCGCGGATACGTTCGGACCATGTGGCGCGTTCTCCGGCTGGGCCGGAGTCGGGGTTGCGCCAGACGGTCCAGCGCACGGCGAAGAGATAGAACAGAATGCCGAGGATGCCGGGGATGATCCCCGCCATGAACAGCTTGCCGATCGAGGTTTCGGTCAGCAGCCCGTAGATGACAAGGATGACCGAGGGCGGGATCAGGATGCCCAGCGTGCCACCGGCGGCAATCGACGCGGTCGACAGCTCATCGGAATAGCCATAACGGCGCATCTGTGGCATCGCGACTTTGGACATGGTGGCCGCCGTGGCCAGCGATGATCCGCAAATGGCCGAGAATCCGCCGCAGGCCGCAACCGTCGCCATGGCGATGCCACCGCGCATATGGCCGAGAAAGGCGTTCGAGACTGCGTAAAGCTCACGCGCCATGCCACCTTTGTTGACGAACAGGCCCATGAGAATGAACAGAGGCACCACCGAAAGGCCGTAATCCTGTGCCGTGTCGGTGATCTGGCGGCCCACCATCGACATGGCGGCCTTGAGACCCCGTTCGGACAGGATCGACCCGCCGCGCTCATACGCAAAACCCAGCGTGCCGACCAGGCCCATGGCAAAGACGATGGGCAGGCGCATCAGCACCAGAATCAGGACAATCGCAAATCCGATCAGCGCAGCGGTCATTGCAGGGGCTCCGACAGGGTATTGGGGGCAAAGGCTTTCAGCAGGCCGGTCGCAATCATCACCAGCGCGGTGATCGCGACGGACAGCGCGATGAACCAGCCGATCAGGTAGGTGGGGATCGAGAGATACTCGGTCACATCCCCATAATCCCGTGCGCGTTCGGCCAGAACCCAGACGCGCTGCACGGGCCAGAACAGCATGATGCCACTGATCACATAGATCGCCACGTCGCGGGCGCGCGACAGGTGCAGGCGGTTGAAGAACCCATCCGTCAGGTCAACCGCGATATGCCCGTTTGTGGTCGAGACGATGGGCAGCACCGAAAACACCAGAATGGCCATCAGAATGCGCGTCAGCTCGGTCGCTGCCTCGATCGGTGCGTTGAAGACCGAGCGCAGGATGACATCGCAAAAGGTCATCACCATCAGGATGAACAGGGCAATGCAGGCCACAATCACGGGAAGGGCGCTGGCACGGCGCACAAGCTGGATTATCGGGGTCATGGGAAACTCGCGCAGGATAGGGCAGGGCGGCGCATCTGGCCGCCCTGCAATCGGATCAGTTCGAGGACATTTCCGATTTGATCATGTCATAGGCCGCCTGTGCGTCGACACCGGTCGCGTCAACCTCGGCGATGACCTTGCCACGAATGTCTTCGGCGATGGTCGAGAATTTCTTGAGATCCGCGTCGCTGGCCGCGTTGATGGCGTTGCCTTCGGTGGCTTCGGTGGCTTCGCGTCCGGTGGCGTCGATCTCATCCCAGATCTTGCCGATTTCACGGCTCAGGGGTTCGCCGAATACGTTTTCTTCCAACGCCGCCTGCAGGTCTGCGGGCAGATCGGCGAAGGTGTCTTCGTTCATGATGAAGGCGAACGAACCGCGATAGAGGCCGCCGGGCAGTTCATAGACGTTCTGCGCCACCTCGGTCAGCTTGAAGCCCTTGCGGGATTCGAACGGCATCACAACACCGTCGGCGGCTTTCGAGGCCAGCGTTTCATAGACCTTGGGCGCGGGCACCTGAATGCCGGTCGCGCCAAGCGCCGCGCCAACGTCACCGCCAACGCCGCCGGGGATGCGGACCTTGAGGCCTGACACTTCGTCCAGCGAGGTCACGGGGCTGCTGGAATGCAGTTGCGCGGGGCCGTGGGTGTGCAGGGCGATGACCTTGACGCCGCGATGTTCGTCGGCAGCTTTCAGGTGCTGGTCATAGGCGCGCCAATAGGCGACCGAAGCCTCCTCGGCCGAGCCTTCGTAGCCCGGCAGTTCGATCAGCTTGGTGGTGACAAAGCGACCCGGCTGATAGCCGTGGAAGATGATCGAGGCATCGGCGGCGCCGTCCATGATCAGGTCCATCTGCGCGGGCGGCGGGGCGATGCCCAGCTTGAGTTCTGCGGTGACTTTGCCGTCGGTGGCCTCTTCGACCATCTCGACAAACTTGGGCCACATCTTTGCGTTGATGCCATGGGTCGGCGGGGCCCAGCTGGAAATCGTCAGGGTGTAATCGGCAGCAAAGGCGATGGTGCCGGACACCGCCAGCGTTGCCGAAGCCAACAGGGTGGTGAGCTTGGTGAATTTCATGACCGGGTCTCCTCCTCAAAAGCGCAAGTCGTGAATGTGCTAATAGTGCGTTTTGTAACTATCAACGGGCCGCAGGTGGTCTTGCCGATCCGCCGAGTCACAAAAGCTTGGAGAATTTATTGACCAACCGTTCGGTTTATGCAAGAAGTTTGTTGTAACTTATGCAAAGCGAACCGGGCATGTCTGATACAATTCTTTCGCAAGATCATGGTCAATGGGTTGAAATCACTCTGAACCGCCCGGATCGCCTGAACAGTTTCACCGACGAGATGCACTATGCCCTGCGCGCCGCGCTCGAGGTCGCGCGGGACGGTGGCGCGCGCGCGGTACTGCTGACCGGCGCGGGTCGCGGGTTCTGTGCCGGGCAGGATCTGGGCGACCGCAACCCTGCGACGATGGAAGGTCCGCCCGATCTGGGATACACCGTGCGCACCTTCTATGCGCCTCTGGTGCGGCTGATCCGGTCGCTTGAATTTCCCGTTGTCTGCGCTGTCAATGGGGTTGCCGCAGGGGCTGGCGCAAACCTGGCGCTGGCCTGCGATGTGGTGCTGGCAGCTGAGTCGGCGAAGTTCATTCAGTCGTTTTCCAAGGTCGGCCTGATCCCCGATACGGGCGGCAGCTGGCACCTGCCGCGCCTGCTGGGCGAGGCGCGCGCCAAGGGGTTGGCCCTGACCGGGCAGCCCTTGCCTGCGCAACAGGCCGCCGATTGGGGGCTGATCTGGCAGGCGATCCCAGATGCCGATCTGATGACCGAGGCGCGCGCGATGTGCACGCAGTTCGCCAGCGGGCCGACGCTGGGCCTTGGGTTGACCAAACAAACCATTCAAGCTGCCGCGACGGATACTCTGACGGATCATCTGGAGCTCGAGGCCGACGCGATGAAGACCTGCGGCGAAAGCGCGGATTACGCCGAGGGCGTGACTGCGTTTCTGGAAAAACGCGCGCCGGTTTTTCGGGGGAACTAGGATGACGCCGAAGGAACGCGCCGAAAAAGCTGCCGCGGCCATGTGGGGGCGGGACGACGCCTCGAAATGGGCGGGGATGGCGTTGGGCGAGGTTGACGAGGGCCGCGCCACGCTGACGCTGATCGTTCAGGACCATCATTGCAACGGACATGGCATCTGCCATGGTGGCGTGACCTTCATGCTGGCCGATAGCGCCTTTGCCTTTGCCTGCAACAGCCGCAATCAATCTACGGTGGCGCAGCACAATGTCATCAGCTTTGTCGCCCCCGCCCATGCGGGCGACCACCTGACCGCCCGCGCGACGGAACAGAGCCTGACCGGACGCAGCGGCATCTACGATGTGACCGTAACCAACCAGACCGGCCAGAAGATCGCAGAGTTTCGGGGCTTTTCCCGCGCGGTCAAAGGCCCGGTGTTTGACGAGACCTGAAGACGAAGAGGGATGGCATGAAGGATCTGACACCGAACAAGGCGGATCTCGATCCGATCGAGATCGCGTCGATTGACGAGATTCGCAGCCTGCAACTGGACAGGCTGAAATGGTCGCTGCGCCATGCCTATGACAACGTACCGATGTACCGCCAGCGCTGCGAGCAGGCGGGGGTGCATCCCGACGATCTGCAATCCCTGAGCGATCTGGCGCGGTTCCCGTTTACCTACAAGAACGACCTGCGTGACCACTATCCCTTTGGTCTGTTTGCCGTCCCGCGCGAGGAAATCGTCCGTGTTCATGCCTCATCTGGGACCACTGGAAAGCCGACCGTGGTGGGCTATACCCAGGGCGATATCGACAACTGGGCCGATCTGGTGGCGCGATCCCTGCGCGCCAGCGGGCTGCGGCGCGGCGACATGGTGCACAACGCCTATGGTTATGGCCTGTTCACCGGCGGGTTGGGCGCGCATTACGGGATTGAACGTCTGGGGGCGACCGTTGTGCCCATGAGCGGTGGCCAAACCGCCAAGCAGGTCGATCTGATCACCGACTTCAAACCCGATGGGATCATGGTGACGCCGTCCTATATGCTCAATATTCTTGAGCAGTATCATAAGGTTGGTCTCGACCCGCGCGGGTGCTCCCTGTCTGTCGGCGTGTTCGGGGCCGAGCCGTGGACGGATTCCATGCGCTCTGAGGTCGAGCAGGCGTTCGACATGCACGCCGTCGACATCTATGGCCTGTCCGAGATCATGGGGCCCGGCGTGGCGAATGAATGCGTCGAAACCAAAGACGGGCCGGTGATCTGGGAAGATCACTTCTATCCTGAAATCATCGACCCCGCGACGGGCGAGGTTCTGCCGGATGGCGAGATGGGGGAACTCGTGTTCACCACGCTTACCAAACAGGGCCTGCCGATGATCCGCTACCGCACCCGCGACCTGACCCGACTGCTGCCGGGCACGGCGCGGTCGATGCGGCGGATGGAGAAGATCACCGGACGCTCGGACGACATGATCATCCTGCGCGGCGTCAACGTCTTCCCCAGTCAGATCGAGGAACAGGTTCTGGCCACCGGCGGTCTTGCGCCCTACTACCAGATCGAACTATTCCGCGCGGGTCGCATGGACGCGATGCGCATTCACGTCGAGGCCGCGCCGGATGCCGCGGATGAACTCAGCAAGACCGCCGCCGCGCGGATGCTGTCGCGCCGTATCAAAGAGGTTGTTGGCATTTCCACCGAGATAGATGTAGGCGAACCCGGCGAGGTCGAACGCAGTCAGGGCAAGGCCCGCCGTGTGATCGACAACCGGGACGCATGAGCCCTAAAGACGGAGAGTAAGGCTTTGGCCCGCACGATAGCAAAAGACCATGATCACAAGCGTGCCCGCATCCTGAAATCGGCTGCCCGCGTCTTTGCGCGCGAAGGGTTCGACCGGGCCTCGATGTCGCAACTGGCCAGCGAGTGCGGGATCTCGAAGGCCAATATCTATCACTACTACGACAGCAAGGACGCGATCCTGTTCGACATGCTCGACACCTATCTGCGCCAGTTGCGCGATGCGATCTGCGGGCTGGACATGCAGGGCCTTGGCGCAGCGGACCGGTTACGGATGACGGTGCGCGAAATCCTGCTGGCCTATCAGGGTGTGGATGATGAACATCGGGTGCAAACCGGCGGCATGTCGGCGCTGCCCGCCGATCAGCAGAAGCTGCTGCGCGGGTATCAGCGGGACATGGTCGTGTTCCTCAGCGGTATCATCGCCGACATCGCGCCCGAGGTGTTTCAGAACGACGCCGCCAAGCTGCGCGCGGCGACGATGTCGGTGTTCGGGATGCTGAACTGGTACTATATGTGGAACCCGGGGGCCGATGCCGACGCGCGCAAGGATTATGCCGCGCTGGTCAGCGATCTGACGCTGACCGGGGTCCGGGGGCTTTGACCGCGCTTTCGCAGAGTTGATTTGGCATTTTGCCGCCCGCCGGGGTTTACTGACGCCGGAGGATCATCATGCAAACCCCTGAACGTTTCGAGAAGTTCTATTTCGCCAAGGTCGGCATGGGCGAGGCCTGCGGCTGCGCCGAGCGGGTCATTGACGTGTACGAGTTCAACCGCCAGGGCGGCGTGCCCGGCAAGCAGGGCGTGCCTGCGACCAAGCGCAGGCGCAGAACGCTGCGGTCTCTGGCGTTGAAGTTCGGGCTGATCAGCCGTCCGCGTTGACGGTCAGGGCGTCTTCAACCCCAGCGTCTCTACAACCTTCGCGGCCTCTGCAGTCCACCGCGCCTTGAGCTCTGCTCCGGTCATGCGGCGCAGCCCCATCTTGCGCAGACGCTCGGTCTTGTCCGCATCCGCCGCGCCAAAGCTGGCGGCCACCCGCGGCCACCAGTAATCGACCGAGGCCTGCATCTGCGGCCCCATGCCCTGTTCCGCCAGCTTTTCGGCCCCTTCCAGCGCCAGTTCGCCGTGATGCGCCTCGATGGGTGCGATGGTGCGGAAGGCCTCGGCCAGCGGCTGATACGAGACCATCGACAGCTCGGCCAGTTGCTCGGCCACGGCGCGGCTCATCAGCAGGTTCATCACCACCGCATCGACCCAGCCATCGATCGGGTAGTTGAACACCGCAAGGCGCATGTCATGCTCGGACCGCGAGGCCCCGATATCGGCGTCACGGCTCAGGCGGGCGGTCCACGGGTGGTGCGTGGCATAGCGTTCGGTATCGGCCCCGAACTCTCCCATGACTTTCAGAACACGGTCGGCATTGTCGGTCTTTTCCAGCACAATCCGGGCAGCGGCGATACGTTCCTTGATGCCCGGGCCCAGATTGATCGCATCGGCAAACCCGGCCGCCCCGGCCAGTTCGCTGTCAACGAAGGTCGCCATCAGCTTCAGCACCTCGGCGCGATAGCGCGGCGGCACGTTGGCCGGGTTGGTCAGAACGCCGCCTGCGGCCAGATACTCTTCGATTGTCATCGTATCGGTCATGTCCGGGCCCTCTCTTACTGGTCGTAATCCACGACAACGCGGTCGGTCAGCGGATAGGCCTGACAGCTCAGGACATATCCCTTTTCAACCTCGTAATCTTCAAGCGCATGGTTGGCGACCATCTCGACCTTGCCCTCGATCACGCGGCAGCGGCAGGTCGAGCAGACCCCGGCCTTGCAGGCAAACGGCGCGTCCATGGCGTTGTCCAGCGCCGCGTCCAGAATCGTCTGGTCCTTGGGCATGTTCAGGGTCTGGGTCGCCCCGTCCAACGTCACCGAGGCGCTGGTCTGATTGCCCTGCGTTGCGGTCTGGGTCGTCACTTTTCGTGCGGCGCGGCCGGGCTGGGCGCTGGCAAACAGCTCGAACCGGATCTGGCTGTCATCCAGCCCATGCCCCCGCAGCGCCGCCGCGATGCCCAGCATCATCGGCTCGGGGCCGCAAATGAACGCCGTGTCGACGGTTTCAACGTCGATCCAGTGCTCGAACAGGGCGGCGCATTTTTCCTGCGTGACCAGCCCGGTGAACAGGTCGATTTCCTGCGCGTCCGCCTCAAGCACATGGATCACGTTCAGGCGGCCCATATGCAGGTTCTTCAGGTCCTCAAGCTCTTCACGGAACATGATCGTGTTGACGCCCTTGTTGGCATAAACCAGCGTGAAGCGTGACCCCGGTTCGCGCGCCAGCGTGGTTCTGAGGATCGACAGCACCGGCGTGATACCCGACCCGCCGGCGAAACCCAGATAGTGCTTTTCGGCCCCGGCCTCGAGCGGGGTGAAGAAACCGCCCATCGGCGGCATCGCCTGCACCACGTCGCCGACCTTGAGGTCGGTATTCGCCCAGGTCGAGAATGCTCCGCCCTCGACCCGCTTGATGCCCACCTGCAGCACGCCGTCATCCTTGCCCGCGCAGATCGAATACGATCGCCGCAGCTCCTCTCCGTCGAAATCGCGCCGGAAGGTCAGGTATTGGCCTTGGGTGAAATCGAACGCGTCCGCTGCCCCGTTGACCGGTTTCAGCGTGACGACCACCGCGTCGCGGATGGTTTTGTGAATGTCGGTGACTTCCAGATCGTGAAAGCGTGCCATCCGGTGCTCCTGTGTCAGATACACTTGAAATAGTCGAAAGGTTCCAGGCAGTCGGTGCAGCGCCAATGCGCCTTGCAGGGGGTCGAGCCGAACTGGCTGACCTTTTCCACCGCCGTGCTGCCGCAGCGCGGGCAGCGCTCGGGGCCACCTGCGGGCTGGGGCGGGGCGATGCCGAATTCCTCAAGCTTCGCGCGGCCCTTGGTGCTGAGCCAGTCGGTCGTCCAGGCGGGCGAGATGCTGGTCTCGATCCGCAGCTTGTCGATCCCGTGGTCGCGCAGGGCGGTCTCGATATCCATGCTGATGACGGAGGTGGCCGGGCAGCCGGAATAGGTTGGCGTGACCGTGACGTTCAGAGTGTCGTCTTCCCAACGGACATCGCGCACGATGCCCAGATCGACGACCGAGATCACCGGGATCTCGGGGTCGGGGACGGCGTCCAGCCACTCCCAGATCTGGTCTATGCGTGCAGGTGTCATCTTGTGCGTCCCTTACCGCCAGGGCGGGCGGAATTTTGAAAAAATTCCGGACTGATTTCTTTTGAAGAAATCAGTCCAGCGTTACCATTCAGCGCCGGGATAGGCGCGTTGCAGCCATTGCATCTGCGTCAACAGGTGGCCCAGATGTTCCGTATGCATCCGCCCGTCGCGCCCGCCCTTGTGGGCAAAGCGGCTGTCGGGAACGGTCAGCGTCGCCTCGGCCAGAACCCGCCCGACCAGCGCGTCGTATTCGGCCCGCAGATCAGCTGGATTGGGCGCGATGCCTGCCTTGACCATCTCGGCGTCGACCGCATCGCTGGCGAACATCTCGCCCACATAGGGCCACAGATAATTCAGCGCGTCCTGCACCCGGGCGTGGCTTTCTTCGGTCCCGTCGCCAAGCCCGACGACTGTGTCGCCCGAGCGTTCGAGATGATAGGCGACCTCTTTGCTAGCCTTGGCGGCAATGGCTGCCACGCGCTCGTCCGAAGAGGTCATCAGCCGCCCCAGCATGATCGAATGCCACGCATCGAACAGGAACTGGCGCATCAGGGTGCGGCCGAAATCGCCATTGGGCACCTCGACCAGCAGCACATTGCGGAAATCCCACGCGTCGCGCAGAAAGGCCAGATCATCGGCGCTTTGGCCGCCGTCGATCTCTCCCGCCAGACCCAGCCACATCTGGGTTTGCCCGATCAGGTCCAGCGCGGTGTTGGCCAGCGCGATGTCTTCTTCCAGCACCGGCGCATGACCGCACCATTCGCTGACGCGGTGGCCCAGGATCAGGGTGTTATCCCCCATCCGCAGCAGGAATTGGTGAAACGCCTTGTCCCGGGTCATCACATCGCCCCCACTTCTTCGGGGATGTCGAAGAAGGTCGGGTGGCGGTAGACCTTGCTTTCGCTGGGCTCATACAGCGGGCCTTTGTCACCGGGCGAGGAGGCTGCGATGTTGTTCGCCTCGACCACCCAGATCGAGACGCCCTCATTGCGGCGGGTATAGACGTCGCGGGCGTTCTTGATCGCCATTTCCGCGTCGGGTGCGTGCAGCGAGCCGACATGGCGGTGGCTCATGCCATGCTGGCCGCGGATGAAGACTTCCCACAGGGGCCATTCGGTGTTCATGCTGGTTCCTCCTTCGGGTTATTCTGCGGCCATATCGGCGGCGCGTTTCTTGCGGGCATGGGCCAGCAGCCCGTCGCGGACCCATTGACCATCGTCCCAGGCCTTATTGCGGGCCGCCAGACGGTCGGTATTGCAGGGGCCGTTGCCCTTGATGACGTCGAAGAACTCGGCCCAATCCGGCTCGGTGAAGTCGTAATGCCCGCGTTCCTCGTTCCACTTCAGGTCGGGATCGGGGATGGTCAGGCCCAGATATTCGGCCTGCGGTACGGTCTGGTCGACGAATTTCTGGCGTAGCTCGTCATTGGTGTTGATCTTGATCTTCCACGCCATCGACTGCGCCGAATGCACGCTGTCCTTGTCCGACGGCCCG
This sequence comes from Ruegeria sp. AD2(2025), assembly GCF_056542385.1. Lineage (NCBI taxonomy): Bacteria > Pseudomonadati > Pseudomonadota > Alphaproteobacteria > Rhodobacterales > Roseobacteraceae > Ruegeria > Ruegeria sp. AD2(2025). The sequence continues at coordinate 91,695 of NZ_JBQFZS010000001.1, forward strand.
AACATCATCAGCGACGGGTACCACAGCCGGTTCATCGCATCCTGCGCCATCCGGCGTTGCTCGGGCGTGCCTTCGGCCATCTTGCGGATGGCGTCATAGCCCTGCCGCTGGTGGAACGATTCCTCTTTGCAGATGCGGATCATGGCGCGCGAGTAGGGGCCAAAAGACGTCCGCTGCAGCGGAACCTGATTCATGATCGCGGCCCCGTCGACCAGCCAGCCCACCGCACCAATATCGGCCCAGTTCAGCGTCGGATAGTTGAAGATCGAGGAATACTTCATGCGGCCATCCAGCAGCATCTCGGTGATCTCGTCCCGGCTGACGCCCAGTGTTTCGGCCGCGCAATACAGATACAGCCCATGCCCGGCCTCGTCCTGAACCTTGGCCAGCAGGATCGCCTTGCGCTGCAGGGTGGGTGCGCGGGTGATCCAGTTGCCCTCGGGCAGTTGGCCAACGATCTCGGAATGGGCGTGCTGGCCGATCTGGCGGATCAGCGTCGCGCGGTAATCATCGGGCATCCAGTCCTTTGGCTCGATCTTGATCCCGGCGTCGATCTTGTCCTGAAAGGCGCGTTCCTGTTCGGACATCTCATCGCGGGTTTTCACGCCGGTTCCGGCGGTCTTGATCATCTGAGCATACATGCGAGGTCTCCTCCCTTACACGCGTTCAAGAATTAACGCGGCCCCCTGGCCGACGCCGACGCACATGGTACACAGCGCATAGCGCCCGCCCGTGCGGCGCAACTGATAGGCGGCGGTCATCACCAGCCGTGCACCCGACATGCCTAGCGGATGGCCGATGGCAATCGCCCCGCCATTCGGGTTCACATGGGGCGCATCATCGGCCACACCCAGCTCGCGCAGCGTGGCCAGGCCTTGCGAGGCGAAGGCCTCGTTCAATTCTATCACATCCATCTGGTCGATGGTCAGGCCCGCGCGAGCCAGCACCTTGCGACTGGCGGGCACCGGGCCGATGCCCATCACGCGCGGCTCGACCCCGGCGACCGACATGCCGACCACGCGGGCAATTGGCGTCAGGCCGTTTTGCGTCGCCGCCGCCTCATTCGCCATCAGGATCGCCGCCGCCCCGTCATTCACGCCCGACGCATTCCCGGCGGTGACGGTCTTGTCCGGCCCGTTGATCGCTTTCAGACTGGCCAGCTTGTCGGCGGTTGTGCCCGGGCGGGGGTGTTCATCCTGATCGACGATGATCGGGTCGCCCTTGCGCTGGGGGATTGTGACCGGGGTGATCTCCTCCTGAAACACCCCGGCCTGGTGCGCCGCGGCCCAGCGGGCCTGGCTGCGTGCGGCAAAAGCATCCTGATCCGCGCGGTTGATGCCGTAATCTTCCGCCACGTTATCTGCCGTTTCGGGCATGGAGTCGATGCCGAATTCCTGCTGCATCTTCCGGTTCACAAAGCGCCAGCCGATCGTGGTGTCGTAAACAGCGTTCGACCGGGAAAAGGCGCTGGTCGACTTGGGCATCACGAACGGCGCGCGGGACATGCTTTCAACACCGCCCGCAAGGGCCATGTCATAGTCACCCGCCCTGATTGCGCGGGCCGCCATGCCGACCGCATCCATACCACTGGCGCAGAGCCTGTTGATCGTTGTGCCCGGCACATCAACCGGCAACCCGGCCAGCAGGGCCGCCATCCGCGCCACGTTGCGGTTGCTTTCACCGGCTTGGTTGGCGTCGCCATAGATCACATCGTCAATCGCGCCCCAGTTCACCTGCGGGTTGCGCGCCATCAGCGCGGCCAGAGGGATTGCTGCCAGATCATCGGTGCGCACCTGGCTCAGGCTGCCTCCGTAGCGCCCGATGGGGGTGCGCTGGGCGTCGCAGATGAATGCGTCCATGGGTCGAGAACTCCCAACTTAACGTCACGGATTAAGTGACCGATGGGTCGGTTAATACGCTTTGGATTGATTCGCGGCAAGGGAAATGTAACGCAAAGCTACGGTCGAGAGAATTTCGGTAACATATTATGTGAGCGCAAAGAAAAGCCCGCGACGGGCGCGGGCTGCATCTGTTGGTCTGACTTTTGGGTTTAGATCGCGTCTGCCATGACCAGACGAATGATATCCTCGCGCCGCAAACCGCGTACGGCAAGCTCGGCATCGGTCAGCGACCACAGGGCCGAGATCTTGCGGATCTTCGCGCGGGCCGAACCGATCTGGGCCACGGCCTGGCAAATGCCTTTGGCGATATCGGCCACCGCCGCAAGTACCGCCTGCAGAGAGGAGTGATGTGCCGTTGAATGTCGCATAGTCGGGGCCCGTCTGAGCTGTTGAACGCGGCTGGTCTTTACGCCCGGGGATTGGCCCCGGCTAGTGTGTCCACTGCATAGCTGCTGTGCAGCATTTGCATCTCTGGTGCAGGCTCGTTGAAAAGAAACAAAAAACCGGGCAGGGGTCGGCTCCCGCCCGGATGCTGCGTCAAAATGTCGACGGTCGGCCTCAGACCATCGCAAAGATGCGCGCCGGCCCGCCGGAACCGCCGCGATGGGCGGGTGCGCCGACGATCAACGTCGCACCGCTGGCCGGGACCTTGTCCAGATTGGCGAGGTTCTCGATGCCGTAGCGGTTGGTGGGCAACCAGGCGTAGTGGGTGGCGAAATCCGTCGACGGCCCGTGATCCAGCGATAGCGAATCCACGGCCAGCGCGACGGCCTGGGTTTCGTCCATCAGCATCTGGGCGGCCTCGACGTGGAACCCGGGGAAGTGCATTTTTCCTTCACCATCCGCATTGCGGAACCCGGCGGTGGCCGTTTTGGCACCCCAGCCGGAATGCATCGCCACGCAGGCCCCGTCCGGTATCGGCCCGTTCGACGCGATCCACGCCTTCAGGTCATCGGGCGTGACCTGCGCATCCGCGTCTTCGGCCGCGCGGGCGGCGATATCGACAACGCAGAGCGGGCAGACCAGGTTCGACACCGGGATTTCGTCAACCGACTGACCATCCGCCGAAAAGTGCAGGGGCGCGTCGATATGGGTCCCCGTATGTTCGTTCACAGCCAGATTGAACAGGTTGAACCCGTTCTCCTTGAAGTTGAACGACTGGCTGGCCTCGATCCCGGGCTGCCCGAAATAGGTGGGGAAATCGGCGTCGTAGATATGGGTCATATCGACAACCTCGCCATGCCCGGCGGCCATGGCGGGCGGGGTGCTGGCCGTTCCCAATGCGGCTCCGGCGGCGACGGCGGCCCCGGCCTTGAAGAACGACCGGCGCGACAGCATCCGGTCCTTTACGGCGTTCATTACGCATATATCGCACATTCGAATTGCTCCCTGTCTTCTGCGTCTCTTGTGACCCGACTTTGCCCCGGCTTTGCGGCCCGGTCCAGTTAAGCCCAATTTCAGCACCCTACCGTGCGGGCCCGACAGCAGCGCTCACATATCCGTTAACGTGGTTTTCGAAAAACCGAACGCATGGTCGAAAATAGGGTTGAATACGGGCGCGGACCGGGCCAGTCTCAGCCGCAGATGTCAATCGCAGAGAGAGGCAGCCGGATGTCCCAGGTGATCAGCTATGAAAAAATCGGCGATATTGCCGTGCTTGCGGCGCAGAACCCGCCGGTCAACGCGCTGGGGATCGCGGTCCGGCAGGGGTTGCTGGACGGGATCGAACGGGCTGAGGCCGAAGGCGCGCAGGCCGTTCTGATCTATGGGGAAGGCCGGACCTATTTCGCCGGGGCCGATATTCGCGAATTCGGCAAGACCCCTCGGGACCCCTTGTTGCCAGCGCTGTGTGACCGGATCGAGGCCTCGCCGCTGCTGGTGGTCTCGGCCCTGCACGGCACCGCGCTGGGTGGTGGGCTTGAGGTGGCGCTGGCCTGCCACTACCGCATTGCGGTGCCCTCGGCCAAGGTGGGGCTGCCCGAGGTCAATCTGGGCATCATCCCCGGCGCCGGAGGCACGCAGCGCCTGCCGCGCGTGACTGGGGTCGCGGCGGCGCTGGACATCATCACCACGGGCCGTCACGTGACCGCACCCGAGGCACATCAACTGGGCATTCTGGACAAGGTGCACAAGGGCGACCCGCGCGAGATCGGGCTGGCCTATGTGCGTGAGCTGCTGGCGGACGGAGCCAAGCGCCGCCCGGTCTGTGACATGCCCGCGCCAACGCCGGTGGATTTCGATGCCACCTATGACGCCGTGCTGAAGAAGGCTCGGGGCCAGCTTTCCCCGGCCATCGCGGTCCGCGCGGTTCAGGCCGCGTGCGAGGCCGACAGCTTCGCCGCCGGTCAGGCGCGTGAACGTGCGTTGTTCATGGAGCTTATGGCTTCGGACCAGCGCAAAGGGCTGATCCATGCGTTTTTCTCGGAACGCGCGGTTGGAAAACTGTCCGAATTGCAGGGGGTCGAGCCCCGCCCGGTGCACCAGATCGCGGTGATCGGGGGCGGCACCATGGGCGCGGGCATCGCCACCGCCGCGCTGCTGGCGGGGCTTCCGGTGGTTATGCTCGAGATGTCGTCTGACGCGGCCCACGCGGCCAAGGGGCGGATCGCAGGCAACCTCAGCGGCGCGGTGAAGCGCGGTAAGCTGAGCCAGGCCGATCACGACGATATCCTTGAGAACAAGCTGACGCTGGCGGTTGACTACAGCGCGCTTAGTACCGCCGATCTGGTGGTCGAGGCGGTGTTTGAGGATATGGACGTTAAGAAACAGGTATTCTCACGGTTGGACGAGGTCTGCAAACCTGGCGCGGTACTGGCCACGAACACGTCTTATCTGGATATCGACGAGATCGCGCGGGCGACCGGGCGGCCCGGTGATGTAATCGGGCTGCACTTTTTCTCTCCGGCGCATGTGATGAAACTGCTCGAGGTTGTCGTGGCCGACCAGACCGCGCCCGAGGTTGTGGTCACCGGGTTCGCGCTGGGCAAGCGGCTGGGCAAAGTGTCCGTGCGGGCTGGTGTCTGCGACGGGTTCATCGGCAACCGTATTCTCAGCGCCTATCGCGCCTGCGCCGATCACATGGTTCTGGACGGGGCCAGCCCCTACCAGATCGACGCGGCACTGACCGGGTTTGGTTTTGCGATGGGGCCGTTTGCGGTCTCGGATCTGGCGGGGTTGGATATCGGCTGGGCCACGCGCAAGCGCAAGCGGGCGGCGGGCCAGGACCCGCGCGTGCGCGACAGCTCTTATGCTGACAAACTGTGCGAGGCGGGGCATTTCGGTCAGAAGACCGGCAAAGGGTATTACGTCTACGAGCCCGGCAAGCGCGGCGGGGTGCCGAACCCCGAAGTGATGCCTCTGATCGAGGCCGACCGCGCGGCGCAGGGCATCACGCCGCGAGCGTTCACGGATGAAGAGATCGTACGGCGCTATATGACCGCGATGGTCAACGAGGCCGCCCGGGTGGTCGGCGAGGGCATCGCCCGCCGTCCGCTGGATGTGGATGTGGTGCTGCTTTATGGCTACGGCTTTCCGCGCTATTGGGGCGGGCCGCTGAAATGGGCCGATATCCGGGGGCTGCCCGAGGTGCTGGCGGACATCCGGGCGTGGTCCGCCGAGGACGCCTATTTCTGGCAACCCGCGCCGCTGCTTGAACAACTGGTGGCCGAGGGTCGTACGTTCGACGATCTGAACAAACAGGTCTGAGACGGGGCTACTCCCGCGCCCGCGCGACATTGGCTGCGCCAATACCGCTTGCGGCCTTGGGCCCGGCATCGCGCAAGGCGCGATGCCGGGCCCAACAGGAGGAGGTGTTCCGTCAGCAACATCGACGACTGGCGGGAGCGTCCCCTTTTATGTTCGCGCACCTTCGGCTGCGGCGCGCACGGCGCGGATGTTTTCGCCATAGACCTCGGGACTGGACACCGATCCGCCCTTGAATACCGCCGATCCGGCGACCAGAACGTCGGCCCCTGCGGCCACGACCAATGGCGCGGTCTGCGGATCGACGCCCCCGTCGATTTCGATATGCACCGGGCGATCCCCGATCATCTGGCGCAGGCGGCGGATTTTGGCAGTCATGTCGATGAATTTCTGACCGCCGAAACCGGGGTTCACGGTCATCACGCAAACCAGATCGGTCAAATCCAGCAGATGCTCGACCACCTCAGCCGGAGTGCCGGGGTTAAGCGCCACACCGGCCTTCATACCGGCGGCGCGGATTGCCTGGAGGGTCCGGTGCGTATGCGCGCCGGCCTCGACGTGGGCGGTCAGCACATCGGCCCCGGCATCGGCATAGGCCTGAATATACGGGTCGACCGGGTCAATCATCAGGTGCACATCCATTACCGTTTTCACATGTGGGCGGAACGCTTTGACTGCGGGAGGGCCAAAGGTCAGGTTCGGCACGAAATGTCCGTCCATCACATCGATATGGACCCAATCGGCCCCCTGCGCTTCGATGGCCTGAATTTCCTGCCCGAAATTGGCGAAATCGGCGGACAGGATGGATGGCGCGATCTTGATGGTGCGGTCAAAGCTCATGGTGGGCCTCATGGCAGAAGGTGAGTCTGTTCGGCGCGTATAACGGTGATGGCGGCCAAAGTGTAGGCCCGGCGGCTGTGTTGTGGAATTTACCGATCTGGCACCGGCCTGCGGCGGCGGATGGCAGTCAACATGCTGTTTGTCAGAAGGATCAGTGGCGCGACTACTGGCTTGAGCCCGAGGTCACCACGGGTCGTCATTTGGGTGCTCGGTCTCCGGCGGTGAAATTATCTCAATGAAGTTATCGCGGATGGCGTGGGCAAGCGTTCGCAGGTGTGTTCAGATGCCGATCATTGCCGGTCCCGCCGTGCGGCGGGGTCCGAAGGGCGTTTAAGTAAGGAGGATGCTTTAATGATGCGTGAACACGTTCTGGGAATCGATCATCTGGGTCTGACGGTTGCGGATCTTGATCTGACCAAAGGGTTCTTTATCGATGCGCTGGGTTGGGAGGTGGTCGGCGGGCGGCCCGAATACCCGTCGGTCTTTATCAGCAACGGGTCTGCGGTTCTGACCCTGTGGCAGCAGAAGGGCGAGGATCAGCGCGCATTTGATCGCCACGCCAATGTGGGCCTGCATCATGTCGCGTTCAAAATCCCTTCGGCCGAGTCGCTGGACAAGGTGTTCGAGACGGTCAGCACCTGGCCTGGCGTCGAGGTCGAGTTCAGCCCCGAACCTTCTGGCGGAGGGCCCAAGATCCACTTCATGATTCGTGAACCCGGCGGCAACCGGATCGAATTTGCGTATGACCCCAGATAGAGACCCATGGCGGCCGTCGGCTTGGACATCTATCCGGTCGCCGGTTGCCATGTTCAAGCCCGCGCGCCGCGCCCTCACCCGACCCCAGAGCGAGGGCGGCGAGGATTTAGGGCGTGCTAGAAGCTGAACTCCGGCAGATGCACCTTTAGCCAGACAGCACGTAGCGATGGATCAGGTGAAACCGCCCGTCCGGGGCCTCGCCCGTCAAGGCCAGATCGGGGATGTGGAAGGGCGCGGGCAGCAGCGGGGTGAGCCGGGTTTCCAATGCCTCCTGCACCCGCGCCAGGCTCGGCTTGTCCAGCCGGCTGCTGAGCGTGATGTGAAAGCGGAACGCCTCTAGCACGTAAGGATAGCCCCATTGGGCCAGGTTGGCCTCTTGCACCGGCGTCAGACCGGCGGTGCGGCGGCGGTCCAGTTCAGCCTTGGACGCGGGAGCGCGGAACGGGTCCAGATCGCGTACGCAGGCAGCGGCCAGCGCGTTCAACGCACCTGTATCCCCCTGCGGGCGCAGCGCCAGAAAGCGGCCCATCCGGGCGATTTCCAGCCCGTCCAACACCACCGGGGCCTGCCGCGCCGCCAATCGGGCGCAAGCGTCCTGCAAAGCGGCAAACGTCTGGTCAGGGGCCAGATGGAACGGCGGCTTGAGCGTGGCGTGCAGGCCGTATCTGCGTGGAACTTCGGTGACGGCGGAGACATCCACGCCCTCGATATCAGGATGCGCTGCAGGTTGGCCGTGTTCCATGTTCCAGCCCAGCCACTGCGTGCCGAAGACCGTCCATTCAGCGCCCGCAGGCGGTGCGAAATAGATCGCGTATCGCTTGAATGTCACGTTGGCCTCCTGCTTGGCCGCCGCTATGCGCGATAGAACAGATAGCGGTCGGGGGCGATGGTCTCGGGGCCTTTGATCTGGGCGAACCCTTCCAGCGGCTGGCCCGAGATCAGCAACGCGCCGGGCCGCATCACCTGCGCGATCAGGGGGCTGAGGCGGGCGGCTTCGGCCACGTCTTCATGCTTGATCCCCCGCCCGAAATCATAATGCGCCAATGCGATTGTCGGGCCCCGTTCCGCCAGCTTTTGCAGCATGGGCTCGGCCTCGCCCTGCAGGAAATCTTCGGGCGGAGGGGTGCTGTCCGGATGGCATTGCAGCACCCGGTCCATCACCCAGATCCGGCGCTGGGGCAGGATCTCGCGCAGGTGATCATAGGTGCGGCCATTGCCCAGCCCCATGTCCAGAACGTCGCCATCTTGGCCGTTGATCTGCTGGGCGGCCCAGTTCAGCCCGTCGCGTTGCGCGGTCAGGCGGCGTAGCATGGAATCCAGTCGGCTCATGGGGCACTCCTTGAGGTCGTGGGCGCGGTCCAGACGGTCGTGGGGCCGTCCAGCAATCGGCGCAGCAGGTCATGGGTAAAGGTCCAGATGTCTTCATCATGGACAAGGTGGTGGGTCAATATGCCGAAGGGCTCGGCGTTGTCGGCGCGGCCTTCGCGCCGGTCGCGCAACAGGTCCGTCGTCTGCGCGATCAGGCGTGCAGGATCGGCCAATCCGCGTGTTCCACGCCAGTCGATCGGGTCCAGATGCGTGTTGATCTGCTCCAGCCCCGGCGCGGCCTGCGCGGTCGCGCGGGGCTTGGCGGTGGACAAGATGCGAAACCCGAGGTCGGGCAGATGCGCGGCCACCTCGGGCGCGATCCGGTTCCACGGAGGCACAAACATCGGGCGCAGCTGCGTGCCAAACAGGCCCTGCAGACGCGAGAGACCCAAGCGGGCGTCTTCAACAATGGCTGCGGTGGGACGATGCAGGCGAAACTCTGCGCTTTTCTCGTCGGCAGGCGCGTGGTTATGATGTGCCCAGCCATGCACCACTGGGACAAGGTGCGCGTGATCTGCCACATATGCCGCAAGGGTCGAGACGGCATCCCGGGGGATCACGGCCAGATGCACAGGCAGATCGAGCCTTTCCGATAGGGAAGTCAGCCGTTCCAGATGCGGCGTGACGGTGATTGCATCATCGTCGCGCCACCACAGAGGCAGCGATAGCCCTTCAGCCCGCCAGCGGTCCAGTTCGGTCAGCAGGGGCTGCCAGTCGTGCGTCATCGCTTGGCCTCCAGCAGATCGGTGGCAATCCGGACTGTTTGCCGCGCACCGTCGAAGGCATTGGTCAGCGGGTCGCGCGGCCCGTCTTTGATCACCCGCGTCAACGCGTTTGCAAGGGTCGCGCCCGTCAGATCCCGGCTCGGCAGAACCTCAATCGCGGGCAGGTGCGACAGGCTTTGCCCGCGCAGGCTCTGTTCCACCTCGTTGCCATCATCGAACGGGATCAGAACGGCCGGAGTGCCGCTTTGCAGCAGGTCCATCGCGGTGTTGTAGCCGCACATGCTGACCGACGCGGCGGCCAGAGGCAGCATCTGCCGGAAATCGGGGCGCACGGGGTCCAACGTCACCGGGGCACCTTTGGCCAGTTCCGACAGCTCGGCAATGCGGGCGGTTGCATCCTGTCCACCGACCAGCAGGCGCCAGCGCCGGCTGGACATCTTCCGGGCGGCCTCGATGGCCGCGCGGAAGATCGGCTGCCCAACCGAGCCGCCGCCCGCGCTGACCAATATCTCATCGCGTCCGATGCCGTCGGGATGCGGCGACGGGCCCGTTGGGGCCACGAACCCGGTGTAATGCAAACGCGCGGCAAGCGCCTGAGAGACCGGCCAGCTGACCTCCAGCGGTGCGATGGCGGGATCGGAATGCACCAGAACGCCATCATAGAACTGCGACACGACAGCGTCCGCGCGGGCGGCTTTCTCGGGCTTCGAGGGCGGGGCTAGAATATCGCGGATCGAACTCAGGATGACGGGCGGGCGCGGCAGTTCCCGGGCCGTTTTCAGGGCGGCCAAGAACTCGTCAGCCAAAATGCGCCGGCCAAATGGGTAAAGTTCGGTGATCATGATATCGGGTTCAAACCGGCGCACCGCCTGCGTCAGGGCTGTAACCCGGGCGGTCATGTGGTCCGGACCGGCCACCGCGCCCGACTGGTCCAGCAGCCGCGTGAAATTGGTGCCGTCCGAGCGCAACGGCGGCAACCCCAGAACGGTCAGGCCGCGCGCATCGAGCTGCGGCGCTGGCATTCCGCCTGAAATGACAAAGACATCGTGGTCTTCCTGCACAAACGCCCGGCCCAGCGTCAGAGCCCGGCTCAGATGGCCGGTGCCCAGCAGATGCGTGACCACGATCATGACCTTCATCGCGTGACCTCACGCGGGATCAGGCGGATGGGGTCGGCGGCGGGTTTCATGGTGGTAAGGTCGACCACATAGAACCGGTTTCGCTTGATCTTGAACGGGGCGGGGCCCGAGAACTCCCATCCCCAGGCCTTTGCGAGAATGATGCGCATGATGCCGATGTGGCAGACGGCAAGATTGTCGCCTTCCAGACCCGCCAGCCAAGGCGCGATGCGGGCCCAGAGGTCGGCGGGGCTCTCCCCACCGGGTGGACGGAAATCCCAGCCCCAGTCTTCGATATGGCAATAGCCGCTGCCGGCTTCGGCAATCAGGTCGACCCCGCGCTGCCCTTCCCATTCGCCCCAGTTCATCTCGGTCAGCGCAGCCGAAGTCTGCGGATACTGACCGGAAACCAGCCGTGCCGTCTCGACCGCTCGGCCAAGCGGGCTGGACCAGAGAGTGGCGGCGTCCCATGGCGACGGCAGGCAATAGCCTGCAAGTTCGGTCTGCGCCTCGGCGTCCAGCGGAATATCGCTGCGGCCCTGAATGCGGCCCGCGCGGTTCCAACTGGTATGGCCGTGGCGCAATAGGGCGAGGCGGGTCATGGGCGGTTCTCCAATAGGGGGCGGACGGTGGTCCAGAACCGCTCGGTCGCGGCGGGCATGAGATGGCGCTGGGCGATGTAGTCGCGGGCGCGGCTGCCCTCGCTCTGACGCCGGTCGGGGTCGCTCAGCAAGGTTTGGATACGCGCAGCGAGTGCCTCTGGCCCAGCGTCGGCGCTCGGGTGGTCCGAGGGCATTAGCACGTCGCGCACGCCGGGCCGGTCTTGGGCGGCGACCGGCACGCCGCTGGCCTGCGCCTCCAGATATACCATTCCATAAGCCTCGTTGACGCCCGGCCAGATCAGGACCGAGGCGTCCCGATAAACCATCTGCAGCGCGGCCCGGTCAAGCTGGCCCAGAAACCGGACCCGGTCGCCGAAGGGGGCCATCAGCGCCTCGACCTGCGGGCGGGCAGGGCCGTCCCCGGCGATGTTCAGCTGCCACGCACCGCTCAGGCAGGTCAGCGTTTCCGCCAGAATGGCATAAGACGCCAGCTTGTCGCCCGGTCGCATCATGCCGACCGCCAGCATCGGGCCAGTTCCGGCCGACGCCGGGGGCAGGTCGGATGTCGGCAGGAAGGGGGGCAGCTCGGCAAGGATTTGCGCGCCGCAGCGCTCGCGCTCCAGCGTAATCAGGTCGTTGGCGGTGTGATAAAAGATCACCTGCGCCGCATCGCTGGCCTGATGCGCATCGCGGGCAAACCCGGACCATGGCCCCGTCAGTCGGCTGGTGGCCCTCGTGCTTTCAAGCTGCACATAAGGGATGCCGCGCGCCCGGCTGACCACGGGCCCCAGCAGATCGGGCGCCTTGTAGTAATTGTGGTAGGTCACCCATAGGTCGGTATCGGCGGGCAGATCGGCGATCAGCCGCGCCGCCTCGGCCTGTGCTTGCTGCCGCAGGCTGGCCTGCACCGCGCTGTCGCCCGCGCCGTCATAAATCCGCAGCTGCGAGGCCAGTTCGACGAGATCGCCCTGCGCACCGATAGCTGTCATCAGGTTGCGGGCCATTTCGCGGTCGCCCGAGGGCTTGGGGCTGTCGGGCGACTTCATCGGAGCGTAGAAGGCAACCCGCGCCATCAGGACAGGGCCCCATCGCACAGGGCGCTTAGACGGGCCGAAAGGCGGTCGATCCCGGGGGCCATGCGGAACTCGGCGATCAGGCGATCGTGGGCTGCTGCAGCCATCTGCGCGGCCCGGTCGGGGTTTTGGGCAATGTCAGTCATCGCCGCAGCCAGCGACACGGGATCGTCCTGAGACAGAAGGCCATGCACACCGGTTTCGATGAATTCCGGGATCGCAGACACAGGTGTCGAGAGGATGGGCAAGCGCTGGGATGCGGCTTCCATCAGCACATTCGGTAGCCCGTCACGGTCGCCGTCTTCGGCGATGCGGCTGGGCAAGACGAACAGATCGGCGGCGCGCATGGCGTCGATCACCTCGGGCTGGTCACAGGCCCCTTTCCAGCTGATCCGCTGTGACAGTCCCGCAGCCTCGGCCTGCGCCTTTAGCGTTTCGCTCAGCGTGCCGCCGCCGATATGGGTCCAGTGCCAGTCGACGGACTCCGGCAAGAGGGCCAGAGCCTGGATAAGCCGGTCAAACCCCTTTTTCTCGACCAGCCGTCCGACCGAGAGCATGTGAAACGGTGCCCCGGGCGTGCGCGGCGTCCGGTCGGGCGGGGCCGGAAAGCGCGACAGGTCCAGACCATGATAAATCAGGTCGACCCGTGCAGGGTCATCCGCCAGATCGCGCAGATGCGCGGCTCCGATGGCTGTGCAGGTGGCACCGAAGGCGGCACCGTGCGTGGCGGCCTGCAATTTCTCGCGCTTTTCCCAGTCGGGAGAGGTCCAGATATCCTTGGCGTGGGCCGAAAAGCTCCACGGCAGGCCCCGCATGATGGCGGCATAGCGGGCGACCGATGAGGGAGTGTGCAGGAAATGGGCATAGAGCGCCTGCGTCTGTGCAGGCAGCTCAGCGGCCAGAACACAGGCCTGTCCGAAGCGGCGAATGCGGTTATGCGTGGGCTCGCGGCGCAGGTCGTGCCGCCAGATTTGATAGGCCTGATTATAGCCGGGCAACCGGGCGGCGACACCGCGTGCCTCGGCGACCCGTTGGGGCTCATCATGCAGATATTCCGGGAGGTAATGCACCTGCCCGCGAAAGCGGTCATGCAGCGGGTGGCGCTTGATGTCGGTGGGGTGGCGCAGAGACCAGATGTCGAACGCGTGCCCGGCCTCCTGCAGGGCGACCAGTTCCTGCGCGATGAACGTCTCGGACAGGCGCGGCCAGCCCTTGACCAGCACCGCCAGCTTAGGGCCTTTGACGGTCATCCGGTGGCGCGCTCTTGTTCTGCACCCAGCAGGGCATCGACGCGGTGGGTGACGTATTTCAGCCCGTCCAGCAACCCGGCCCGGATGGCCTGCGATGGCACCGGCTGCCCCGGCAGATCGCGGATCGCGCGGATCATCGCATCCGCCGTCAGCCCGTCGCGGGTTTCGTCCAGCATCCGTACAAGCCCCAGATCCTCGGCACGCGAGGCGCGGATCCACTGTTCAAGGCGCGGGGTCGTGCGCGGGACGATCACGGCGCGCTTGTCGAAGGACAGGACCTCGCAGAACGTATTGTAACCGCCCATGCAGACGACGCCAGCAGCGCCGGCAAACAGGGTCTCGATCTGGGATTCGAAGCCGACCGCCGTCACCCGCCCGTTCAGCGCGGCAACGCGGGTTTCGAAATCATCGCGCAGTTCACCCGACAGGAACGGGCCGTAAACCAGAACGGCACGTGGCGACAGGGTCGGGTCTTTCTCGTAAGCCGACAGGACAAGGTTGACCATCGCCTTGCCATCGCCGCCGCCGCCGGGGGTGATCAGGATATAGGGCTGTTCGGGCGACTCGCCGATCGGGCCCAGATCGCGCCGCAGATAGCCGGTCCAGTGAATGCGCTGCTGTACGGCGGGGCTGAGCGGCAGGCCCTGTGTCGGGTCATAGACCGAGCGCAGGCCATAGACCCAGACCTCGTCATAGAACCGCTCGGTCGCGGCGACCGCATCCTTGCGCTGCCATTCGGCGGCCAGCACTTCGGGCTCGTCCAGCACGTCGCGCAGGCCCAGCACCAGCTTGGTCGAGCACGAATGTTCCAGATATTCCAGCGTGGGCAGCAATTCTCCGCGGAACCCGGTGGGTTCCTTGTCGACGATCAGCACGTCGGGGTCGAACTGCTCGACCGCGGTCTGGATCAGGCTGGACCGCAGTTCGGTCACCTCGTCGATGCCCATCCCGATGGTCCGCGCGGCATACGATCCGTCGGCGCGTTTGGTGACGCCGGGCAGGCGCACGTGGTCAACGCGGCGGGGAAAGGTAAAGCGGCCAGCCACCGGTGAGCCCGTCAGAATCAGCGCCGAGGCCCGCTGATCGGCCTGCGTGATAGCCGCCGCCAACGCCCGCGACCGGCGCAGATGGCCCAGACCAAACGTGTCGTGGCTGTAAAGCAGGATGCGCGGCGCGCGGCCTTGTTTTTCGTGTGCTGTTCCTAGGCTCATGCCTTTGCCTGTTCCAGAGTCCGGTGCAAATCCGCGCGTTTGCCCCTGTTATCCTATATGTTCGGTGCCCGCTTGCCAAAAGCGACAAATGTCGCTGCGCAAATCTGTCGCTCATGGCCAATTGGCAACAACCGGTTCCCCGGCAAATCGTGGGCGCATCGTTTCACCATGGGCCGTCCCCTTGCGCCTGACGCGGTCATATTCAATTTTCAATGGGTTGGAAACACTTTATCCCACCATTGCGCCGGGAACACGGGGGCTGCCGGATGTTGTGAAGGCGTGTGGGAAGATTTGAACCCGCAAGGCGGGTTCTGTAGTCTTATGCGCAACTGCGAATTGGATGAAGCGCATCATGAACAAGACTATTCTGGCCGGGCTGGTTCTGGCATTCTGGGCTGCAACGCTGGTTTTGGTGACCCAAGCCACGGCGCAATCGCTTATCCCGGGCTATCCCACCGGTGCCACGCAAGAGGCCGAGACGGCCCCCGCGGACGGCGATGTGGCGGCGGCCATTCGTTCCGCGACCGAGGCGGGAGCCAGCGTCATCGTGATCGACAGCGCCGGGCAGGTGGTGTCGACACCCGGCTCGGGTGGGGCGACTGCGGAACAGGCTGCGGCGGACCCTATGGCTGGGGGCTCGCAGCTGATGAAGGCACAGGAGCGCTTTTCCGAGTTCCGCGAATCCGTCCGCTCGCGGCTTGAAGCGCTGCCGTATTCGGTCTTCGAAGTGCGCTACGTGCTGCGGCAGACAAGCCCCGACGGGCGCATCCAGACCTATTTCGAGGTGCTGGCCTGGAACATTCTATTCCTGCTGCTGGGCCGCTGGCTGTCGATCGAACTGTACGGAAAACGCTTCGCAAAGCGATGGGTTGTGGCGCGAGTCAAAGAGAACCCGCAGGGCTTTCGCGACAAGATGCCGTTTTTGGTGTTCCGGTTCCTGATGGGCATCGGTGGCACGGTTTTTGCCATGCTGATGGCGTTGATCGTGGGATATCTGTTCTTTGGCGAGGCCGAAGACATCTCGATCCAGTTCACCGTGACGGCCATATTCACGGCCTATTTTCTGTCGCGCACGGTTGCGGATCTGTGGCGGATGATCCTGTCGCCCTACCTGAGCCAATATCGCCTGCCGCCGTTTTCGGACCGGGATGCAAAGCGGTTGTACCTGTGGGCCTCGGCACTGGCGACCTATGACATCTCGGTCGTGATGTTTTCGACGTGGGTGGCCGATTTCGGACTGAACTATAACGTCTACGCAGTGGTCTATGGCGGGCTGACGCTGGTCGGGGCGCTGGGCAATGTTCTGATGATCCTGTTCAATGCACGCAGTATTTCCAATGCGATCCGTGGCGGGCGCGCGCCCGATCAGGTTTCGTGGATCTCGAAGTTTATTTCGTTTGCCTGGGCACCGGTGCTGGTTGTTTACATGGTCTTCAGCTGGTTCAAGCTGGCGGTTGATCTGGTGCTTGAGGTCCGGGATTCGGTTCCGATCGTGGCCAGCAGCTATGCGATCTTCATGTCCGTCGTCGTGGCTTATGGCGCGATGAATTATCTGCTGGAGCGGTATTTTGACCGCAATCGCAAGATCGAGGAGCTGAACGCCGAAGCCGACGAGATGGCAGCCGAGGAACAAGCCGAGACCGCCACGCCCGAGGCCGAAAAGCGCAAATATGCGATCCTGACCTACGAGGACCTCGCCCGCCGGGTGGCTGGGATTTTGGCCTTTGTGGTCGGGGCCTACGCGCTGGTGGTGATCTGGAACCCGCAAGCCGGCTGGAGCGAGGATTTGCCGGTCGGGCGCGCGCTGGACGTGATGGTGATCCTGTTCATCGGCTATATCCTGTTCCATTTCTTCCGTGTCTGGATCGATAGCAAGATCGCCGAAGAAACCGATGATGGCGGGGCCGAGGCAGAGCTGGGTGATGAAGGAGGTGAAGGCGGGCAAAGCCGACTTGCCACCCTTTTGCCGCTGTTCCGTGGGGCGATACTGGCGGTGGTTGTCGTGACCATTGCGCTGATCGTGCTGATGGAGCTGGGGATCAATGTCAGCCCGCTGTTCGCCGGTGCCGGTGTGGTCGGTCTGGCCGTGGGCTTCGGGTCGCAGACATTGGTGCGAGACATCTTCTCGGGCGCGTTCTTCCTGATGGATGATGCGTTTCGGAAGGGCGAATACATCGATATCGGGGATGTGAAAGGCACGGTCGAGAAGATCTCGGTCCGGTCCTTCCAGCTGCGGCATCACCTTGGGGCGCTGAACACCATTCCGTTTGGTGAGATCAAGGTGCTGACCAACTATTCCCGCGACTGGGTGATCATGAAACTGCCCCTGCGCGTGACCTATGACACCGATGTCGAGAAGGTACGCAAGCTGATCAAGAAGCTGGGGCAGGAGTTGCTGAGCGATCCGGTGATCGGGGACAATTTCATCCAACCGCTGAAATCTCAGGGCGTGATCGAGATGCAGGATTCTGCGATGATCATCCGGGTCAAGTTCATGACCAAGCCCGGCGATCAGTGGCTGGTGCGCAAAAAGGTTTATCAGGACATCCGCGAGCTCTTCGCCCGCGAAGGTATCCGTTTTGCCCACCGTGAGGTCACGGTGCGTCTGGCCGATGACAAAGAGGCCGAGGACCTAACGCCCAAGCAGCGCGAGGCGGTGACGGGTGCGGTTCAGGCGGCGATTGACGAGGATTATCTGGACGATATCGGACCGGGTGGGGGTGACGACCGCTAGGGCGCTCTCCCGCCCCTTTGATCTGCGTCGCTGACGCGACACCGCCCAAAGCGTTGGACCGGGCCGCGCGTGCCGCGCGGCGGCTGCGCTAGGTTGAGGGGCTGGCCCAGATTGCGTCTGAGGTTCCGAGTTTGCTGGCGGGCAGCGGCCAGATCATTGCCGCAGAGCCAACCGTCAGGGCGGGTTGCAGACGGTGGCCCGGGCCCCATCCTGAGGCCTCAGTGTCATTACCGTAGTCTGCTGGATTCGCATGGGTGATGTCTTCACCCGCGCTACTTTTGGCGAGGGTTGCCAGTAACTCGGCGGTGCGGGCAAGTGACAGGCGGGCGTCCATTACGGTTTGGCCCGAGGCGGCCTCGGCCAGAGCCGAGAGGACGGCGGCGGCCATCAGGTAGCCGGTGGCGTGGTCCAGCGCCTGTACGGGTAGCGGGGTGGGTTTGTCGGCCCCGGCCCATTCCATCCCGGCATGGGCGATCCCGGCGCTCATCTGGACAAGGCTATCGAATCCGCGCCGCGTAGCCCAGGGGCCTTGCCAACCATAGGCGTCCAAGGTGACCTCGATCCGGTTGGGGGCCAGTTGATCGCGCGTGGCCTTGTCCAGACCAAGCGCGTCCAGCGCGCCGGGACGGTAGCCGTGCACCAGTACGTCGGCTTGGGCGAGCAGGTCTTTCAACTGCGCCAACCCCCCTGCACCTTTCAGGTCCAGATAAGCGCAGCGCTTGCCCAGCGATATGTCGGGGATCACCCCGGGTTCATCCCAGTCGGGCGGGTCTATGCGCAGCACATCCGCGCCAAACCCAGCGAGCGTTCGGGTCGAAGCGGGGCCCGCCAGAATCCGCGTCAGGTCAAGCACGCGCAGCCCGGCCAGCGGGCGTGCCGCCGTGGCCTCGGGCCTGTCACGCAGCTTGACGTGGCGTGGGCCGTGCCAGCCAATCAGCGGTTCACGCGTCACCGCGCGGCCTTGTGGATGGTCCTGCCATTCGGATCGGCTACGCATGGCGGCGGCCACGCCACCCTCGGCGACGATGGCGGTTTCCAGATCGAAGATGGACCAGTCCTTGATTGCGCGCGTCACGGCGTCCCTGTCCGCCGCGACTTGCAGCACCTTCAGCGCGGCGGCGCGGTGATGGGGCAGGTTGGTGTGCAGCCTGATCCAGCCATCGGCGGCCTTGTAGTCGCCAGCAATCGCATCCCACAGGCTGGGCATGTTCCATCCGTCGGGTTTGAAGGAAAAACCGTACCACAGGGACGCGAGGCGGTGGTCGACGGTGATCTCTGGTGGTTTGTCCGCCAGATTGGTCGCCACCATCAACCGGGCCAATTCCTGACCCACGGCGGCAAAGCTGGCCGTGGCCAGTTCGGACACCGCAAAGGCGCTGGGGCGGGCTCCGGCCCCTTTGACCTGATAGCTGTCGGTCGCGGGCAGGGCGGAAAGCAGGCTCATTGCTGATAGGGATCAAGGCTGTCGCGCAGCCCGTCACCAAGGAAGTTGAAGGCGAGCACCACTACGATGATCGGCAGCATCGGGATTGCGGTCCACGGGTAGATCTCGATCGACGCAAGGTTCTGCGCGTCGTTCAGCATGACGCCCCAACTGACCGCAGGGGCCCGCAGGCCAAGGCCGAGGAAGCTGAGCGCCGTTTCCCCAAGGATCATCGCCGGGATTGACAGCGTGGCCGAGGCGATCAGGTGCGACATGAAGTTCGGCAGCAGGTGCTTGCGGATCACCCGGCCGGAACTTGCGCCCATCATCTCGGCTGCACGCACGTATTCCTCTTCCCGCAGAGACAGGAATTTGGCGCGCACGGATCGGGCGAGGCCGGGCCAGTCGAGGATGCCGAGGATGATCGAGATGATGAAGAACACCGCAACGGGGCTCCAGTTCGATGGCACGGCGGCGGACAGGGCCAGCCAGAGGGGCAGTTCGGGCAGCGAACGCAGAACCTCGATCACGCGGTTGATGACCCAGTCGATGCGGCCCCCGAAATACCCGGCCATTGACCCGAACAGGATGCCGAGGAAGAACGACACCGAGATGCCAATCAGGCCCACCGTCAGCGACAATTGCGCGCCATAGAGAATGCGGCTGAATACATCCCGGCCCAGACGGTCCGAGCCCCACAGGAACAGTGTGGCGCCTTCGGGGGCGCAGAACAGGTGGGTGTCTGACTTGATCAGGCCCGCCAGCTTGTATTCGGACCCCTCGCAGAAGAACCGCAGCGGGCGCGGGTCTTCGGTGTCAGGGACGAATTTCCACTGGAAGGTTTCCAGATCGGCCTCGGCCACGATGGGATAGACGTAGGGTCCGATGAACTTGCCGTCGTGGAACCAGTTGACGGATTGGGGCGGGGCGTAAAGGTGCTCTCCGTTCCGGTCGTTCGGGCCGTAGGGGGCGATGAAACCCGCGAAGGGCAGCATCAGATAGCACAGCAGCAGGAAGATGCCTGAGATCAGGCCCAGCTTGTGGGTACGGAACTTGCGCCAGACCAGCACCCAGTTGGGCGCGTCGAGGTCCGCGCGTTCCAACTGTTGGATCGAGGCTTCGGGGTCGAACGGGGCGTCGTCAACATATCTGTCGTCGGGTTTGTCGGTCATGCTTCGCGACCCTCGTACCGGATGCGCGGGTCAAGCATGACCAGCAGGATGTCAGAGATCATGGTGCCAATCAGGGTCAGCAGGGCCACGAACATCAGGATAAACGCCGACAGGAACTGGTCCTGCGTTTTCAGCGCGGTCAGCAGGGTCGGGCCGATGGTCTGCAGGCCCAGTACGACCGACACCAGAACCGAGCCCGATACCATCGAGGGTAGCAGGTTGCCGATATCGGCCACGAACGGGTTGAAGGCCACTCGCAGGGGATACTTGGTCAGCATCCGCGACGGGGCCATGCCCTTGGCGATGGCGGTTTCGACATAGGGCTTGCCCAGCTCGTCCAGCATATTCGCCCGCAGGCGCTGCATCATGGCCGAGGCCCCGGACGTGCCGATCACGAAGGTCGGTACGATCAGGTGGATCAGGATTGATTTCAGCTTTTCCCAACTCATCGGCTGGCCCTCGAACGAGGGATCCATGAGCCCGCCGATTGGCAGGTTGAAATAGCGGTGGCCATAGTAGAACAGGATCAGCGCCAGCAGAAAGTTCGGGGTGGCCAGACCTAGATAGCCGACAAATGCTGAGGTGTAGTCGATCCAGGTCCTTGACCGGGCTGCTGCGATCACGCCCAGCGGCAGGGCTACGGCATAGACGAACAGGATTGCCGCCAGATTGACCACGACGGTCAGCCACAGGGTTTCGCCAACGATCTCGCGCACGGGGCGGTCGAATTCAAAGGACCAGCCGTAATTGCCTTGCAGCAGCCCCTCGAACCCATGCGGCCCGGGCCAGAAGCCCATCCAGATCAGGTATTGTTCGGGCAGGGACCGGTCCAGCGAGTATTCCTTGCGCAGAAACTCGGCCTTGGCCACGCCCGCGGACTGCCCCGAGGCCTGCAGTTCCGCAATCTGGTTGCTGAGGTAATCGCCGGGCGGCAGGTTGATGATCACGAAGATCAGCACCGACACCACCAACAGTGTCAGCAGCATCGTGAAGAAGCGATACACCGCATAGCGCAGCATGACCATTTAGCTGCTCCTGATCAGTCGGCGAAGAAGAACTCGTCGGGGCGGTGGATGCCGAAATGCGCGCCGGGCTCCCATGCCCACATGGCCTGCTCGGGCACGTTGCGCAGGCGGTTCGACACGACGATGGGCTGTGGTGCGCCGTTCAGGATGCCGATCGCGTAAAGCTGCTGTGCGTGGATATCCAGCATCTCGGACCAGGCGGCCTGACGTTCTTCGTCGGTGGTCGCGATCTCCCAGTCATGGGCCAGCGTCATCAGGCGTTCGGCCTCGGGCATGTCGGGCGGCTCACCCGCGTCGCCGCCGGTCTGGTAATACTGCCCCCATTTGGGCCAGGCCAGAAACACCTGATCGGTCGGGGCCAGATAGGCCGGAGAGGTGTGGTTCTGCGGAATCCCGTCATCCCAGCCGAACCAGACCGAGGCCATGGTATTGCCGGAAAACACCCGGTTGCGCAGGATATCCCGATCCAGTGGCCGCATGACCAGATCGACCCCGATCTCGCGCCATGTGTCGGTGACGATCTGCAGGGCGTTCTCGACCTCCTGCCGCTCGCCTGCGGTTTCGATCACCAGCTCCATCGGGCGGCCATCGGGCAGCAGGCGGATGCCGTCCTTGTCGCGCTGGGTCAGCCCGGCCTCGTCCAGCAGGGCGTTGGCCGCGTCGACGTCATACTGCGCCCAAGCCTGCGCGTTTTCTGCATCATAGAAGGGAGAGGCCGGCAGGACCGACATCGCACCGGGCTGCGCCAGCTTGAAATAGAGCGCCTGATTGATCGTATTGCGATCAATGGCAAGCGACAGGGCGCGGCGGACCCGCACATCGCGCAGCACATTGCGCCAGGCCTCATCCTCGAAGTTCAGGTTCGGATAGATCGCGATCTGCGAGGCAACCCCGGTTTTCCAGAGCAGGGTTTTATAGCCGCCGCCCGCCTCGCCCTTTTTCAGGATCGAGGCATCGCGGAAGGCCAGCCCGCGCCCCTGAAGATCGCTTTCGCCCGCATTGGTCTTGGCGGCGACAAGGCCGGGGGCCACGATCTCCATCTCGACCACATCAATATAGGGCAGCTGCGTGCCATTGGAATCGATGCGGTGGTAATACGGATTGCGCACGAAATTATGCCGGATCTTCTTGCCCGAGCTTGCATTCAGCCATGGCTGCAGGGTCGGCAGTTCGTGGTTGTCGAACTTATAGAGGTTATCCAACTTGTTGTGCAGCGCTGCCCAGCTTTTGACGCGGGCATCTTCGACCTGAAAAGCCAATTCTTCCGCGTCGGCAAATTTCTCATGATATTGCTTGAGGAACTCTGACGGTCGGTAAATGAACGGCGGACGGGCCTGAGCCAGCGATTGCAGGAAGTTCGGGTTGGGGTCTTCCCATTCGAAAATCACCGTGGTTTCATCGGGGAAGCTGACGACCGGGGGCTTGCCCTCGACCATCAGGAAATCCGGCGGACCCGAGGGGCTGAGCAATTCGTTATTGGCCACATCCTCCCACCAATAGCGGAAATCCTCCGAGGTGAAGGCGGTACCGTCCGACCATTTATGCCCGGGGCGCAGGTTCAGGGTGAATTTGCGGTTATCTTCATCGTCGTAGGAGGCCAGAAGGTCGGGCACGATGTTGTATTCATGGTCAAAGCCGACCAGCCGCGCATAGCCATAGACCACCATTTGCCGGATGTCCTTGGACCGGGTGACCATGGTGCGCAAGGTGCCGCCCTGCGTCCCAAAATCCCGGCCCTTGGCGCCCAGATCGACGATCAGCGGGTCCTGCGGCACCCGTTCAGCCGCCGGCGGCAGGGCGCCGCTGTCGACCTCGGACTGCCAGAAGGGGCTTTCCTGCAGGTTCGAGGGAATCTCTGCCGTGGCGGGCAGCATCCCTGCAAGAGCCAGCGAACTGGCTAGAAACAAGCGATGAGTGGTCTTAAACATGGCAACGTACCTTATGGCCGGGCTCCATCTCTACCAGTGAAGGTACCACGGAGTCGGAAAATCGGAAGGCATCATCCCAACTGTCTGGCGAACCCGCGCCCAAAGCGACCAGTTTCAGGTCGATCGGGCGATTGATATCGGGCTCTGGCTGGGCAGCGATCAGTGCCTTGGTGTAGGGGTGGTGGGGATTGTAAAACAGCGTTTCGGGCGGGGCCTGTTCGACCACAAGACCCTGCCGCATCACGGCGACCTCGTCGGCGATCCGGGCCACGACGGCCAGATCATGCGAGATGAACAGATAAGACAGGTTCAGACTGTCCTGCAGGTTTTCCAGCAGGGTCAGGATCTGCTCTTGTACCGACACATCCAGCGCCGAGGTCGGCTCGTCACAGACAATCAGCGCCGGGTCCAGCATCATGGCGCGCGCAATCGACAGACGCTGACGCTGACCACCCGAGAACGCATGGGGATACCGTTTCAGCATATCGGCATTCAGACCCACGCGCTGCAGCATCTCGGCCGCTTTGTCGCGTTGTTCGGCAGCGTTGCCCAGCCGATGAATCTCCAGCGGTTCGGTCATCGCGTCCTGAATGCGCATCCGCGGGCTGAGCGAGCTGTAAGGGTCCTGAAACACCATCTGCGCCTTGCGCTGAAAGGCGGTGCGCTCGGCGCGGGTCATCTGATGCACGCGGATCGGATCGCTGTCGGGGGCTGGGCGAAACAGCACCTCTCCGCCCGGATCGGGAGGTTCGGCCCCCAGCGCGATGCGCGCGGCGGTGGTCTTGCCCGAGCCGCTCTCGCCGACAATCGCCAGCGTCTTGCCGCGCGCCAGCTTCATGTCGACGCCGCGACAGGCATGGATCAGCTTGTCGGCCTGCCAGCCCTTGCTGGATCGCATGGTATAGGTCTTTGACACGCCGGTCATCTGCAGGATCAGATCCTCGTCGGGCATCGGCAACCCGACCGCGTCCTGATCGGGGATCGAGGGCGCGGCATCGAACAATTGCTTGGTATAGGGATGGGCTGGGGCGTTCAGGATGGGCGCGGCGGGCCCGGATTCCATCACGCGGCCCTTGTGCATGACAACGACCTGCTCGGCCATATTGGCCACCACGCCCAGATCATGGGTTACAAGGATCAGTGCCATGCCGGTTTCGCGCTGCAACTCTTTGATCAGCCCCAGAACCTGCGCCTGTGTGGTTACATCCAGCGCCGTTGTCGGCTCGTCCGCGATCAACAGTTCGGGCTTGGCGACCATGGCCATGGCGATCATCGCCCGCTGGCGCATCCCTCCCGACAGCTCGAACGGGTACGAGTCATACGCCCGCTGCGGATCGGGAAAGCCCACGCGTTCGAACTGGGTCAGAACCTCTTTGCGGGCCTGCGCCTCGGACGCGCCGCGATGCAGCCACAGGACCTCGGACACCTGATTGCCGATCTTGTGCAGCGGCGACAGCGACCGCATCGGTTCCTGAAAGATCATCGAGACCCGGTTGCCGCGCACGGTCCGCATCTGGCGTTCGCTGATCTTTGTCAGGTCCGCCGTGCCATGCGAGTCGTTCAGCAGGACCGTGCCGCTGCGAATTTGTGCCGTGCGTGGCAGAATGCGCAGCGCCGCCCGGCACGAGATGGTCTTGCCCGACCCGGATTCGCCAACCAGCGCAAGCGTTTGCCCGGCCTCGACATCGAAGCTGACATTCCGGACGACTGCATCGCCCGTGCCAAAACCGATGCTGAGGTCCCGGACAGACAACAGCGCCGTCATGCGGGTGTTCCACCCGGTTGGCCGTGGGTTGGCATCGCCTTTGGTCTCCCTGACTTTTTTCGCGCAGTTTCGCGCGGTTGGGGCGGGCTAGTCAAACACCTTCTTCGGGGAATTGTCGCGGAAACGTGAAATGCGCGGCATTGCACCTACACAAAGCGCCGGGTTTTTGTCATCAAAGCGCCAACTGGCCCCATCCGGGGTTCAGGCCGCCATCAAGGAGAGAGCCCGCCGTGACCGACACGCAAAGCCGTCTGGACCTGTTCATCGACCGTATGGTGTCGCAGCGCGCCTGCCTGGATTTCGCCATTGCGCAGACGGCGGGTCAGCCCGGCCCGGTGTTCGAACTGGGGCTGGGTAACGGGCGGACCTATCACCACATGGTTACCCATATTCAGGACCGCCCGGTCTATGTGTTCGAGCGCGCCGTCGCCTCGCACCCCGACTCGACCCCGCCAGAGGATCTGGTGATTCTGGGCGATGTGCGTGAAACGCTGCCCGCTTCAGTCACCCGTTTTGGGGCCTCGGCCAGCCTGATCCATGCTGATCTGGGCGGGCACAACCGCGAGAAAAACGATGCCTTCGCCCGGTTCGTCTCACCCCTTATCGAACCGCTGCTGGCCCCCGGAGGGCTGATGGTGTCCAGCGACCGGATGTATTTCGAGGCGCTGACCGAGCTGCCCCTGCCGCCGGGCGCGGTCGAGGGGCGTTGTTTCATCTATCGCCGCTAGCCACCGGTTACGCTGATCCGGATTGTGGTCTAGCCTGAGGCCCGAGCCGCAGGAAAGGACCGCCAGATGCTGTTTTACGATTGCTCCACCGCGCCAAGCCCGCGCCGGGCCCGGATGTTCATCGCGGAAAAAGGGCTGACGATCGAAACCCGAGACATCTCGATTGCCAAGGGCGAGCAATTGGGCGCGGCGTTCCGGGCCGTCAATCCGCGCGGCACGATCCCGGTTCTGGTGACGGATGAAGGGGCGGTTCTGACCGAAAACCTGGGCATCGCCGCCTATCTTGATGCGCGCTTCCCCGAACCCCCGCTGATGGGCCGCACGCCGGATGAAAAGGGCGCGGTTCTGATGTGGAACGCCATCGTCGAGCAACAGGGCGGTGCGCCGATTGCGGATGCGTTGCGCAACACGCATCCCTCGTTCGAAAACCGCGCGCTTCCCGGACCCGTGGGCTACGCGCAGATCCCCGAATTGGCACAGCGCGGGCGCGACCGGGCTGCCGCCTTTTTTGATCTGCTGGAAACCCGGCTGAGCGAAACCCGGTTTATCGCCGGTGAGGCGTTCTCGCTGGCCGATATCTCGACCTTCGTGTTTGTGGATTTCGCGCGGGTCATCAAGATGCGCATTCCCGCCGAAAACACCGCCACACAGGCGTGGTTCGAGGCCATCAAAGCGCGTCCCAGCGCGCAGCTCTGAAGTGCTGGACAGAAATGTCTAGACAGGAGTGAACAGTGCCATTAGCGTCCCTGCCATGTCGTCCGAGGGGAGGTCGGGATGAAATCTCAGTATCGCGTTGTTGTTATCGGAGGCGGCGTCGTTGGCGCCTCGGTTCTGTATCACCTGGCCAAGTTCGGCTGGTCCGATGTGGTCATGCTGGAACGCCGCCGTCTGGCCTCGGGGTCGTCGTGGCACGCGGCAGGCGGTATTCATGCGCTGAATGCCGATCCGAACATGGCGGCGTTGCAGGCGTATACCATCGACCTGCTGAGCGAGATTGAGAAGGAATCGGGTCAGAATATCGGTCTGCACATGACCGGCGGTCTGACGTTGGCAGGCACACCTGAACGGTGGGAATGGTTGCAGGCGAACTATCGCATCTTCCAATCTATCGGCATTGACGATTGCGAGCTGCTGTCGCCCGAAGAGGCGCAGAAACGCTGCCCGATCATGTCCACCGACGGCGTTCTGGGTGCGATGTGGGCGGATCGCGAGGGGTATATCGACACGACCGGGACGGTGCAGGCCTATGCGACTGCCGCCCGGAAGCGCGGCGCAGAATACTACGAAGAAACCAAGGTCGAAAGCCTGACGCAGACGGCAGATGGCTGGGAGGTTGTGACCGACAAGGGCACCATTACCTGTGAGCATGTGGTCAACGCCGCGGGCCTTTGGGCTAAGCAAGTGGGCCGCATGGCCGGCGTGGAGCTGCCGGTTTCTCCGTTGAAGCACCACTATCTGATCACCGACACGGTGCCCGAGGTGGCGCAGGCGGATTTTGAGATGCCGATGACCGTGGATCTGGAAGGGTTCACTTATATGCGGCAGGATCAGAAGGGCGTTCTGGTCGGCATTTATGAGGTCGAGCATGAACACTGGGCCATGGACGGCGCGCCCTGGAACTATGGCGAGGAACTGTTTCAGGAACAGCTTGACCGGATCGAGAACGAATTGATGCTGGGCTTTGAGCGGTATCCCTCGATCCAGAATGTCGGCATCAAGACATGGGTGAACGGCGCGTTTACCTTTGCGCCGGACGGGAACCCTCTGGTCGGGCCGGTGCCGGGCAAGCGCGGCTATTGGTCGGCCTGTGCCGTGATGGCGGGCTTCCTGCAGGGCGGCGGCGTCGGTAAAACGCTGGCCGAGTGGATGATCCATGGTGAGCCCGAAGCCGATGCCTGGCCGATGGACGTGGCCCGCTTTGGTGATTTCGCGCAGAACAAGCGGTACATCCGCGAGACGACGGGTCAGTTCTATTCCCGCCGCTTCGTGATGACCTATCCAAACGAGCAGTTGCCCGCAGGCCGCCCGCTGAAAATGGCCCCGGCGCATGATGCGATGACGGATGCGGGGTGCAAGTGGGGCGTCAGCTGGGACTTGGAAGTACCGCTGTATTTTGCGCCGAAAGGGTTTGAGGAAACGCCGACGCTGAAACGGTCGAACGCGCATGACATCGTGGCCGAAGAATGCAAGGTGATCCGCGAAGGTGTCGGCCTGATGGATATCTCGGGCTTTTCGCGGTTCGAGGTCTCAGGCCCGAATGCGGAGGCTTGGCTGGACAAGGTCATGGCTTCGAAACTGCCCGCGCCGGGTCGGGCCAAGCTGGCCCCGATGCTGGGCGAGAACGGGCGGCTCAAGGGTGATCTGACCGTGCTGAACTGGGGCGATGGCACCTGGTGGATCATGGGCAGCTATTACCTGCGCGCCTGGCATATGCGCTGGTTCGATCACCATATGATGGACGGTGTGACCGTTCGCGATCTGGGTGAGGAATATTGCGGGTTCGCCGTGGTCGGACCGAAATCGCAGGCGGTGGTCAAGAAACTGGCAGAGCAGGATATCGGTGACCTGAAATTCATGGGCTGCGGGGATTTCGATATCGGTCTGGTCCGCGCCCGCGTCGCGCGGATGTCGGTGACAGGCGAGAAAGGGTACGAGATCAACTGCCGCTATGGCGACCATATCAAGCTGCGCCGGATGCTGCTTGAGGTCGGGGCGGATGAGGGTATCCGCGAGTGTGGCTTCAACGCGATGTTGTCAACGCGGCTGGAAAAGAGCTTTGGCATCTGGTCGGCGGAATTCACGCAGCTTTATACGCCGGTAATGACCGGGATGGATCGCTGGATCGATTGGGACAAGGATTTTGTCGGCAAGCAGGCGGCATTGGCGGAACGCGACGGCAACGGCCCTGCGCAGGTGCAGGTGACGCTTGAGGTGGACGCGCTGGACGCGGATGCCAGCGGGTATGAACCGGTTTGGGCGGGTGAGGAACGCGTCGGTTTTGTGACCTCGGGCGGGTATGGGCATTACACCGGCAAGTCGCTGGCCATGGCGCTGGTGAATCGCGACAAGGCCGAGCCGGGGACCGAGCTGTCGGTGCATGTGGTGGGCGTTGAACGGCCTGCGCGGATCATTGCGGCCTCGCCCTATGATCCGCAGGGCAAAGCGATGCGGGGTTAACCATGTCAGCGCGGGATCGAGGACGGCGACGGCGCGGGGTCGAGGCCGCGCCCGGCCGCGAGGTGAACTATCGCCAGTTGCGGAATCCGTTTCCGCAGATGGAGGTGTTTCCGGCGGATCAGATTGCGGACATGCATGACACCGCGCTGCGGACGCTGGAGGAACTGGGCGTCAAGGTCTTGTTGCCCGAGGCGACCGCTCTGTTCAGGACGGCGGGTGCGCGGGTGGATGAAGACAGCCAGATGGTCTTTATCGGGCGCGATATGGTCGAGGCGGCGATTGCCTCGGCCCCCAAGTCGATCCCCTGTCGCGCAGGCGCGCGGCATCGGGACTTTATGCTGGAACTGGGGTCTTTGGTGTTTCAACCGGGGGCCGGGGCACCGAATGCCACCGATCTGGAACGGGGGCGGAGGCCTGCGACCGGGCAGGACTATCTTGAGTTTCTGAAGCTGACGCATCATTTCGACGTGTTCCAGATGATTTCTCCGCAGGTTGAGCCGCAGGATGTGCCGACCAATGTGCGGCACTACTTCACCACGCAGGCACAGATGGAGTTGACGGATAAGTTCCCGTTCTTCTTTTCGCGCGGGACGCCGCAGGTGATGGACAATTTCGAGATGCTCTCGATCGCGCGGGGGCTGTCGGATGACGAATTCCGCGCCAACCCGCATTGCTACACGATCATCAATACCAACAGCCCGCGTACGCTGGACATTCCGATGGCGCAGGGGCTGATCGATTTTGCACGGCATGGACAGATGTCGATCATCACGCCGTTTACCCTGATGGGGGCGATGGCCCCGATCACGGTTGCGGGGGCCATTACCTTATCCCACGCCGAGGCATTGGCGGCGCTGACGCTGACGCAATTGGCGCGCCCCGGCGCGCCGGTTTGTTACGGCACGTTCACCAGCAATGTGGACATGAAATCGGGCGCGCCCGCCTTCGGGACGCCCTCGCATTTCCAAGCCTCGCTTGCGGCAGGGCAGTTGGCACGGCATTTGGGCCTGCCGTGGCGATCCGCCGCCGGGTCGGCGTCAAACATCAACGATGTACAGGCGGCAAATGAAAACCAGTTTGGCCTTTGGGGGTGCCTGATGGCAGGGGCCACGGTCATCATCCACTCGGCCGGTTGGCTTGAGGGTGGTCTGACGGTGTCGTTTGAGAAGATGATCTGCGACGCCGAAGTGCTGAACATGGTGGCCGAGCTTTGCGCCGGGGCGCAGGCCGGGTCGTCCGAGATCGGTTTTGACACGGCGCTGCGCGAGGTCGAACCCAGCGGGCATTTCTTTGCAAGCAGCCAGACGATGGAGCGGTACAATACCGAGTTTTATGAGCCGCATGTACATGACTATGCCAATTTCGGTACCTGGACCGAGCGCGGTTCGGTCGATGCCAATCAGCGGGCAACGGGGGTCTGGAAGGACATTCTGGCGAATTTCGAGGCGCCTGCGCAAAGCGACCATTTGGGCGCATTGCATGATTTCATTGCCCTGCGCACTGCCGAGGGCGGTGCCCCGCCGGAGAGTTGAATGACCAGCAAACCCATCCTCCACCGTGACGACCCTGATGCCGAGCCCCTTGTGGGCAACATCAAGGTCACGCGCGACGACTGGCTGAACGTGGCGATGGATGTGCTGATCTCGGACGGGGTCGAGCAGGTTAAGGTGCTGAATCTGGCCGGGCGAATGGCCGTGTCGCGGTCGTCCTTCTATTGGTATTTCAAATCTCGGCAGGAGTTGTTGGATGCCCTGCTGGCGCGCTGGCAAGCGACCAACACGGCGGCGTTGATCGCGCAGGCCGAAGCCCCGGCGCAGACGATCACGGGGGCGGTCTGCAATGTGCACCGCTGCGTGGTGAACGCCGATCTGTTCGACACGGCGCTGGATTTCGCCGTGCGCGATTGGGCGAGGCGGTCGGGCAAGGTGCGGCGGATGCTGGACCAGTCCGACGCGCGGCGGCTGGCGGCCCTGCGCGCCATGTTCACCCGGTTCGGATATGCCGAGACCGAGGCCGAAACCCGTGCGCGCGTGCTGTATTACATGCAGATCGGATACGATCTTGCACAGTTGAACGAGCCGATGGCGGCGCGTCTGGCGATGGTGCCGCAGTATCTCTACGTCTTCACCGGGGTCGAGCCGCGCCCCGAAGAGATCGACGAGTTCAGCGCCTATGCGCAGCAATTCTGGCAGGGGGAAGATCATGAGCCAACCTGATGCAATCATCATCGGCACCGGTGTCATCGGCGCGGCCATCGCGTTCGAAATGGCGAAGGCGGGCTGGAAAACCCTCTCACTGGACCGCAACGCTCAGGTCGGGCATGGCTCGACCGCGGGGTCCTGTGCGATCATTCGGATGCATTACTCGACCCGCGATGGCACCGCCTTCGCGTGGGAGGGGTATCATTATTGGCGCGACTGGGCGCAGTATCTGGGCCTGCCCGATGGGGCCAGTCTGGCGCAATTCCGGGAAACCGGCTGTCTGGTGATGAAGACCGAGGCCAATGGGTTTCTGGACAAACACAAGGCCTACAGCGCCGAGCTGGATTGTCCGTTCGAAGACTGGTCGCCGGACCAGATCACCAACCGGCTGCCGATCTATGCGCTGGACAGTTTTGCCCCGGCCAAACGTATGGATGACCCGGAGTTCGGTCAGCCCAACGGTGGCCGGATGCAGGGTGCGGTTTTCTGGCCCAAGGCGGGTTATGTGACCGACCCGGCCTTGTCGGCGCAGAACCTGATGGACGCGGCGAAGCTGCATGGGGCGCAGGTACGGACCGGTGCCGAAGTGGCCGAGATTCTGACCGAAGGGGGCAGGGCTTCGGGCGTGCGGCTGGCCTCGGGTGAGGAGATCCATGCGAAGGTGGTGGTGAATGTGGCCGGGCCGGGGTCCGCGATCATCAACCGGATGGCGGGTGTGTTGGACGATATGACCATCCAGACCCGCCCCCTGCGGCAAGAGGTGGTGCATGTGCCCGCGCCCGAGGGGTTTGATTTCGAGAATCAGGGGACCATCGTATCCGACAGCGACATCGCACTGTATTGTCGGCCCGAGCATGGCAACCACATCCTCATCGGGTCCGAGGACCCGGATTGCGACCCGCATCAATGGGCCGAGGACGACGTGCATTACAACCGCGAATTCACCGACCAGTGGACCACGCAGGCCATGCGCTATGCGCAGCGGGTGCCGTCGCTTGGGATTCCAACGAAAACGCGGGGGGTGGTTGATCTGTACGACGCCTCGACCGACTGGATTCCGATCTATGACCAATCCAGCCTGCCGGGGTTCTACATGGCCTGCGGCACCAGCGGCAATCAATACAAGAACGCGCCGATTGCGGGCAAGATGATGGCCGCGCTGATCGGCTATGTCGAAGGCGGGGGCGATCACGACGCCCAGCCGCTGCAGTTCGAACTGCCCTATATCGGGCGCAGCATCGACGTCGGGTTCTATTCCCGCAAACGCCCGATCAATGCTGAAAGCAGCTTTTCGGTTCTGGGTTAACCCACCTGCTTGCGCGCAGCCGCAAAGCTGTCTGCGCGCACGGGGCCGTAGCCTCTGATCTCGTCGGCAGTTGCCAGTTTCTCCAGCCACTCACCCTTGGGGTTGGACAGAAACTGGTCCAGCAGCGCGTTGTACCAAGCCAGAATATCGCGATGCAGCCGGGCCTCGGAATGGTAGCCGAACGGGTTCCAAGCTTTGCCGCGCAGCCCCTTGGCACGGGCCAGCGCGGTCAGCACAGGGCGCATCCACGGCCCGAATGTGTGCTTGACCGGACGCCCGCGCGCGTCCTTGCGCAAGCTGAGCATCGGCGGGGCGAAGTGGTATTTCGTTTTGAACGCGCCCTCGAATTGCTGCGCCAGTTCATCGGTGAAGGCCGAGGAGGTCTGCAGCCGGGCAACCTCGAACTCATCCTTGTAGGCCATGAATCGGAACAGGTTGCGGGCGACGGAGTCGATCAGCTGATCTGAGGTTTCCGGGTTGGCCGCACGGACGCTTTTGATCCGCCGCGCGTAACGCTCCGCATAGGCGGCGTCCTGATAGTCGGTCAGAAAGGCAACGCGGCGGGCGATCCGTTGGTCCAGCGTCTCTTCGGATGAGGCCGGTTGTGTCAGGCCCTGAACCCGGTCGGGATCGGCGGCCAGACAGCGTCCAAGAGCAAAGGCCAGCCGGTTCTTTTCAACCGCGACGCCGTTCAGCAGGATGGCCTGCGCCAGCGCACTGTGTGAGACTGGAACCAGCGCCTTCTGCCATGCAAAGCCGAGCAGGATGACATTGGCAAACACCGCATCGCCCAGCAGCGCCTCGGCAATGGCGTTTGCGTCAAGCCCGGTCAGATTGTCGGCCCCCACCACATCAGCGATGGCTTGTTCCCGCGCGTCGACTCGTAATTGCGCATCACGGCGCAGCACCAGATCGCCGGTGGGCATCTCGGCCCGGTTCAGCACAACCTGCGTGCCGTGCGCATAGTGAGCCGAGGCTTTTGGGGCCGAACTGACCACCACATCGCATCCGATCACCGCATCCGCAGCACCTTGATCAATGCGTACCTGATTGAGCGCGTCGGGGGCGGTGCCCAGACGAATATAGCTGAGGAC
Source organism: Ruegeria sp. AD2(2025) (assembly GCF_056542385.1). Classification (NCBI taxonomy): domain Bacteria; kingdom Pseudomonadati; phylum Pseudomonadota; class Alphaproteobacteria; order Rhodobacterales; family Roseobacteraceae; genus Ruegeria; species Ruegeria sp. AD2(2025). The sequence continues at coordinate 124,794 of NZ_JBQFZS010000001.1, forward strand.
CGTGCCGAATTTCTGCGCGAACCCGGTGAAATCCAGAACCGAGGCGCCTTTGCCTTCCAGATGCGCGGCCATGGTGATCAGCGCGCCCACCGTGACGACCCCGGTGCCGCCGACGCCGGTGACAAGAAGGTCGAAAGGCGCGTTTAACTTTGGCAGATCGGGGTTGGGCAGGTCGGCCTCAAGCGCGTCCAGATCCAACTCGACGGCCCGCTTGCGCCGCGTCGCGCCTTCCACGGTCACGAAGCTGGGGCAGAATCCGTTCAGGCAAGAGAAGTCTTTGTTGCAAGAGCTCAGGTTGATCTTGCGCTTACGACCCAGAGCGGTCTCGCGCGGCTCGACGCTCAGGCAGTTCGACGCGACCGAGCAATCGCCGCAGCCTTCACAGACCAGATCGTTGATCCAGACGAATTTCTGCGGGTCCTCCAACGTACCGCGCTTGCGGCGGCGGCGCTTTTCGGTGGCGCAGGTCTGTTCATAGATCAAAACGGTGACGCCCGGGATATCGCGGAGCTCGCGCTGCAGCGTATCCATCTCGGCGCGGTCGTGAAAGGTGGTGCGGGCGGGGAAATCCGCACGGCGAAACTTGGTGATATCGTCCGAGACCAGCGCGATGCGGTCCACGCCCTCGGCGCGGCAGGTCTGGGCGATACCTGAGACGCTGACAGGGCCGTCCACCGGCTGCCCTCCGGTCATTGCCACCGCGTCATTGTAGAGGATCTTGTAGGTGATGTTTGTCCCTGCCGCGACCGCCTGCCGGATCGCGAGGCTGCCGGAATGGTACCATGTCCCCTCACCAAGGTTCTGAAAGATATGCTTGCCGCCGTTGAACTGCGAAGCGACCACCTGCGGCACGCCCTCGCCGCCCATCTGCGCATAGCCCACCGTCTCGCGATCCATCCACGAGGCCATGACATGGCAGCCGATCCCGCTGGCTGCGGTAGAGCCTTCGGGCACTTTGGTCGAGGTGTTGTGCGGGCAGCCCGAGCAGAAATAGGGCGTTCGCACGGCCCCCGGGACATTGATCACCGGTGGGGGCGTCTCGGTTAGGGCGCGGGCCTTGGCGGGCAGATTCTCTTCGGGGAAAAAGCCGTCCAGCCGCGCGGCAACGATGGGGGCCAGCATCAAGGGGCTCAGCTCTCCGGTCCAGGGGATCAGCGGCTCGCCATGGCTGTCGTATTTGCCCACCATCTTCTGCGGTTTGTCGCCGGGCCAGTCATAGAAATACTCTTTGAACTGGCTTTCAATGATGCCGCGCTTTTCTTCGACGACCAGCACCTCGGCCTTGCCTTTGACGAACCGCAGGGCGTTGCGGCGGGCCAGCGGCCAGACCATGCCAACCTTGTAGATGTCGATGCCAAGACGGCGGCAGGTGGCCTCATCCAGACCCAGCAGACGCAGCGCCTCCATCAGGTCGAGATGCCCCTTGCCGGTGGTGACAAACCCGAACTTGGCGTTTTCGATGTCATAGATGCGCCGGTCGATGGGGTTGGCTTCGGCAAAGGCGCGCACGGCGCGCAACTTGTGCTGGATGCGCGTTTCAATCTCGGGCGAGGGCAGGTCGGCGGTGCGCACATGCAAGCCGCGTTCGGGCAGGTCGATCTGGGGCAGGGTGAATTCGCGGTCGGGGCGCAGGTCGACCGACCGGGCGCTTTCGACCGTTTCCGAGATCGCCTTGAACCCGACCCATGTCCCGGAAAAGCGGGACAGGGCAAAGCCGTATTCGCCGAATTCTAAGTATTCCTCGACGGAGGCCGGGTTCAGCGTGGGCATGAACCACGACATGAAAGCCACGTCCGACTGGTGCGGCATCGAGGAACTGACACAGCCATGGTCATCACCGGCCACGACCAACACGCCGCCCTTCGGGGCCGAGCCGTAGGCGTTCCCGTGTTTCAGCGCGTCGCCTGATCGGTCGACGCCCGGACCTTTGCCGTACCACATCGAGAAAATGCCCTCGACTTCGCAATGCGGATCCAGCGTGGCCTGTTGCGCGCCCAGCACGGCGGTTGCGCCGAGGTCTTCGTTCACCGCCGGCATGAAGGTGATGCGGTCGGTTTTGAGCCGGTCCTTGGCGCGCCACAGTTCAAGATCCAGCCCGCCCAGCGGCGATCCGCGATAGCCCGAGACAAACCCCGCCGTATTCAACCCTGCCTGCCGGTCGCGCCGGGCCTGATCCATCATGATCCGCGCCAACGCCTGTGTGCCGGTCAGAAAGACCCGCCCCTGATCCAGCACATAACGGTCTTCAAGCTGATAGGTGCGGGGGGGCTCGTGATGGCTCATGGCTTGATCCGTTGGATTGGCTGTGGGTTTGGGGAAGCATAATTCAATCCAGTTGAAGAGTTGTGCCAGTCTGACCGATGCATTGCAGGTTTGATGAAAATATTGTTCATTATTTCGGATCAAGTCGAAAGGATTCCCCGGAGCAATGCAGCTGGACGACAGAGACCGCCGTATACTGACCCTGCTGCAGACAGACAGCCGGATTTCGAACGCCGATCTGGCGGATGCGGTTGGGATGTCGGCATCGGCCCTGTGGCGGCGGGTGCGGGCGTTGGAAGAGGCGGGCATCATCGAACGCTATGGCGCGGTCGTGAACCCGGCTGAAATGGGCCTGACCTTCGAGGCCATCGTTCACGTGCATCTGACCCGGCACGACCGCGAAAAGATCGCCGATTTCATCCGGGCGGTCGAAGCCAGCCCCGAAGTGCAGGAATGTTATGCCACGACCGGACAGGCCGATTATCACCTGCGGGTGCTGTGCCGGGATCTTGCGGCCTATAACGTGTTCTTGCAGGATTTCCTGTTTCACCTGCCCGCCGTCGCCAGCGCGCAGACCAATGTGGTGCTGCGAACGATCAAGCGGAACCGGCCCGTGGTACCCTGAGGGTCAGGCGGCGAACGCCACCCAGGCCCAGGCCATGCCGATATAAGTCAGATTGTGAAAAAGCTGATCCAGACCCGCCGCCCGCCAGAATGCCGCTTGATTGGGCTGCAGTTTTTTGCGGTCAGAATAACTGGCTTTTGCGAAATCAATGTGGAAATGAACAATCCACTCCAGCGCGGCAATGATCAGAATGAACTCAACCGGTGCCCGAAACAGAGCAAAGATAACGACTGAACCCACAACATGCACCGCTGCATGCTGCGCGCGTCCCATATGGAGATACGAGCCTCGCCCCGAAAGCATCTTGGGCGTCTGTAAATAATAGTCGGCAAACATGTGTTTGATCTGAAGCAGACAAAGCAACAGAAACACAGTGCCAAAACTGGCAGGCAAATGAATCCTCCCGATATCGTCCTGAATCGGAAGCTTAGGGGGTAATCGCCTGCCGCGCAAATGAACTTGTTCACACAAGGCGAATTGGGCGTAGTTTGGAAATTCATTTGCGTCGCCGGACACGATTGCGGTAAATTCGGGCCGTTGTATTCACAGCAAAAACATCAATTTGAGCAGCGGATCAAAAGCGGGGCGGGTTCCATAGAACGAACGATCTTTCGGTTCATCTGGAAATACTCCAAACGCGACCAGCTGATCCTGCTGGCCGTGACGGCCACCTTGTTCCCTCTGTTGTACCTGACGCTGGAATTGCCCAAGCGGATCATCAACGACGCGATCGGGGCCTCGAGCCAGATCGTGAATGTCTGGGGCTACAGCCTGCAGCAGACCACGTTTCTGATGATCCTGTGCTTTGCATTTCTGGCCGCTGTGCTGGCCCATGGCCTGATGAAGATGCGCATCAACACCATGAAAGGTGTGCTGAGCGAACGGATGTTGCGCCGGTTCCGGTATCAGCTGATCAGCCGCGCGCTGCGCTTTCCGCAACCCTATTTCGAACGGGTCAGCCAGGGCGAGATGGTTTCTATGATCACCGCCGAAAGCGAACCGATGGGTGGGCTGATGGGCGATGCGATCAGCCAGCCGGTGCTGCAGGCGGGGCAGATGATCACCATCCTGTCTTTCCTGTTTTTGCAAAGCGTCTGGTTCGGGCTGGCGGCGGTGGCACTGATCCCGTTGCAGGCCTGGCTGATCCCGCGCCTGCAGCGCCAGATCAACCTGCTGAACAAGAAACGCATTCAAGAGGTCCGCATCCTCGCCGCGCAGATCGGCGAAAACGCCGCCGGGGCCTCGACCCTGCGGGCCAACGGCGGTTGGCGGTATCGCCGGGCGATGATCTCGGACCAGTTGGGGCGGCTGTTCGGCATCCGGTTCGAGATATACCAAAAAAAATTCTTCATGAAGTTCATCAACAACTTCATCTCGCAGCTGACGCCTTTCATGTTCTATCTGGTGGGCGGGTTTCTGGTGCTGCAGGGCTCGGTCTCGCTGGGCGCACTGGTGGCGGCGCTTGCGGCGTATAAGGACCTGAGCTCTCCGTGGAAGGAATTGCTGACCTACTATAACCAGACGCAGGATATGTCGCTGCGGTGGGAGGTCGTGATCGAACGCTTCGCCCCCGATGGCATGATCGACGAGACCCTGTTCGATGGTGAGCCCGAGAGCCGCCCGCATCTTACCGGCGATATCGTTCTGAACCACGTCTCGGTCCGCGATATCGACGGCAATCAGGTGCTGGATGATCTGGAGCTGACCTTCCCGGCCAGCAAGACCATTGGCATCTCGGCCCCCAGCGAGGAAGATCGCCTGGCGCTGACCGAATTGCTGACGCGTGAGATTCTGCCCACCTCGGGCCGTATCGAAGTGGGCGGCGTTAATCTGGCCGGGCTGCATCAAAGTGTCGTGGCCGCGCGGATCGGTCTGGCGACCTCACGACCGGTCATGTTTCAGGGCACGCTTGGGGAAAATGTCATGATGCCGATGCGGTCGCGCCCCCTGTCGACTTCGACCGAAGACCCGGGCTTCCCCGAGACCCTGCGCGCGGGCAACAGCAGCGACCCGTTCCGTGTCGAGTGGCTGGACCCCGGCCTTGCCGGTTTCGATGATTCCAGCCACCTGCGCGAATGGTGGCTGCAACTGATCGACGGTATGGGCTCGGGGGCGGCGCTGTTTCAGCGGGGGGCCGAGCAGGTGTTCAGCGCGGATGAACGCCCCGAGCTTGCCGCCAAGCTGATCGAACTGCGCCCGCTGGTGCAAAAGGCGGTCCGCGAGGCCGGGCTGGAACAACAGGCGCTGGTGTTCGACCGCTGCACGTATAACCCGGCCTTGCCTGTGGCTGAAAACCTGCTGTTCGCCACCCCTTGCGTTCCGGTCACGCAGGAACTGCTGGCGCGGCAGACGGTGTTTCTGGGACAGTTGCGGGAACTTGGACTGGACCAGACCCTTGCCAATCTGACCCGGGACGTGATCGAAATGCTGCGCCAGATCTTCGGGCTGGACGGCACCGATCATCCCCTGTTCCGGAAGCTGGGGCTTGAGGCGCAGACCTACGAGACGGCGGTTGAACTGGTTGAGCAGACCCGCAAAGAAGGCGTCAGCGGGCTGGATGACGAGCAGTTGGCTACTCTGCTGGCGGTGCCTTTTGTGATCTCGGCGGAACAGATCGGCCCGGCCTTCTCGGACGAGTTGAAGAACCGCATATTGGAGCTGCGCCACAGCCATTCGAAAAAGCTGCTGGAACGTCTGCACAACGTCTTTGTGCCGCTGGACGAGACCGCCTGTGCGCCCGGCTTGACGGTGATGGAAAACGCCCTGTTCGGCAAGGTCAGCCAGATCGGCGGCGCACGCACGGACGAGGCACGAAAGCTGATCGTGGACGTGCTGGCCGAACATGGCGCGCGTCCGATGGTGGTCGAATTGATCTACGACGTGCCCGTCGCGCTGGGCGGGCAGAACCTGCCTGCGGTATTTGCCGAACCGCTGGCCTTTACCCGGGCCACCATCAAGAAGCCGGACATCCTGATTCTGGAAAACGCACTGGCCAGCTATGACATGCAGACTCAGGTGGCGGTCTACAAAAACCTGCGCGAGTTGTTGCCCGATGCCACGGTCATCTATCTGAATGATCAGTTTGAGAACCCGGATGTATTCGACATGTATGTGGAAATCCGGCAAGGTCGAGTGGTGACAGATGAAGGACCCACCGATATCGAGGGCGACGGAGCCGCCTCGGCCGATCTGGCGCGCAAGTTGCGCGCGCTGGAACAGACGCCGCTGTTCTCGGGCCTCGACCGCCGCCAGCTTCGCCTGCTGGCATTTGGCGCGCGCTGGTTTGACGCCAAACCGGGGCAGGTTGTGTTCCTCAAGGACGATCAGCCGACCGATGGGGCCTATGTTGTTCTCGAAGGCGAGGCCGGTCTTTACCTGCCGCAGCCCGGTGGCGCGGATCAGTTGATCACGACCGTTGGTCCGGGCGCGTTGGTCGGCGAGCTGGGTCTGATCCGCAAGGAACCGCGCGCCTTGAGCATGATCGCCGAAACCGATCTGTCCTGTCTGCGCATCGGTGAAGAGGAATTCCTGGCGGTGGTCGAAAATGACGCGGCCACGGCGTTTAAGCTGTTGCAGGTGATCTCGGGCTACGTCTCGAACTGACCGGCCTAAGAGCCGGGTTTGCAGAACAGACTGTAAAGCAGGCCGATCACCTGTGCCGTCTTGCCGTCGTTCAGCGCGTAATAGATCGCCTTGCCCTCGCGGCGCGCTTTCACCAGCCCCTCTTCGCGCAGACGGGCCAACATCTGGCTGACCGCCGCCTGCCGCATCCCCAAAAGCGCCTCAAGTTCTCCGACCGATCGTTCGCCTTCGCCAAGATGGCACAGGATCATCAGACGACCCTCATGGGCCAGCGCTTTCAGAAACGCGGTCGCCTGAGCGGCGCTTTCCTGCATCTCAGCCGGGGTTTCGCCGGGCGGGGTCTTGGTATCGAGGTTTTGCGTCGTCACGGAATAACCAATATGACTTAGGGGTTTGATCAATATGCCCTATCGGGGTGCGGATTGTCACCCCTCGGTTGCCGGGGCGCCGCCCTGAAAAGCGTTTCCGTTGGCGTAATCGCAGGGCGCCTCCTGCATCTGCAGGTGCAAATCTTTGCCGGTATAGGGGTTGGCGCGGGCCAGCGCCTCGTCGACCTCGATCCCAAGGCCAGGGGCGGTTGGCGGGGTGACGAATCCGTTCTCGACCCGGATCGCGCCGTTGATCAGTTGATCGTGGAACGGCGTTTCGATGGTTTCCAGCAGCAGCAGGTTGGGGATCGAGGCGGCCAGATGGATGTTGGCGGCCCATTCCACCGGTCCGGCATAAAGGTGCGGAGCCATCTGGGCGTTGAACACTTCGGCCATCGCGGAGACCTTCTTCATCTCCCATATGCCGCCTGCACGTCCCAGCGCCGGTTGCAGGATTTCCGCCGCACCTGCGCGCAGAACCGCGCCGAATTCGGCCTTGGTGGTCATCCGCTCACCCGTGGCCACGGGGATGCGGACGTTGCGGGCGACGCGTGCGATATCCTCGATCATATCGGGGGGCGTGGGTTCCTCGAACCAGAGGGGCGAATAGGGCTCCAGCGCCTGACCCAGCCGGATGGCGCCCGCCGTGTTGAACTGCCCGTGGGTGCCGAACAACAGGTCGGCCTTGTCACCCACCGCCTCGCGGATGGCTTTGCAGAAGGCCACAGACAGCGAGATATCGGTCATCGCAGGCATATGACCGCCGCGGATGGTGTAAGGCCCCGCAGGGTCGAATTTGACGGCGGTATAGCCACGCCGCACCATCTCGGCGGCGCAGTCCCCGGCCTGTTCCGGCGAGGTCCAGAAATCGGTCAGATTATGCTGCGGCAGGGGGTAGAGGTAGGTGTAAGCCCGGATACGGTCGTTCATCCGCCCGCCCAGCAGGGCATAGACCGGGCGGTCCCGGTCCTTGCCGAGGATATCCCAACAGGCGATCTCGAGCCCTGAAAACGCGCCCATCACGGTCAGATCGGGGCGCTGGGTGAAGCCGCTGGAATAGGCGCGGCGGAACATCAGTTCGATGTTTTCGGGGTTTTCACCCAGCATGTGCCGTTCGAACACGTCGCGGATGACATGGGTCATCGCCTCGGGCCCGACGGACGAGGCATAGCATTCCCCCCATCCGGTCACGCCGGTATCGGTCGTGACCTTGACCAGTATCCAATAGCGCCCGCCCCAGCCCGGGGCCGGAGGCGCGGTGACGATGATATCGAGATCCTGCAGTTTCACGCGGCGCTCCTTTCGGGGTCAGCCCCTGTCGAAGATGATCACATTGCGTTTGGCGGAACCGGATTTGGTGTCCTCGATCGCTTCATTGATCTGCGACAGCGACCAGCGGCCCGAGATCAACTCGTCCAGCTTCAGTCGCCCCTGTTCATAAAGGTCGATCATCCACGGAATGTCCCGCTGAATCACCACGTCGCCCATTTTTGAACCGACCATGCCCTGACCCAAAGCGGCCAATACCACAGGCTCATAGCTGGACATATCCCCTGAATGCGGCATCCCGATCATGATCGCTTTGCCACCCCGGCCCAGATAGCGCGGGGCCTGATCATAGGCAGGGATCGCGCCGACGGTGATCAGAACCGCATCAGCCCCGCGCCCGCCAAGTGCCTTGTATGCGGCCTTCCACGGCTCTTTGAGGTTGCCCAGAACGCCATGAGTTGCGCCGAATTCCTTGGCGATCTCCAGCTTGTCCTCGGTCATGTCGACGGCGACGATGCGGCGGGCCCCGGCGATGCGTGCGCCCTGAATGGCGTTCAGCCCGACGCCGCCCGCGCCGATCACCACCACATCCTGCCCGGGGCGCAGTCCGGCGGCGTTCACCGCAGCGCCGACACCGGTGATCACGCCGCACGACAGCAGGCTGGCGAGGTCTTTGGGCAGGGTTTCGGGAATCTTGACGATCTGGCGATGGTTGACCACGACCTTCTCGGCAAAGGCCCCGCAGGCCATAGCCTGTTCCAGCGCGCCGCCATCGGCGGTGCGCAGGGGGCCCTTGACCGTGTCATAGGGCGTCTCGCAAATGGTTGGCTTGCCGCCCGCACAAGATGGGCAGGACCCGCAGGCGCGGATCAGGGTTACCACAACCGGGTCGCCGACCTTGAACCCTTCAGCACCTTCGCCGACCGCCGAGATGACCCCGGCGGCTTCGTGCCCATATACTGCGGGCAGGTGGCCGCCCCATGCGCCGCTGGCGAACGAAATGTCCGAGTGGCAGATCGCTACCGCGTCCAGCGTGACCTCGACCTCGCCCATTCCGGGTGGTGCGATCAGGATGTCCTCGATCACCAGAGGCGCGCCGAAGTCCCGGCACACGGCTGCTTTGATGGATTGCATGTCTGTCCCCGTTTCGTTTGAGGCTACGGTGACCCGATGCGGATCATCAGGCAAGGCGGAATCCGTCACCTGAATGTCGCTGTTGTGCGCAAAGGCGCTGATCAGGGTTGGATACGCCCGCGCAGGATCTCAGATTCGCCCCGAGATTTGGTGCAGCAGTCCGGCCAGATGTTCAGGATGCGAGAAAAACGGCGAATGAGAGCTGTCGATGGTCAGGCTCAGGTCGGGATGTGCGCAGTCGGCCATCTCGGCCTGATATTCGGTTGGAACGGTGCGGTCATCGGTGGTGCGGATATAGGCCTTGGGCACGCCATTGAAATTTTCGCCTACGTCCAGTGGCGTGGCTTGCGGTGCGATGGCCTGCGGGCAGAGGCGGCCCAGAGCATAGGTCACCACCTCGCGCGGGCAATCGTGATAGAACAACCCTTGCACGCGGTCCGGCAGGACACTGTAGGACAACCCGTCCGAGGATTTCTCGACCGCATCCCCGATCAGTTGCCGAGGCGCGCGTTTGCGCATTTCGACCATCGACAGCCCCGATTGCGGGACATAGGCGCAGATATACACGAGGCCCCGCATCGCCTTGGGGGCCGCCTCGGCCGCGGCGCTGATGGGGTATCCGCCCCAGGAATGTCCGACGATGATTGTGTCGGGCGTTGCGGCGTTCAGCACCGCATCGCGGCAGGACGCAAGCGTGACATCCGCAATCGGCGTCGGGTCCGAGCCATGGCTGGGCATGTCAATCGCACGCGCCGTATGCCCGAATGTGGTCAGTTCGGGGATCAGGTCGCGCCAGCACCAGGCGCCGTGGCATGAGCCGTGAACCAGCAGGAAATCGGCCACGTCTAAGCTCCTTGCAGATGTCCGGTTTCGGTCAGAAACCCGTTGAGGAGGTCCGCGTATTCGGCTGGCCGCTCGACGCAGGGCAGGTGGCCCGCCTTGCGGATCAGCGCAAACCGCGCGCCGGGGATCAGGTCAACCGTTTCACGTACCAGATCGGGCGGGGTCGAGCCATCCTCGCTGCCAGCGATCCCAAGGGTCGGCAGGCGCAGACCGCTGGTTGGGGTATAAAAATCCGTGCCTGAAATCGCAGCGCAGCAGCCAAGATAGCCGTCCAGAGGTTGCCGGACCATCATGTTGCGCCACAGCGCCAGATCGGCACTGGCGCGGAAGGGTTTCGAGAACCACCGCTCCATCGTGGCATCCGCCAGCGCCTCGATCCCGCCTGCGCGGGCGGCGGCGATGCGGTCCTGCCAGATATTGGGTGTGCCGATCTTGGCGGCGGTGTTCGACAGGACCATCGCACGGATTTTATCCATGCGCTTCACCGCCAGCCCTTGCGCGATCATCCCGCCGATCGACAGGCCGACGAACATGCAGTCTTTGACCTCAAGATGGTCCAGCAGCCGCTCGGTATCACGCACCAGCGCGCCCATCGAATACGGACCATCGGGTTGCGAAGACAGGCCATGGCCGCGTTTGTCAAAACGGATGATGCGCAGGCCCTTGGGTAGCAACGGCAGGATCGGGTCCCACAGGCGCATATCCGTGCCCAGCGAATTGGCAAAGACCAGCGGCGCCCCGTCCGGGTCTCCGTCGACGCGGTAGTGTAGCTTAACGTCTCCTAGGTCGGCGATGTGCATCGGTGAGGGGTCCGCCTTAATGTGTTTGCGGCGGAATAGTGCACCGGTTCACGCCGGTTGTCAGGTCAGGAATTCCAACGCTTGTTCAAAAACCTGCGGGTCCACATTGCCGCCCGAGGCGACAACGATCACCGCGTCGCCCTCGATCTGGTCCCTGCGGAACAGCGCCGAGGCCAGCGAGACCGCGCCGCCGGGTTCCAGCACAATCTTAAGCCGCAGGAAGGCCTGCGCCATGGCTTGCAGCGCCTCCTGCTCGGAGACGGACAGGCCCGGGCCACAGAGCCGATTCAGGATCGGGAAGGTGATCTGCCCCGGCTGCGGCGTCAGGATCGCGTCACAGATATTGCCCGACGAGGCGTTGTTGTTCTGAATGGTCCCCGACGCCAGCGAGCGTTTGACGTCATCAAAACCCTCAGGCTCACACGGGCGGGCGCGCAGGCCCGGCGCGTGCCGTTCGAGTGCCAGCGCAATGCCCGAAGTCAGCCCGCCGCCACCGCAGCAGACCAGCACATCGGCCTGCGTGACGCCCTGCGTCTCGGCTTGTCGGGCAACCTCAAGCCCGACTGTGCCCTGACCGGCGATCACTTGGGGTTCGTCATAGGGCCGGATCAGGGTCAGGCCGCGCTGTGCGGCCAGCGCCTCACCGATCTCTTCGCGGCTTTCATTGGCGCGGTCGTAGAGAACCACCTCGGCCCCCAGGGCGCGGGTGTTCTCGATCTTCAGTTGCGGCGCGTCCGAGGGCATGATGATGACAGACGATATCCCGTGCTGGCTGGCTGCATAGGCAACCCCCTGCGCGTGATTGCCCGAGGAATAGGCGATCACGCCCCGCTGGCGTGCGGCCTCATCCAGTGCCGAAATCGCTGACCACGCGCCGCGAAATTTGAAGCTGCCGGTGTGCTGCAGGCATTCGGGTTTCACCAGCACCCTGCGCCCGGCTATCTCATCCAAAAAAGGTGAAGACAGCAGCGGTGTTTGGCGTGCGTGCCCGGCCAGCCGCTGTGCGGCGGCTTCGATCATTTCAATACTGCTCATGTCGCGTCCAGTGTTTTGCGGATGACGTCAAGCGCGGCGGGTTCGTTCAGAAAAGGAACATGCCCCCGATCTGCGAGCTCGGCACTGATCAGACCGGGATGACGGTTTTGCATCTCAGCCAGCGTTGCAGCCCCGAACAGGTCCGAATTTGCCCCCCGGATCACACCGGTCGGGATATCGCCAAGCGCGTCAAACAAGGGCCAGAGGTCGGGCGGCGGGCCGGCGGCGGCCTGCTGGATCAGCGCCTCGCGCAGGGCGCTGTCATAGCGCAGGGCGAGGCCCGTGTCGGACTGCAGATATTGATGTTCAACCTGTTGCCGCCAGATGGCGCGGGGCACGCCGGGGAATTGTGATCCCATCATCTGGTGCAACGCCTCTGCGGCCTCGTCATAGGTTTTCGCGTTGGGCAGTTTGCCCACATAGTCCATGATCTTGGCGATCCCTTCGGCCTCGATCACCGGCCCTACATCGTTCAGGATGACAGCGGCCAGACGATCAGGGTGGCTGACGGCCAGCGCCATGGCGATCAGCCCGCCGCGCGAGGTGCCGAGGATCGTGACCTTTTCCAGTCCCAGATGGTCAAGCAACTCAATCGCGTCCTGCCCTTCGCGCAGGATGTTGTAGTTCATGAAGTTCGGATCGTAATCGGATTGTCCGCGCCCGCGATAATCCATCGCGATCAGCCGCAGATCGCCGACATGCGGGGCAAGAAACGAGAAATCCCGGCTGTTTCGGGTGAGCCCAGCAAGGCAGAGCAGGGGCTGTCCCGATCCGGTATCCTCAAAGTAGAGGCGTTTGCCATCCGAAGTAGTGAAAACCGCCATCAAAGCCCTGCCAGTTGCGGGATGCTTGTCAGGTCGGACAGCACATGCGCCGGCTTCCAGGGTAGACGATCCATCGGCTCGCCCGCGCGGTTGACCCAGGCCGTGACGAAACCATAGCCGCTGGCCCCGGCAGCATCCCAGCCGTTTGAACTGACGAACATCACCTCGTCGCGGGCGCAGCCGAACCGGCCTTGAACCAGATCATAGACGCGGGCGTGCGGCTTGAAGACGCCGACGCTTTCGACCGACAGCACATCGTCCAGCACTTCTCCGATCCCGGCGGACTGCACAGCCCCATCCAGCATAGGGGGTGAGCCGTTGGACAGGATGGCGGTCTGCAATCCGCCCGCCTTCAAAGCGTTCAGCATCTCGGGGACCTCGGGGTAGGCCTGCAACTCCCAATACAAATCCAGCAGGCGCTGGCGCAGGGTGTCGTCGCCCTGCAGCCCGACCGCCTCAAGCGCCCAGTCCAGTCCGTCTTGTGTCACATCCCAGAAATCGCCATGCGCATCGGCGACGGCGCGCAGCCATGTGTATTGCAGCTGTTTCAGACGCCAATGGTTCGCCAGTTCGGGCCATTTATCGGCCAAAGCCTCGAACCCCGGCTCGGCCGCGGCCTGTCTGGCGGCGGCGGCGACGTCGAACAGCGTGCCATAAGCATCGAATACGCAGGTTGTGATAACCATCTGATCCTCCCCTGATCGGGCGCAGGTAAGCACAACTGTTTCACAGGTTAAAGAGGGCAGGGTTTACAATGCCGTGTCAGCCTCTAGGCTGCGCCGCTTATTCCCCTTGAGGCCGGAGGCCCCCATGACCGCTATCAAACAAGGCGACACCGTTCGCATCCACTACACCGGAACGCTGCTGGACGGCAAAGTCTTTGACAGCTCCGAAGGGCGCGATCCGCTGCAGTTTGAGGTCGGATCGGGCCAGATCATTCCCGGTCTGGACGTGGCGCTGCCGGGGATGGAGATCGGTGAGAAAAAGCGCGTCGAGATCGCCTGCACCGAAGCTTACGGTCCCATCAATCCTGGCATGCGCCAGCAAATCCCGCGCGAAGGTATCCCGGATGATATCCCGCTGGAACCCGGCACGCAGTTGCAGATGCAGACGCCCGATGGGCAGACCTTGCCGGTGACTGTTGTTGAAGTCGATGAAGCGACCGTGACACTGGACGCCAATCACCCGCTGGCGGGGCAGGACCTGATCTTCGACATCGAGATCGTCTCGGTTAACTGACACTGGCCGGGGTCAGAGCCCCGGTATCATCCCAAGCATCGGCTCAACCGCGTCGCGAACCTGCGGTTGGGTCAGAAATACGACCGCAATCAGCAGCGCGGTCAGCGCCAGCAGCAGAATGCGCGCTCGGCCACCGCTGGAATTGCGTCGGAAACGTTGCGGTCGCCCGTTGCTGGCGAGGATCTGTTCAAGTTTGCTCATATCGCAATCTCTGCGGGGGAAAGATGGTCAAATCTTGACCCCCACAGGGAAAGAAATGGTCACATGGATTCGGGCTGTGGCATGCCCAGAATGTGATAGCCACCGTCGACGCGAATGATCTCGCCCGAGGTGTAGGTTCCGGCGTCCGAAGCCAGATAAACAGCAGTGCCGCCCACCGCCTCAAGCGTCGCGTTCGAGCGCATCGGCGCGTTCTGATCACAGAACTTATAGGTCTTGCGCGCACCGCCGATGGCGGCCCCGGCCAGTGTCTTCATCGGACCCGGCGAGATCGCGTTGACGCGGATGCCGTCAGGGCCCAGATCGTTGGCCAGATAGCGCGTCGCTGATTCCAGCGCCGCCTTGGCCACGCCCATGACGTTGTAGTTCGGCACGACCTTGTTCGAGCCCTGATAGGTCAGGGTCAGCAGCGTACCGCCATTGCCTTTCATCAGCGGATAGGCGCGGCGCGCGACCTCGATAAACGAATAGGCCGACACATCCATCGAATGCTTGAAGTTCGCCCGGGTGGTGTTCAGGAAACGGCCCGTCAGCTCGTTCTTGTCCGAATAGGCGATGGCATGGACGACGAAGTCGATGGTCGGCCAACGCTTGCCCAATTCGTCGAACGCGCGATCCAGCGAGTCGTCATCGGTCACATCGGCATCGACCATGAAATCGCTGCCGAGGCTCTGGGCCAGTGGTTCCAGCCGCTTGCCGAACGCCTCGCCCTGATAGGTAAAGGCCAGTTCCGCGCCTGCCTCGTGCATGGCCTTGGCAATGCCCCACGCGATCGAGCGGTCATTCGCCACGCCCATGATCAGGCCGCGTTTACCCTTGAGAAGTTCCGACATCTTGTTCACCCGTTATACTTCGACAGAACCATGGACCCGTTGGTGCCGCCAAAGCCGAAGCTGTTGGTCATCACGCTGTCCAGACCTGCGTTTTCAACCACTTGAGTTGCAATTTCACCGGGCAGGATGCCTTCGGCAAGTGTGTCGACATTGATCGACGGAGTAATGAAATCATTGTCCAGCATCAACAGGCAGAAGATCGCCTCAAGCGCACCTGCTGCGCCCTGTGCGTGGCCGGTCATCGACTTGGTCGACGAAATCGGCGGCACGTTCCCTTCGCCAAAGATGCGGCGCACGGCCTCAACCTCACCGACGTCTCCGACCGGGGTCGAGGTGCCGTGGGCGTTGATATAGCCGACCTTTCGGCCTTCAGGTACGGTGGACAGGGCCAGTCGCATGGCGCGCTCGCCGCCCTCGCCGGACGGGGCCACCATGTCGTGCCCGTCCGAGGTGGCGGCATAACCGGTCACTTCAGCGTAGATCTTGGCGCCACGGGCCAGAGCGTGGTCGAGGTCTTCCAGCACGACGATGCCGCCGCCGCCCGAGATCACGAATCCATCGCGGTTCTGATCGAACGCGCGCGAGGCTTTATCGGGCGTGTCATTGTATTTGGACGACATCGCGCCCATCGCGTCGAACAGGCAAGACAGGGTCCAGTCCAGTTCCTCGCCGCCGCCTGCAAACATCACGTCCTGTTTGCCCAGCATGATCTGTTCTGCCGCGTTACCGATGCAATGCAGCGAGGTCGAGCAGGCCGAGGTGATCGAATAGTTGATGCCCTTGATCTTGAAGGCTGTGGCAAGGTTCGCCGAGATCGTCGAGCACATGCATTTGGGCACAGCAAAGGGCCCGATCCGCTTGGTCGCGCCGTTTTTCAGAACCGTCTGATGTGCGGTCAGCATGGCGCTGGTGGACGGGCCACCAGAACCTGCGACCAGACCGGTGCGCGGGTTCACCACCTGATCCTCGGTCAGACCGGAATCGGCAATCGCCTGGCTCATCGCGATATGGGCATAGGCTGCACCGGGGCCCATGAACCGCAGTGTGCGCTTGTCCACATGCTCGGCCACGTCGATCTTGAGCGTTCCGGCGATCTGGCTGCGAAAGCCATGTTCGACCATCTGCTCATTGGCCTCGATCCCGGATTTGCCTGCTTTGAGCGAGGCCAAGACCTCTTCGGCATTGTTCCCGATGGAGGACACAACCCCCAGACCGGTGACGACGACGCGACGCATAAGCGTACTCCTGTGTTCCGTTTAGTGCTGTTGGTCCGTCAACTGGGCTCAGCTTTCGGACAATGCAACCTTCATGTCCTTGACCTGATAGATCAACTCGCCATCGGCCTCGACCCGGCCATCCGCCACACCCATGGTCAGGCGGCGGGTCTGAACGGCTTTGGTGAAATCAACGTAATATGTCAGCATCTTGCGGTCGGGGCGGACCATGCCGGTCAGTTTGACCTCGCCCACACCCAGCGCATAGCCACGCCCCTGCCAGCCACGCCAGCCGAGGTTGAACCCGGTCAATTGCCACAGACCATCCAGACCCAGACAGCCGGGCATGATCGGGTTGCCGGGGAAATGGCAGTCGAAGAACCAAAGGTCTGGGGTAATGTCGAACTCGGCCACCACATGGCCCTTGCCATGCGTGCCGCCATCACCCGACACTTCGGTGATCCGGTCCATCATCAGCATCGGCGGAGCAGGCAGCTGTGCGTTGCCGGGGCCGAACAATTCGCCGCGCGCGCATTTCAGCAGATCGTCCTTGTCAAAGCTGCTCGGGAATTGGGCCATTCTGCCGCCTCTCCTGCCAGGGGTCTGTTTGTAACATTTGGCCTCGTCTATCACCCGTTTGCAAGGTCCTGCAAGAGCGTGACGCCATATCATGTTGTGCTTACGACATTCTTTGCGAATGAATTTCATTTGAAATTGGGGCCTGCGCGCCCTTATATATGGGATAGTTGAACACAGGCATCGGATTCATGACACCTCAGAGCCGGGAAATTGCTACGAATTGGTTGGTCGGCGCGGGTTTGCGGCCGACACGCCAGAGGGTCGCGCTGGCCGAGTTGCTGGTCGGTGACGGGCTGCATCGTCATGTGACGGCGGAAAGCCTGTTCGAGTCGGCCAAGAAGAATGGCGATGCGGTGTCGCTGGCCACCGTCTACAACACGCTGCGCGCGTTTTGCGAGGCGGGTGTTCTGCAGGAAATCACCGTGGATGGGTCGAAAAGCTATTTCGACACCAATACCCATGATCATCCGCATTTCTTCTGGGAAGATGAAAGCCGCCTGAGTGATGCACCCTCGGACCAATTGGTGATCCAGCAATTGCCGGAAGCCCCTGAGGGGGTTGAGATCGCTTCGGTCGATGTGGTGATCCGGCTGCGCAAGAAGACCTAGCCATTTAACTGTGCGATTCGCCTGCGCGTTGCGGGCGATTGAACGTGGCGGTCAGATATGCGCAGATCGGCATGACTGATTCACGGAGACCGACATGCCGCACCCTCTCGTTTCACAGGATATGATTGAGACCTATCAGGCCGATGGGGTTGTTCTGGTCAAAGGTTTGTTTGCCGACCATGTCGACGCGCTGCGTGCCGGGGTTGCGGCCAATATGGCCGAGCCGGGCCCTTATGCGTCTGAAAACAAGAAACAAGGCGAAACGGGCCGGTTCTTTGACGACTATTGCAACTGGTCCCGTATTTCGCAGTTTCGCACGGTGATCGAGGCCTCGCCTGCCGCCGAGGTGGCAGCTGATCTGATGCGGTCGGACATGGTGCAGATGTTCCACGATCATGTGTTGGTGAAAGAGCCGGGCACCTCCATGGCGACGCCGTGGCATCAGGACGGGCCTTACTACTTTGTCGAGGGGCAGCAGACGATCAGCTTTTGGTCTCCGCTGGATCCGGTGAAACAGGCGACCTTGCGCTGTGTGGCCGGATCACACCGGTGGGAGAAAGAGGTTCTGCCAACCCGTTGGGTTTCGGAAGAAGGCTTTTTTGCCGATGAGGGTCAATACATCCCCGTGCCCGACCCGGACGCCGAGGGTATGCGTGTGGTCGAGTTCGAGATGGAGCCCGGTGACGCGGTGGCCTTCAACTATCGCACGCTGCATGGTGCGCGCGGCAACCAATCCGACAGCCGTCGCCGCGCGTTTTCGCTGCGTCTGGTGGGGGATGATGCGCGATATGTCGAGAGGCCGGGGCGCACGTCTCCTCCGTTTCCGGGGCATGACATGGTGCCGGGGCAGCGATTGCGCGAGGATTGGTTCCCGGTTCTGCTGCGCCGTTGAGCTGGGGCGCTGCCCCCGTCGCCCTTGGCGACTCCCCCGAAGTATTTTTGAACAGAAGAAGGGTGCGCCCGTTCGGGCGCATCGCTTCGGCGTTTCCTAGACGGCGGCTTTCAGCGCAGCGGCAAGGTCAGTGCGTTCCCAGCTGAAACCGCCATCCGCGTCTGGCTCGCGGCCGAAATGGCCGTAGGCTGCGGTGCGCTGATAGATGGGTTTGTTCAGCTGCAAATGCTCCCGAATGCCGCGCGGGGTCAGATCCATGACCTGGCCGACCGCTTTTTCGATCTCGGCATCGGTGATCTGGCCGGTGCCGTGGGTATCCGCGTAGATCGAAAGCGGTTTGGATACGCCAATCGCATAGCTCAGCTGAATCGTGCAGCGCTCGGCCATGCCGGCGGATACAACGTTCTTGGCCAGATAGCGCGCGGCATAAGCGGCAGAGCGGTCGACCTTGGTGGGATCTTTGCCCGAGAAGGCGCCACCGCCGTGCGGCGCCGCGCCACCATAGGTGTCGACGATGATCTTGCGCCCCGTGAGGCCTGCGTCGCCATCGGGGCCACCGATCACGAATTTCCCGGTGGGGTTCACGTGCCACTCGGTCTCTGCGGTCAGCCAGCCCTCGGGCAGGGTTTCGCGAATGTAGGGCTCGACAATCGCGCGGATATCGTTCGAGGTAAGCGCGGCGTCCAGATGCTGGGTCGACAGCACGATGGAGCTGATGCCGACCGGTTTGCCATCGCGATAGATCACCGATAGCTGCGATTTGGCGTCGGGACCCAGCGCAGGCTCGGTGCCGTTCTTACGCACTTCGGCCAGCCGGCGCAGGATCGCGTGCGAATACTGGATCGGAGCGGGCATCAGCGCGGGCGTTTCAGTCGTGGCATAGCCGAACATGATGCCCTGATCGCCAGCGCCCTCGTCCTTGTCACCCGACGCATCCACGCCCTGCGCGATATGGGCGGATTGTTCGTGAAGCAGGTTCGTCACTTCCACCGTTTCGTGGTGAAACTTGTCCTGCTCGTATCCGATATCCTTGATACAGGCGCGCGCGATATCGTCGATATGCGCCATGTAGTCATGCAGTTTTTCCTGATCCGACAGACCAACCTCGCCGCCGATGACGACCCGGTCGGTCGTGGCAAAGGTTTCGCACGCCACCCGGGCTTCGGGTTCTTCGCGCAAGAAGGCGTCGAGGACGGCGTCCGAGATGCGGTCACAGACCTTATCCGGGTGCCCTTCGGAAACGGACTCCGAAGTGAAAGTGTAATTCTGTCGGGACATGAAAGTGCTCCATTAAGATTTCCCCGTCACGCCAGGAAGCCGTTGTGACGGGCACGCGATCGGATACGCGTCCTGTCAGGTGGGGTCAATCGGTATTTGGGTTCGGCCCCGTCGGGTGTGGCACCAGAGCAGCGCAAGCAGCACCAGTAAGGCCAGAAGGGCCAGATTGTCTCCGATCCGGGAATAGAGTGTGGGGCGCTGCGGCAGGGGCAGTTCGGCGTCGATATATCCGGCCTGTCCAAGCGGCAGCGAGGCGGTGATCTGCCCCAACGGGTCGATCATCGCCGAGACGCCGGTATTGGCCGAGCGCATCATCGGCAGCCCTTGCTCGATCGCGCGCATCTGCGCCTGGGCCAGATGCTGATAGGGGCCGGACCGGGTGCCGAACCACGCATCGTTGGTGATTTGCAGCAGGAAATCCGCGCGGCCCGGAGCGGCCAATACGTCCTGCGTGAACACCGCCTCGTAGCAGATTAGCGGCAGCGCTTTGCCAAGCGGGCCCGCCTCGATCAAGGCGGCCCCCGGTCCGGCGCTGAAACCGCTACCTGCCGTGGAGGCCATGCCGTGGATGCCGAAGCGGGCCATCAGATTGCCGAACGGGACATATTCGCCGAAGGGGGCCAGATGGTGCTTGTCATACAGGCCCTGCTGCTGGCCCTCGGCGTTCAGATAGATCATCGAATTGTAGATCTGCGACCCGTCCCCGCGCTGAATCCCCAGAAAAACCGGGGTGCCCTGCGCGGCCTCGGCGATGGCCGACAGATAGGGTTGCGCGCTGCCCAGCCACGCGGGAACCGAGGTCTCGGGCCAGACGATCAGGTCGGGACGGGGCTCGGCCACGGTGAATTCCAGCTGCCGCGCGAAGAATAGCGGGGCATAGGCCGGGTCCCATTTCTGATGCTGCGGGGCGTTTGGCTGGACCAGACGGACGACATGATCGGACAGAGTCACCGGGGGCCGGGTCGCGGCGTAGCCGAGCGCCACCGCGGCAAACCCGAGCGCGGTGATCGCCGGGACCATCAATCCACGCAGCGTACGATTGCTGAACAACGTCGCCCCCAACGGCAAGGTGGCCAGCAGCGTCACCGCACCCAGCCCATACGGCCCCATAAGCGAGAGCAATTGGGCAACCGGAGTGCCCACCCAAACCTGCGCGATCCCCGCCCACGGAAACCCTGTCAACAGATAGCCGCGACCGAGCTCGGCCAAAGACAGGGCCACCGCGAGCGCCGCGGTTTGCGCCGCCGCGGATCCCCCGATTCGCTTTGCGAGGCCGAACGCCAGCGCCCAGAACAAGGCCAGACCGCCCGACATAAAGATCAGCGCAAACGGAGCCATCCAGGCGTGCCGCTCTGCGTCGACCAGAAACGGCTCGACGATCCAGCTGAGTGCATGGGCGAAATACCCGGTCGCAAAGGCCCAGCCCAACAGGGCGCCGCGCCGCGGTGTCTCGCTGGCCAGAAAAATCGGCCCGATCAGGATCAATGCCAGAAGCGTGGCGAACCAATAGCCCAAGGGCGCAAGACCCGACGCGGCAACGGCCCCAAGTCCGGCGGCCAGCAGGCATCGCAGCCACAGGGGCCACCCGGCGGCAGGGTTCATGCAGCGATATCCGGCAACATGACCCGCAGCCGCTTGATCCGGCGCGGGTCGGCGTCGATCACTTCGAACTCGGCCCCTTCGGGGTGACAGACCACCTCGCCGCGCGCGGGCACCCGGCCCGAGAGCATGAAGACCAGACCGCCAAGCGTGTCGATCTCTTCCTCATCCACGTCCTCGTGACTGGTCAGAGAGCGTCCGATCTCGGCCTCGAAATCGTCAAGCGGGGCGCGGGCCTGCACCACATAGCAGCCGGGTTTCTCTTGAATCCACAGCTGATCTTCGTGGGCGTCATGTTCGTCGGCGATCTCGCCCACGACCTGTTCGATCAGGTCCTCGATGGTCAGCAGGCCGTCGACGCCACCATATTCGTCGATCACCAGCGCCATGTGGCGGCGCTCGGTCTGCATCTTGGTCAGCAGCACGCCGATCGGCATCGACGGGGGCACAAACAGCAATGTGCGCAGCATCGAGGTCAGGTCGAATTCGGCCGAGTTACCATTGAACCCATGGGTCAGGGCAAAATCCTTGAGGTGGACAAAGCCCAGCGGCGTATCCAGCGTACCCTCGTACACGGGAATGCGCGACAGCCCGCTTTCGCGGAAGATCTGCGCCAGTTCGTCCTTTGGGGTTGTCGAGGGGACCGAGATGATCTCGGCCGTCGGGATCGCAACATCTTCGACCCGCATCCTGCGCAGGTTGATCATGCCCCGGGGCTGCGGAGCGCTGATCTGGCTGCCGTTCACCTGATCCGCCGCATCGCCCTGAGAGGAAAAAGCGTCAAAAATGCGGGACAAGAACCCGCCTTTGTCGTCGCTGCTATTGTTGCCGTCCTGAGGTTGCGCGCCCTGCGCCGCCCTAGAACTGCCGTCTGTTTCGCCCATTATCCTGTTCCAAATGATCGGGCAAAGTTGCCCCTGTCATACATTATATGGGTCATCTATACCCAGTTTGCCAAGTATCTCGACCTCAACCCCCTCCATCAAAGTGGCGTCGGGGTCACGAATGTGATCGTAGCCCAGCAAATGTAATGTTCCGTGAACGATCAGATGGATGACGTGATCGCCCATGGGCTTGCCTACCTCTGCCGCCTCGCGGGCGCAGGTGTCATAGGCGATCGCGATATCGCCCAACGCGATCTCACCCGTGAAATCCGGCTGCGGTTTCAGCGGGCGACCTCCAGCCTCATCTGCGGAAAGATCCTCGGCGGGCCAGCTGAGCACGTTGGTCGGCGTGGGCTTTTCCCGAAACTCGGCATTCAGTTCGGCGATCCGCGCGTCATCGCAGCCCAGCAGGCTGATCTCGCACAGATCGGCGTCAAGATCGCAATACTCCAGAACAGCCGCAATCGCGCGCACGGCCAGCGGCTGCAGCCCACTCCAGCGGTCGTCGTCAACGGTGACTTCCAGATTCATGCCAATGGTCCCGGGCCCTGATACGTTCGGGGCCGCAGGAGGTTATCCGGTTTCACGGCCCGAGTCGGCCTCATACGCTTCGATGATGGCGGCGACAAGCGGGTGGCGCACAACGTCTTTCGAGGTGAAATAGTTGAAGCTGATGTTGGGAATCGTCTTCAGCAGACGTTCGGCATCCGCCAGACCCGATTGAACACCACGCGGCAGATCGACCTGCGAGCGGTCGCCGGTGATGACCATGCGGCTGCCTTCCCCCAGTCGGGTCAGGAACATCTTCATCTGCATTGTCGTGGCATTCTGCGCCTCGTCCAGCACCACAAAGGCATTCGCCAACGTGCGCCCGCGCATGAAGGCGAGCGGCGCAATCTCGATCCGTTTTTCCTCGATCAGCTTGGCCAGTTGCTTGCCGGGCAGAAAATCGTTCAGCGCATCATACAGCGGCTGCATATAGGGATCGACCTTGTCCTTCATGTCACCAGGCAGATAGCCCAGCTTTTCCCCGGCCTCGACCGCCGGGCGGCTGAGGATGATCCGGTCCACATGCCCGCCGATGAACATCGAGACGCCCACGGCGACGGCCAGGTAGGTCTTACCCGTCCCGGCAGGACCGATCCCAAAGGCCAGTTCGTTGCCAAACAGCGACTGGACATAGGCTTTTTGCGCGTCGGTGCGCGGCTCGACCAGTTTCTTGCGTGTCTTGATTTCAACCGTGCCGCCCTTGAACATCTCAAGCTGGTCGCCATCCCGCGTGCCGGTTCCGGCTTCGGAATTGCCCATCCGCAACTCACGATCCACATCTGCCGCCTCAACGTCGCGGCCACCTTCGAGGCGGGTGTAAAGCGCCTGCAGAACCTCGATCGCTTGCTTCTGCGAATCCTCGTCGCCCAGCACGACCAATTGATTGCCGCGCCGCACGATCTGCACCGAGAGCTTTTGTTCGATATCTGTCAGGTTGCGGTCATATTCACCGCAAAGATCAATCAGTAATCTGTTGTCAGGAAATTCAACAAGCGCCTCACGCTGGGGCATGTCATCTTGCGGTGGGGTCAGGGCACCGATGGCCAATCCGTTCTCCTGTCTTGGCGTTTCACCCCGAGCGTAGACAACATCCCGAGGGGGACGCAAGCGGCAGTTTCAATTTTTGCGTGAGCGATGACAAAAGCGCCGATTTGTCCTGTGATCCCTTAGGGCGTATCAGAACGTGTAGTTCAGACCGAACCGCAACCCGCGGTACTTTGGCGTGGATTTGGTGCTGAACTGCGGGCCGAGATCAACGGTTTTCGAATCGAATTGCAGATATTCGATCTCACCCGTGATCGACCAGTTGTCGTCCAGCTTGTGCTCGGCACCAAGACTGGCCGAGAAGCCCTGCCGCCGGTCTACATCCTCGAACCGGGTCGACTGGCTGCTGTCGGTCAGCGACGTCGAGGTGGTGATATCGCCGCGCACATAGCCAACAGTCACGAAATACAGAATACTGCCGCTGCGGTTGGTTAGACCATTCTTTAGGCGCACCGAAAACACGTCGGAAATTGCCGACCGCCCGGTGACGAGCGTTTCCCCGATCATCGTTGATGTGTTGTCATCCAGCGTGCCTGTGTCATAGCCTAGCTCAAGACCGTAGACATAGTCGCGCCCGCCGATGGCGGGCAGGACGCCCCGCCAGCCGCCGCGAAAGCCGCCGAAATTGCCGCTGGGGCTGAGATCACCGACGCTGAACACGTCTACACCGGCCACGCGCAGACCAAACTCGTCCGACCCGCCCGAGGCGCGCCCGCCGCTGACGCCCAGATAAAACGCACTGACATCGCGCGAAAACCGGTTGGGTGAGATCACGTCAGGTTCGGTCACGTCGCCGATGATATCACCTGCGGAGGCGGGCAGAGTACAGGCTGTCGCAACTGCAATGGCGATCAAAAACCGAAACGGCTCTGACCGGAAAAAACACATCCGCTTCACTACTCGCACCCTCCGCCGCGGTGGACCAAACCCTGGGCCAACGCATATACATTCAGAGACCTGCCCTGAAAAATCTGGCCTACCTCGGAACATAATTCCAAGTCATAAATCAAGGGTTAAATTTTGTTCGGCAAACCCGTCATGGCCTGTGCACAACGGTCAGACGACAGCGCCCGCCAACGAGTTGGCCCCTGAATCCAAAATTCTGACCTTGCGTAAATCCCCGGCCTCCACATCTGCGTGCGTCACGTGAACTGCATGCAGATACTCGGATTTTCCAACCATCTGGCCCAGTTGGCGTCCGGGCTTCTCGAACAGGACGTTGACGGTCTTACCGACCATTGCGTCCTGAATCTCGCGCTGGTGACGGGTGATCAGGGCCTGAAGGCGCTGCAGGCGCTCATCCGCAACATCCGCGTCGACCTGTGGCCGTTCAGCCGCAGGGGTTCCGGGGCGCGTCGAATATTTGAAGGAATAGGCGTAGCCATATTTGACCTCTTCCACCAAATCCAGCGTCGCCTGAAAATCCTCTTCTGTCTCTTCGGGGAAGCCGACGATGAAATCCCCGGACATCAGAATATCGGGTCGCGCCGCGCGGATTCGTTCGATCAGCCGCAGGTAGCTTTCGGCGGTGTGACTGCGGTTCATCCGCTTCAAAATCCGATCCGATCCCGACTGTACCGGCAGATGCAGATAGGGCATCAGCTTGTCACAGGTGCCATGCGCTTCGATCAGATCATCGCTCATGTCGTTGGGATGCGAGGTCGTAAAGCGGATACGTTCCAGCCCGTCGACCTTGTTCAGTTCCCAGATCAGACCGGCGAGCGTCATATCCCCATTCGGCCCAGTCCCATGATAGGCATTCACGTTCTGGCCCAGCAGAGTGATCTCACGCACGCCGCGTTCGACCAGGTCCTGCGCCTCGCGGATAATGCGGTCGGCGGGGCGGCTGACCTCGGCGCCACGCGTATAGGGCACCACGCAGAAAGCACAGAACTTGTCACAGCCCTCCTGCACCGTCAGAAACGCCGTCGGGCCACGCTTGGCCTTAGGCCGGTTCTTGAGCTTCTCGAACTTGTCCTCTTCGGGGAAATCGGTATCCAGCGCTTTTTCACCCGCACGGGTCTTGGCCTCCATCTCAGGCAGGCGGTGATAGCTTTGCGGCCCCACCACCAGATCGACCAGTGGCTGGCGGCGCATGATCTCTTCACCCTCGGCCTGGGCCACGCAACCGGCAACCCCGATCTTCAAATCAGGCTTCTCGGCCTTCAATCCCTTAAAGCGGCCCAGTTCGGAATAAACCTTCTCTGCCGCTTTCTCGCGAATATGGCAGGTGTTCAGAAGGATCATGTCCGCATCGTCCGCAGACTTGGTCTCAACATACCCCTGACCGCCCAGCGCTTCGGCCATGCGTTCACTGTCATAAACGTTCATCTGACAGCCATAGGTCTTGATAAACAGCTTCTTGGGTTCGGACATGGATCGGGCCTTTGCACTCGCTGGATCGGCGTCGTCTATACGCAACGAACGCCGCTTGCAATGGCGGCGCAATTACCCGAATTTGGCGTGAATTTCCAGCGGCGAGATCCCGGACAGGCGATGCAATACGATTCCCTCGATCACTTCCTGAAAACCGGCCAGTCAGCGCTGGCCAAAGGCCCCGTCGCCCTGATCTTTGCCGAGGACGATGTCGAACTCGACAGCACCTTGCGCCACCACCTGAGGCTGGGCTTCGCTTCGGTGATCGCCTTCATGCCCGCCGAGTTCACGATTGTCGATGACCTGAGCGACCAGACCCACCGCGTCCCGCTGACCTGCGCCCCGCGAGGCGTGGTGTTCAATACCGTCAACCGCATTATGCAAATCGCACCCGAAATCTGGCTCTATTACTGTTACAACACCGAATATCTGTTCTTCCCGTTCTGCGAAACACGTACGGTCACCGAGCTTCTGGCCTTCCACACCGAGGAACGCCGCCGCGCGATGCTGGCCCATGTGGTCGACCTCTATGCCGACGATCTGACAACCTTCCCCAACGGGGTCGCGCCGGATTGCGCCATGCTCGACAGTACCGGATACTACGCCCACACCCGCCACGACGCCGACGGCACCCCGCTCGAGCGGCAACTGGATATGTCCGGCGGCCTGCGCTGGCGGTTCGAGGATCACATCCCCTATGCCCGCCGCCGCATCGACCGCATCGCCCTGTTCAAACCGACACCCGGCCTCGAATTGCTGCCCGATCACAGCTTCAGCGAGGCCGAATACAACACCTATGCCTGCCCCTGGCACAACAACCTGACCGCCGCGATCTGCTCCTTCCGTGCTGCCAAGGCGCTAAGAACAAACGCAGGTTCCGCCTTCGGCATCTCGGATTTCCGCTGGACCCACTCGGTGCCCTTCGAATGGAACTCTTCCCAACTCCTGCAGCTGGGTCTGATCGAACCCGGCCAGTGGTTCTGACCCACCCTTCTTCTGTTTGAAAATACTTCGGGGGTGTGGGGGCTGGCCCCCACCTCCACCACTTGCCACTGGATGATACCCGCAGTAAGGGCACCATCATGAGCACCCAGACCCCACAACGCCCCCGTCGAAACTTCTATGGCCGCTTCAAGGGCAAGACCCTGAAACCCAGCCAGAAGGCCTATCTGGCCGAGGATCTGGCCGCGCTGTCACCCGGTGCCGTCGACTGGGACACCAACCCCGACCGCACCCCGCTGGATTTGAACGCCCTGTTCGGCGGTAAGGATGTCTGGCTGGAGATTGGTTTTGGCGGCGGCGAGCATCTGGTGCATCAGGCACAACAGAACCCCGATATCGGCATCATCGGGGCCGAGCCCTTTATCAACGGCGTCGCCATGCTACTGGGCAAAATCCGCCGCGCCGGGGTGGAAAACCTTGCCGTGCATCCCGGTGACGCGCGCGACCTGTTCGATGTGCTGCCCGAGGCCAGCATCTCGCGCGCTTTCCTGCTCTATCCCGATCCTTGGCCTAAGAAACGTCACCACCGCCGCCGCTTCGTCACGCCCGAGCATCTGGAACCGCTGGCCCGCGCCCTCAAACCCGGCGCGATCTTCCGGGTAGCGACCGATATCCCCGACTACGTGCGGCAAACGCTGGAAGAGGTTCCGCGCGCCGGTTTCGAATGGCTGGCCGAGCGCCCGGATGACTGGCGCGCGCCTTGGGATGATTGGCTTTCCACCCGATACGAGCAGAAAGCCCTGCGTGAAGGCCGGACGCCGCATTACCTCACCTTCCGCCGCAAAGGCTGATTGCCGCTGGACCAACCGGCCCCAATTCGCTAATCGGCCTTGAACTGATAGCGAAAACAGGAGCCCCCATGTCCGGACACGGCACGCCCATCCCGATGACCTCGCATCCCTGCGGCCCGCTGACCGGCACGGCAGAGGTGCCGGGCGACAAGTCGATCTCGCACCGCTCGCTGATTCTGGGGGCGATGGCGGTGGGTGAGACCCGGATTTCCGGCCTGCTTGAAGGCGAGGATGTTCTGGACACCGCGAAGGCCATGCGCGCCTTCGGGGCCGAGGTCACGGATCACGGGAACGGAGAATGGACCGTGCACGGCGTCGGTGTCGGCGGTTTTGCCGAACCCGATCAGGTCATCGACTGCGGCAACTCGGGCACCGGTGTGCGGTTGATCATGGGTGCGATGGCGACCTCTCCGATCACTGCAACGTTCACCGGGGATGCCAGCTTGAACAAACGCCCGATGGCCCGCGTGACCGATCCGCTGGCGCTGTTCGGCACGCAATCGGTGGGGCGCGAAGGGGGGCGTTTGCCGATGACCATCGTTGGCGCGGCGGACCCGGTTCCGGTGCGGTACGAGGTGCCGGTGCCCTCGGCACAGGTCAAATCCGCCGTTCTTCTGGCTGGTCTGAACGCCCCCGGCAAGACCGTGGTGATCGAGAAAGAAGCGACCCGCGATCATTCCGAGCGGATGCTGGCCGGTTTCGGGGCCGAAATCACAGTCGAAGACACCGATGAGGGCCGTGTCATCACCCTGACCGGGCGGCCCGAGTTAAAACCGCAGGTCATTGCCGTCCCGCGCGATCCCTCCAGCGCGGCCTTCCCGGTCTGTGCGGCGCTGATCACGCCGGGCTCGGACGTGCTGGTTCCCGGCATCGGGCTAAACCCGACCCGCGCGGGCCTGTTTACCACCCTGCGCGAGATGGGCGCGAACCTGACCTATGAGAACGAACGCGAAGAAGGTGGCGAGCCCGTCGCCGATCTGCGCGCGCGCTATTCGCCCGACATGAAGGGGATCACGGTGCCGCCGGAACGCGCGGCCTCGATGATCGACGAATATCCGGTTCTGTCGGTGGTTGCCGCCAATGCAACCGGCACCACGCTGATGGGCGGCGTCAAGGAATTGCGCGTGAAGGAAAGCGACCGCATCGACGCCATGGCGCGCGGGTTGCGGGCCAATGGTGTAACCGTGGACGAGGGCGAGGATTGGTGGTCTGTCGATGGCCTCGGCATCGGCGGCGTTCCGGGCGGTAGCACCTGCGAGAGCTTTCTGGACCACCGGATTGCCATGTCGTTCATGGTGATGGGTATGGGTGCGAAAAAGGCCGTTACCGTTGATGATGCGGGCCCGATTGCTACGTCCTTCCCGATTTTCGAGCCGCTGATGGGGCGGTTGGGGGCAAAACTGCTCCGGAACAACCGGGCAGTCTGATGGCGGACTGCTTTACCGTTGCCATCGACGGCCCCGCTGCGGCGGGTAAGGGGACCATCTCCGAAGGTGTGGCGGCGCATTTCGGATTTGCGCATCTCGATACCGGGCTGCTCTACCGGGCGGTCGGGCGGCGCACTCTGGACGCGGCGGACCCGATCGACGCGGCGCAGGCTTTGACGCCCGAGGACCTGAGCGTGGGCGATCTGCGCACGGCTGAGGTCGCGCAGGCGGCCTCGAAAGTGGCGGTGATCGCCGAGGTGCGCGCCGCGCTGGTCGATTTTCAGCGCGCCTTTGCCCAGCGCGCGGGCGGAGCGGTTCTGGATGGGCGCGACATCGGTACGGTGATCTGTCCGCAAGCCGACGTGAAGCTCTTCGTCACCGCCTCGGCTGAGGTGCGGGCTGAACGGCGGTTTCTGGAACTCAGTGCCAAGGGTTCGGATGTGACGCGCGAGCAGGTTCTGGCGGATGTGCGCGAACGCGATGCGCGGGATGCGGAGCGCAGCACTGCCCCGATGAAGCCCGCCGAGGACGCGGTGCTGCTGGATACCTCGGAGCTGAGCATTGACGATGCGCTGGCGCAGGCCATTGCCGTCATCAGACGGAAAATGCCCGCGGCCTAGAGGGGCCGCGGGCCATCCCGGTCCGAAAGCTTACAACTCGCCAACCGCGATGCTGCGGATATTGGTCCACTGATCGTCAGCGGTCTTGGCTGTTCCGGCCACGTCCTCAAGGAACTTGGCCCGGGTCGCCGCGTTCAGGAACAGGTACAGCTTGCCGTCGGCCACGATGTACTGATCCGGGTCGCCATCGAACTTCTTGCCGACCGACACGCCGAACGAGCAGTACCCGCCATGCTGCGGCAGATAGGCTACCGGGTTGGCCTCGAACGCTTCGAGGTTTTCGGCGCTGGTGAAATAGTAGGAGGCACCGTCATAGGTGGCCGAGTGGTTGGCAAAGCCTTCCACCGGGTTGCCGCTGGTGACAAGCGCCACCAGATCGACGCCATGCGCCGCCAGCGGCGCGCCAGCGGCTGAGATGCCCTTGGACACGTTGATCTCATCCACTGCAAAGGCCGGGGCGGTCAGGGCCAGCGTGGCAGCAACAGCGGTCAGAATGAGAGATTTCATGGCAGTTTTCCTTTCTGTCTTTGGTCAAGGTCGGAGGGGACGTCGACCGGTGTGACAAAGGTAGGCGAGGAATTTCGGACGTGTAATCGCAGATAGGCCGTCAAACTGTGCAGATCGTACAAACTTACGTATCAATGGCGGTATGCGTTCACACAGCTTTGTGTGGCCAGCTTTGCTCCCTGCGCCTATGGTCAAAGGGTCTTTGCAGGAGTGGCCTCATGATCCGTCTCGCCCTTTTTCTGATCTTCACAGCCGGAAGTCTGGCCGCGCAAGAGGCCGCTCCAGAAGGACCGCCCGAGGCCGAACCGCCGATGACTTATGAGCGTCTGGGCAAGATCATCTTCGCCCTCGACCCCGAGGCGCAACCGTTCGGGCCCGGGTTTGAATTAACGGTTTCGGATGTGACGGTGCTGGTTGTCACGGATACCAACGCGGACCGGATGCGAGCGATGATTGCGATCCGAAGCGCCGCCGATTTGTCGCCTGCCGATCTGCAACGCATGATGCAGGCGAATTTCGACAGCACTCTGGATGCGCGCTATGCCATCGCCAACGGTACTTTGTGGGCGGTGTTCATCCATCCGCTATCGTCGCTGCAACGAGATCAGCTGATCTCGGGGCTGGCCCAGACGGTGAATATCGCCAAGACCTATGGCACACTGTATTCCGGCGGCGCGGCAGAATTCGGAGGAGGCGACAGTCAGGACCTGCAGCGCGATCTGATCGAAGAACTGCTGAAAAAGGGTGAGGAAATCTGAACTTTCGCTGGCAGGCGGCCAGCTGGTGACAGGTGCCAGACCACCGCGCCTTAGCCCCTAGCTGAATGCAGGAAAGCTGATATAGTTTCTACCAAGCTAAAAAGGGAAGGCCGTCGCACGAACCCCAAAAACCAAAAAAGGGGCAGGCGGCTACATAATCCCACAAGCCAACAGGGACGAAACTAAATGAACAATCGTTTGAGTAAGATCACCATCGTAGGTGGTGGTACAGCGGGTTGGATGACTGCGCTGATCCTGGACATGGTGTTTTCCCGCACCTCGGCCCCCAAGGACCGCCCGCGGATTTGCCTGATCGAAAGCCCAAATATCTCGACCGTCGGGGTCGGCGAGGCCACAGTGCCGCGCATGCCGGTCACGCTGCGTCAGGCTGGCATCTCCGAGCGGGACTTCTTCCGCGGAACAAATGCCTCGTTCAAGCTGGGGGTGAAGTTCTGCAACTGGAACAAGGACGCCAAGGGCAATCGTATCGATTACGTGAACCCTTTCGCCCATGGTCAGATGCTGGAGGGGCTGGAGGCTGCCGAGTATTTCCTGCGTTTTGGCAACGGGGATCGGGATTTCACACAGTCGATCTCGCCGCATGATGATCTGGCTCGCCTGTGCAAGGGCGCGCGGCAATTGGGCCAGCCCGAGTTTGAGCAGCGGTTTGGCTATGCCTATCATCTGGATGCGGTGAAATTTGCGGGGATGCTGACCAAGCTGTGCACCAAACGCGGTGTCGAGCATATTCAGGACGAAGTGCAAGCGGTTGAACTGGATGAGCAGGGCAATGTCAGCCATCTGATGCTTGAGGGTAAGGGCCGCCATGACATCGAGATGGTCATCGACTGCACCGGTTTCCGGGGGTTGATCATCAACAAGGCCTTGGGCGAGCCGTTCATGGATTATTCGGACTACCTGCCCAACGACCGCGCCATGGCGTTGCAGGTCGAGCATCCGGATCCAAACAAGATCGAAAGCGTCACGCGGTCCACTGCGCTGGGTGCGGGTTGGACGTGGCGGGTGCCTCTCTATAATCGGGTGGGCACGGGGTATGTGTTCTCGTCCGCGCATCGCACGGATGATCAGGCGGCGGATGAATATCTTGAATGGCTGGGGGACAGCGGCAAAGGTCTAACGCCGCGTGTGATCCCGATGCGCATTGGGCGCGTGCGCAACGCATGGGTCAAGAACTGCGTGGCAATCGGTCTGTCCGGCGGGTTTATCGAGCCACTGGAAAGCACCGCGATCCACATGATCGACCACGCCATCCGCTGGTTCGCCGAACATCTTCCCACGCGCGATATCGAGCCGTCCCTGCGGGCGCGGTATAACCGGCAGATGAACAAGATGTATGATGAGGTTCTGGACTTCATCTGCCTGCACTATCGTTTGGGCAACCGTACGGATGATCAATACTGGATCGACGCGCGGACCGAGATGAAGATACCGGACCGGTTGGCCGAAAATCTTGAACTGTGGCAGAACCGCCTGCCGATGGAGCACGATATCGAGTTTGCAACCCTGTTCAATTTCCGGGTCTATCAGACGGTTCTTCTGGGCAAGCAGGTTTACGATACCGGCTATGGTACGGGTATTCGCGACCGTCTGCGGCCACTAAAAAAACCGATCTGGTTCCAGGGGATGAAATCCGCAAAATCTCATCTGGCGCAGGTCTTGAAGGCGATGCCGGATCACAAGACCTTGCTGATGGATATTCGGGGTGAACTGGATCGATCCGCCTTCAAGAAGACGGCAGCTCAGCCGACCGTGGCGATGCCCGGCGCGAAACCCGCCCCGGTGGTGGTTCAGAACATGCCGAACCTTGCTGAAATCCAAAGTGGCGCGAAGGATTTGCAACTGTTCTAGACTGTCCGATCCGCGCGAGAGTCGGTTTTCCTGAAAGAGCGGGCAGGCAGCGGTGCTGAGCTTCTGCCTTGCCCTCCGGATTGGCACAGTTAGCCAAGCGTTGGTTCAATCGCGGTTGTACCCCATGAGTGATATGTGATAACATATCACTCATGACGAGTTCCACACGTAAACAGCGCCGATCAGCTACAGCCCGCAATCTTCGAAGTGACCTGAAGCGTTGCCGTCGGCAGGTCTCTCCAATGAAGATGTACGATACGCTGCCGCAGCCATTGCGCGCGTGGTTGGCGCAGGCTTGCCTGCCGTGGAGCCCGACATCGGCCCTGAAAATCTGGAAACAGTCCGGCGGCAGCGATGATGCAGCGGCTGCGATTGGGCGACTGAATGCAGTCGAGCAGGTGATGCTGCAGCGGGATGCGAAGGTTTGGACGACCAGCAGATGATGCCGACGCAGACCTCGACATCCGACCATGCCTTGGAAATATGGGCTTTGCCCTTGCACGAGATGGGGAATCCGCCTATACGCGCGCTGTCGATACAAGGGCGGTCAACGTCCGGATGACGTTTCTGAGCAGGGCCGGGAAACCTCGGCCCTTTGTGTTTGTTTGCTCAGGGGCTCACCGGGTCACGCCTGACGACATCATGAAACAAGACCGGCGGAGACAACCGCTCGGCCAGTAAAAGCGATATGTAAAGGAAAACAACGCCACATGGCTAACGCATCCATGGAGGAATTCGAAGCCCTCCTGAACGAAAGCTTCGAAATGGACACACCCGAAGAGGGTTCTGTTGTCAAAGGCAAGGTCATCGCTGTCGAAGCGGGTCAGGCCATCATCGACGTCGGCTACAAAATGGAAGGCCGCGTTGATCTGAAAGAATTCGCAAGCCCCGGTGAAGCCCCTGAAATCGCTGTCGGCGATGAGGTTGAGGTTTACCTGCGCGCTGCAGAAAACGCCCGTGGCGAAGCCGTCATCTCGCGCGAGATGGCCCGCCGTGAAGAGGCATGGGACCGTCTGGAAAAAGCATATGCCGACGACCAGCGCGTCGACGGTGCAATCTTTGGCCGCGTCAAAGGTGGCTTCACCGTCGATCTGGGTGGCGCAGTTGCGTTCCTGCCCGGCAGCCAGGTTGATGTGCGCCCCGTGCGCGACGCTGGCCCGCTGATGGGTCTGAAGCAGCCGTTCCAGATTCTGAAAATGGACCGCCGCCGTGGCAACATCGTTGTCTCGCGTCGCGCCATCCTGGAAGAATCGCGTGCCGAACAGCGTGCCGAAGTCATCGGCAACCTGTCCGAAGGTCAGACCGTCGAGGGTGTCGTCAAGAACATCACCGAATACGGTGCATTTGTTGACCTGGGCGGCGTTGACGGTCTGCTACACGTCACCGACATGGCATGGCGCCGTGTGAACCACCCGTCCGAGATCCTGACGATCGGCGAAACCATCAAGGTTCAGGTCATCAAGATCAACAAAGAGACCCACCGCATCAGCCTTGGCATGAAGCAGTTGCAGGAAGATCCGTGGGATCTTGTTGCTGCGAAATACCCGCTGGGCTCGGTCCATCAGGGTCGCGTCACCAACATCACCGACTACGGCGCGTTCGTCGAGCTGGAAGCCGGTGTCGAAGGTCTGGTGCACGTGTCCGAGATGTCCTGGACCAAGAAAAACGTCCACCCCGGCAAGATCGTTTCGACCAGCCAGGAAGTCGACGTCATGGTTCTGGAAATCGACGGCGCCAAGCGTCGCGTGTCTCTGGGCCTCAAGCAGACCATGCGCAACCCATGGGAAGTGTTTGCAGAAACACACCCCGAGGGCACCGAGGTCGAAGGCGAAGTCAAGAACATCACCGAATTCGGTCTGTTCATCGGCCTCGAAGGCGACATCGACGGCATGGTTCACCTGTCGGACCTGTCGTGGGACGAGCGTGGTGAGGATGCGATCCAGAACTACCGCAAAGGCGACGTCGTTCAGGCGGTTGTCTCGGAAGTGGACGTCGAGAAAGAGCGTATCTCGCTGTCGATCAAAGCCCTGGGCGGTGACAAGTTCGCCGAAGCCGTGGGCGGCGTGAAGCGTGGTTCGGTCATCACCGTCGAAGTCACCGCGATCGAAGATGGCGGCATCGAGGTCGAGTATGAAGGCATGAAGTCGTTCATCCGTCGTTCGGACCTGAGCCGTGACCGTGCTGAACAGCGCCCCGAGCGTTTCTCGGTCGGTGACAAGGTCGACGTTCGTGTCACCAACGTCGACAGCAAGACCCGCCGTCTGGGCCTGTCGATCAAGGCACGCGAAATCGCCGAAGAGAAAGAGGCCGTGGAACAGTACGGTTCTTCCGACTCGGGTGCATCGCTGGGCGATATCCTGGGTGCGGCGCTGAAATCGGGCGACTAAGTTCGGGCCGCAGCCCAAGCCGAATCTACGGCCCCGCGCTGATGCGCGGGGCCGTTTTTGTTGCGAATCAATATGTTCCGATTTCCCGACATAATTGGCGCTAGGTTCGCTCAATACGTGTGAAAAACGGGCTCACTGGCGAAAAATTGCGTGAGATTGCCACAATTAGAACCCTGAACGCACAGAGTTTACGTTCCCCCGAACCGGGTTTTTTCTTATACTGTCCAGAACAATAGGCTTGATAAACCGGTCGCCTGGGAGGGTAACACGCATGATCCGTTCAGAACTGATTCAGAAAATCGCCGATGAGAACCCGCATCTTTATCAGCGCGATGTCGAGCGGATCGTGAACACTGTGTTCGAAGAAGTCACCGATGCCATGTCTCGCGGCGACCGGGTCGAGCTGCGCGGTTTCGGCGCATTCTCGGTGAAAAAGCGCGACGCGCGGATCGGGCGCAACCCGCGGACCGGCGAGACCGTGCAGGTCGAAGAAAAATGTGTGCCGTTTTTCAAGACCGGCAAGTTGCTAAGGGACCGTTTGAACGGTAAAGCGTGATCCCATGATGCGCTATATCCGCTACGCTT
Source organism: Ruegeria sp. AD2(2025) (assembly GCF_056542385.1). Taxonomy (NCBI): domain Bacteria; kingdom Pseudomonadati; phylum Pseudomonadota; class Alphaproteobacteria; order Rhodobacterales; family Roseobacteraceae; genus Ruegeria; species Ruegeria sp. AD2(2025). Next base: position 160,796 of record NZ_JBQFZS010000001.1, read on the forward strand.
TTCTTGGAGTTCTGGGGATCGTTCTGGTCTCGATCTCGCTGGCCAACCGGCAGATGGTGGAACTCAAGCTGATGCCCGACACGCTGTCCGAGCTTGTGGGCTTTAACTTCAGCATCTCGCTGCCGCTGTTTGTGGTGGTTCTGGGTGGTGTCGTGGCCGGTCTGGTCATCGGCTTCCTGTGGGAATGGCTGCGCGAACACAAGCATCGCCGCGATGCCTCGGCCAAAACCGGCGAGGTGCGCAAGCTTGAGCGTGAGGTCAAGAAGCTCAAGAAAAAGCAGCAGAAGGATCAGGACGACGTTCTGGCGCTGCTGGATGAGGCAAGCTGAGATCATCCGATGCCGGACGACATTGCTGTCAAAATCTGCGGGCTGACGGCCCCGGACCATGTGCGCGCCGCAGCGGATGCGGGCGCGCGGTATCTTGGGTTCAACTTCTTTCCGAAATCGCCGCGCTATGTGTCGCCTGAACAGGCGGCAGCGTTGATGGGGCCCGTGCCGGTTGGCGTTGCCAAGGTGGCGCTGGTGGTGAACGCCTCGGATGATCTGCTCGACAGCATTACCGGCGCGGCCCCGTTCGATATGTTGCAGTTGCATGGCGGCGAAAGCGTCGACCGCGTGCGCGAGATCAAGGGCCGCCATGGCCTGCCGGTGATGAAGGTGATCGGCGTGGCCGAGGCCGCCGATCTGGCGGCGATCGACAGCTATAGCGAGGTGGCCGACCAGCTACTGATCGACGCCAAGGCACCCAAGAATGCGGTTCTGCCGGGTGGAAACGGGTTGGCGTTCGACTGGCGCTTGCTGGCCGGGCGCAAATACTGGCGCAAGCCGTGGATGCTGGCGGGCGGCCTGAACCCCGACAACGTGGCCGAGGCGATCCGCATGACCGGGGCGCGTCAGGTCGATGTGGCCTCGGGCGTCGAAAGCGCCCCCGGGGTCAAGGATGCAGGCCTGATCCGGGCGTTCATCGACGCAGCCCAGTGATCGGGGCAGTTTGCGATGGCAAAACCCGCCGCTACCCCATATGAACAACGGGCAGACTGACGGAGACCCCAATGGCCAACGATCTTTTCAATTCCTTCATGTCCGGCCCCGACGAACAGGGCCGTTTCGGCATCTTCGGTGGACGGTTCGTCAGCGAAACGCTGATGCCGCTGATCCTGTCGCTGGAAGAGGAATATGACAAAGCCAAGGATGATCCGACCTTCTGGGCCGAGATGGACGATCTGTGGGCGAACTACGTGGGGCGCCCCTCACCTCTGTACTACGCCGAACGCCTGACCGAGCATCTGGGCGGGGCGAAGATCTATCTGAAACGCGATGAGTTGAACCATACCGGCGCGCATAAGATCAACAACGTGCTGGGCCAGATCATTCTGGCCCGCCGCATGGGCAAGACCCGGATCATCGCCGAAACCGGAGCCGGGCAGCATGGTGTGGCCACTGCCACTGTTTGCGCCAAGTTCGGTCTGAAATGCATCGTCTATATGGGTGCCCATGACGTGCAGCGTCAGGCACCCAACGTGTTCCGTATGCGTCTGCTGGGGGCCGAGGTGATCCCTGTGACCTCGGGCCGTGGCACGTTAAAAGACGCGATGAACGACGCCCTGCGCGATTGGGTGACGAATGTGCGTGACACGTTTTACTGCATCGGCACTGTGGCCGGTCCGCACCCGTACCCGGCGATGGTCCGCGACTTCCAGTCGATCATCGGCAAGGAAGCCAAGGAGCAGATGATGAAGGCCGAGGGCCGTCTGCCCGACACCATCATCGCCGCCATCGGAGGCGGCTCGAACGCGATGGGCCTGTTCTACCCCTTCCTCGACGACAAGGATGTGAACATCATCGGTGTCGAAGCGGGCGGCAAGGGTGTGAACGAGAAGATGGAGCATTGCGCCTCGCTGACCGGCGGTCGTCCGGGTGTGCTGCATGGCAACCGCACCTATCTGTTGCAGGACGACGATGGGCAGATTCTGGAAGGTTATTCGATCTCGGCGGGGCTCGATTACCCCGGCATCGGGCCTGAACATTCCTGGCTGAACGACATTGGCCGCGCCAACTATGTCTCGATCACCGACAAAGAGGCGCTGGAGGCGTTCCAACTGTGCTGCGCGACCGAAGGCATCATCCCCGCGCTGGAGCCCAGCCATGCGCTGGCGCATGTGATGAAGATTGCGCCCGATCTGCCCAAAGATCACCTGATCTGCATGAATATGTGCGGGCGAGGGGATAAGGATGTGCAGACCGTGGCGCGGTATCTGAACTTCGATATGTCCGACACCGAAGGCCGGGCCGCCGACTGATCGCCGCCGGGCTTTGCGCCTTTGGGGAAATGTGCCAGTCTGCCCGATATGTGCAGCGCATCCTCAAAGGCCAACGGGCATCTTGACCGGAAATATGACAAGGCCGCCCCCGGCTGGGCGGACAAGATGCGGCTGCTTGGGTATTTTGATGCCTATCTGGGCTTTCTGTCATCCGCCCCTCAGGCATATCTGGGCCTGAACGCGCTGGATATCGGCTGCGGCACCGGCGCTTTTGCCGAGGCACGCGCGGTTGCGCAGCCCAACGGGCGGATCACGTTGCTGGAGCCTTCGGCCCGGATGCTGCAACTGGCGCAATCGGCGCTGCAACATAGGGGCATCGCCGCCGACACGGTGCAGACCCGTCTGGAAGAGTTTCAGCCCCCTTCGCGTTTCGACTGCCTGCTGGCCGCGCATGTGCTGGAACATTGCGCTGATCCGGTCGCAGCGCTGCGCCGGATGCGCGATCTGGCGGAACCCGGGGCCGCGCTGTGGCTGGTCGTCAGCAAGCCGCACTGGTGCAATGCAATCATCTGGTTTCAGTGGCGACATCGCACCTATCGCCCGGATGTGGTGGCCGACATGCTGACCCGCACCGGGTGGGCCTTGCAGGCGGAACACGGCTTTCCCGCAGGACCACCCTCGCGCACGTCCCGAGGATATCTGGCCCGCGCCGCCTAGCTCTGCTGTGTCTTCAGAACCGCCAGTGGAACGATGTCCAGCGCCCGTTGATGGGTGGCCTCTAACCGCACCATCGGCGCGCAACCTTCGTCATGGGCCTGCAGAAACCGCCCGGCGCACAGACACCAGCTGTCGCCGGGTTTCAGGCCCGGAAAGTCGAACTCTGGGCGCGGGGTGCTCAGGTCGTTGCCGACATATTTGGAAAAGGCCAGAAACTCGGCCGTCATCACCGCGCAGACCGTATGGCTGCCCTGATCCTCGGGGCAGGTGTTGCAGGCCCCGTCACGGAAAAAACCGGTCAGAGGATCGCGCGAGCAGGGCTCCAGCACGCCGCCCAGTACGTTGATGCTGTCTTGCTTCTGCATGGCCTCACCTTACAGGCTTTGCGCGATGTTGCGGAAGATTTCGACATTCTGGGCGCTGACGCCCGGTTCACGGAACTTGCGGTCGGCACCTGTGGTCACGATCAGAACGCCCCGCGCCTGATCACAATAGATGTACTGGCCATAGACGCCACGTGCCAGAAACTCGCCCTCATGCGCGCCAACCGGTATCCACCACTGATAACCATAGCCGATCTTACCTGGTTCGGTCGGCGCGCTGGGCCAGGTCGATTCGGCAATCCAATCGGCGGGAACCACCTGCACACCGTCGCGCACCCCGTTCTGCAGGATCATCTGCCCAAATCGGGCAAAATCGCGGGTAGTAAAGTTCAGACCACCCAGCACGAAGGCCACGCCTGCACCATCGGTGATGTAGTAGCCGTCCCGCTCCAACCCCAGCGGTTCGATGATCTTTTCGGTCAGCAACTCGGCCACGCTGCGCCCCGTGGCACCGCGAATGACCATCCCGATCACATGGGTGTCGATCGACACATATTGCCATGTCTCGCCCGGTGTCGTGAAACTGTCTTGCAATGAGGCTGCAAAATCGTCCAACGCTCCGCCCAAAGCCACGACCCGCCCCATCCGGTTGATGTCGGAGTTATAGTCCAGATAGTCCTCGTCGAAGGTCACGCCGCTGGCCATGTTCAACACATTGCGGATCGTCGCCGTTTCATAGGCGCTGCCTTTCAGGGCAGGCGCATATTGCACGACCGGGTCATCCAGCGACGCAATCGCGCCCTCGGCCATCAGGATGCCGAACAGGGCCGACAGATAGCTTTTGGCGACCGACCACGAGATCCGGCGATCCTCGGGGCCGGTGCCCAGATAGTATTCTTCGAACCGGATCTCGCCGTTCTGCATCACCAGCAGAGAGGTCACCGCACGATCGTCGATCCATTGATCCGTTCCTGCGGGCAGATCAAAGCCGGAGCCATAGGGCAGCTCCCATGTCGGGCCGGTGCCGCGGGGCAGGTCGACGGTCAGGAAAGCCTCATCCATATGCGAGAAGTTGTGAACGATCTTTTCCTCGGAAAACAAAGAGTTCACGGCCATCAGCCGCTGAATCTCTTCGCGTTTCCAAACCCCGACGACAATTGCCGCCAGCGCCAAAGCCAGCGTGATACGCAACAGCCATTTTAGAACCGATCTCATACGATGCCTCCCAATGTCCCGGCCATTGGACCCCGGTCCGGTCCGCTGCGCAATCGCTACGTGGCGGCACGCCTACCTGAACTTGTCCAGAAGCTTCTGCATCGGAGAACGCTCGTCCGGCGCTGGTTCGGTGTCAGGTACGGCCTTGGGCGTGGTATCGGCCTTAGCGGGTGATTTCGAAGACCGGGGCGGTGCGGTGCGCAGCGCGACCGCATTCATGAACTTGCCGCTCTCGTCCGCAGCCAGATGGGCCGCCCCGTCCGAGACGCCACGCAGAACATCCTCCAACCACTCGGAATCGGCCTTGGCAAAATCGCTGAGCACGTAGGGCGAGACCATCTCTTTCCGCCCCGGATGACCGATCCCCAGACGCACGCGGTCATAGGCCGGGCTGATATGTTGGTGGATCGAGCGTAGGCCATTGTGCCCAGCATGGCCCCCGCCGGCCTTCACGCGGACCTTTCCGGGGGCCAGATCCAACTCGTCATGAAAGACGGTGACATCCGTTGAATCCAGCTTGTAGAAGCGCATCGCCTCACCCACCGACTGACCCGAGCGGTTCATGAAGGTCTGCGGTTTCAGCAACAGAACTTTCTCGCCTCCAAGGCGGCCTTCGGACAGTTCGGCCTGAAACTTGGATTTCCAAGGGCCAAAGCTGTGGTCCTCGGCGATGCGGTCCAGCGCCATGAAGCCGATATTGTGCCGGTTGCGGGCGTATTTCTGACCCGGGTTTCCCAAACCGACAAACAGTTTCATCATCTCGTCCTAAGCCCTATCGCACCTTGGGGTGATGACATGAAACGCACACCATTTTCTAGCCCAACCCGGCCACAAAAAAACGGGGCCACGTCGGGGCCCCGTTTCAATTTCCGGACTTGGTCCGAACTTATTCTTCGGCTTGGTCCTCGCCGATGACTTCAACTTCATCAGCTGCGACTTCACCGTCTTCACCCTCTTCATCGTCACTGGACGCCAGACCGGTCGGGGCCGAGACGTTGGCGATCACGAAGTCACGGTCGATGGTCGGCTTGGTGCCGCCCGGCAGGTCAACCGACGAAATGGTGACAACGTCGTTGATCTCCATGCCAGTCAGATCAACGGTGATTTTCTCGGGGATGTCACCCGCGGTGCAAACCAGTTCGACCTCAGGGCGGACAACGGTCAGAACGCCGCCCTTCTTGATGCCGGGGGCCGCTTCTTCGTTGACGAATTCAACCGGGATGAACAGCGCGATCTTGGTGGTCCGGCGCAGACGCATCAGGTCCAGGTGGGTCGGCAGGTCCTTGACGACGTCACGCTGAACGTCGCGGCAGATGACGCGGACGTCTTCGTGGCCTTCAACCTTCAGGTTCCACAGGGTCGACTTGAACCGGCCCGCTTTCAGACGCTTGAACAGAACGTTGAACGGGATCTGGATCGGCAGCGGCTCTTTGTCGCCACCAAATACAATGCCCGGAACCATGCCGTCGCGGCGTGCCTGACGAGCGGCGCCCTTGCCTGTCCCCGTCCGTTCCAGAGCTACGAGATCAGGAATCTCTCCAGCCATGATAATTCTCCAATGTTAGGGCGGGCATCCTCCAAGGCTGTATGCCCGCGTGAAGCCGCGTCCTTAGCTTGATTCATCCAGATTGGAAAGGGGTTTTTGCCCAGCTGTGATTTTTGCGAGGCTCTGCCTCGCGCTCCGGGATATTTATAGCCAGATGAAGATCGGATCCCCTGCTTCATCTGGCCAAAAATATCCCGGGGGAGTCGCCCGCAGGGCGGCGGGGGCAGCGCCCCCATCCTTGGGTCCGGCAAGCGGTCAGGCTTGCCAGCGACCGCCAAAATCCTCGGGGATCAGCAGGTTGTGACGCCCCAGATTGACCACGTCTCGTTCTCCGCACAAGGCCATGGTTGTGTCGAGTTCCTTCTGGATCACTTCCAGCGCGGTTGTCACGCCTTTCTGACCCATCGCACCCAGACCGTAAACAAAGGCGCGGCCGATGAAAGTGCCCTTGGCCCCAAGTGCCAGTGCCTTCAAGACATCTTGGCCCGAGCGGATGCCGCTGTCGAGGTGCACTTCGACGTCACCGCCGACTGCGTCCATAATCTCGGGCAGGACCCGGATCGAACTGAGCGCCCCGTCCAGTTGCCGTCCGCCGTGGTTCGAGACCACAATCGCGTCAGCCCCCAGCTTGGCCGCCATCTTGGCATCCTCGGCGTCCAGAATGCCCTTGAGGATGACCTTGCCGCCCCATTGCTCCATCAGTTTCTCGACCTTGCCCCAGTCCAGGCTGGGGTCGAACTGTTCCGCCGTCCATGTGCCCAGCGATCTGGTGTCGGTGACATTGTGGACATGGCCCACGATATTGCCGAATTCCCTGCGTTTGGCCCCCAGCATCTCGATGCCCCAGGCCCATTTTGTCATCAGGTTGGCGATGGTCTTGGGGGTCAGCTTTGGCGGGGCGGACAGGCCGTTCTTCAGGTCCTTGTGGCGCTGACCTAGAATCTGCAGGTCCAGCGTGATGACGAGCGCAGAACATTTGGCGTCCTTGGCCCGCTGGATCAATCGTCCGACATAGTCCTGATCCTTCATCGTATATAGCTGAAACCAGAACGGTGCCGAGGTGCTCTCGGCCACATCTTCGATGGAATTGATCGACATCGTGGACAGCGTGAAGGGCACGCCAAAGGCCTCGGCGGCTTTGGCCGCTTTGATCTCGCCATCCGCGTGCTGCATGCCTGTAAGGCCAACGGGGGCCAGTGCGACCGGCATCGAGACATCCTGCCCGATCATTTGCGACGCGGTGGTACGCCCGGTCATGTCCACCGCAACCCGCTGGCGCAGGCGGATGTCGTCGAAATCTGAGCTGTTGTCGCGGAAGGTCTGTTCTGTCCAGCTGCCGCTTTCGGCGTAGTCGTAGAACATCCGCGGGACGCGGCGTTCGTAGATGCGTTTGAGATCTTCGATATTCGTAATCACGGGCATGAAATCGGGCCTCTGCTGGATTGGTTAAGTTTCTTTACCAATTTATGCGACCCTTCGCAACATGGATTGGATGCGGTCGGTTGCCGCGCGCGCAATAGAAAGCCCCAGCAGGCAGATCGCCTGCTGGGGCTTGTCAGAATTTCCCGGGATTCAGTCGGATTGTCAGGCCGAATGGGCACCATCGGCCAGAGATTTGACGAAGTCGAGCACCTCGGCCACTGGCTTGCCTGCGCCGATCTGGCTGACAATGGCCGAGCCGACCACCGCGCCGTCGGCCACACTGGCAATCGCGCGCGACTTGTCGGGGGTGTTGATGCCAAATCCGACGATGACCGGAAGATCGGTTTGCGCCTTGATCCGCGATACCTCGGGGCCGACATCGGTGGCCTGCGCCTCGGCGGCACCAGTGATGCCAGTGATCGACACATAATAGACGAAGCCCGATGTGTTCTGCAGCACGCGGGGCAGGCGTTTGTCATCGGTGGTGGGGGTCGCCAGCCGGATGAAGTTCAACCCGGCGGCCTGTGCGGGCAGGCACAGCTCAGCATCCTCTTCGGGGGGCAGGTCGACGACGATCAGCCCGTCGATACCGGCGGCCTTGGCGTCGTCGAGGAATGCCTCGACACCCCGGCTGTAGATCGGATTGTAGTAACCCATTAGCACGATCGGCGTCGTATCGTCAGTCTCGCGAAAGGCACGGGCCAGATCCAGCGTGCGCTGCAGCGTCATGCCGCAATCCAGCGCGCGCTGGCCGGCAGCCTGAATGGTCGGGCCATCGGCCATCGGATCGGTGAACGGCAGGCCCAGTTCGATCACGTCGACGCCTGCGCCGGGTAGCCCCTTTACCACCTCAAGCGAGGTCTCGTAATCTGGATCGCCCGCCATGACATAGGCAACAAAGGCCTTCTTTCCTTCGGCTTTCAAAGCGGCGAATTTGGCGTCGATACGGGTCATCGGAAGTCCTTGCACACGAGGTTTCGACCTGATGTGCAGAAACTTTCGACGAAAATCAATCCCGCTTGGGGGGGGCGCGGCTTCAGAAGGCGTAGTGATAGCGCAGGAACACGGCATTCACGCCGGGGTTGTCATCCTGCGTGCTGGCGTTCGAGATATGGGTGATCGCTACCGAGACCTTGTTGCCACTGTCCAGCTCATAGCCAAGCCCCAGAAGGCTGCGGATCTGGAAATCGCCACCCAGATCGTTCGCGGTGTTCGATTCGTTATAGTAGCCCGGGAACACGCTCCCTTCGACGAACCAGCGGTCCGCAAAGCTGTAGAGACCGACCAGACCGGCACCCAGATGGGTGTCTCCGTCTGTGTCGACGGTCAGGGCTGCGCCCCAGGTTGCGCTGAACCGGGTCGCCTCATGAAAGGGGCGGTGCTGGTATTCCAGCGAAAAGACAGCCTGATCATCGGCCGAGCCTGCCGAGTAATCTGCATACCCTGCGCCAAAGATCACAGATTGTGCCTGCGCCGCGCCTGCTGCTGCCAGGGTAAATGCCAAAACAAGAAGGGATTTCATCGTCACTACCACGTCCGTCGTTTATTCTGATTTTATCTATTGGTGACCATAAGTGCGTGTTTTCAATGCGCGCAAGAACACAATGTGATCCCGATTTCGTGATGTGGCCGATTGGACTCGGCTGGTGATCGGACCCCAGCGCCTTGCGCATCGACCCGGACCTGCATAGAAGCAGCGCTCGTACGGTATTCAGGAGGCCGCAATGGGCTTTAAGATGGGAATCGTGGGTCTGCCGAATGTTGGCAAGTCGACCCTCTTCAACGCGCTGACCAAGACCGCCGCTGCGCAGGCGGCGAACTTCCCGTTCTGCACCATCGAGCCCAATGTGGGCGATGTGGCCGTGCCTGACGCGCGGCTGGACAAGCTGGCGGCGATTGCGTCGTCCAAGCAGATCATCCCGACGCGGATGACCTTTGTGGATATCGCAGGTCTGGTCAAAGGCGCCTCAAAAGGTGAGGGGCTGGGCAATCAGTTTCTGGCCAACATCCGCGAGACGGACGCCATCGCCCATGTGCTGCGCTGTTTCGAAGACGGCGACGTGACCCATGTGGATGGCCGGGTCGATCCCGTGGCCGATGCCGACACCATCGAGACCGAACTGATGCTGGCCGATCTCGAGAGCATCGAAAAGCGCCGCGCCAATCTGGTGCGCAAGCTCAAGGGCAACGACAAGGAAGCGCAGCAGCAGGATCGCCTGCTGGCGACGGCGCAAGAGATGCTGGAAAGCGGCAAGCCCGCGCGTCTGGTCGAGGTCAGCGACGAAGACGCAAAGGCCTGGAAGATGCTGCAGCTTCTGACCACCAAGCCGGTCTTGTACGTCTGCAACGTGTCCGAGGAAGAAGCCGCCGAGGGCAATGAATACTCAGCCCGCGTGGCCGAGATGGCGGCCGAACAGGGCAACGCGCATGTCATCATCAGTGCCAAGATCGAAGAAGAGATCAGCCTGCTGGAAGAGGACGAAGCGCAGATGTTCCTCGAGGAAATGGGGCTGGAAGAGGCGGGCCTCGACCGTCTGATCCGCGCGGGATACGACCTGCTGAAGCTTGAGACCTATTTCACCGTCGGCCCGAAGGAAGCGCGCGCCTGGACCATTCGGATCGGCACCGCTGCGCCGCAGGCCGCGGGTGTCATCCACGGGGATTTCGAAAAAGGTTTCATCCGTGCCGAAACCATCGCCTATGACGACTACATCGCGGCGAATGGCGAACAGGGCGCGAAAGAGGCCGGCAAGATGCGGGCCGAGGGGAAGGGCTATATCGTCCGCGATGGCGACGTGATGCACTTCCTGTTTAACACCTGACGGAACGGTTAGGGCCGTCAGTAGTCGCGTTCGAAGAAGATGCCCAGCCCGGTTTCTCCGCGGCCATCTACGGTGCCGCGCAAGGTGAAGCTGTCGGTGACGTCCAGATTCAGGTTCACCTCGGTATCGCCCTCGGTATTGACGGTGAAATCGGTATAGAGGTTGTCGCTGAGATATGCGCCCGCGCCCAGGCGGCCCGCGCCGCCTTCGGTCGCGCCGATGTCGACAGTGTCCAGACCTGTTGAATCCCGCAACCCCTTGGTCGCGTCCCCTCCGGCACCGCTGAGCTGGGCCAGGGATGCCGCCATCTGCGCGATGACAAAGGGCGACAACTCTGAGAACCGGTTACCGAAAAGCAGCATGGCCAACGCCTCTTCGGTGGGCCGCTCGGGGTCCGAGAATACGGTGACCTCGGGCGAGTCCAATGGTCCGGCGATCTCAATCGTGGCCGTGCCGTCCGAGGTGCTGGTCGAGGATTCGAACTCGATATAGGGGGTCAGGTCGCCCTGCAGGGTCACCAGACCTTTGGTCAGCGCCAGACGCCGACCCAGAATGTCGATATTACCGCGGATCAGTTCGATCTGCCCCGAGGGCACCACTGCCGTTGTGGTGCCACCGATCTGGATACGTCCGCCCAGCTCCGCATTCACCCCGCGCCCGCGCACAAAAACCGCCTTGGGGGCCAGAAGGCCGACATCCAGCGTGATACGGGAATTGCTTTGTGCGGCCTCCTCGCTTTTGACCAGATTGGCGCGTTCGCGGGTCACAAACCCCGCGCGGCTTTCGTTCAGATGCTCCATCGGCGGGATCGGGGCGGCACCCACGGCGCCTGCGGCGGCTGCCAGGTTGATGTTGGTCTCGCCGAAATTGATCTGCCCGGCAATCGCGCTGTTGCCCGCCAACGCTCCGGTCAGCGCGATCTGACCGTTGAGCGTGGTCTCATAGAGCAGCTTGTCGGTCAGAACCAGATTGTTGAGCGCGGTGGTGATCTGCGCATTGAAGGGCGGCGTCAGGTCGACGGGGCCAGTGACCGTAAAGCCTCCGCCCGCACGGACGCCGCCGCGCAGATCAATCGCCGCGCGGCTCTGCGCCAGCGTGACGGCCCCCGAGATGCCGGTGATCGTCTGACCCACCTCTGGCAGCGCCATCGAAGTGCCCGAGGTCGAGATCGTACCGCTGAGCGCGCTCAGCGAGGGGGCGCCTTGCAGGGCCAGATCGAAGCGCGCCGTGCCTTGCAGGCTGTTGGGCGAGATAAAGGCGTTGGCGATGCCGATATTGACCCCGCCTTGCATTTTCAGATCGGCGGTGCCGCTGGTTTCGTCAAACGTGCCTGCGACGGTGCTGTTGATCTGGGCTGGGCCTTCGGCCTTGGCGTCGATTGTCCATTTGCCCGCGTCCCGTTTTGCGGTGCCCGTGGCCGAGACGGTGCCGGGGAAATCGGGGGCAAACCGTTCGATCCGGTTGAGGCGGGCGTCGAAATCCAGATCGGCGGCACCATTTGTGTCGACGCTGCCCGACAGGCTGGCATACGAGCTTTCGGGCCCCAAAAGTCGCGCGGTGCCTTCCAGCCCCGAGCCGGTGGGGGCCACGTTTCCCTCCAGCCGCAGCGGACCGGACAAGGTGGGCGAGAGGCGGTTCATATCGTCCAGCGCCGCCGAAAAGGTCAGCCCGCCCGCGTCGCGGTCCAATTGGCCCGACGCATCGGCGGTCAGTGCCGTGCCGTTCAGCTGGAAAGTGCGGATGTTCAGGCCCTGATCGTTATTCACCGCGTCCACGTTCAGCGTGGTGCGGCCCTGCACCAGCCCGTCAACCAGATCGATACCGGTGCCGATATCATCCGCCGTAACATTGCCCTTCACATCAAAGGTCTTGCTGCCTTTTGCACCCTGACCCGCAAGATCGGCCTTGATTGACCCGGCCAACTCACGCCCCGCCAGCCCCGAAAACAGCGACAGATCGGGCGCGTTCACCTCGGCCGAACCATCCACTGCAAGCTCGCCCGTGGGATCATCGATCGTCGCCGCGACCTCGGCGGTCAGGGCTTTGCCATTGATCGTCGCGCTGCGAATAACGATCTGATCGTCCGAGCGCGCACCGTCAAAGTTGATCGTGGTGCGGCCTGTCAGCAGCGGGTCGATATCGCTTATCCCGGTCTGGATATCGGTGCCGATCACGCTGGCCTGCCCGTCGAATTCCAGCGTCTGAACGGTGCCCTTGCCATCCAGCCGGGCCTGAACGGCACCGGCCAGTTCGCGCTTGGCGAGGCCAGAGAACACCGACAAATCCGAGGCATTGACGTTGGCCTGCCCGTCGATCGAGACATTGCCGTCCGGCGTTGTGACCGTACCGCTGGCTTGTGCTGTCACCGCCTCGCTGGTGATAGCGAATTTGCGTATGGTCACGCCGTCCGTGCCGCGCTTGGCATCCAGCGTGATCTCGGTCTCGCCCGAGATCACCGGGTCGATATCGTCGCGCCCGGTGGACAGGTCGCGCCCGCTGACCACCACCTTGCCGTCAAAGCTGCGCTCAAGCGGTGAGCCGTTGCCCTGCACCCGAATCGAGGCCTCTCCGCCCAACTGCAGCTGCGCCAGATCCGAGAATCGCGACAGGTCGCTGGCCCGCAACGTGGCGTTGCCATCTACCTGCAGCCCGGTCGCCAGACCGCTGATCACCGCATCTGCGCCCAGCGTATAATCGCTGCCGACCAGTTCGAATCCCGACAGTTCCAGCGACTGGTCGCTGCCATAGTCGAACTGCCCGTCCAGCGTGATCTGATCGCCAATCGCCGTGCCAAGCGCCGGATCGGCCATCTCCAGCCCGTCCAGAACCGCCTGCAGGTCGCCATCGACCGACAGCCCATTACTCTGATCCAGCGCGCCCTGACCGGTGATGCGCGCGTGTTCCAGTTTCAGATTGGGTGTCGAGACAGCATTTGTGGTCAGGCTCAGGTCCCACAGGTTCCCATTCTCGGCATTGAACAGCGCCGAGATCTGCGCCGCGCCGATTGAGGTGTCGCCACCGCTGATGGGTAGCACGACACTGTCGCCCTCGGGCGGCGTGATCCGGCCCTGCAGTGCGGCCAATTGTAGTGCGCCGCCCGCGCCGAGGCTGAGTTGGCTTTTCAGCTCCAACGCCTGCGAGGTGATTTCGATGTCCGAGATATCCAGCGCGCCGTCGGGATGGGTGCGGCCATCGACGAACAGCTTGGTGTCGGTGCCAAAGAACGTGTCCATGCTCTCGGCCAGAAACGGCGTCAGGTCACCGCCCAAATCGGCGGTGAAGGCGATGCCGTCCGCGGCGGTCCCACCCTCTTCTGCGCTACGCAACCGGACCTGACCGGTGACGCGCAACTGCTGATCGCTGCTGAGGCCGATATCGGCGGTGAAATCGCTGACCGGGCCGGACCCTTTGGCCGTCAGTTCGATGGGCGGTGTGTCGGGCACGCCCAGCGCGGTTGCGATCAACCCACCCGAGGCTTCGGCAACGGTCAGGTCCAGATCGATCTGGCGGCTTGAATTGTCAAAGCCCGCCGTCAGGTCGATAGTATCCCCCGCCCGGTCCAGCCGATCGATATCCAGCGTGGTGTCCAGCGCACCGCCTGCCAGCGACAGGTTCCCGTTCACCTGCAGATCAGCCGCGACCCCGATCAGCGGCTCCCCCAGCGACAGGTCGTCTACGCGCAGCTCGCCGATCTCGATCGAGACCGGCAGCTCGGGCAGTTGAAACGGTTGTGTCTCGGTCGAGGGTGGGGGGCCCTCTTTGGTCGTCGTGCCGGGCGCCCGAGCGATATCGATCTCTTGCGCCGTCAGCGCGTTGACCGAGAAGCGGCCCCGCAACAGCCCCAGCCGGTTCCAGTCCAGCTCGGCGTTTTTGATGGTAAGCCAGACGCCTTCGTCATCGGCAACCGTGATCTCCTGTATGGTGGCGCGGGAACTCAGCGCGCCTTGCAGCCCGATCACGCGCACGTTCTGGTCGTCGCCCGACAGGGTGTCTTGCAGGAAACGCTCGATCATGCTGCCGCCGTCTTCGTCCTGCGCGGAAACGGGGGCGGCGAAAGCCACCGAGCTCAGCAGCAGGGGATATGCAACGCGACGCATCAAAACGCTTGCCCGATCCCAAGATAGAACTGCAGCCCAGCCCCGGTGTCGCCTTGAACCGGTACGGCAAGGTCAAAGCGCAGGGGGCCGAAACCACCCAGATCATAGCGGATGCCCAGTCCCGCGCCAGAATGTTCCTCGGACCCGCTGCCGATGAAGGACGAGGTGTCGACCACGCCGTAATCGTAGAACCCCACCAGCGAGATCGCGTCGGTTACGCGTCCGCGCACCTCGGCTGAAAGTCCCAGAAAGGATTTGCCGCCCGCGACCCCGTCCCCGATGGGAATGCCGAGGCTTTCGAAGGGCTGACCCCGAACCGTGCCCGCGCCGCCCGAGAAGAACAGAAAGTCTGGTGTGACCCCGTCCAGCGATGGCCCAATGACCGATCCCAGTTGCACCCGCCCGGCAAGCACCAGCCACCCGTTGGTGCCCAGATCGTTATAGGCGCGCCCGTCAAAGAACATGCGCAAACCGGTATCTGTTTCCGAAAACCCGATGAACGGCATCACCTGAGCGTCCAGAAAATACCCGCGGGTGGCGCTGACCTTGCTGTCGCGCTCATCCCATTCGGACCGGAACGGCAGGATGAAATACCGGAACTTGCGCCCGTCGCCAAAGGCGTCATCGGCGTCGGAATACTGAAACCCGGCCGAGGCTTCGGCATAGAGCCGGTCCGAGAACGTGCGCCGCGCGCCGTAAGACAACGCCGCGACCGAGACGTTGTAGTTCTCGGTATTGCGTCGCTCGAGAAGGGCGCTCCAGAAGGTGTTATCATCCGGGCCAAGCCGGTCGGGCTGATCCAGACGCAGGCCGATGCGCCCGTCGATATCCTCGGCCCCGCCGATATTACGGATGGCGGCCTCGAACCGCAGGCGTTCGGCACGACGGAACACGTTGCGGTGTGTCCATGTGGCCGTGACGTCGACCCCATCGCGCGAGGCGATCTCGGCCCCGAAGGTCAGGCGGCGGGGGGGCAGGTCCTCGAACGTGGCGTCAAAGTCCAGCGTGCCATCGGGATTGGGCGTATCGCGTTCCTTCAGCGAGACCGAGCTGAACGTCCCCGTACGGCGCAGTCGGGTGCCAACCTTCTGGACCTGCTCAGGAGAGTAGACTTCTCCACTCGGGAAGCCCGCGATGTCCCGGATCGACTTATGCTTAACATTGGTGTCACCCTGAATGATCATTTTGCCGAAGGTCAGGCGTGGCCCCGGGTCCAGATCAATCGTTGCGTCCAGCCGGGCTTGCGAATGGCGGGCTATTACCTTCTGATCCGCGACATCCGCCTTGGCATGACCATCGTCGCGCCAGCCCTGCACCCCGGCCAGTGCCGCGTCCCGAATTGCGCCGGTTGTGGCCAGCTTGCCAGTTGCAAAGTCTTCAGGCAGTACCGTTTCGGGCGCAAGGGGTTGAACCACGGCGGTGCCGAATTTGAACTTCGGTCCCGGCTGAACCGAGATCGCCGCTCGGCTGAACTGCGCCGGGACGTTCAGCGAGTTGATATTGGTCGCCTCCTGCCCGTCCAGCTTGATGCTGACCACGGGGCTGAAATACCCCTCGTCATACATGATCTGAACGATGGTGCGGTAATCCGACAGCGCCGCAGACAGGATTTCCAGCGAGGTATCGAGCCCGCGCGATTCCGACGTGAAGACTGAAGAGGTCTCCTCGAGCCGGTCTACAATATCTTTCGAGGCCCCTGGTACGGACAGCGTGGTTTCAAGTGCCGCGGCAAGGGTGGGGGACAGGGCGACCAGCGTGCCGTAAAGCCAGCATCTCAGAACGCTGCGCGGTCTGCTCCGGATCATTAAACTGGCTCCAACTGCCCCAAGTCGAAATCACTTTGGCCGCGATGTGCGTTCGTGCGGCTTGTTAGGTTCTTGTTAGAGCATCTGATGGCGCGCAGGGGAAGCACTAAACGCGATTTTTCGGCCTAGAGGTCCGCGTTGCGGAACCAGCGAATGATCGCGGCGCGGTCTTCGGGCTCCATATAGGTCACGTTTGCGGGGGGCATGGCGTGGGTGACGCCGGATTGCAGATAAATCTGCTGCGCGTTGCGGGCGATGTCGGCTTTGGTTTCCAGCAGCACGCCCTTGGGCGCCCACAGGATACCCTCCCACACAGGCTCGCGCGCGTGGCACATCGAACAACGGCCCAATACGATATCATGCGCGTCTTCGAACCCGTCGGCTTCGGCGAATTTCTGTTCATAGGGTGTGAGTGCGGCAGCCTCGGCCTCGTCCAGCGTTTCGTGCATCGTGGCGGTCGAAAGCCACATGATCGCAAGGAAAAGCAGCGCGGTGACGGCCCATGTCCAAGTCGGGTTTCCGGCGCGGGCGTGGCGCGTGTTGAAGTAGTGCCGGATGGTGACGCCCATCAGGAACACCAGTGCAGCGATGATCCAGTTGTATTCGGTCGCAAAGGCCAACGGGTAGTGGTTCGACAGCATCAGGAACACGACCGGCAGCGTCAGGTAATTGTTATGCGTTGATCGCAGCTTGGCGATCTTGCCGTATTTCGGATCCGGCGTGCGCCCGTTTTTGAGGCCGTCCACCACGATGCGCTGGTTCGGCATGATGATGAAGAACACGTTGGCGGTCATGATCGTGGCCGTGAACGCGCCCAGATGCAGCATCATCGCGCGCCCGGTGAAGATTTGGTTGTAGCCCCAGCCCATGACCACCAGCAGCACGAACAGCAACACCATCAGCAGGGTCGGGCGTTCGCCCAAGCCGGATTTGCACAGGTAATCATAGATCAACCAGCCGATGGTCAGAGAGGCAGCTGAGATCAGAATACCCTGCCACAACGCCAGATCGACCTTTTGGGCGTCGATCAGATAAAGCTCTCCGCCAGCCCAATAGACGATCATCAGCAGCGCGGCGCCACTGAGCCAGGTCGCGTAGCTTTCCCATTTGAACCAGGTCAGATGCTCTGGCATCCGTTCCGGGGCGACCAGATATTTCTGGATGTGGTAAAAGCCGCCGCCATGTACCTGCCATTCCTCACCATCCGCCGGGCCGGGGATGTTGCGGTTCAGACCAAGGTCCAGCGCGATGAAATAGAACGAGGATCCGATCCAGGCGATTGCGGTGATGACGTGCAGCCAGCGCACGCCAAAAGCCATCCAGTCCCAGAACACGGCAAAGTCGTACATGAAAGCTCTCTCCGATCAGTTGCCGTCACACTAGGCAAAGGGGCTTTTCTTCGGTATTCCCGTATATTGTCAAACTGTATCAAAAAAAACGATAAGATGTCCTATCTCGACAATATCCGCACCTTTGTTCGCGTCTACGATCTTGGCAGCATGTCCGCCGCCGGGCGAGACCTGCGGATTTCACCTGCGGTGACCTCGGCACGCATTTCTCAGCTGGAGGATCATCTGGGCGTCCGCCTGTTTCAGCGCACCACGCGGAACCTATCGCCGACCGAGCAGGGCAAAGCCTTTTATCCCGGCGCGGTGGCTGTACTGGATGCGGTGGATGAGGCCGAGGCTCAGGTCACCCACCTGACCGAAGCACCGCGCGGTTCGCTTTTCGTAGCGGCTCCGCTTGGCGTGGGGCGGAGGCTGTTGGCCCCGTATGTGCCTGATTTTCTGTCGGAATACCCCGAGATTGACGTGCGCCTGCGGCTGACAGACCGGTCGGTCGATCTGACCACCGAAGGGTTGGATCTGGCGTTTTTCATCGGTCAGCCAGAGGACAGCACCTTGCGCATCCGTAAAATCGCCGACTGCCAGCGTGTGCTGTGCGCAGCGCCGGACTATGTCGCGCGACGGGGGACGCCGGTAACTGGCGCTGACCTGATCGCCGACAAACACGAATGCCTGAACCTGCGCTTTCCCGGCGCGACCGAATTTCAGTGGATGCTGGACACATCCGATGGCCCCAAGCGGTTCGCGGTGTCCGGTCGGTTCGAATGTGATGACGGGGACGTCCTGACCGATTGGGCGCTGTCGGGGCAGGGCATCGCCATGAAGCCGGTGTTCGAAGTGTCAGATCATCTGAAAGCGGGCCGTCTGGTGCCCGTAGCGACCGAGACCCCTCCGGTGCCGGTGCAGATGGCGTGTCTCTATACGCATCGGCGTCATCAGGACCCCAAGGCGCGTTTGTTCATGGATTTCATGATCGAGCGCATCGGCAAGGTGGTCCGCGCCTCGGAACACTGAACCAAGATGCGCTCCCGCCCCTGTTTGTGCCGTTCCGGCACCGCACAGCGTTGGGCCGGGCGCTGCGGCCTTGCCGCAGCGCGGTTGCGCCTTTGGTCAGCGCGTTGCCAGATGGGCCAGATCGGACCGCGCCGCGCCCGCGCTCAGCTGCCGCGATATGTAGAGTAGCCGTAGGGCGATAGCAGCAGCGGCACGTGGTAATGCGCGCCTGGGTCGGACATGCCGAACCGGATCGGAACCTGATCCAGAAACAAGGGCGCTTCGCCGTCCTGACCGGTGGCGCGCAGGTAATCTCCGGCGAAGAAGATCAACTCGTACGTCCCGGTTTCAAACACATCCTGCGGCAGGATCGGGCTGTTGGTGCGCCCGTCCGCGTTGGTCTCGGTCTCAGCGAGCTTGTCACGGGCGTCGCCCGAAATCCGGTACAGCGCAATGCGCAGCCCCTCGGCCGGGCAGCCGCGCGCCGTGTCCAGAACATGGGTCGTCAGATAACCTGCCACGGGGTGTCTCCTTTGAATTGCCTTTCGGTTTGTCACAGTCTGGCGCAAAGTTGAAAACAGTGGAAATGCCGAAAGAACCGGAAACAGCGTTCGGATTGATTTGATAATCCCGCGCGGTTTTCTGGTTTAAGGCTGTCGGGAACAGTAAACGAATTGGAACACACCATGCAGCCGCCGCGTTACCCTCGGGACCTGATCGGATACGGAGCCACCCCGCCGGATGCCAAATGGCCGGGCGGCGCGAAACTGGCGGTGCAGATCGTGCTGAACTACGAAGAAGGCGGCGAGAATTGCGTTCTGCATGGCGATGCCGCGTCCGAGGCGTTTCTGTCCGAGATCGTCGGGGCCGCGCAATGGCAAGGACAGCGGCATTTGAACATGGAATCGATCTATGAATACGGCGCGCGGGCCGGGTTCTGGCGATTGCACAGGTTGATGAAGGACCTGCCGATCACGGTCTATGGCGTCGCGACCGCTCTGGCGCGGTCCCCGGATCAGGTTGCCGCCATGAAATCCGCCGGGTGGGAGATTGCCAGCCACGGGCTGAAATGGGTCGAACACAAGGACATGCCCGAGGATGAGGAGCGCGCACAGATCGCCGAGGCTATCCGCCTGCACACCGAAGTGGTCGGGGAACGTCCGCGCGGGTGGTACACGGGGCGCTGTTCAGAGAATACGGTTCGTCTGGTGGCGGAAGAGGGTGGGTTTGCCTATGTCGCGGACACCTATGCCGATGATCTGCCCTATTGGATGCAGACCGGGGGGCGGGATCAGTTGATCGTTCCCTATACGCTGGACTGCAACGACATGCGTTTTGCCACGCCGCAGGGGTTCAATGCGGGTGATCAGTTCTATTCCTATCTCAAGGACAGCTTCGATGCGCTCTATGCTGAGGGCGAGGCCGGTGCACCGAAGATGCTATCGATCGGCCTGCATTGCCGTCTGATCGGGCGACCGGGGCGGGTCATGGCACTGAAACGCTTTCTGGATTACGCGCGCGGGTTCTCGGATGTGTGGTTTGCGACGCGCCTGCAGATTGCGGAGCATTGGGCCAATACCCATCCTCCGATGCAAAGGCCGAGGCCTTCGCAAATGGACCGAGAGGCGTTTGTCGCAGCTTATGGGGGCATTTTCGAGCATTCAGCATGGATCGCGGAGCGCGCCTTTGATCTTGAGCTTGGCCCGGCGCATGATATGGCGGGCGGGCTGCACAATGCTCTCGCGCGGATGTTCCGTTCGGCTTCTGAGGCGGAACGGTTGGGCGTGCTGACTGCGCATCCCGACCTCGCGGGCAAGCTGGCTCAGGCCAAGCGGTTGACGCAGGAAAGTACGTCCGAGCAGGCCTCGGCGGGCTTGGATGCGCTGACGGATGAAGAACGGGCGGCGTTTACTGAACTGAACCAGCGCTATACCGAGAAATTCGGGTTCCCGTTCATCATTGCGGTGCGGGATCATGACAAAGCCTCAATCCTGCAAGCCTTTGAGCGGCGGATCGATCAGGATCGGGATACGGAATTTGCTGAAGCCTGCCGTCAGGTCGAACGCATTGCCGAGTTTCGCCTGCGAGACCTAGTGCTGTCATGACTCGTATCGTGGTTGAGCCGATCTCGGCTGAGGCATTCGCGCCGTTTGGGGATCTGATCGAGGTCGCGGGAGAGCCCGACAAGATCATCAATCAAGGGCAATGCGGGCGGTATCACGACCGTGCGGCGTTGGAATTTGCGGACGGTCGCGCGGGGCTCAGCCTGTTCAACGCCAATCCGCGTGCGTTGCCCTATCGGCTAGACATGGTCGAGCGGCATCCCGACGGCAGTCAGGCGTTCATCCCGATGACACAGCAGCCGTTTCTGGTAATCGTCGCGCCGGATGAGGGCGGGCGGCCAGCGCGACCACGCGCCTTTGTCACCCAGCCGGGGCAGGCGGTGAACTATCATCGCGGCGTCTGGCATGGTGTTCTGACTCCGCTGCATGGGCCCGGGCTGTTTGCGGTGGTGGACCGGATCGGGGCGGGCGATAATCTGGAAGAATTCTGGTTCGAAGACCCTTACGAAGTGACCGAAGGCTAAACCGAGACGCTCCCGCCCGGTCCGGGTGCATCAAAGATGCCCCTCGGGACCCGTTGGGCCGGGCAGCGCGCGGGCAAGCCCGCCCGCTGCGGTCAGGCGTCGGCCATCAGGCGGGCCACATCCAGCATCCGGGCTGAGAAACCCCATTCATTGTCATACCAGCCGAAGACGCGGGTTTGATGTTCTCCGATCTGGCGGGTCTCGGGGCCTGCGATGATCAGAGATTCAGAACGTGCCCTCAGGTCGGACGAGACGAGAGGGTGATCTGTCCAACCCAGAACCTCGGAGGTTGCGATTGCTGCGCGCAGCGCGTGGTCAAACTGTTCGGTGGTCATGCCGCGTTCGAGCGTCGCCACGAGGTCAACCGCCGAGACGCTTGCCGTCGGAACCCGCACCGCCGCGCCCGAGATGCGCCCCGCGAGGTGGGGCAGGACCACATCAATCAGATGTGTGGCGCTGGAGGTTGTGGGCACCATCGACAGCGCCCCGGCGCGGGAACGCGCGAGGTCTCCGCGCGGGGCGTCGATCATGGGCTGGCTGTTGGTATAGCAGTGGATGGTGGTCATATGGGCTGACACCAGCCCGCCCATCGTGTCGAGCAGCTTGACCAGCGGGGCCAGACCATTGGTGGTGCATGACGCATTGGACACGATCCGCGCATTGCCCAACTGGTCCTCGTTTGCCCCCAGCACCACGGTCAGCTCAGCCGCGGGAGAAGGGCCGGAGATCAACACCTTACCAGCACCCGCGCTCAGGCCGCGGCTGGCGACATCCGACGTCCGCGCGATGCCGGTGCAGTCCAGCATGACGTCGACGCCAGACAGGTCCACCCGCGCCAGATCGGTGCTGTGCGACATCGGGATGATACGCTCATCAATGACCAGCGCGGCATCCCCGCAAGCGACGGAACCGGGGTAAGGGCCGAAGGTGCTGTCGTATTGAAACAGATAGGCGCAGGTCTCGAGCGGCGCGATATCGTTGATCAGCACCAGTTCGATGTCCGAATGCTGCGGCAGGCTGAGGACCTGACGCAGAATCGTGCGGCCAATACGGCCGAATCCGTTGATCGCAATTCTCATGGCCCAGCTATGGCAGGCCGGTTATGCGACCTCAATGATTGGATTGTACCAATTTTCAGCCGCAGCTGACCTGCGAGAAAAACTGGCCCGAGATGTTCTGATACATGCTGGAACGGATCACCTTGCAGCCGGTCGCCTGCTGGATCGCGGCAATCGCCTGAATGGTACGCAAACGGGGCGGAGGGCCGAACGGGTTCAGATTGTTGTTGTCGCGCGTCGCCCGGTAGACCACAGGAGCATCCGAGACCTGAGTGACCGCCCAGGTGCGGCTCATGACGGAGACGGATTTGGTTTCCTCCTTGGCTGCGACCGGGGCCGCGTTAAATGCCGTAAGGCCAAGGGCGGTTGCCAGTGCAATCGTCGTTCCGCGCAGTAACATCGAACTATCTCCAGTGCTGAAATCTTATGTGATTTCATCAGATTCCAGCGATTCTGGGAACCCCTGCAGGGCAATTTTCCGCTACAGCAGGCCGCGCCTTGGGTCAGCGGACAGGTGGCGCAAGCGGCATATGACGGTTTACATCTTTATACAGCAGATAGCGAAACCGCCCCGGACCACCGGCATAACAGGCCTGCGGGCAGAAGGCGCGCAGCCACATATAGTCGCCGGCCTCGACCTCGACCCAGTCCTGATTGAGACGATAAACGGCCTTGCCCTCAAGCACATAAAGCCCATGCTCCATCACATGGGTTTCGGCGAAAGGGATCACGCCGCCGGGCTCAAAGGTTACGATGTTGACATGCATGTCGTGGCGCAGGTCTTGCGGGTCGGCAAAGCGGGTGGTGGCCCAGCGCCCCTCGGTTCCCGGCATCGCAATGGGGGCGATATCACGCTCGTTGGTGATGATCGGATCGGGGGCGGGCAGGCCTGGTACTGCCTGATAGGCTTTGCGGACCCAATGGAAGCGAGCAACCGCCTCGGATCGGTTGTGTAGCGTCCAATCGCTGCCCGGCGGGATATAGGCATAGCCGCCGGTTTCCAGATCGTGGGTTGTTTCGCCCAGCGTCAGGCGCACGCCACCGTCCACCACGAAGATCACGCCTTGCGCGCCCGGATCGGTTTCGGGCTGGTTGCTGCCGCCGCCGGGCTGAACCTCCATGATGTACTGTGAGAAGGTCTCGGCAAATCCGCTGAGCGGGCGGGACAGGACCCACAGGCGCGTCCCCTCCCAGAAGGGCAGAAAGCTGGTGACGATGTCGCGCATGGTGCCTTTGGGGATCACCGCATAGGCGTCGGTGAACATGGCGCGGTCGGTCAGAAGCTGTTCCTGCCCCGGATGCCCGCCTTTGGGCGCATAGTAGGTTGGATATGTCATCGGATGCCTCTGGTTCGTCTTGCGTCACTATCCGCCGAATGCGGGCGTCATCCTAGCGGCAGGCTTGCGATAGGTTTGTTCGGGATATTTTGAAGGTGGACGGCAGGGGCTTGGCCGCAGTCGCGCAGAGGTATATCCTTGAGAGCAAATGTATTTCAGTTCAGAGAGGCGCTCATGAAAGCCCGGATTTCTATTGCGATGGCCGCCGTACTGGCCCTCGGCGTCAGCGGGGCCTTACAGGCCAAGCCGATTTCACGAATCATCGCCGAGATGGGGCTGACCCCCGCCGATTTCGAAGTGGTGAACGCCGCGTCCAATGCGTTGCTCAGTGCGGGTGCGCCTTCGGTGGGGCAGCAGCGGGCATGGGTCAATGACGCCACCGGCTCGAACGGGACAGTTCGCATTCAAAGTGTAGAAGGCAACTGTGTGATCCTGCAGCATGTTGTCCAACCCGAGGGTTCCGGCGAAAACCGCGATATCCGGACGCGCCGGTGCAAGACTGCCGATGGCAACTGGTTGCTGGCCCCCTGAGGATCAGTAGCCGAGCTGCCGGTCGACCTCATGCAACAGGGTGGTACCGGATTGCAGCCTGCGGAAATTCTCGGCCACGTCGGATAGCGCATCGCCCAGATGCCAGCCCGAGACATGCGGTGTGATCGTGACGCCCGGATGTTGCCAGAGCGGGCTGTCCGCGGGCAGCGGTTCCTGCCGGGTGACGTCCAGAACGGCATGGGCGGGTGAGCCCTGGTCCAGCGCCGTCATCAGCGCGGTCTCGTCAATCAGGTCGCCGCGACCGGCGTTCAGCAGGTGACTGCCGGGTTTCATCGCCGCCAGCATCGGCGCGTCGAACAGGTTCACCGTTGCAGGGGTTGAAGGCAGGATGGCGCAGACATAGTCGCATTGGCCCAGCATCTGGGGCAGCGCGTCGTCGCCGTGCAGGCAGGTGACGCCGTCGAAGTGTTTGGGGGACCGGCTCCAACCCATCACCTGAAATCCCACCGCGCGCAGCATCTGGGCGGTGCGCCCGCCGATGTGGCCCAGCCCCAGAACGCCGACCACGGTATCGGGGGTGAACAGAGGGGCCTGAGGGGCCCATTCGGCGCGGGCCTGTGCGGCCTCGTATTGCGGCATGTGACGCTGGGCGCGCAGGATGTAGGCCACAAACCACTCGGCAATACCCTGCGCTGGGGCGTCGGGTTTCAGGCGGGCCACGCGGACATGATCCGGCAGGTTCGGATGGCTGACGATGGTTTCGACCCCGGCCCCAAGCTTTTGCACCAGTTGCAGATTGGGCAGCCGCTGCGGAAGGTCGGACCGAAGAGTTGACACCGCGACCATCTTGATCTGGCCAGCATCCCCAATGGTCTCGGGCGTGCGCACATCGGCTGCAGGATCGTGCTTTCGGATTTCGCTGGCTATGTCCTCGTTTGTCAGCCAACCCGAGTGCCCCGTATCCACCAACAACGCCATATGCGCAGCTCCTACGTTCATTTTGTCCAAGTGACGTGCCGTCACGCAACTGGACAGCCCGCGTGCAGCTAAGCCATCCTTTGCGCAAAGGTAAAGGTTGACGCCGGGCTGCTGAGAGGAATTTTCATGACCATGACATTCGGACTGCGCGACGAGAACCGCGCCCTGCTGCAGCGCGTGGCCGACATGATCCGCGATGAGGTCATGCCGCTTGAGGCGGAATATCAGGCTGAGATCAACAAAGGCGATCGCTGGCAATATACCGCGCGTCAGACTGAAATCCTTGAGGGGCTCAAGGCCAAGGCCAAGGCGGCGGGTCTGTGGAACTTCTGGCTGACCGACAGCGACAAGGGCTTTGGTCTCAGCACCGTCGAATACGCCTATTTCGCCGAAGAGATGGGCAAGACCCCGTTGGGGGCCGAGGTGTTCAACTGCTCGGCGCCTGACACCGGCAACATGGAAGTGTTCGAACGCTACGGGTCGGACACCATGAAAGAACAATGGCTGAAGCCGCTGCTCGAAGGTCAGATTCGCTCGGCCTATCTGATGACCGAACCGGATGTGGCCTCGTCCGATGCCACGAACATCTCCATGTCGTGCGTGCGGGATGGGGAGGGCTACGTTCTGAGCGGCGAGAAATGGTGGGCGTCGGGGGCGGGTGATCCGCGCTGCAAGGTGTATATCGTGATGGTCAAGACGGGCGGAGACGATCTGCCCAAGCACCAGCGCCAGTCGATGATCGTGGTGCCCGCGGACACGGCCGGGATCGAGGTGCTGCGCCCGATGGAGGTCTATGGCCATGACGACGCGCCTCATGGGCATATGCACATCCGTTTCACCGACGTCAGGGTTCCGGCGGAAAACATGCTGCTGGGCGAAGGGCGGGGGTTCGAGATTGCGCAGGGTCGCTTGGGGCCGGGGCGCATCCACCATTGTATGCGCGCCATCGGACAGGCCGAAGCTGCGTTGGAGCAGATGTGCAAGCGTTCGCTGCAGCGCGAGGCGTTTGGCAAGAAGCTGGCGCAGCTTGGGGCCAATTACGACATCATAGCCGAATGCAGGATGGAGATCGAAATGGCCCGCCTGCTGTGCCTGAAGGCGGCGTGGTACATGGATCAGGGCGATGCACGGGCGGCGGCCCCGTGGATCAGTCAGATCAAGACCGTGGCCCCTCGGGTGGCGCTGAAAGTGATCGACGAGGCGGTGCAGATGTTCGGCGCGCAGGGGATCAGTCAGGACACCCCGCTGGCGATTGCCTGGACTCATGTGCGCACCCTGCGGCTGGCGGATGGGCCGGATGCGGTGCACCGCCGTCAAATCGCGCGGGCCGAGCTAAAGAAATACACGCAGGAAAAGGTCTGAGGCGACGGAACCGCGATGACAACGGACGTATTGGGGCAGGCCTATTTCCATCAGAACGCTCAAGGCGCATTTGTCGGCAATGATCCCGCGCGCGGACCTTGGTCTGCCGATTACTGCCATGCAGGGCCGGTCAGCGGCCTGATCGTGCGGGCGGCAGAAACCGAGGTCGGCCCCGAGAAGATGCTGACCCGGCTGACGGTCGATCTGCTGCGCCCGCTGCCCTTGGCCGGGCTGCGCGTCGCGGCCGAGACCACGCGCCACACCAAGACGCTCGCCACCACGCGGGTCTCGGTGCATGATCTGGACGATACGCTGTGTGCCACGGCCACGACGATGCATATGGTGCGCAGGGAACTTGGCGATGTGCCCAATATCACTCTGCCAGCGCCACGATTTGAGGATGTGGTCGACGGCCCGTTTCCCATAGGCGAGATGAGGCACGATCTGCCCGGTTTTGCCCATCATTCGCAGATCGCATATCCCACGGGGGGCAATCAGGGCGCTGGTCCCAAGACGGTCTGGATGCGCACACCCCCCTTGCTGGAGGGTGAGGAGCCATCGCCGATTCAGGCGCTCTGCCCGCTTGCGGATTGCGGCAATGGCATTTCGTGGAATGCGCCGACCCGAGAGATGGGGTTCATGAACACTGATCTGACGGTGCAAATCCACCGTGAGCCGGTCTCAGACTGGCTTGCCTCGGATTCGATTTCGCACTGGCAGCCCTCGGGGATCGGCATGTCCCAGTCGGTGCTGTTTGATACGCAAGGACCCGTGGGAACGGCGCTGCAGACGCTGGTTCTGTTCCCGCCGGGCTAGAGCGGCAGGTTTCTGCACGTTCGCGTGCAATTGGATTGCCGATACTCGCCGCGCATCCTATCTTCGCGTCATGCGCTGGATTGCCCCTTTGCTTACCTGCTGCCTGCCGCTTCCGGCTCTGACCCACCCGCATGTCTTCATCGACACCGGGTTGGAGTTCATTGTCGACGATGCAGGCAACCTGACCCATGTCCGTGTGACCTGGGCGTATGACGAGTTCTACTCGCTGCTGGTTCTGGAGGACATGCGTCTGGATCAGGACGGCGACGGTGTTCTGACCGCCTCCGAGAAACAGTTTCTAAGCGGCTTCGATGCCCAATGGGTCGAAGGGTATAACGGCGATCTGGTCATTCGCATGGGCGATACGGTGGTCCCCCTCTCTGGCCCGTTGGAGCCACAGGCCACGACCGAGGACGCGCGCATCGTGACCACCCATCTGCGCGCGGTCGAGGGCGCACCGATCCCGGCCAACGCCCTGTCGGTCAAAGCCTTTGATGAAAGCTTTTACACCGCCTATGAGGTGACCCGCCCCGTGACCGTTTCGGGGCCCGCTGTCTGTCAGATCGAACGGAGCGATCCGGATATTGACGCAGAACTGGCGCAGATGCAGGCCTTTCTGCGGACGCTGGACGCGGATTATGACCTTGAGGAAAACGATATCCCTCTGGTTGGTGAGAAATTTGCAACCGAGATCAGGCTTTCATGTCCCGGTACCTGATCGTTCCCGTCGCCATTGCCTGTGGTTTGCTGCTGTGGTTCTGGGGCAGCGGCGGGTTTGACCATCTGGCCGCATGGGCGGCCGGCGAGCAACGAGAATTCCAAAACCAGATCGCCCGGTCCCTGCGCGCCGCCCGCGCCCAACAGCCCGAGGCCATCGCGACCCTGCTGACCGTCTGTTTCGCCTATGGGTTCTTCCACGCCATCGGCCCCGGCCATGGCAAGGTTCTGATCGGCGGCTACGGTCTGGGCCGCCGCGTCGCGTTCTGGCGCTTGTCTGCGATCAGCGTCCTGTCCAGCCTCGGGCAGGCCGTGACTGCGGTTGTGCTGGTCTATGCGGGGGTTCTGGTGTTCCAGATGTCGCGCGAGGCGTTGGTGGGCACGACCGAACAGGTCATGGCCCCGATCAGCTATGGTGCGATTGCGGCCATCGGCCTTTGGCTGATCTTTCGCGCGCTGCGCAGCTTCGCGCGGCGTCACAAAGGCCAGACGTCGCATACACATCACCACCATGATCATGACCACGGAACCTGCGCGAATTGTGGCCACCGGCACGGCCCGACCGCCGAAGAGGCCGCTCAGGTGGGCAGTCTGCGCGAGGCGCTGATCCTGATCGCAGGCATCGCCGCACGCCCCTGCACCGGGGCGTTGTTCGTCCTGATCCTGACTTGGCAGATGGGCATCGCCATGGTCGGCATCGCCGGAGCCTTCGCCATGGCGCTGGGCACGGCAACCGTGACAACACTGGTCGGTTGGACGTCCTTTGGCCTGCGCGGTGGATTGTTGGCCTCGGCTTCGGCCACGCGCTTTGCCTCGGTACTGGCCCCGACCATCGAACTTGTCGCCGGCCTCATCATTGCGGTGATCGCAAGCGGCCTGTTGCTGCGGGCGGTGTGACTTTAGCCAAACACCGGTTCAGGATACCCGACCCGCGCCAGATAGAGCCCCTGCGGCGGGCAGACCGGCCCGCAGGCCGCGCGGTTGGCCGCCTCAAGCGCGTCTCGCACATCCTCTGGCGTCCATGCCCCGGCACCGACGCGTTCTAACGTGCCGACAAAGCTGCGCACCTGATTGTGCAGGAACGACCGGGCGCGAACGTGGAAATGGATCTCGGGGCCCGAGAAGCCCTGAACCTGTTCCACCCGCAGCTCATCCAGCGTTTTGACCGGGCTGGCGGCCTGACAGATGGACGACCGGAAAGTGGTGAAATCATGCCGCCCGATCAGCATATCGGCCCCGGCCTGCATCGCCGCGACATCGAGCCTATGATTGATCTGCCAGACCTGCCCCCGATCATGGGTCGCAGGCGCGCGGCGCATCAGGATGCGAAACAGATACTGCCGCTCCAACGCGGAAAAGCGGGCGTGCCAATCGTCATCGACCCGCGCGGCCTGCACGATGGCAACGGGCTGCGGCTTGAGGTGATAGTTCAACGCCTCGGACAGGCGGAACGGGTCCCAGTCTTTGACCAGATCGCAATGCGCCACTTGCCCAAGCGCGTGCACGCCCGCATCGGTGCGACCGGCGGCGGCGATGGTATGGTCTCCGGGTTCGATCCGCGACAGCGCAGCCTCGATCGCGCCCTGAACCGAGGGCAACTCTTTCTGCCGTTGCCACCCGGCGAACGGTTCCCCTTGGTATTCGACTTTCAGCGCGTATCTGGGCATGCGCCGCTGGTAGCGCGCCTTGAACGGGCGGGCAAGAGGGGGGCGAAAGCTCTGGCATGTCTTGCGACCGCTACCTATCTTGGGAAAAAAGATAAAAGCGGGGCGACAGCTTGGTCATCTCATCCTTGGCAGACAGTCTGGTGCGCGGGGTCGAATCCGTGGGCGACCGCGTGTCCGAGACGTTCTTCGAGCCGGTCATCCGGCTGGGCGTCACCGGACTTGCGCGGTCGGGCAAGACCGTGTTCATCACGTCTCTGGTCGCCAACCTGCTGGACCGGGGGCGTATGACCGGATTGGCGGCGCAGCAGGAGGGGCGGATCACCGCCTGCTATCTGCAGCCGCAGCCCGACGACACCGTGCCCCGGTTTGATTTTGAATCCCATCTGTCGGCGCTGACCGGCCCCACACCGCGCTGGCCGGACAGTACGCGCGCCGTGTCCGAGCTGCGCCTTTCCTTCAAGGTGCAGCCTGCGGGCTTGCTGTCAGGGCTACAGGGCCCGCGCACGCTGCATCTGGATATCGTGGACTATCCCGGTGAATGGCTGCTGGATCTGGCCTTGCTGGACAAGTCTTATGACGATTGGTCGCGGGACACGCTCGAACATATTGCGAAGCGTCCAGAGGCCGAGGCGTTTCTGGCTCAGACGCGGTCGACTGATCCAACCACCGCGCATGATGAACCTCTGGCCCAGACCCTCGCCCGCAGCTTCACCGCCTACCTGAACGCCGCGCGTGAGGCCGGGTTCTACGACTGCACCCCCGGTCGGTTCCTGCTGCCCGGCGATCTGGCGGGGTCTCCCGTCTTGACCTTTGCGCCGTTAGCCCTGTCCGAGGCATCGCGTCGCCGCTCGCTGCACCGCGAGATGGAGCGGCGATACGAGGCTTATAAATCCCAAGTGGTCAAACCCTTCTTCCGCGACCACTTTGCCCGGATTGACCGGCAAATCGTTCTGGTCGATGCGCTGGGTGCGATCCACAAAGGCCCGCAAGCGGTCGAGGATATGCGCCGTGCGATGGTTGATATTCTGTCGGCCTTCCGCCCGGGCCGCAACGCGTGGCTGAACAGGCTGCTGCTGGGCAAACGGGTCGAGCGTATCCTGTTTGCCGCCACCAAGGCCGACCACCTGCACCACCGGCAGCACCCGCGCCTGACCGCGATCATCGAGGTGCTGACCCGCGACGCCCGTGATCGGGCCAGCTTTGCGGGGGCAGAAACGGCGGCCCTGTCGCTGGCCTCGCTGCGAACCTCCACCGAAGAGATGCGCAGCCATAACGGGGTCGATTTGCCCTGCGTGCGCGGCACTTTGCTGGACAGCGGCAAACAGGCGGCCTTTTATCCCGGCGAGCTGCCAGAGGACCCCGCCCATTTGCTGAGCCCTGCGCGCAACGGGGCAGACGGTTGGCTGGGCGAGGATTATGGTAACATGGCGTTCGCACCGGCACATCTGACGCTGAACCCCGGCGACGGCCCTCCGCATATTCGGCTGGATCGGGCCGCGCAGTTTCTGATCGGGGACCGGCTGTGACAGTGATCCTTCGCCCTGCACGCAGCACCGATGCCGGAACCACGGGCGCTATTCTGCATGGGTTTGCGCGCGAGAACGACTGGATGCCGGAATTGCACACCCAGGCTGAAACCATCGCGTTTTGTGGCCGGATGATCGATCTCGGCTGGGTGACGGTTGCCGAGATGCAGGGTCAGGTGGCCGGATTTCTGGCGCTGAACGGGGACGAGGTGCACTCGCTCTATCTGGCTGCCCCGGCGCGCGGGCAGGGGATCGGGCGGCATTTGCTGGATCATGCCAAAGGGCGGCGGTCCGAGCTGAGCCTGTTTGCGTTTCAGGCCAATCACCCCGCCTGCCGGTTCTATGAACGCAACGGCTTTGTCGAGGTCGCGCGCGGCGACGGGTCCGGGAATGACGAAAACCTGCCGGATATCAAATATGTCTGGACACGCGAGGAGGCGGTCGATGGCTAAAGGCCCCGTGCTGATTGATCTGGAAAACGACGCGCCCGCAGCCGACGTGTCGACCGCGCCGCCCGTGCCCGACATTGCACCGCCGCAAGGGCAGGCGATGCAGGCGGCGGTTCGGTTCGCGGCCCGCAAACCCTCGGCTCTGTCGCGCTGGTTCTGGGGGTTGGCGCTGGCAGTTGTGGGGGCGGTGGTCTCGGTTGCGGCGTGGGATTTCGCGATATCTCTGCTAGAGCGTGCACCCATTCTGGGATGGATTGTCACCGGTCTGATCGCCGCGCTGTTGCTGGTCGTGCTGATCATTGCGCTGCGCGAACTGGCCGCGATCAGCCGTCTGTCCCGTGTCGACGGCTTGCGCCGTGCCGCTGACGCGGCTTTGGCGGATGAGGACCTGTCACAGGCCCGCACCGTTACAAACCGCCTGATCACCTTCTATCAGGGGCGCGATGAAACCCGCTGGGGCCGCGACCGCCTAAAAGAACGGATGGGCGAACAATTCGACGCCTCGACGCTTCTTACTCTGGCAGAAGACGAACTTCTGGCCCCGCTGGACGCTGCCGCCAGCCGCGAGGTCGAGGCAGCAGCCCGGCAGGTCGCGACGGTGACGGCTCTGGTCCCGCTGGCGCTGGCGGATGTCGCGACGGCGCTGGCAAGCTCGCTGCGGATGATCCGGCGCATTGCGGAAATCTACGGCGGACGCGCGGGTTTTCTGGGCAGTTGGCGACTGACCCGGGCTGTGTTCGTGCATCTGGTCGCCACCGGAGCTGTGGCTGTCGGGGACGATCTGCTGGAACCCATTCTGGGCGGCTCGGTCCTTAGCAAACTGTCGCGCCGCTTTGGCGAGGGGCTGGTGAATGGCGCGCTCACTGCCCGGGTCGGTGTTGCCGCGATGGAGGTCTGCCGACCCCTGCCGTTTTCGAAACGCCACAAACCCTCGACCCGGGGCATGATCAAACGCGCGCTCAGCGGGCTGTTTTCCAAGACTTGATCTGGCGCAAAGCCCGCGCTGGAGCGGTCCTGCATAAACAGGACGGAGCCAGCCATGACCGATCACGGCCACAGCCAGCAGGAGATATCCGCCCGGATCAATGCCCCGCCAGGGCGCGGTGTTCTGCGCGATGTGGTCTATGGCGGCATCGACGGCTCGGTCACGACCTTCGCGATCGTCGCCGGGGTGGCCGGGGCAGGTCTGTCTCCCTTCATCATCGTGGCGCTGGGGCTGGCCAATGTGCTGGCCGACGGGTTTTCGATGGCGGCTGGCAATTATTCCGGCACTAAGGCTGAACTGGACAACATCCACCGTATCCGCGCCATCGAAGAGAGGCATATTCGCCTGTATCCGGACGGTGAGCGCGACGAAGTGCGCGAAATCCTTGCCCAAAAGGGCCTGTCGGGCAACGTTCTGGACGAGGCGACGGATGAGATCACCTCGAACCACGACAACTGGATCGACCTGATGATCGAGGGCGAATACGGGTTGGGCAGCGTCGATCCGCACCCGTTGAAGGCTGCGCTAGCGACGTTTTTTGCCTTTCTGGTTGCCGGAATGATCCCGTTGCTGCCGTTCCTGTTGTCGATGGAGAATGCGTTCACCCTGTCGGCCTGGATGACCGCAGGTGTGTTCTTCGCCATCGGCGCGATGAAAAGCCGCTGGTCTCTGGCGCCGTGGTGGCGCTCGGGCGGAGAAACCCTGCTGATCGGAGGTGCCGCGGCGGCCATCGCCTATTGGGTCGGGTCTCTATTCCATCCCTGATGAACCGTCCCAAACCCCATTGAGAACGATCCCGGCAACACACGATATCCATCTGGATTTCCAGACTGTTAACCTGCGCTTGAGGGGCGTATTTTCAACCCATCACTGTCCGGAGGTTTCGGTTGGAATCCTTGCTTGTCCTCGTCGGCCTCATTGTGCTGGCCATTCCCGTCTCGATCGTTGTGTTGCTGATCGGCCAGTCCCGGCTGCGCAAGCGGGTTGAACAGCTTGAGCGTCAGCTGGCGGGACAATCGTCCGAGACCCCGGCCGAGGTTTCTCCGCCAGCCGCCCCGACTGTTCCCGAGCGTCGCCCGGCGCCGTGGACCAAACCGTCAACGCCCGTGGATGACGAGCCGAAAGACGATCCTTTGTCCGAACCCGCGGCCGATCCCCCCGCCGCCATCGTCGTGCGCGAGGATCGGTTCGCCGCGCTGGCCGCGTGGCTGCGCGAAAACTGGTTTTATGCGGTCTCTGCGCTGTCGCTGGCTCTGGCGGGGATTTTTCTGGTGCAATACGGGGTCGAAAACGGCTTGCTGCCGCCGACCGCTCGGGTGCTTGCGGCGCTGGGATTTGGTGCGGCGCTGATCGTTGCCGGAGAAATCGTGCGCCGCCGGTTTGGCGATGACGAAGACGCGGCCACGGCCTATTTACCCTCGGTCTTCTCGGGGGCGGGGCTGGTGACCCTGTTCGGGGCCATTCTGGCAGCGCGGCAGCTATACGGCCTGATCGGCCCTGAGGCGGCTCTGATCGGCATGGCTCTGGTGGCCCTGTTTGGACTGGTTCTGGGCTGGTTCCACGGCCCGCTTTTGGCGGCGGTGGGCCTGATAGGAGCCTTCGCTGCTCCGTTCGTCGTGGGTGGGTCCTCGGACGATCCGACGTGGCTTTACGGCTATTTCTTCGTGATCGCGGTACTGGGGCTGGGCATCGACACGGTTCGGCGCTGGGCGTGGATTTCCGTCTTGGCTCTTGTCGGAGCTTACAGCGCAGCGTTTCTGCTGGTGCTGTCCTCGCCGCTGACCGAGCCCGCGTATCTGACCTGCATCACGGCCTTCGCGCTGATCGCCATCGCGATCCCGGTGCGGCGTATCTGGCCCGATCATTCCGGCCCGATGATCACGCAAATGATCCGCCGGAAGAAAGGCGATCCGTGGCCCGAGTTTCCGACCCGGCTGGCCTTTGCAGCCGTTGCGGCCAGTTCGGTGATCCTGTCGATTCACTGGGCGGATTCGACAAGCGAGTTTTGGCTGGGCGTTGCGCTGCTGGCCGGGCTGACGCTGGCGCTTATCATCTGGGCGAAGGACGCGCAGGCGCTGCAGGATGTGGCGGTGATGCCTGCGCTGGGCCTGATCTGGTTCGTACTGGTGCACGGGTTGGACTATGGCGCGGCGGTGCGCGCCTTCGCAGACACCTACGCTGAAACGGCCGAGGCGGATTTCCCCATGATCGTCACGATGCTGGTGGCGCTGGGCGCACTGATCTCGCTGCTTGCTGCGTGGCGCGCGTTTCAAGGCGGGCGCTATGGCGTGGTCTGGGCCGGTGCCTCGGCCCTGTTCGCGCCGCTGATGGCCATCGCGCTTGAGGTCGGCTGGCGCCCGGCAGAGGTGATCGGGGCCTACCCTTGGGCGCTGCATGCTGTGGCACTTGGGGCGATGATGGTGGTTCTGGCTGAACGGTTTGCGCGAGTGGATGGCGACGACCGGATGCGGCCCTCGCTCGCCACTCTGTCGGCGCTGGCATGTCTCAGCTTTGCTTGCATCATCGTGCTCAGTTCGGCGGCCCTGACCGTGGCTTTGACTGTGATGATCGTCGTGGCCGCCGCGCTGGATCGGCGCTTTGATCTGCCACCGATGAGCTGGTTCATTTGGGCCGGAGTGTTCACCGTAACCGTTCGGCTGGTTCTGGATCCGGGCTTGGACTGGGCCAATGACGCGCCTCTGGCCGAGATGGTGCTGGTCTATGCCGCTGCCGTGATTGGATTCGTCGCGGGCTGGATGCTTCTGAAACCGCTGACTCGCCCCATCGCCACGCTGCTCTTGGAAAGTGCTGCGTGGGCGACGGCGGGCATCCTGCTGTCGTTGCTGTTGCTGCGGTGGCTTGAAGGGTTCGGCGAAGGCGGGGCCAGGGACAGCCATTGGGGTCTGGGCCTTTTGGCGGTCATCTGGCTGCTGCTGGCCTATGCGCAGGTTCAGCGGTTTGAACTCGGCGGCAAGCTGAACTATGCGCGCTATCTGCTGGCCGGCTTCTTCGCGGCACACGGTATTGCCCGGCTGGCGCAGGCCCTGTCCGAGGCCAACCCGCTGATCAATCCGCTCACCGACCCGGTACTGGGGCCGCCGGTCGTGAACACGCTTGCGGTGGCCTATCTTCTGCCTGCATTGGCCATCGGATTCTCGGCCTGGCGCATCGGTGCGATGCCGGTCTTGCTGCGGCGGATCAGTTATGCAGCCGCCGCAGCGCTGGCCGCTGTCTGGCTGGGTCTGGCGATCCGGCATGTCTGGCAGGGCGCGGGCGGGATGTTCGAAGGCAACGGCGTCACCCAACCCGAGCTTTACACATATACCCTTACCCTTTTGGTCATCGGGGCCGTGCTGTTCTACCAGTCGCTAGCGCGTCGGTCCGATCTGATGCGCAAGGTCGGACTAGCGGTGATCGGGCTGGCGGTGGCCAAGGTGTTTCTGATCGACATTGCGGGTCTGGGCGGGCTGATCCGGGTATTCTCGCTGTTGGCCTTGGGGCTGGCATTGGCGGGCCTGGCGTGGCTCAACCGCTGGGCCAAGCTGCGCCATTTGCCGCAAGGGTCGGAACCTCTGGACCATTAGGCGTGGCCGTCTTATAAGCGCGGCCATGCATGACCGTTTGGCCATCATTATTCGAATTATATCCCCGGCGCTCTGATACCACGAGACGCCGGGCAAAGGTGCTTGAGATATCGCACTGACCGCTTCGATCCACATGACGACAAGACCATCCTGAGGACGCCCCCAATGTGCGCCGAGACACCTGACTACAAAGACACTCTGAACCTGCCCAAAACCGATTTCCCCATGCGCGCGGGCCTGCCCAAGCGCGAACCTGCATGGCTGGAGCGCTGGGAAAAGATCGGCGTCTATGACCGCCTGCGCGAGAAAGAGGGCCGGACGCCGTTTACCCTGCATGACGGCCCCCCGTATGCGAACGGCCACCTGCATATCGGCCACGCGCTGAACAAGACGATCAAGGACATGATCGTACGCTCCCACCAGATGATGGGCCATGACGCACGCTATGTGCCCGGCTGGGACTGCCACGGTCTGCCGATCGAATGGAAGATCGAGGAACAGTACCGCAAGAAGGGCAAGAACAAGGACGAGGTGAACATCGTCGACTTCCGTCAGGAATGCCGCAAGTTTGCCGAGGGCTGGATCGACATCCAGCGCGAGGAATTCAAGCGTCTAGGCATCACCGGCAACTGGCCCGATCCCTATATCACCATGGACTATCACGCTGAGGCGGTGATTGCCGACGAGTTCATGAAGTTCCTGATGAACGGGACTTTGTATCAGGGCTCCAAGCCCGTGATGTGGTCGCCCATCGAGAAGACGGCTCTGGCCGAGGCCGAGGTCGAGTATCACGACAAGGAAAGCTTTACCATCTGGGTGAAGTTCAAGGTGGTTAACACTGGTGATGTGACACTGGACAACGCTTACGTGGTGATCTGGACAACCACGCCGTGGACCATGCCGTCGAACAAAGCGGTGGTCTATGGCGAAGACATTTCCTATGGCCTCTATGAGGTAACAGGCCGCCCCGAGGAATGCTGGGCTCGGATTGGCGAGCGTTATCTGCTGGCCGATGATCGCGCGGCGGATGTGTTTGCGCGGGCGCGGCTGGATGATTCCATGTATCGACGCCTGTGCGATGTCACGCAGGAGGATCTGGCTAAGATCCAGTTGACCCACCCGCTGGCCGGTGCCGAAGGTGGCAATGGTGAATGGGACGATATCCGTGATTTCCGCGCGGCTGACTTTGTGACCGATACCGAAGGCACCGGCTTCGTTCACTGTGCGCCCTCGCACGGGATGGAGGAATTCGAACTTTATCGCGATCTGGGCATGTTGGAGCAGGTCATCACTTATAACGTGATGGACGATGGCTCGTTCCGCGCCGATCTGCCTTTCTTTGGCGGCAAGTACATCCTGTCTCGGAAGGGTGGCGAGGGCGACGCAAACAAGGCGGTCATCGACAAGCTGGCCGAGGTCGGCGGGCTGCTGGCGCGGGGCAAGATCAAGCACAGCTATCCGCATTCGTGGCGATCCAAGGCGCCGATCATCTATCGTAACACGCCGCAATGGTTTGCATCCGTGGACCGCAAGCTGGACGATGGCATGGGCGAGATGGGGGATACCATCCGCGAACGTGCCCTGCGCTCAATCGATGAGCTGGTGACATGGACGCCGCAGACGGGCCGCAACCGCCTGTATTCGATGATCGAAGCACGCCCGGATTGGGTTCTGTCCCGCCAGCGTGCATGGGGTGTGCCGCTGACGTGTTTCACCAAGAAAGGTGCTCTGCCCACCGACGCGGATTACCTGCTGCGCAATGAGGAACTGAACGCGCGCATCAAGGCCGCGTTCGAGAAAGACGGCGCGGATATCTGGTACGCCGACGGGTTCAAAGAGAAAATCCTCGACGGTATCGTTAACCCCGATGACTACGACCAGGTGTTCGACGTGCTGGATGTGTGGTTCGACTCCGGTTCGACGCACGCTTTTGTTCTGCGGGACCGTGAGGACGGGACTGAGGACGGGATCGCCGATGTCTACATGGAGGGCACCGACCAGCATCGCGGGTGGTTCCATTCGTCCATGCTGCAGGCCTGTGGCACCAAGGGGCGGGCACCCTATCGGAACGTAGTGACCCATGGCTTTACGCTGGATGCCAAGGGCAACAAGATGTCCAAATCGCTGGGCAACACCATCGTGCCGGAAGAGGTCGTCAAGCAATACGGCGCCGATATTCTGCGCCTTTGGGTGGCTCAGACCGACTATACCGCCGACCAGCGGATCGGGCCTGAAATCCTGAAGGGCACCGCTGACAGCTATCGCCGTCTGCGTAACACTATGCGGTTCATGCTGGGCTCGCTGGCCGACTTCACCGAGGAAGACCGGGTTGCGCCCGAGGATATGCCGCGTCTGGAACGTTGGGTCCTCAGCCGTCTGGCCGAATTGGATGAACAGGTGCGCAAAGGCTATGCCTCGTTCGATTTCCAAGGCGTGTTCAGCGCCGTGTTCACTTTTGCCACGGTCGATCTGTCGTCGTTCTACTTCGACGTCCGCAAGGATGCGCTCTATTGCGATGGTGATAGCCTGCGCCGTCGCGCGGCGCGTACCGTGTTGGATATCCTGTTCCACCGCCTGACCACATGGCTGGCTCCGGTTTTGGTCTTCACCATGGAAGAGGTCTGGCTTGAGCGGTTCCCCGGCGATGACAGTTCGGTGCATCTGGTGGACTTCCCTGAGACGCCCGCCGATTGGCGGGATGTCGATCTGGAAGCGAATATGGCCAAGGTCCGGCGCGTCCGCCGTGCCGTGACGGCTGCGCTGGAGCTGCAGCGGCAGGACAAGGTCATCGGCTCCAGCCTGGAGGCCGCACCCATCGTTTATGTTGAAGATGCGGAAACCCGTGACCTGCTCGCAACGTTTGACGTGGATGATCTGTGCATCACGTCAGGTCTAACGGTCACCGGTGATCCGGCTCCGGCCGAAGCGTTCCGCGTGCCCGAGATTGAGGGGATCGGTGTGGTTTTCGAGAAAGCCGAAGGTGCGAAATGTCAACGCTGCTGGAAAATCCTGCCGGATGTTGGGCGCCACGCGCATGATGCTGTGTGCGGGCGCTGTGATGAAGCGTTGAGCTGATCTGGCATCGGAGCGCGTGTGGCAGGGCTTTTTGCGAGGCTCTGCCTCGCGCTCCGGGATATTTTTTGGCCAGATGAAGGACGGATCGTCAGGATTCGGGTTGCAGGGGCTGTGAAGCATCTGCCACCTTACTTCCATGCCTATGATCGCGGTGGATACGCAGTTCGGACGTCTTGGCCTCGAGGAACATGAGGGTGCCATTACCCGTCTGGTCTGGAATGGTCGGGATGAGGGGCGTGCGACGGCTTTGTTGCGCGAGGCGGCGGCACAGGTGGCGGCCTATGACGCGGGGCGGCTGCAGCGGTTCGATCTGCCATATCGCGTTGCGGGGTCGGCGTTTCAGCAACAGGTCTGCGATATCATGTTCGCCATCCCCTTTGGCGACACGTTGACTTATGGGGATATCGCGAAGCAGTTGGGTCAGCCCGCGCAGCCGGTCGGGCAAGCCTGCGGTGCAAATCCGATCCCTGTGATCATTCCGTGCCATCGGGTGTTGTCTGCCACGGGCCTTGGCGGGTTCTCTGGCGAGGGCGGGGTCGAAACGAAAGTGGCCTTGCTGCGCCATGAAGGAGCCGCTGGCCTGTTGATCTGATCTGCAAATAGCTGTTGCAATCGGCCGGGCGCAGCCCCAACCTATACAAAATACAGAATTTGAAGGACCAGATTGCATGACCGGTCAGACCGCCTCCGCCGCCCGCAAGAAAACTATCATTGATCGTCTGATGTCTTTGGAAGAACAGGAACTGGCCACCGCCCAGGCGCACTACGATGCGTTCCTGAGGGATTCTCAGCTGGATGACCGGGAAGGGCATGACAAGGACGATATCGCTGCGTCGCGCGAAAATGCCGATCTGGCAGCAGCGTTCGACGCGCCCGTGCAGGCGCATCACGCCAAAATAGATGTGATCGAGAACACCGATTTCGGCCTGACCGACACCGTGCAGCCCGGTGCAGTGATCAGATTCAACAATCGCCGCTTTGTGGTATGTGTCTCGACCTCGCGGTTTGAGGTGGACGGTGAGACCTATATGGGCATTTCAACCCAAAGCCCCATCTATCTGGCGATGGCCGGTCTGCAGGAGGGGGATGTCTTCACCCATAACGGGACCGAGTTCGAGGTCGAAGAAGTTCTTTAGGCCCGGCGCGGTGGGATCATCTGCTGCGCGATACCGGCGGAGACCAGATAGAGGCTGGTGACGACCAGCCCCCAATGGGCCCAGCTTTCGGGGTGGAAATCCACCCAGGCGGCCCATCCGGCGAAGAACGTCCAGGCGAAGGCCACCGGCAGCGACAATGTGCGCCAGCGTTCGGTGCGAACCGGGTGGATGAATCTGAGCGGCAGGAACATCGCCAGCGACAGCAACGTGACCAGCAGCAGGATGACCCAGAAATTGGGCTCGAGCGCGAAGATCACGATCACGAACATATTCCAGCAGCCGGGGAAGCCCGAGAATGAATTGTCCTTTGTTTTCATCCGCGTATCTGCGAAATACATGGCGCTGGCAAAGGTGATGACGATGATGGCGAACCAGCCGGTCCAGCCGTCCATCAGGCCCGATTTGAACAGGGCGAAGGCGGGAATGAACACATAGGTCAGATAGTCGATGATCAGGTCCAGCAGCACGCCATCGAACTCGGGGGCGTTGTGCTTGACGTGATAATGCCGCGCCAGTGGCCCGTCGATGCCGTCGACCACGAATGAGACGACCAGCCAGAGATACATCAGGCTCCACTTTCCCTCGACGGCGGCCAGCATGGCCAGCATCGCAAAGACAGCGCCCGTGGCGGTGAAGAGATGAACGGAAAGAGCTTTGAACCGGAGTGTCATGGGCGTGTCATGGCCCAAGCGCGCCCCAGATGCAAAGCAAAAAGCGGGAACAGCGCATTTGCCTCAGGCCTTTGGGTGGGCGCGGTTGTAAACCTCCATCAACCGGGCGGTATCGACGGCGGTGTAGGCTTGTGTGGTGGACAGCGACGCGTGGCCCAGCAGCTCTTGAATGGCGCGCAGATCGCCTCCGGCGGACAGCAGATGGGTGGCAAAGCTGTGGCGCATGGCGTGCGGCGTTGCGGTCGCGGGCAGGCCAAGCTGCATGCGGGCCTTGGCGACAACGCCTTGGATGATGCCGGGGTTCAGCGCACCGCCGCGCGCGCCCCGAAACAGCGCGGCGTTGGGCGATTGTGGGTGGGGGCAGAGTTTCACATAACGATCCACCGCCAGACGGGCGGCGGGCAGCACAGGGACGACCCGTTCTTTGCCGCCCTTGCCCACGATACGCAGAGAGGCGGGCAGGGGTGCGTCGTTACCGGTGAGCGACAGCGCCTCGGAGATGCGGAGGCCGCAGCCATAGAGCAGCGTCACGACGGCCACGTCCCGGGCGGCGATCCAGTCTGAGGCTGATTGCATCTCGACCGTGTCGATCATGGCGCGGGCGGCGTCTTCGGCCAGCGGGCGGGGGAGTTTCTTGGTGAACTTGGGCGCGCGAGTGGATAGGACGGCGGTGGGTTCGAACCCTTCGCGCTCGGCGAGCCAGCGGTAGAAGGTCTTGACCGCCGAGAGCTTGCGGGCCAGCGACCGCGCGCCCACGTCCGAATTGCGTTGATCGGCCATCCACGCGCGCATGTCCGAAATGGTGATACGTTCCAGCGCGGCCAGCCCCTGCCGTTCGCTGTGGTGCAGGGTCATGAACGACAGGAACTCGGTCACGTCGCTGCGATAAGCGTTCAGGGTGTTCTCAGACCGGCCCGCGAGTGCTCTCAGACTGTCCAGCCAGTGCTGTAGTGCGTCGCGACAGGCCGGAGAGATCAGGCTCACGACAGCCAGTGGCGCATCGACCGTTCGAAGACGCCCGCGAAGAAGGCCAGAAGGTCGGTGCCCAGCTGCGGGGTGAAATGTCGCGGATCGCGGGCCCCCATGACGATCATGCCGGGCAGGCGGCCCGCGCCGAGGTCCAGCTTGAGGCAGGCTTCGGACCGCAGGTCACCGGCTTGCGTGCCATAGACCTGAGGGTCGGTGCGGTTGATTTCGCGCAGGGTGACCTCGCGCGCGGAACCGCTGCGGTTGGTGCTGAGGTAGTTGTCGATGAAACCGGGCTCGACAACGGTTAGAACGCCGCCCAACTGGCTGACGGCGGGGTCATCCTGAACCACGGTCGTTTCAAGCACCAGCGTGATGTGATCGACGCGCAGAATCTCGGCCACGTCATTGCCGAGGGCGCGCAGGAAGTCCTCGAACACGGTGGGTTCCAGCAGGCGCAGAATGGCGCGGTGCACCTGATTGGTGCCTGCGAGGTTTTCATAGGCAGCCGCGATGACCGAGCGGTGGGTGTCTTCCAGCCGGTCCAGCCGTTGTTCCAGCCGCTGCATGGCGATGCCGCGCAGGTCGATCACGTTGTCGCCGCGGGCCTGTTCGTTGGCGGCCACAAGGGCCTGCATCAGGTCCTTGTCATCCAGCACGGCGTCTGGCTCGGCCAGAATCGCGGCGCGCAGGTTGTCTTTTAGCTTGGGGTCGCTGCTCATGTCCCGTCCGGTCGTTTTTTGTTTTGCGGGCTTATACCACGGGTTGACCGATTTGCCTTGGGAAAAATGCACGTGAAAGGCGAATTTCGCCCGTGATGTGGCAGGGCGCTCCCGCTGGTCGTGCGTTGATCAAAGATCAACTTTGCCCGTTGGGCCGGGCGCGGTGCCTGTCGGCACCGCGCGGCAGCGTCAGGGATCAGAGGATTTTCTGACCGGTTTTGGCCCAGTCAGCGAGGAAGGTTTCCAGACCTTTGTCGGTCAGCGGGTGATCGGCAAGCTTCTTGATGACGCCCGGAGGTGCGGTGATCACGTCAGCGCCGATGCGGGCGCTGTCGGTCACGTGGTTCACGGTGCGGATCGAGGCGGCGAGGATTTCGGTCTCGAACCCGTAATTGTCATAGACCTGACGGATATCGGCGATCAGGTCCATGCCGTCGAGGTTGATATCGTCCAGACGGCCGATGAAGGGCGAGATGAAGGTCGCGCCCGCCTTGGCGGCCAGAATCGCCTGATTGGTCGAGAAGCACAGGGTCACGTTGACCATCTGGCCTTCGTCGCTGAGTGTTTTGCAGGTTTTCAGGCCGGCCCATGTCAGCGGCACCTTCACGGCGATGTTCGGTGCGATCTTGGCCAGCTTGCGGCCTTCGGCGATCATGTCGTCGGCTTCGGTCGCGACAACCTCGGCGGATACGGGGCCGTCGACCAGATCGCAGATTTCCTTGGTGACTTCCAGAATGTCGCGGCCTGATTTCAGGATCAGCGAGGGGTTGGTGGTGACGCCGTCCACCATGCCCAGATCGTTCAGTTCGGCGATGGCGTCGATCTCGGCTGTGTCTACGAAGAATTTCATGAGGGCAGTCCTTTGATGGGTTGGCCTTGGTCGCGGATGCCTTTACCCCAATAACACCGATGCTGAAACCCCCAGTTAGGAGATGCGGTGAGCGCGCAGGAGTATTTCGATCAGGGTGAGCTGGTGGCTGTTCTGACCACTCAGCCTCTGGACCGGACGCTGGATTACAAAGCGCCCGAAGGCGGGTGTTTTCTGGGTGCGTTTGTTGAGGTGCCGCTGGGCCCGCGCAAGGTTCTGGGTGTGGTCTGGGGGCCGGGGCAGGGTGGTTTCGATCTAGCCAAGGCACGGTCGGTGATCCGGGTGCTTGAGGTCGCGCCGATGCGGGAAGAGATGCGGGTGTTTCTGGGCAAGGTGGCCGACTACACGCTGACGCCGATGCCTGCGATGCTGCGTTTGGCGACCCGCGCGCCGGGGCTGGGTGACCCGCCGTCGATGCGCAAGGTTTACCGGTTGGGTGAGGCTCAGCCGGATCGCATGACCGATGCGCGGACGCGGGTGCTGGAGGTCTTGCGTGACTATGGCGGGTTGGCTTTCACGCTGAAAGAACTGGCCGAGCAGGCCGGGGTGACGTCCTCGGTGGTCAAAGGCTTGGTCAAACAAGGCGCGGTGCGGGAAGAGGACAGCCCGCGCGATTTGCCCTATCCGCGTCTGGACCCCGATCTGCCGGGGAAAGCGCTAACCGAAGATCAGGCGGCTGCGGTTGCGCGGCTACAGGCCGGGCAGCGGACGGGCGACTATGGCACGACGCTGTTGAAAGGCGTGACGGGCTCGGGCAAAACCGAGGTCTATCTGGAAGCCGTAGCAGAAGCCCTGCGCATGGGGCGGCAGGCGCTGGTTCTGCTGCCCGAGATTGCGCTGACGGCCGAGTTCCTGACGCGGGTCGAGGCGCGGTTCGGTGCGCGCCCGGCGGAATGGCACTCGGGCGCGACCATGACCGAGCGCCGCCGGGTTTGGCGTATGGTCGGCCAGGGGGATGCGCAACTGGTCGTTGGGGCTCGGTCGGCGCTGTTCCTGCCGTTCCGTCATCTGGGGCTTGTGGTGGTCGATGAGGAACACGACAGCTCATACAAGCAAGAAGATGGCGTGCATTACAGCGCCCGTGACATGGCCGTGTTGCGTTCCGCGATCTGCGGCGCGCGGGTGGTGTTGGCCAGCGCAACG
Source organism: Ruegeria sp. AD2(2025) (assembly GCF_056542385.1). Lineage (NCBI taxonomy): Bacteria > Pseudomonadati > Pseudomonadota > Alphaproteobacteria > Rhodobacterales > Roseobacteraceae > Ruegeria > Ruegeria sp. AD2(2025). Next base: position 205,505 of record NZ_JBQFZS010000001.1, read on the forward strand.
CCCTCGCTGGAAAGCTGGGCCAATGCCGAGGCGGGCAAGTATGAGCGGCTCGATCTGACGGCCCGGTTCGGCGCGGCGGTGCTGCCCGAGATGAAGCCCATCGACATGCGCGCCGAGCAGATGCAGCCGGGGACGTGGATCTCTCCGTCTTTGCGTCAGGCGGTGCGGCAGCGGATCGAACGCGGGGAACAATCGCTGCTGTTCATCAACCGCCGCGGCTATGCGCCGGTGACGCTGTGCCGGGCCTGCGGCGAACAGATCGCCTGCGATCATTGCGATGCGCGGATGGTCGAGCACCGGTTTCTCAAACGCCTGATGTGCCACCAATGCGGCGAGACCAAGCCGATGCCCGAGGCCTGCCCCTCGTGCAAGGTCGAGGGCAAGCTGGCCCCCGTCGGGCCCGGGATCGAACGGTTGGCGGAAGAGGCCGAGGCGACCTTTCCCGAGGCCAAGATTGCGATGCTCAGCTCTGACCTGTTCGGCTCGACCCGGGCGCTGAAAGCCAAGATCGAGGAAATTGCCGAGGGCGACGCGGATATCGTCATCGGCACGCAATTGGTGGCCAAGGGGCACAACTTTCCCAAGCTGACGCTGGTCGGCGTGATCGATGCCGATCTCAGCCTGCACGGGTCCGACCTGCGCGCTGCCGAGCGGACATTTCAGCTGATGCGGCAAGTCGCGGGTCGCGCGGGGCGGGCCGATAAGCCGGGGCAGGCGCTGCTGCAGACGTTCCAGCCCGAGCATCCTGTGATCTGCGCGATTCTGTCGGGTGACGAGGAAGGGTTCTGGAAAGCCGAGGCCGCCGCGCGGCAGGCGGCGGGTGTGCCGCCCTATGGCCGCATGGCCGGGATCGTTCTGTCCGGCCCCGAGGTTGCGCCCGTCTTTGATATCGGCAACGCCATGGCGCGAAACGATGCGCCTTTGCGCGCGGTGGATGCACAGGTGTTCGGACCAGCACCCGCACCGATTGCGCGTATCCGAGGGCGGCATCGGGTGCGCCTGCTTGTCAAAGCCCCTAAAGGCGCGCCGATACAGGACGCCATCGCCCGCTGGATTGCTCCGCTGCGCCTGAAGGGCGACATACGCCTGACCGTCGATATCGATCCGCAAAGCTTCTACTGACCTGTGCACAGACTTTGTGCGGGCGCTGCTTGCCCCTCGTCAATCCGGCGAAATGGGCGTAGAGGGGACGAATGCTGCACCCCATGCCCCTGTCCGAGGCGAAAGGCCTTCCGTTCTGGCGCCGCCCGATGACGCTGTTGTTTGTGATGGCTCTGACCATGCCCATCGCCTTTAACGCGTGGAGCGCGCTGCTGAACAATTTTGTCATCGAGGCCGCCAATTTCGACGGCGCCGACATTGGCCTGCTGCATACCGTGCGCGAGATTCCGGGTTTTCTGGCCATCGGCGTGATCGCCGTGATCCTTTTTGTCCGGGAACAGGTTCTGGCGATGATCTCGCTGCTGATGCTGGGCCTGGCGACGGCGGTGACGGCTTGGTTTCCCAGCCTGGGCGGTTTGCTGTTCGTGACGCTGATCAGCTCGATCGGCTTTCATTACTACGAAACGGTCAACCAATCGCTGCAGTTGCAATGGCTGCCCAAGGACCGCGCGCCTCAGATGCTGGGGTGGATGGTGGCGGCGGGGTCAGCCTCGACCATGGTGGTATATGGGCTGATTGTCTTGACATGGGACCGGTTTGATCTGTCTTACAACACTGTTTTCATGGCCGCAGGCGGATTGACGGCGCTGCTGGCGCTGTTCTGCCTTCTGGCCTATCCGCAATTCGACGCCCCCACGCCGCAGACCAAAAAACTGATCCTGCGCCGCCGCTACTGGCTGTATTACGCGCTGCAGTTCATGGCCGGTGCGCGGCGGCAGATATTCATCGTCTTTGCGGGCTTCATGATGGTCGAGAAATTCGGGTTCGAGGTGCATGAACTCACCAGCCTCTACCTGATCAACCTGATGATCAACATGATGGCCGCGCCGATGCTGGGCAAGGCGGTGTCGATGTTTGGCGAACGCCGCACGCTGATCTTCGAATACACCGGGCTTGCCATCGTGTTTGCAGCTTATGGCGGCATCTACTGGTTTGGCTGGGGCGTTCTGCTGGCGGCGATCCTTTATGTGATCGACCATGTGCTGTTCGCGCTGGCGCTGGCATTGAAGACCTATTTCCAGAAAATCGCCGATCCGGCGGATATCGCACCCACCGCCGCCGTGGCCTTTACCATCAACCATATCGCCGCCGTGTTCCTACCCGCGCTGCTGGGGCTGTTGTGGGTGGTGTCTCCGGGTGCGGTGTTCGGTCTGGCGGCTGCGATGGCGCTGATTTCGCTGGCCCTGTCGCTGCTGATCCCGCGTCACCCGGCGCCGGGCAACGAAACGATCCTGTCGAAATACGCCCCGGCCCCCGCCGAATAAGTGCGCTTGACGTTGTCGCCCCACCGCCCTAGGCGCAGGGGCACGTTGCAGACAGGAGGCCCCCATGCCCACATTCACCGCCCTCACCACCCTGACCGGCAAGAAAGCCGCCGAAGGCCTGGGCGAAGCGATGGAGCGTCTGATCCCCGAACCCACCGGCGTCGGCGTGTTCGAGGTCGAAGACGGCTCGGGCCTGTGGGAAGTGGGCGGCTATTTCACCGAGGCCCCTGATGACACCGCTCTGGCTGTTCTTGCGGCTGCGTTCGACGCCAAGCCCTTTGTGGTCTCGGAACTGCCCGAAACCGATTGGGTCGCCCATGTGCGGCGCGAACTGGCCCCGGTCGAGGCCGGGCGGTTCTTTGTCTATGGCAGCCACGACGCCGACAAGCTGCCCGAGGGCCGCATCCCCCTGTTGATCGAGGCCGCGATGGCCTTTGGCACCGGCCATCACGGCACGACGCTGGGTTGTTTGAAGGCGCTGGACGCCCTGCTGGATCAGGGGTTCGAGGCGCGCAAAGTGGCCGATATCGGTTGCGGTACCGCCGTTCTGGCCATGGCTGCCGCGCGGGTCTGGGACGGTGACATCATCGCCAGCGACATTGATCAGGTCGCCGTGGATGTGGCCGAGGCCAATCTGAAGGCCAATGGCATGTCCGGCGCGGTGCGCTGTGTTGAGGCTGCTGGTTTCGATCATCCCGACCTGCAGGCCCATGCGCCTTATGATCTGATCTTTGCCAATATCCTGAAAGGACCGCTGGTGGCTCTGGCCCCCGAGATTGCAGCGAATCTGCGCAATGGAGGGCAGGCGATCCTGTCGGGAATCCTCAACGAGCAGGCCGATGATGTGATCTCGGTTTATCTACAAAACGGGTTCAATCTGGCGCGCAGGGACGAGATTGGCGAATGGACGACGCTAATCTTAAGCAATCAGGGCGGAAATTAGGCCATTTACAGGAGTTTTGTGGATTTTCGCCACGCTTTTGTCGCAATCTCTACCTACCGTTACTGGATGCAATCGGGGGGCGGTTTTCGGAGGCTGCCATGACTGGAAAACAACTGGAATTCGATCAGCGCGTCACGCGTCTGAACAAAAAACACCAGAAACTTAGCCGGGGCTATCGGGCCACGATGCGCTCGGATGGGCTGGTGGTGATGAAACCTCAGCGTGTTCGGTCGGCTATCCCGGCCAAGGTCTTGTTGCTGTGCCTGCTTGGCTTTTTCGGCTTCAAGGCTTTCTTGCTGTCACATCTCGGCCCTTCGGCCTATGAGACGCGCGTTGACAGTTTGAACCAGGGGACCCCTGTCGAACAGGCTGGCGCCTGGATCATGCAAGCCGATCCGGTGACTGCGTTTTTTGCGACGCAACTGAACAAGGTTTTGTTCTAAGGGCCAACGTCCGTTACCAATAAAAACACCGTATGCCTATCAGCATACGGTGTTTTTCTTTGCCCCTCAGGGACGCGAGGGGGCATGTGAGTGGTGGTCGAAACCCTTAGCGGCGCGTTTCAGCAACGGCGTCAATATCGCCGCGGCACAGGCCGATGTCATCCAGTTCGCGGTCTGTCAGACCGTTCAGCACGTCACGCGTGGCGCGGGCGTCGTTCCATTCGACGACGGCATTGACGACCGAGGCGAATGCGGCACCGATACGGCCAACAAGGCCGAACGAGCCGGTGGTGATTTGGGTGGTGTCCAGCGAAGCCATATCCTGTTCCTTCTGGTTTGCGTTAAAATCTGATCTTGCGATCTGACGGGCATCTAGAGATGGGTATTGCCTCTTACAAGCGCAGAAATTGCATGTGTCCTATGCGTTTTTTGCAAAGCTCCGGATTGCTGAAAAACCCTTAAATCATTGGTGAAATTCGGCTTAGGAAAGCGTCGAAAACGGGACGGCTGCTGTCGCAAACAGACCGCGATGCTGCGTGTGCGACATGGATGTCGCGTTTCACCCATGCGCCGATTTCCTTGGAAAATGTTCACGCTTCGTGCTAATCGGTGAAAAAAGATCACATAAACCCGAGCAGGCCGAAGCAAAACATGCGAATTCTGGGCATTGATCCGGGTCTCAGGACCTTGGGATGGGGCGTCATCGAATCAACGGGCAGCCGCCTGAGCCATGTGGCCAATGGCCTTTGTAAATCCGATGGCGACGATCTGGGTGAGCGGCTGTTGTCGCTGCATAACCAGATTGTCGAGGTGATCGCCGAACATCAGCCCGATCAGGCCGCCATTGAGCAGACCTTTGTCAACAAGGACGGGGCAGGGACCCTCAAGCTGGGGCAGGCGCGCGGCGTGGCGCTGCTGACGCTGGCGCAGGCCGGTCTGCCGGTGGGGGAATATGCCCCCAATCGGGTCAAGAAAACCGTGGTGGGCGTCGGGCATGCCGAGAAGGAGCAGGTCTTGCACATGGTCAAGCTGCAACTGCCCGGCTGTTCACCCAAAGGCGCGGACGCGGCGGATGCGCTGGCGATTGCGATTTGTCATTCCTATTATGGGGCCGCTCCGCAGGCGCGGATGAAAGAGGTGCGCGCATGATTGGCAAACTCACCGGACGGCTGGATTATCGCGCTGCGGATCACGTTCTGATCGACGTGCGCGGGGTGGGCTACATCGTCTATTGCTCGGACCGGACCATGGCGGCGCTGCCGGGGGTCGGTGAGGCGGTCTCGATCTACACCGACATGGTCGTGCGCGAGGACCTGATGCAGCTCTATGGGTTCTTGTCGCTGGTCGAGAAGGAGTGGCACCGCCTGCTGTGTTCCGTGCAGGGCGTTGGGGCCAAAGTCTCGCTGGCCATTCTCAGTGCGCTGGGGCCGGATGGCGTGAGCCGCGCGATTGCTTTGGGCGATTGGGGCGCGGTGAAGGCCGCCAAAGGGGTCGGGCCCAAGACGGCGCAGCGCATTGTTCTGGACCTCAAGGACAAGGCCCCGGGCGTGATGGCCATGGGCGGCACTGTGACCGAAGCGATGGATGGACCGGCGCTGGAGGTGGTCGAGGCCGAACCTGCGCCTGCGCCGCGGCGTGCACCGAAACCGGCTTCGGGTGCGGCGGCGGCTTCGGCCGGGGCATTGTCGGCGCTGGGCAATCTGGGCTATGGCCCGTCGGATGCGGCCTCGGCCGTGGCTGAGGCGGCGGCCAGCCTGCCCGACGCGGGTGAGGCTGATCTGATCCGCGCCGCGCTGAAACTGCTGGCTCCGAAAGGCTGAGTGAATGGTAGACGCTGATCCCACCCTGCGCCCCGCGCCCATGCCCGAGGACAATGACCGCGCCCTGCGCCCGCAGGCGCTGGATGAGTTCATTGGTCAGGCCGAAGCGCGTGCGAACTTGCGCATCTTTATCCAATCGGCCCGACAGCGGGGTGAGGCGATGGATCATACGCTGTTCCATGGCCCTCCGGGGTTGGGAAAGACCACGCTGGCGCAGATCATGGCGCGTGAGTTGGGGGTGAATTTCCGTATGACCTCGGGGCCGGTTCTGGCCAAGGCGGGGGATCTGGCGGCAATCCTGACCAATCTGGAATCGCGTGATGTGTTGTTTATCGATGAAATTCACCGCCTGAACCCTGCGGTCGAAGAAGTGCTTTATCCGGCGATGGAGGATTTTGAGCTGGATCTGGTGATCGGTGAAGGCCCCGCCGCGCGGACAGTGCGGATCGAATTGCAGCCCTTTACGTTGGTCGGGGCCACCACGCGCATGGGTCTGCTGACGACACCGCTGCGCGACCGGTTCGGCATTCCGACGCGGTTGCAGTTCTATACGGTCGATGAGTTGCACGAGATCGTTACCCGCAATGCCCGCAAGCTGGGTGCTCCGGCGGATGATGAAGGCGCGCGCGAGATTGCGCGACGGTCGCGCGGTACGCCTCGGATCGCGGGGCGGTTGCTGCGCCGGGTGGTGGATTTTGCCATTGTCGAGGGCGACGGGCGGATCACCCGCGAATTGGCCGATGGAGCGCTGACCCGGCTGGGGGTCGACAATCTGGGGCTGGATGGCGCGGATCGGCGGTATCTGAAGCTGATCGCCGAGAACTATGCGGGTGGGCCCGTGGGGATTGAAACCCTGTCGGCGGCCTTGTCCGAAAGCCGGGATTCGCTGGAGGAGGTGATTGAGCCCTATCTGTTGCAGCAAGGCCTGATCCAACGGACACCACGCGGACGGATGTTGGCGCAGAAGGCGTGGACGCATTTGGGGATGGCTGCCCCCAAGGGACAGAGCGATCTGTTTGGTTGATACCGCGCGCTTTAGATTTTATGCCTCCGGCGGGAGTATTTTTGAAAAGATGAAGGGGCGGGCGTGACTCCGGATCAGATCGAGGCGCTGTTTACCCGCGAGAGCGGAGAGTTTCTGTTTGCGCGCTGGGGGCGGCCCATTGTGCCGATTGTGTTTGGGGTTGAGGATGAGACCTTGGCCACCGTTAAAGGGGCGTTTGAGGCAGTTGTGACATTGGCGGGCCATATGATGGCCGAAACCGATCCCGAACTGGGGGCCAATTGCATGGTCTTTTTCTTCCGCGACTGGCAGGAGCTGCTGGAGGTGCCTGATCTGGATCGCTTGATCCCTGATCTGGCCCCGCTGGTCGAACGTCTGGTCGCGGCTGACGCAAATCAGTACCGTATTTTCCGCTTCGAAGAAGACGGGGCCATCCGGGCGGCTTTTGTATTCCTGCGGATGGACAAGGAATTGTCCAAGGTTCCGGCAGAGACATTGGCGCTGAGCCAGGTGGTGCAAACGATTCTGTTGTGGTCGGATGCCGCTTTTCGCAGCCAATCGCCGTTGGCCATTGCCGGTGACGCAACGATCCTGCGGCCCGATATTGCCGCACTGATCCGCGCCGCCTACGATCCTGTCTTGCCGAGGGCCGCGCAGGACCGCTCGCATGCGTTGCGCCTGTTTGCCAGATTGGAGCTGCCGCAATGAAACACCTGTATCCCATTCGCGTGTATTATGAAGACACCGATATGGGCGGGGTAGTCTATCACGCGAACTACCTGAAGTTCATCGAACGTGCCCGGTCGGACTGGGTGCGCAAGCTGGGCAATGATCAGAACGCGATGCGGGATGCCGGCATTGTTTGGGTCGTAAGGCGGATCGCGGCGGATTATCTTGCGGCGGCTCGCTTTGAGGATGAGCTGGTTGTCGAGACCGAGATGGTTTCACTGTCGGGTGCGCGGCTGACGATGTCTCAGCTGGTTAAACGCGGTGAGACCGAGGTTTTTCGGGCCGAGGTGACTGCCGTGTGCATGAATGCCGAAGGCAAGCCGGTGCGTCTTCCGGCAGAGATTCGCGCATTGATGTAACAATTTCGCCCCTCTGGGTGGTTCTGTTGGCTTTTCACATCCATCTGCGTTAGCGTTTGGCAAAACAAGGCCAAATGGCCATCAGGCAAAACAAAGAGCAGGTTCATGGAAGCTGAAACTCTGGCGCTGGCGCAGGAGATCGATTTCTCCATGTGGGGGCTGTATGCCCGCGCGACTTTTATCGTCAAACTGGTGATGCTGATGCTGATCGGTGCATCGATCTGGTCCTGGGGCATTATCGTTCAGAAGCTGATCAACTACCGGGCCGCGCGGCGCGAGGCGCAGGTGTTTGACGAAAGCTTCTGGTCCGGGAACCCTCTGGATGAATTGTTCGAACAGACCGGAACCCAGCCCGACGGCAGTTCCGAAAAGATTTTTGCGGCGGGCATGATCGAGTGGCGACGCTCGCACCGGACCGATGGCGGGCTGATTGCTGGGGCCACCGCGCGGATCGACCGGTCGATGGATGTGGCGATCGCGAAAGAGGCCGAAGGGCTGCAAAAAGGTCTGCCCATTCTGGCGACAGTGGGTTCGACGGCCCCGTTTATCGGGCTGTTCGGGACGGTTTGGGGCATCATGAATGCGTTCATCGAGATTGCCGAGCAGCAAAACACCAACCTTGCCGTTGTGGCCCCCGGTATCGCCGAGGCGCTGCTGGCCACGGGTCTGGGCCTGCTGGCCGCGATCCCGGCGGTGATTTTCTACAATAAGCTCAGCGCGGATAGTGACCGGATCGTTGGCGGGTATGAAGCCTTTGCCGACGAATTCGCCACCATCCTGTCGCGTCAGTTGGATAGCTGAGCCATGGGTGCGGCGGTTCAGCAAAGCTCAGGCGGGAATGGGCGCAGGCGTGGGCGGCGGCGCGGGCGCGCGCAGCCGATGGCTGAGATCAACGTGACCCCCTTTGTGGACGTGATGCTGGTGCTGCTGATTATCTTTATGGTGGCAGCCCCGTTGCTGACGGTCGGTGTGCCGGTCGATCTGCCCAAGACCGCCGCCAGTGCTTTGCCCGGTGATAACGAAGAGCCGCTGACCGTGACCCTGACCGCCGATGGCCGGGTTCAAATCCAGACCACGGACGTTCAGCGCGAAGAGTTGATTGGTCGCCTGCGCGCCATTGCGGCAGAACGCAGCAGTGATCGTGTGTTCCTGCGCGCGGATGGGGCCATTCCTTACGCGCAAGTGATGCAGGTCATGGGCGCGCTGAATGCAGGTGGGTTTTCCAATGTGGGCCTTGTGACCGATACCGGCGGGCCAACGCTGGACGATGGGTAAAGGTGAGGTCGCGCGGTGGACACCGGCACCAAGATTTCTGCAATTGCGCATGTCAGCCTGATTGGCTGGGCTTTGTTCGGCGGCACCTTCCGGTCCGAGCCGTTGCCAATGACTGTGCAGGACGTCTCGGTGATTTCGTCTGAGCAGTTTGCCGCGCTGAGCGCGCAGCGCAACGCGCCTGAGGTGCCGACCGAGCCGGAAGACTTGCAGCAGCCCGAGACCTCGGACCAGATCACCGCGCCGGATCCCGTTGTGGAAGAACCGCCCGAGCCCGAGGAGGTACCCCAGCCTGAGCCCGAACCCGAGCCGGAGATCCAGCCAGAGACTGTGGAGATTGCGCCTGAACCGGAACTGATCGAGGAACCTCCGACGCTGGATCAGCCCGAGCCCGAGGTTGCGGTTCTGCCCGTCCCTCCGGGACCCGAGGCCGAACCTCAACCGGCGGACAAGATTGCGCCCGAACCCATCGCGCCGCCGCCGCCCGAAGCCAAGCCGGACGATGTCGAAACCCCTCCGGTCTCGTTGGACGAAGGGGCTGAGGTGCAGCAGGAACAGCAGGATCAGACCGCGCCGGAAGAGGCCGCCCCCGAGATCGTGACCGAGGCGGAAGAGACCGATGACCCCGCCCCGCGCACCTCTCCGCGCCCGCGTGTTCGCCCGAACCGCCCGGCACCGCAGCCCGAGCCCGAGGTTGCCGAAACACCCGAGCCTGCGCCGACCGAACCGGCGCCGACAGAACCCGCGCAAGACGAACAGGCGATCAACGATGCGCTGGCCGAGGCGTTGGGGGCTGGCACAGAACCTTCTGGCCCGCCGCTAACCAGCGGCGAGAAGGACGCGATGCGGGTCGCCGTGTCGCGCTGCTGGAATGTCGGCTCACTGTCGACCGATGCGTTGCAGACGGTCGTGGTCGTCGGCTTCTCGCTGACACCGGATGGTAAGGTTGTTGGCGGTAGCCTGCGGATGCTCGACAGTTCCGGCGGTTCCGCGGCGTCTGCAAAACAGGCTTATGAGGCCGCGCGGCGCGCGATTTTGCGCTGCGGGGCAAAAGGATACGACCTGCCTGCTGACAAATACAGCCAATGGCAGGATATTGAGATTACATTCAATCCCGAGAGGATGCGGATCAAATGATGAAACTTCTGACCAGCCTCCTAGTTGGCCTGACACTCCTGTCCACGCCGGTATACGCGCAGCTGAAACTGGAGCTGACAGAAGGGGTCATCGAGCCCTTGCCCTTCGCGGTGCCCAGTTTCGTACCCGATAACGCGGCGGCGGCGCAGTACGCGCAGGATATCTCGCGCGTGGTGGTGTCGGACCTGACGGGAACGGGCCTGTTCCGCGAGATTTCGTCAGACGCGTTCATCAGCCGGGTCAGCAGCTTTGATGCGCCGCTGCAGTTCGCCGACTGGAAAGCGATCAATGCCGAGGCGCTTGTGACCGGGGCGGTGAATGTCTCGGGCAAACGACTGACGGTGCGGTTCCGGGTGTGGGATGTGTTCTCGGGCGCTGAACTGGGCAACGGGTTGCAGTTCGCGGGCACCACGGATGGCTGGCGGCGCATGGCGCATAAGGTGGCCGATCAGGTCTATAGCCGGATCACGGGTGAGGGTGGCTATTTCGACAGCCGCGTGGCCTTTGTCTCGGAAAGCGGGCCCAAGGATCAGCGGGCCAAGCGGCTGGCGATCATGGATTATGACGGTGCGAATGTGCAGTACCTGACCGACAGCTCGGCCATTGTGCTGGCCCCGCGCTTTTCGCCCACCGGCGACCGGCTGCTGTATACCAGCTATGAAACCGGCCAGCCCCGGATTTACCTGCTGGATGTGGGCCGTGTGAAGCGGCAAGAGCTGCCGACGCAGGAAGGCACGATGAGCTTCTCTCCGCGGTTTTCCCCGGACGGGCGTTCGATCGTGTATTCGCTGACGCAGGGCGGGAATACGGATCTGTGGAAGATGGATCTGGCCTCGGGTCAAAGCGCGCGGCTGACCAATACGCCTGCGATTGAAACCGCGCCCAGCTATTCGCCGGATGGCAGCCAGATCGTGTTTGAAAGTGACCGTTCAGGGACGCCGCAGCTTTACATCATGCCCGCCAATGGGGGTGAGGCAACGCGGATCAGCTTTGGTCAGGGCCGTTATGGCACCCCCGTCTGGTCGCCACGCGGTGATCTGGTGGCATTCACCAAACAGAACAAAGGTCGGTTCCATATCGGTGTCATGCGTACCGATGGCAGCGAAGAACGCTTGCTGACCGCATCGTTCCTTGATGAAGGCCCCACATGGTCACCCAACGGGCGCGTCATCATGTTCACGCGGGAAACGCAGGGGGCCAGTGGCCGGTCAACGCTGTATTCGGTGGATATTTCGGGGCGCAACCTGCGCCCGGTGCGTACGCCGGATGGCGGCAGCGATCCGTCCTGGGGGCCGTTACAGAATTGAATTCCACGCGCTGTGGATGACGTTCACAACAAACATGCAATGTGATAGAAACGCGTCAATAAACAAAACGAAACACGAGGCACTTGAGATGAACCTTCTGAGCAAAATCGCGGCTGCCGGGGCGCTGACCCTGATCGCCGCCTGTTCCAACAATGATCCTTCCGCCTTGGGCGGCGGTGCGGGCGGCAGCGGTTCGCTGGTGCCGGGCTCGCCCAGTGATCCGCGTTCGCCTGCTTATTTCCAGCAGACGGTGGGGGATCGCGTTCTGTTCGCGGTGGACCAATCCACCCTTAGCCCGCAGGCCCAGACCGTGCTGCAGGGGCAGGCCGATTGGCTGCTGGCAAACCCGGATTTCGTCGCCACCATCGAGGGCCACGCGGACGAGCAGGGTACGCGGGAATACAACCTCGCTCTGGGCGCGCGCCGGGCCAATGCGGCGCGGGAATACCTGATCTCGCGCGGGGTGGCGGGCAACCGGCTGACCACCGTCAGCTTTGGCAAGGAACGTCCGATTGAAATCTGCAGCACTGAGGAATGCTATTCCAAAAACCGCCGCGCGGTGACGGTGCTGACCGGCTCAACCTTGGGGTAAGATGATGCGATTTGCAGGTTTGGTTCTGGCGGCGGTTGTGGCCGTCGCTGGTGTGGCGCAGGCACAGGATCAGCAGACCTTGGCGGATATCCGGCAGGAGCTGACGGTGCTGCATGTGGAAATCCAGCGTCTCAAGCGCGAGTTTTCGACCACCGGCTCGCCCGCGCCAAATCTGTCCGGCAGTTCAGTGCTGGAGCGTGTCGATGCCATCGAGGCAGAGCTGCAGCGCCTGACGCGGCAGACTGAGCAGTTGAACCAGCGGGTGCAGAACATCGTCGCCGACGGCACCAACCGCATCGGCGATCTTGAGTTCCGGCTGGTCGAACTGGAGGGCGGCGATCTGAGCACGCTGGGTGAAACCTCGACGTTGGGTGGTGAGACACCCACCGAGGTCACAGTTGCCCCGACGCCCACGCAACCCGACGCGGTCGAGCAGGGTGAGCTGGCCGTCGGTGAGCAGGCGGATTTTGACGCCGCTTCGCAGGCGCTTGCGGATGGAGATTTCCAGACCGCCGCCAACCTGTTTTCGCAATTCGATCAGGCTTATCCCGGTAGCCCGCTGGCGGCGCAGGCAAACCTGCGGCGTGGTCAGGCGCTTGAAGGCACCGGTGACACGCGCGAAGCGGCGCGAGCCTTTCTGGCCAGCTTTACCGGCGATTCCGAAGGCCCCTTGGCCCCCGAGGCGCTGTTTGAACTGGGCGCAGCACTTGGGCGTCTGGGGCAGACCGATCAGGCCTGCATCACGCTGGGCGAAGTTGGTGTGCGCTTCCCAAGTTCCGCCCCGGCAAGCTCGGCCACACAGGAAATGGCCGCGCTGGGCTGTTCTTGACCTCTGACGCCGATACGCTTCGGTCTGAGATTCGGGCGGGCCTGCCCGACCCGCTGCCGCGCAGGTTGGGGGTGGCGGTGTCGGGCGGCAGCGATTCGACAGCTCTGCTGCATCTGTTGTGCGGGATTGCGCAGCAGACCCGGATCGAGTTGTTCGCGGCCACCGTAGATCACGGGTTGCGGCCCGGGTCCGCAGCCGAGGCTCAATCGGTCGCGGCGCTGGCGCAAAGCTGGGGAATTCCGCATCACACCCTGACATGGCAGGGCTGGGATGGGTCCGGCAACCTGCAGGATCAGGCAAGGCGGGCGCGGTATCGACTGCTGACGGAATGGGCAGACGATCTGGGGCTTGAGGCGATTGCGCTAGGCCACACCGCGGATGATCAGGCGGAAACGGTGCTGATGCGGTTGGCCCGGTCCGCAGGGGTCTCGGGCCTGTCGGGCATGGCGGCTGAGCGTACAGAAGATGGTGTTCCCCTGCTGCGCCCGATGCTGTCGATCACCCGGGCGCGTCTGCGCACCTATCTGACGGGGCAGGGGATCGGCTGGATCGACGACCCTTCGAATCACGACCCCCGCTTTGACCGGATCAGGGCTCGGGAGGTCATGGCCGGGCTGGGTCAGATCGGCATTACGGTCGAAGGCCTGTCGCGAGTCGCTAATAATCTTGCACAAGCCCGTGAGGCTTTGGCGCAATACGCGCAGGAATCCGCGCGCCGCCATGTTCAGGTGCATCATGGCGATCTGTGTTTCGACCGCGGCGGGGTCGCGGCCTTGCCCGCAGAAATTCGCCGCCGCCTGGTTGTGGCTGCGGTGACATGGCTGGCGGGGCGAGAATACCCGCCTCGGCAAACCGCTGTCGATCAGGCGGTGCAGGCCGTGGTGAACGGTCAGACGACCACTCTGGCCGGTTGCCAACTGGTCGCAGATGGTAAAAAAACATGGATTTGCAGAGAGCTAAATGCCCTTGCCCCGCTGACGACCACGCCCGGCGAGCTGTGGGACGGGCGCTGGGTCGCGACCGGACCGGACACGCCCGGCGCTGAAATTCGTGCGTTGGGTGAAGAGGGTATCTTGCAACTGGACGACTGGCGCGCGGCGGCAAAACCCCGCGCCGTGTTGATGGCGGCCCCCGCCGTGTGGGTCGGGGGTGCGGTAAGGGCCGCGCCGCTGGTCGGATTTGCCAATGGATGGCGGGTTGAGGCACCTTCTGACCGGCCAGACTTCTACACCGCAATTTTATCGCATTGAACCTGCCACAATCCTCTCTATTTTAAGGAACAACCCCGGTGGACCCCATCCGCCGAAACCTTCTGGGAGATTTTCCTTGGGCAACGCTCGCAACATCGCCTTCTGGGTCGTTCTGTTTCTGCTGATCCTTGCACTGTTCAACCTGTTCAGCGGACCGGGCGGAACGCTTCAGGGCAATGAAAAAACCTATTCCGATTTCGTGACCGCCGTTCAGGGCGGCGAGGTCAGCAAAGTTACGCTGGATGGCGAACAGATTCGCTATACCACGCAGAGCGGCGCAACCTACACGACGATCAAACCCGGCGATGCCGAGGTGACGAAACTGCTGATCGACGAGAACATCCCTGTCGAGGCTGTCAAACAGCAGCAATCGGGCTTCCAGTCCTTCCTGATCACGCTGCTGCCCTTCCTGCTGCTGATCGGTGTCTGGGTCTATTTCATGAACCGGATGCAGGGCGGCGGCAAGGGCGGCGCGATGGGCTTTGGCAAGTCCAAGGCCAAGATGCTGACCGAAAAGCATGGCCGCGTGACCTTTGATGACGTCGCCGGTATCGACGAGGCCAAGGAAGAGCTGGAAGAGATTGTCGAGTTCCTGCGTAATCCGCAGAAATTCTCGCGCCTTGGCGGCAAGATCCCGAAAGGCGCGCTGCTGGTTGGCCCTCCGGGCACCGGTAAGACGCTGCTGGCCCGTGCCATTGCGGGTGAAGCAGGTGTGCCGTTCTTCACCATTTCGGGATCGGATTTTGTCGAGATGTTCGTGGGTGTTGGTGCATCCCGTGTGCGCGATATGTTCGAACAAGCCAAGAAGAATGCGCCTTGTATCGTCTTCATCGACGAGATCGACGCTGTTGGCCGCCATCGTGGTGCCGGTTATGGCGGCGGTAACGACGAGCGAGAACAGACCCTCAACCAGTTGCTGGTCGAGATGGATGGGTTCGAGGCTAACGAAGGTGTGATTATTCTGGCCGCCACCAACCGTAAAGACGTTCTGGACCCGGCTCTGCTGCGTCCGGGCCGGTTCGACCGTCAGGTGACGGTGGGCAACCCCGACATCAAGGGTCGTGAGAAGATTTTGGGCGTTCACGCGCGCAAGACGCCTCTGGGCCCTGACGTTGACCTGCGCATCATCGCGCGGGGTACGCCGGGCTTCTCGGGGGCCGATCTGGCGAACCTCGTGAACGAGGCTGCGCTGATGGCTGCCCGCGTAGGCCGCCGCTTTGTCACGATGGAAGATTTCGAGAACGCCAAGGACAAGGTGATGATGGGGGCCGAGCGCCGCAGCATGGTGCTGACCCAGGATCAGAAGGAAAAGACAGCGTATCACGAGGCTGGCCATGCCGTGGTCGGTCTGGCGCTGCCGGAATGTGATCCGGTCTATAAGGCAACGATCATTCCGCGCGGTGGTGCGCTGGGGATGGTGGTCTCTCTGCCGGAAATGGACCGTCTGAACTATCACCGCGATGAGTGTGAGCAGAAGCTGGCCATGACCATGGCGGGTAAAGCTGCTGAGGTCATCAAATACGGTGAGGACCATGTCTCGAACGGCCCTGCCGGTGATATCATGCAGGCCAGCCAGTTGGCACGCGCGATGGTGATGCGCTGGGGTATGTCGGACAAGGTCGGCAATATTGATTATGCCGAAGCGCATGAAGGGTACTCGGGCAACACCGCTGGCTTCTCGGTCTCGGCCCACACCAAAGAGCTCATCGAGGAAGAGGTGAAGCGCCTGATCCAGCAGGGATATGAGCGCGCGCACGAGATTCTGACCGAAAAGCACGAGGAATGGGAGCGTCTGGCCCAAGGTCTGCTGGAATATGAAACCCTGACCGGCGATGAGATCAAGCGCGTCATGAATGGCGAGCCGCCCAGCGAAAGCGATGATGAGGGTGACAAGCCGGACGAGGGCAACGCACCCAGCGTCACGGCGATCCCGAAAACCAAGGCCAAGAAATCCCCGCCCGAGGGTGGGATGGAGCCGGAGCCTTCGGCCTAAGCAATCAAAACCCGGAGCGCTTGCCCCGGGTTTTTCTTTGCTGGCCAACTGGCTTTTGGCCGCTATGAGATCAACGAACAGGTAAGGGGCGATCATGCCGGTTTTGCGCGAAACGGAATACACGGGCGAAGTTGTCTGGCTGGGCCATGTGCCCACGGGCAAGACCATCCGGGCCGAGGCCGTTGACGCTCTGCCCCTCGGGTTCGAGGGGGGCAGGGGTGAGCGGCACGAGGGGCTTTGCCGCGCCTCTTGCGTGCGGGTCAGGAACCTCTATCCGCAAGGAACCGAGATCCGCAATGTGCGCCAGCTTTCGGTCCTGTCCGAGGAAGAGATGCAGGCCACAGCGGCCGACATAGGGCTGGATCATCTGGACCCGTCCTTTCTGGGCGTCAGCATCCTGCTGCGCGGGATACCGGATTTCACGCATATCCCGCCGTCCTCGCGGCTTCAGGGCCCCGATGGTGTGACGATCACAGTTGATATGGAAAACCGCCCCTGCGTGATTCCCGGGCGCGAGATCGAGGCCGAGCAACCTGGCCATGGCGCTGCGTTCAAGCCCGCCGCCAAAGGCCGGCGCGGTGTGACGGCTTGGGTGGAGCGGTCCGGAGCGTTGAAGCTGGGCGACAGGATGAAGTTGTTCGTGCCCGATCAGCGCGCTTGGGCGCCCTGACGCAACAAGCCACGGGGCGCCTCGCAACAGGAAGTGGCCCTACGCCGTTTCACGGCACGATTATGTCGGAATCCATATCCATCGGTCTGGTACACAATTGTATGGATTGATCAGCGCCGACCCTAAGCGTCGGTTTTGCACGGCATTCAATCAGGGACCCTGCCCAATGAGCTACAAATCCGACATCGAAATCGCCCGCGAGGCGAACAAGAAACCGATTCAGGAAATCGGTGCAAAGATCGGCATCGAATCCGCAGATCTGCTGCCCTATGGCCACGACAAGGCGAAGGTCAGCCAGGACTTCATCAATTCGGTTCAGGACCGCGAAGACGGCAAGCTGATCCTTGTCACCGCGATCAACCCAACCCCTGCGGGTGAAGGCAAAACCACGACCACCGTTGGTCTGGGCGACGGTCTGAACCGCATCGGCAAGAATGCGATGATCTGTATCCGCGAAGCTTCGCTTGGCCCGAACTTCGGTATGAAGGGTGGCGCTGCGGGTGGCGGCTATGCACAGGTTGTTCCGATGGAGGAAATGAACCTGCACTTCACCGGTGACTTCCACGCCATCACCTCGGCGCACTCGCTGCTGTCAGCGATGATCGACAACCACATCTACTGGGGCAACGAATGCGACATCGACACCCGCCGTGTAGCATGGCGTCGTGTGGTAGACATGAATGACCGCGCGCTGCGTCAGATCACCGCTTCGCTGGGTGGCGTGTCGAACGGCTTCCCGCGTGAGGCCGGGTTTGACATCACCGTTGCGTCCGAGGTTATGGCGATCCTGTGTCTGGCCAACGACCTGAAAGACCTGGAAAAGCGTCTGGGCGACATCATCGTGGCCTACCGCCGCGACAAGACCCCGGTTTACTGCCGCGACATCAAGGCCGAAGGCGCGATGACCGTTCTGCTGAAAGACGCGATGCAGCCGAACCTTGTGCAGACGCTGGAAAACAACCCGGCTTTTGTCCACGGTGGCCCGTTCGCGAACATCGCGCATGGCTGTAACTCGGTCATCGCGACCAAGACCGCTCTGAAAGTGGCTGACTATGTCGTGACCGAAGCGGGCTTTGGTGCCGATCTGGGTGCCGAGAAGTTCATGAACATCAAGTGCCGCAAGGCAGGCATCGCTCCGTCGGCTGTGGTGCTGGTCGCCACCGTGCGCGCGATGAAGATGAACGGCGGCGTGGCCAAGGCCGATCTGGGTGCGGAAAACGTCGAAGCCGTTCAGTCGGGCTGCGCAAACCTGGGCCGTCACATCGAAAACGTTAAATCCTTCGGTGTTCCGGTTGTCGTCGCCATCAACCACTTTGTCACCGACACTGACGCCGAAGTGCAGGCTGTGAAAGACTATTGCGGCGAGCACGGGGTCGAGGCGGTTCTGTCGCGTCACTGGGAACTGGGTTCGGAAGGCTCTGCGCCTTTGGCCGAGAAGGTCGTGGAAATCGTCGATGGTGGTTCGGCGAACTTCTCGCCGATCTATCCGGACGAGATGCCGCTGTTCGAGAAGATCGAAACCATCGCCAAGCGCATATACCGTGCCGATGAAGTTCTGGCCGACAACAAGATCCGCAACCAACTGCGTGAGTGGGAAGACGCGGGCTATGGCAACCTGCCGGTCTGCATGGCGAAAACCCAGTATTCGTTCTCGACCGATCCGTCCCTGCGCGGCGCGCCCACCGGCCACTCGGTTCCGGTGCGTGAGGTCCGCCTGTCCGCAGGTGCCGGTTTCATCGTTGTTGTCTGCGGTGAGATCATGACCATGCCCGGTCTGCCGCGCAAACCTGCTGCGGAAACCATCTGCCTTAACGACGCAGGTGAGATCGAGGGCTTGTTCTAAGCCGCTGAATAAGACATCTCGTGGTCCGGGGAGTGCCCCGGGCCATGAGGAGACCACGATGCCCACTCTGACGCCGCCGCAAGACTGTCGCTCGATGCAGGAACTGCGGGTTCAGATCGACAAGCTGGATCGCCAACTGATCGAGATGTTGGTGACGCGGGCGGGGTATATCGACCGCGCATCTGAGCTGAAACCGGCCGAAGGACTGCCCGCGCGCATCCCGGACCGCGTCGAAGAAGTGGTGGGCAAGGTCTGCGCCAGCGCCGATGAGCTGGGCCTGGATGCCGCTCTGGCCGAGAGACTATGGCGCATATTGATTGACTGGTCGATTGCGCGTGAAGAACGCGTGATTGGAACCGACTGAATGGCTCGGGCGCAGTTTGCGCCCGATTGGTTTTGAAAGAAGGGATCGAAAGATGGCAGCCCAAATCATCGACGGTAAGGCCTTTGCGGCCAAAGTCCGCGCGCAGGTGGCCGATCAGGTTGCAAAGCTGAAGGAAGAAAACGGAATCACCCCCGGTCTGGCGGTGGTTCTGGTGGGTGAAGACCCGGCCAGCCAGGTCTATGTCCGCTCGAAAGGCAAGCAGACCGTTGAGGTCGGCATGAACTCGTACGAGCACAAGCTGGATGTCGACACGTCCGAAGAAGACCTGCTGGCGCTGATCGATAAGCTGAACAATGATCCGGCTGTGCATGGCATTCTGGTGCAATTGCCGCTGCCCAAGCATCTGAACGAAGATCTGGTGATCAACTCGATCGATCCTGCCAAGGACGTGGACGGGTTCCACATCTCGAACGTGGGTCTGCTGGGTACCGGCCAGAAGTCGATGGTGCCCTGCACGCCGCTGGGCTGTCTGATGATGCTGCGTGACCATCATGGCTCGCTGTCGGGTATGGACGCGGTTGTGATTGGCCGGTCGAACATTGTGGGCAAGCCGATGGCGCAACTGCTGCTGGGCGATAGCTGCACCGTAACCATCGCGCATTCGCGCACCAAGGACCTGCCGGATGTGGTGCGCCGCGCCGATATCGTTGTCGCCGCCGTTGGTCGCCCCGAGATGGTGCCAGGCGACTGGATCAAGGAAGGCGCAACCGTCATCGACGTGGGCATCAACCGGATCGAGCGGGACGGCAAGAACAAACTGGTCGGCGACGTCGACTTTGCCAGCGCATCCGAGCGTGCCGGTGCCATCACTCCGGTCCCCGGTGGTGTCGGTCCGATGACTATCGCTTGCTTGCTGGCGAATACCCTGACCGCCTGCTGCCGCGCCAATGGTCTGCCTGAACCCGAGGGCCTGACCGCCTGAGGTCAAAGCGGCCAAGAGACAGTAAGGGCCGGAGGACACACAGGTTCTTCGGCCCTCATTTTATCTGTTCACAGTTACATTAATTCGTACATTAACGGGTTTGACTTAACGTCAACCGATGATAAGCCTTCTGTTCCAGACGGTTACAGGGCTAGAATACCCCTCTCGTTTTCTGGTCGGTTATGTCTTGGGAGGGCGCGTTACCCCGCATGATGTCGAAATTGGCACCCGTTCTGGCTCTGTGCAGCCCGCAAAGGGTGGTGGCTGGTTTGGTCTTTATCCCACTGCTGGCCTATTCCTTCGCGCCGTTCCGGGATATGAGCCTGTCTTTCCCCCAGCGTCTGTTGTTCTGGACGGGCGTGATGCTGCTGGCGCTGGCAGCGACCTGGACGGCTCGCAAACTGGTGCGCGAAAGGCTACAGAATTCCGGGTTGCTGATCCGCGATTTTGTTTTTGCGCTGCTGATCCTGATGTTATTTGCCCCGTCTCTCTGGTTGCTGACATGGGCGCTGTTCACGCTCGGCGGTCAGATGGCACCGGGGCTTCTGGCCGTTGCACCCTATGGCGTTCTGTTTGCCGCCGGGCTGGTTCTGGTGCATCGGCGCGACCGGTCGGCGCTGGAAGCGGGATTGCAAAAACCCCGGTTGAACGCCCGGTTGCCCGCTACGTTTGGGGGTGAGATCTATCGGTTGTCGGGGCGCGATCATCTGGTCGATGTCGTCACCTCCGAAGGGACCTTCACTCTCCGCCTGCGCCTAGGCGATGCCATCGCCGAGATGGAGCCGGTCCCGGGGCATTGCACCCATCGCTCGCATTGGGTCGCGGATGCGGCGATTGCCGGGGTGGGGCAGGCAGATGGAAGAACCTATCTGTGCCTGCGAAACGACGATCTGGTGCCGGTCAGCCGCAAGTACAAACCGATGCTCAAGGCGGATGGGCTGATCTGAGGCCTAGCGTGGCATCGGCACAAGCTGCGGGCGGGGACCCGCCAAGATCGCCCGGGCATTCGACGCCATCAGGGTCGTCAACGCGTCATCGGTACTGCGCAGCCCGCCGGTATAGGTGCCATAGGCGGGCAGGATCAGTCGGGTGTCATCCAGCAGAAAGGCCGGACGCGTCATCGCGCGCCCGCGGGCGTTCAGACGGACCTTGGGATGATAGTGCCCCGAGACCTCGCCCCGGGCATCCGCGCGGGCAATGTGGCGAAAGCTTAGCCCGTTGCAGAGCCATTCGGCCAGATGCGTACCGCCCAGCTCGACCGGCCCGGGGTCATGATTGCCCTCGATCCAGATCCAACGCCGCCCGGCCTGCAGGGCGGTCACCTGCAGCGTGTCGGCATCCGCCAGCGCGCCCAAAGTATCGAGATCGTCAAAGCTGTCGCCCAGACAGATCACCGTTGCCGCGCCGGTATGGGCAAGATCGGCTGCCAGCCGGTTCAGGGTTTCGCGGCTGTCATAAGGGGGCAGGGTCGGGCCGCCACGGCGGGCTACACGCTCGGATTTGCCCAGATGCAGGTCTGACACGCAGAGCAGGTTTTGATCCCGCCACCATAATGCGCCGGACCCGAGGGCCGACAGGGATTGCCCGGCAAAGGTGAATTCAAAGGTGTTCATGATCCGTTCTTCGCCTGTTTCCCGGCGGCGCGCAAGGCGTTTCAACCCGGCGCTAACCCCGCGGCCTGCATCAGGCGGGCGCTTTCCTCGGCCAGCAGGCGTTCCTCGGCCTCGCCCTTGACCGGGACCTTGCCGACCTCAAGAAACAGCGGCGCGGCCAGCGGCGAGACCCTTTCCAGCCGCAGCAGATCGACGCGATCACCGATCCGCGCGATCATCCCCTCGATCCGTCCGAAGTCGACCAGCCCGCGCATGGCTTCCTCACGCGTGATCTGCATCAGAAGGTGGTCGGGGTCGTATTTCAGCAGCGTGTCATAGAGGATATCCGACGAAAACGTGGCCTGCCGCCCGCTTTTGCGTTGCCCGCCCGTATTGCGCTCGATCAGGCCCGCGATCGTGGCCGAGGCGCGAAAGGTCCGTTTCATCACCGCATTGCCCGCCAGCCACGTTTCCAGCCCGTCGCGCAGCGCATCCAGCCGGAACAGAGGGCGTGGATCGGTCACCGCATCCAGTCCCCAGATCAGCGTGGCATAGTCCGTGGCGACAAAGCCCAGCGGGGCCAGCCCGGTTTCCTCCATCCGTTTGGTCAGCAGCAGCCCCAGCGTCTGCTGGGCGTTGCGACCGGCAAAGCCGTAAACACACAGATGTTCGCGGCCCTGATCGGGAAAGCTTTCGATCAGCAACCGGTCACGCTGTGGCAGGCGTGAGACGTCGCGCTGCAAGGCCAGCCAGTCGGCCGTATGCGCAGGCAGCTGTGGCCAGTCAGGTTGTGCAAACATACGCAGGATGCGGTCGCTCAACTGTGTCGAGGTGGCAAATTTTGTGCCCATGAAGGTGGCGATCTTGGGCTTTTTATCGGCCCGGCGGCTAACCTCGACAACCATCTCGCGCAGACCCTCATAGCGCACGATCTGGCCGCCGATCAGGAAAGTGTCGCCGGGGGTCAGCGAGGCGGCAAAGCCTTCCTCGACCTCACCCAGAGGTTTGCCGCCGCGATTGCGTTTCAGGCGGACCTTCAGGGTGTCGGTGTCCTGAATCGTGCCCAGATTCATACGTATACGTTGCCCCGCGCGCGGGTCCCGCAACTGCCAGCGTCCGTCAGGCCGTTGCTGCAGACGCTGCCAGCGGTCATAAGCGCGCAAGGCATAGCCACCGGTGGCGCAGAACTCGAGACAGGCATCGAACGCGGCGCGGCTCAGGTCTGCGTAGGGTCCCGCCGCCGTCATCTCGGCATAAAGCGCGTCGGCCTCGAACGGCCCAGCCGCCGCCGCAATAAGGATATGCTGGCACAGCACGTCCCGGGGGCCAGACCCGCGCGGATCGCCGTCCAAATCATGCTCTTGCACCGCTTGCAGCGCGGCCACGCATTCGACCACCTCAAACCGGTTGGCGGGCACCAGCAGAGCCTTGGACGGCGCGTTATAGCGATGGTTCGCCCGCCCGATCCGCTGCACCAGACGTTTGACATTCTTCGGCGCACCTATCTGGATCACCAGATCCACGTCGCCCCAGTCGATCCCCAGATCGAGGCTGCCTGTGCACACAATTGCCCGTAAATCACCGCGCACCATCGCGGCCTCAACCCGTTCGCGCTGTTGCCGGTCCAGGCTGCCATGATGGATGCCAATGGGCAGGCCGTCATCGTTCGCAAGCCACAGATTGTGAAAGAAAATCTCGGCCTGTGCGCGGGTGTTGTGAAAGATCAGCGTGGTTTTGTGCTGCCTGATCTGCTGCAGAACCGCCGGGATCGCATAGGCCGCACCGCCGCCGGACCAGGGGGGCATCTCGTCGGTTTGCAGCATGGCGATATCAGGATCAGGTCCGGGATCGGCTTGAATGATGCGGCACGGGTCGGGGTGGCGGGCCAGAAAGCGCGCAATGCCCTCGGGGTCTTCCACGGTGGCCGACAGGCCAACCCGGCGCAGGCCCGGGCAGAGCGTTTGCAGCCGCGCCAGCGCCAGCATCAACTGATCACCGCGCTTGCTTTCGGCCAGTGCGTGAATCTCGTCAACAATGATGCGCTGTACCCCGCGAAACATCCGTGGCGCATCCTCGTATGAGGTCAGCAGGGCAAGGCTTTCGGGTGTTGTCAGCAGGATATGCGGCGGGTCGGCGCGCTGACGTTTCTTCTGCGTCGCTGAGGTGTCTCCGGTGCGGTCCTCGATGCGGATGGGCAGGCCGATCTCGTCCACGGGGGCGCGCAGGTTGCGGCGGATATCGGCAGCCAGTGCCTTGAGTGGTGAGACATAGATCGTGTGCAGCCCGTCATGCGCACCGTCGGCCAGTTCGGACAGGGATGGCAGAAACCCGGCCATCGTCTTGCCCCCGCCCGTTGGAGCGATCAGCAGGGTCGCCGGGTCCCGTGCCCGGTCGAACATCTGTTGCTGATGGGGATGGATCGACCAGCCTTTGGCGGCAAACCAATCGCTAATCCGGGCGGGAATCTGCGTCATAGACGCAGACTATCCGCACGGATGAGAAATGGCAGGGGTCAGTGGACGATCTTTTCTTCCTTGACGAACATGTTCGCCCAGGCGCGGTCGATCAGATCGGGGCTCATCTGATAGGGGATGCCCTCGAACTCGCAAATCGCGATCATCTGGTCGATCAGGAAGATCGGCTGATAGTTCGCGTAGATATTGTTGATAGTCGGATACTTGACCTTCAACAAATGGACCAGAGCGGACTCGTCCAGCGGGATGCCGCGCTTGCGGGCCACCATGGCGAAGATCTTCAAGAAGTTTTCCTGGTTCGGGCCATCGATCTTGATCTTGAAGAAGATCCGGCGCAGGGCCGCTTGGTCGAAGATTTCGTTCGGGTGGAAGTTGGTCGAGAAGATGACCAGCGTGTCGAAGGGCACCTCGAACTTCTCACCCGATTGCAGGCCAAGGATATCCTTGCTTTCCTCCAACGGAACGATCCAGCGGTTGATCAGGGCCTGAGGGGGCTCGGCCTGACGCCCAAGGTCGTCCACGATGAAGATGCCACCGGTCGATTTCAGCTGCAGCGGGGCCTGATAGGTCCGCGCGGTGGGGTTGTAGACAAGGTCCAGCATACTCAGCGATAGTTCACCACCCGTCACAACGGTCGGGCGTTCGCATTGAACGTAACGCGTATCGAACCGTTTACGGCGGCGCAGGCTGTTGGGGTCGTCTTCTTCCTGTTCGATCGCGGTATGCACGATCGGGTCGTAAACGGTGATCACCTGGCCGGAGTATTCAATGGCGCGCGGGACATAGACGCTGTCACCCAGCGCGTCGCGGATACCGTTCGAGATCGAGGATTTACCGTTGCCCGGAGGGCCATACATCAGGATCGAACGGCCTGCGCTGACCGCCGGGCCCAGATGGTCCAGCAGGCTGTCGGGCAGAACCAGATGGCCCATGGCCCCTGTCAGCTGGTCGCGTGTGACTTGAATGTTGCGGATCGACTGACGCTTGACCTGTTCGCGATAGACATCCAGCGGCACCGGCATCGCGCCGAAATATTCCGACTGGCTGAGCGCATCCAAAGCGCGCGCCTTGCCGGCATCGGTCAGCTGATAGCCCATCTCGTTGCCCGAGTTGGCATTCAGGGTCCCTGTCGCCTCAAGCAGTTTCTGTTCGCGCGCGATGTCGATCAGTTCCTGCGTGACCGAGCCGGGCAGACAGACTGCGGCGGCGACCTCGGTCACCGTGTCGACGTTCTTGCGAAAGATC
This sequence comes from Ruegeria sp. AD2(2025), assembly GCF_056542385.1. Classification (NCBI taxonomy): domain Bacteria; kingdom Pseudomonadati; phylum Pseudomonadota; class Alphaproteobacteria; order Rhodobacterales; family Roseobacteraceae; genus Ruegeria; species Ruegeria sp. AD2(2025). The sequence continues at coordinate 230,739 of NZ_JBQFZS010000001.1, forward strand.
GTTTTCAGCAGGATGTCCCGCATCATCACCAGCGGAAGCTGCATTTCGGCCAACCCTTTGGGGGCAGGGGGGGCCATAACCGAGGTCGTCTGCATGTTCATGAGCGGGACTCGTCTGTCAATTGTCACGTCAAAGGCCCCATAGAGGGCCGTTTGAGAAAAATTTGACGCCGCTTTGTGGCAGTACCAAGGCGCGGGCAAGGCGCGCTGATGATTGTTTACGATCCGTGAATTGTGCCCAGGATCAGATAGATGGCTAGGCTGCCCGCAAGCGCCAGCCCCATCGGAAACTGCTTGCCTCGGTCCCAGCTTTCCCAGCGCGGCGCTATTTGGCGCAGACGAGTGTGCTTGGCCAGCCGGTGTGCAGTCACCGCGCCCAACGTTGTCGCGGTCAGGATCACCAGGACCAGCCCCAGATCGCCCACCCAGACAAAGGCGGCGGCGGCGGCGCAAAACTTGGCGTCCCCGGCCCCCATCACGCCAGCCGCGTTCAGCAGGATGCCAATCAGCAGAACCACAACGATATGAAGCAGTTGCCAGACATAAACGGGCAGCACCAGTGCCACGGGGCCGAAAGACCCGCCGACCCACTCGCCGGACCAGGGCGGCAAGACAAACAAGCCGACCACCGCGAACACCACGGCCAGCGCCACAACCGCGTGGTTCTTGATGAGCATTTCACGCATATCGGTGAAGGCGACATAGAAACACAGCGGCAACACAAAGGGCAAAAACCACGCTGCTGCCACCGCGGGAATGGCCATGGATCAGGCTTCCTCAAGCGCGCGGAGCGAGCGGACCGCCTCGTCAAAATGCTGCGGATGGGTCGCGATCGCCTCGCGGTAGAGGTTTTTGGCCAGAGTGACATCACCCTGTTTGACGGCGGAAATGGCCATTGTATTCAACAGCGTGGCGCGTTCGACCTGGGTCATGGGCACCACCGGCAGGGCGTAGTTACCTTGTGCGCTGCGGGCCAGAACCAGATTGTTCTTGGCGGTGAACAGCGAGTTGTCCTGACGGATCGCCTCGGTGAACAGCCGTTCGGCCTCGGCATAGTCTCCGCGCGTCAGTTTGGAGTAACCCCAGTTATTCATAACACCCGCCGGGCGCGTGGTCAGGCCGACAGCGGTTTCATAGAAATGATCGGCGCGCTTCCAGTCCTTTCTGGAATCGGCGACCACTGCCTCCAGCCGGTACCGTTTGAATGTCTCATAGGTGGGTGGAATCTTGTCCAGCGTCGCCTTCGCGCCATCCCAGTTGCCGCTGCGTACCTGTGCGTCCGCATATTCCACCCGGTCGGCGTTGTTGGCGCCTTTCATGCCCAGCACGCGTTTCCACGCGGCGGCGGCTTCGGTGCTGCGCTTGGCGCGGGTCAGGGTGATGGCCAGGCCGCGCTGCAGGTCGATCCGGTCGGGGTTCTTGGCAGCCGCGCCCTGGAAATAGGTAACAGCCTCATTCGGGTCGGCCGCGTTCAGCATCACGTCGTTCAGGTTGGTCTCGTCAATGACGTTGACTTCCTGAAAGGTGCGCTCGACCTTTTCCTCTTCAGTCTCTTTCGCGCAAGCGGTCAAAACCAGCCCGCACGCAAGCATCGTCGGAATCAAGACGGATTGGCGCATTTTTGCGTCCTTTTACTGCTCTTGCCTCTATTGCCGGGTTTTGCGCAGAACAAATTGTCCGTTGCCGCGCTGTTCCAGCTCAAATTCTTGTTCTTGTGGGGTATTATTAACAGGATTTTCCATTTTTGCGAGTGCTAACCGCAGATTGTCACGGATTGCGTCACTTTCGCCATTGTCGAGCGCGTAGGCCTTGCGAAACACCTGCGAGGCCTCGGCATATTCGCCAGTCTCGATCAGGAAGACGCCCAGATTGTTCCATGCGACGGGCCAGTCCGGATCATCTTCGACGGCGCGGCGCAACAGTGGTTCGGCCTGCCCGATCCGGCGCAGCCCCAGATTGGCGGTGCCCAGAGACGTCAGGACCTCAGGTGTCATGCCCAGCTGCAGGGCCGCGCGGGTAAACGAATCCAGCGCCAGCTCATATTCGCCCGCTGCCATAAGACGATTGCCCACCGCAATCTCGTCCACCGCCGGGCCCTTGGGGTCGACACCTGGGGCAAAGGGATCATCGCCGGGGGCTATTTCAGTGCACGAAGCCACCATGGCGAGAACCATGGTGGCCAGAAACATTTGGCGGCAACTGAAGCCCCGGATTTGCAGTTTTGCTGCAAAGAAGGATCTATTTGTTTGCAAAATCCATGATGCCTTTTGCGGAAGGACCGACAAGAATGACCAATAGCGGGGGAACCGTCAGCATCATAGTTGCAAGTGTCATTTTTGTCGGGAGTTTGTTTGCCGCTTCCTCTGCACGCATCACCCGCTTGTCACGCATCTCATCCGCGTAAACACGCAGAGCTTCGGCGATCGAGGTGCCGAAAGTTGCCGATTGAATCATAACAGTAACGAAGGCGCTTACGTCTTGGACGCCGCAGCGGGTTGCAAAGTCGCGCAAGACGGAATCCTTCTCTTTACCGGCCTTCATCTCATATGCCACGACCTCGAACTCTTCGGCGATCTCTGGGTAGGACGCTTTCATTTCTGCAGCGACTCTGACGATTGCCTGGTCCAGCGATTGACCGGCTTCAACGCAAACCAGCATCAAATCCAGCGTATCGGGAAACCCCGCTGTGATACTCTCTTTGCGTTCCTCCACACGTCGCGTGATCCAATACTTCGGAATGAAGTAACCGACGCCGCCTGGAAGCAGCACACGGATTGCCAAGTTTTGCGGCGACAGTTCGTCATTGTCTGAGAAGAACATCACAAACACGATGCCGATGAGCAGTCCCGAAATGCCAAGGGCGAACTGGGCAAAGTGGTAAAAGCGTACCGCATCTTTCGACTGGTATCCGGCCTGCCGGAGTTTCAGTTGAACGGCAGTGTATTCTTCCTTGTTCTGTGGTTCGAGGAAGTTGGCGAATTTCTCAAGCTGTTCGTTTCGACCTGCAGTTCTGAGCCGATCTTTCTTGTCTTTCTTGTTCTTTTTCGGCGCTGCGGTAGATCGCTGCAATTTTTTCAACGGATCTTCGGGTTGATTCAGCAACAGCGGTACTGCAACGAGAACCATGAACAGACCGAGTACGCCCGCTACGATCAGTGGACCGAATTCACCAAGATAGGTGGTGAGCAGGTTATTTATTTGGGTCAACAATTCCATGGAAGTTTCCTCAGACCTTGATGTTGGTGAGAACTCGCATGACGATCAGATTCAGCGTAAGCATAATCCCAACAAAGAAACATGCAGGAATAAAGTATGGGTGATCTATCACATCATCATAATATCCTGGGTCTTTCACCAGAATAAATACCAGGCAGAACAACGGGAAACCGGACAGAAACTTGCCTGACCACTGCGCTTCCGCTGTGATGGCCTTCACCCGGCGGAACAGACGGAACCGGGCGCGAATGACTTTGGCCAGACCGGCCAGAATTTCGGCCAGGTTACCGCCGGATTGCTGCTGAATGGACACGGCAACCGCCAGAAAGCGCAGGTCCTGCATGTCCAGACGCTCGGCCAGGTCTTTTAGCGCCTCGCCGACATCGCGGCCATACGCGCACTCATCCGATATAACACCGAATTCTGTTGCCAGAGGATCTGCTACCTCGTTGGCTACGATCTGGACAGAAGACACGAAAGGGTTGCCGACACGTAAGGATCGCACCATCAGCTCAACAGCATCGGGTAGCTGTTCTTCGATGAGCGCCATGCGCTTGTTGGCTTTCTTGTTCACCCAAGCATAAACCGCGCCGACGCCGATAGCGATCGAGATCGCCGCACGCAAAGTGGTTTCAGTGGCCGTGCCGATGCTTAGTCCCATAAATGCGAGGCCGGAGACCAGCACCATGATCATGATCAGCTGCCTGGGAGAAAAGGCCAACGCCGCCTTCTGCGCCTTGTCGGCCAGCAGAGAATACAGCGGAATGCTCTGGGTTTTCATGTGCTGCTGCATTTCCTTGCGCAGCTGTTCCAGAACCTGCTCGCGCCCGACGCCTTTGTCGATCATGTCCAGGCGCCGATTGACGCGGCTGTTCAGGCTGATCGACTTGCCGAAGGCAACCAGATAGATCCCTTCAACTAGGGCGACGACGCCAACGAAGATGGCGACATAGATGAGAGCCTCAACAGGCAGTTGCATATCTCAGGTCTCCTACATCGTGGTTGGGTCATAGATCGAAGCGGGCAGGTCAAAGCCCCACAGGCGGAAGCGCTCGGAATAGTGGCTGCGCACGCCGGTGGCTGTGAAATGGCCGATGATCTTGTTGTCAGGCGTTAACCCAACGCGTTGGAAACGAAAGATTTCCTGCATCGAAATCACGTCGCCTTCCATCCCGGTAATCTCGGTGATCGAGGTCATCCGGCGCGAGCCGTCCTGCAAGCGGCTGGCCTGCACGATCAGGTTCACAGCTGATGCGATCTGGCTACGGACCGCCTTGATCGGCATCTCGATCCCGGCCATCGCGATCATATTCTCAAGACGCGAGATACCATCCCGGGCCGAGTTCGCGTGGATCGTGGTCATCGAACCGTCGTGGCCGGTGTTCATGGCCTGCAGCATGTCGATCACCTCGGCGCCACGCGTCTCGCCCACGATGATGCGGTCAGGGCGCATCCGCAGGGCGTTTTTCAGACAGTCGCGCGGGCTGACCTCGCCTTTGCCTTCGACGTTGGGTGGGCGGCTTTCCATCCGGCCCACATGGGTCTGCTGCAGTTGAAGTTCCGCCGTATCCTCGATGGTCAGGATGCGTTCGGCATCGTCGATGAAGCTGGATAGGGCGTTCAGAGTGGTCGTCTTACCCGAACCCGTACCGCCGGAGACGATGATGTTCAGTCGGGTCGAGACCGCGGCCTGCAGATAGGCGGCCATTTCTTCGGTGAAGGCACCGAAATTGACCAGATCGTCAATGCCCAGCTTGTCTTTCTTGAACTTACGAATGGAAACCAGCGATCCATCCACCGCAATCGGCGGCACCATGGCGTTGAAACGCGAGCCATCGGCCAGACGGGCGTCAACATAGGGGTTGGATTCATCAACGCGACGACCCACGGCGGACACGATCTTGTCGATGATCCGCATCAGGTGCTTTTCGTCCTTGAACGTGATGTCGCTGAGCTCCAGCTTACCCGCGCGTTCCACAAAGATCTGCTGCGGGCCGTTCACCAGAATATCGTTGACCGTATCATCCTGCAGCAGCGTCTCGAGCGGGCCGAGGCCGGTGACCTCGTCATAAAGCTCTTTGTTCAACTGGCTCCGGTCTTCGCGGTTCAGCACAATGTTGCGCGCTTCCAGAACTTCGCTGGCGATTGCGCTGATCTCGGTCCGCAGCTCGGCCTCGGCCGCGTTTTCAAGGGCGGCGAGGTTCAGGTTCTCCAGCAACTCGCGGTGCAGTTCCAGCTTGATCTCGCCCAGGCGCTCTTTGCGCTTGCGCTCTTTGTCGTTGCCAACAACCTCGGCTGCCTTCTTCTGCACCGGCTTGCGGGCCACCGCCGTGGCGGTGGGCGCGGCGGCAGCAGGGGCTGCGGCGGGCGCTTTGGTCTCGACCGGCTGCGCCGAGGGCTGTTTCTTGTATCTTGAAAACACGGTGGTTCCCCCTCGGGTTATGCGGCTTCGGCGTCGCTGCTGCCCAGGCTATGAAGGGACTGGGCCAGCTTGGCGATCTCGCGGCGCAGCGGGTTTTTGGCCGCCGAACTGGCCAGTGGCAGCCCGTGGTCACCGCTTTGCATGACCGGCTTGCCGCCATCCGGCAGCAGCAGGTCGATCGAAATGCCCAGGCTCTCGCCCATGCGCTTGACTCGGCTCTTGCCGTTGAGATCGGTGAATTTAGGTGCCCGGTTCATCGCGAAACGCAGTTTGTTGAACGGCAATTCCTCGGCCTGTAGGGCCCGTTTCAGCCGCAGCGCGTTCTGGGCCGAGCGCATGTCCAGCTCGATCAGCGCAAAATAGACATGCGCCGCCTGCAGAACCGTCTCGGACCACTGCACCAGCGTCTTGGGCATATCGACGACGACATAGTCGAAATGGCTGCGCGCGGTGTCGATCACGCGCTGGATGTCTTCAGGCGTGATGATGTCCAGCGGCACCATATCCGAGGGTGCCGTCAGTACCTGCAGCTTGTCCTCGAATGTTTGCAACGCCTGACCAAAGGACTCCTCGTCCATGGACGCGGTGTCCGAGAGCATCTCGAACACGGATTCGTGGCGGGGCAGGTCCAGATAAGTCGATACCGTACCGTATTGCAGGTCGAGGTCGATCAGACAAACCTTGGGTGCCTCTTTTGCTGACACGGTCGCAAGCTCCCAGGCCAGGTTGACGGCCATGGTGGTCGAGCCGACGCCGCCAGCAAGCCCCTGAACCACAAACAACGCGCCTTCTTTCGACGCGCCATTGGCCAGCGGTACCGCAGCCGCCTGAGGAGCAGCGACAGGATCGGGCCGGTTCATCCGCTCGATGGCTTCCTGCAGCTCGTTTTCCGGCAGCGGGTAGGGGACGAATTCGTCGGCCCCCTTGCGCAGCAGCTGATGCAGCGCGGCGGGCGTGACATCCTCGGCGATCAGAACAACCTTGATGCCTTTTTCCTTGGCCTGAGTGATGATTTCGCCCATCAGGGTCAGGTTGTCTTCGTCATCGCCATCCAGGGCGAGCGCCACGAACTGCAGCGATTCGGCCTCGGGCTGGCTGAAGAAGGCCAGGGCCTCGGCAAAACCAAGATCGCCCCAACGCTCACCCAGCGCGGCCTCCATGTCCTCGATCAGCAGGTCGAAATTCTGGACATCCCGGCTGATGGTGCAGGCCAGAATGGCGGAGTTTTCATCGTGCGGCGTCGCGCTCGTCATTAACACAATCCTCGTCGAGAGGGCTGAGCAAACCGATTGAACGCGTGAAAAGTCAGTTCTGGTTTGCTGTCGCCCGTTGCGGTCAACTTTGGCCGCAGGTCACCCAATTGTTCACAATGTCGCTTGGAAGTAGGGCAAGAATTGGGCGCAAAAGAACCAATTGTGGGGAAATGGGCGACAATGCCGCCCAATCCTCTATTATTATCCGTCTGAGCTGTCTTGTTCTTGGATGATGCTGACCGGGGCCGCGCTCGTTATGTACTCGCGGTAGATCACTTCAGCGTATTTTCCATCCAACAAGGTGGGGTGGCGATCTATGAAGCCGGATACTTCCGTAACCGTACGCCGGTTACGCCGGTCGCGATCCTGAGTTGCCACAAGGGGTCGCGATTTGCCAAAAGATACAACTGCTTCAAGCCTTGATCGGGAAATTCCCTGCCGTGTCAGGAAGGCGACGGCTGCATTGGCGCGACGCTGTCCGAGGCGCTTATTGTACGCTTCAGAGCCAACCGCATCCGTGTGACCGTAGACCCGAAACCGCGCTTCAGGGAATTGCTTAATCCATGCGGCCTGTTGCAGCAGGATACGCTGCGCCGAAGCATCGAGCCTCGCGCTGTCGAACGCAAAGTTGATTTGTGTTGGAACCTCAGCTGCGAAACGTTGGGCGAGAATTTGACTATAAGTCAGTTCGCCGTTCATGACCTGAATGTTGTTCAGGGTCGCGTTCCCAAAGGTGCCAGCATCAATCTCGTATCCGGCTTCGCGCGTGCAACCAGCGACAGCAACCGAAAGAGTGAGTGCGATAATCCACTTATCCATTGGTTCTATCCTCTCCTATCAATCCAGGACATAGCCGTACGACTGGCCGAAATCCTGCTTGGCGACTTCGGACGCAGCGCCGTTTCCGGCACGTTCGGTCCGCGCGACTTTGCCGTTGATAAACAGGTCGAATTCGCTGGGCGGTTTCACCCTGTCTGTAGGCAGTGCTAGGGCCTCGCCACGCGTCGGCGACACCAGATGCGCGGTAACGATGATAATCAACTCGCTTTGCTCACGCTGGTATTGGGCGCTGCGGAACAACGCGCCCAGAACAGGTACGTCACCCAACCACGGAACCTGATTGCTCAAGTCAGCGAAATCATCCTGGATTAGCCCGGCAATTGCAAAGCTCTCACCGTCACGGAGCTCCACAGTCGTCTTGGTTTGACGAACGATGAAGCTGGGCACAGAGTCGCCATTGATTGTGAAATTCGAGTTTGGATCGATGCTCGAAACCGATGCTCCCATCTCGAGGTTGATCACATCACCGTCGACCACGCGCGGTACGAATAGAATAGATACACCGAACTGGCGATATTCAATTGCAACGACACCATCATCTTGAGGGACAGGTATCGGCACTTCTCCGCCAGCCAGAAACTCGGCCTCTTGTCCCGACAGAGCGGACAGATTCGGTTCGGCCAAACTCCGTGCAAGACCTTTGGACTCAAGCGCTTCCAGTAGCAGGCGCACCTGCGTGGATCCGGCGCCGAATCCGAATAGGATCGCACCGGTATTGGTCTGCGTCACAGGGATATTGTTCGCCAAGGCATTGGTCAAAGCGCCCTGGTTGTTCAGGGTGTTGATACCCGCTGTTACGTCACCGCCACCAAAGCCCAGCGAAGCCGACAGGTTCTTGGCCACAGATCGGTTCATCTCAGCGAAGCGCACTTTCAGCATGACCTGCTGCACACCGCCGACATTCATAAGATTCGAAACGCGTTCCGGCGCGTAACGTTCCGCCAGCTCGAGAGCACGTGCAAGTCGGGCGCTGCTCGAAACAGTACCAGATAGGACGATGCCATCATTGGCAGTGCGGACTTCGATTCGCTCATTGGGCAGAATCTGGCGAAGCCGTTCTTTGAACTCGGTGACATCGGGGGCGACGCGTACGCGGACGTTGGCAATCAGGTTGCCCGCGCCATCGAACAGCGTCATGGTTGTCATCCCGGGCTCGCGGCCAAGAACATATATTGTCCGGTCCGACAGCGTCGAGATGTCCGCAATGCCGGCATTTGCAATGCTGATGTCGGCGAAAGGTTGTTCGCTTTCAACAACGATGGCGCGGTTGACGGGGACATCCAGCGATTCTGCTGTGCCCTTTTTCACCACGCGAAGGGTTTCAGCCCAGGCGGCATCGCCGACCGGGCCCACTACAAGCGCCAACCCCAGCAGGGTTGCGCTGATCCAGGAACGTATTGTCATGTGACCTGCCTCTCCGATCACCACTCTATTATATGGGTCTTATGCCCTCTATCGGGAAACCCTGCGCGAAATCGGGATTTATTGCAATAATCAATGGTTTCTGGAATTTTCTTTATGTGGACAATCCGCAACATCGCAACGAAAATGGCCGCGCTGGGTGCGCGGCCAGTGACGTGTAACAGACTGAATTGACGTCAGTTTGTGCAGGGGATGGGTGTTTCAACGGTTTCCCCGCCGCGGCGTGTCCGGATGGTGCAGACCTTCTTTTGTTCTACCTCCGGTGCGGGAGCGGCTTCCTTGATTCCCAGCAGCTTGCGCTGGTCGATCTCGATTGCGCTTGCAACCGCGTCGTCCTGGGCACCAACCAAAGCCAATGAAAGACGACCCGTGTTCTGGGCTTGTGCCAAAGCGGCGATTTGTTCTGGGGTCGCGGCGACCGTGACTGTGCGGGCGATCGTGGCACCTGTCAGGTCGGATCCAGCAATCTGATCGACGGCGATAAGTTGGATTTTGGTTTGGATCAGGCGCGTTATCTCGCCTTGCGCACCATCAACTGTGCCGCGCAGAGAACCTGTCCAATAGACATCCACATTGTCGCCGGGGCGCAGGAAGCCCGACACGCCAGATGCGACATCAACGCTGATCGCAAAGGCGCGCATTCCTTTCTCAAGCTGTGACGTAAGGCCCGCAGATTCTCCGGGTCGGGTCACCTTGACCTCCATCACCGCTTCGTCCTTTTCCATGGCCCGCAGAACGAAGCGTTCATTCTCACCAGTTTCAGGGAAAAGAGCTGCCATCTCTGTAAAGCTGCCCTCGGGGATCGCATCTTCTGGCCAGTTGACGACGCGAATATCTTCTTCGGTCAGGGGCTCACCATATTTCAGGGCGCGGTTAACCACCAGTACACTAATGGTGGTTACCGTGTTCACCTTTGCCAAAGCATCCTGTGCAGCTTGCCGCTCGCGGGCGAGTTGTTTCTGGTGCTGCGTGATGTAATCACGTGCCATATATACGGCGCCGCCAGCCAAAGCCACGCCGACAATTAGGACAAGTCCAAATACTGCGCGCATCTACGTCCCCTCGTGTTTCGTTTTGTAGTTTCTCGCCGTGAAGTTCGCAACGAGCATCAGTGCTGCATACGCCTGAATTGTGTCGAAAAGGGGGACAATAGCTTATTTTGTTTACGTCCCTGCCTTTCCGCAAATAAAAACCCCTCCAATTCAGGGATCAGAAGGGCTAAAGCTGACGGTGACATCCTGAACATCAAGTTGCGTCAGGGCCTGCCCCGTTCGTTCGTCAATATCGTTGACGGGTTGGGCGACGTTCAAGCCGATAAAAACGCCCAATCCTACGACTGCGGCAGTCAACACAACCCAATCGACCGTTACGGCTCCCTCTTCGCGCCCAAAAAAAAGTGTGATTTTTTTTAACATGGGACCAACCATCGTCTGAGTTAAAAAAAATGGTGGGGTCAAGCTGGATAAAGCTGGACCCCACCACTACAAAGCTACAACAGCACGGCTATTACTCAGAGAAGTTGACGTCCGGATCTTGGGTCGCGGTTGCGACGGTGCCCAGAGCGTTGCCGATTTCGGTCGAAACGCTGGCGGTGCCGGTGCCGATTGCGTTGTAAGCAACAGCGGCCAGGCCAACAACGGCTGCGGTCAGAACGACCCAGTCTACAGTTACGGCGCCGTCTTCGTCTTTGCGGAAGTTCTTGATGAACTTGATCATGTTACGTCCCTCCTAAAGGATCAAATAGTAAATTAACCTCGGCGTCTTTCAGAGCTTTCTCTCTCAGTCCGCTCCCGATCGTCTCGGTATGGGTCTATGTTTGCCCCTTGTGCGTGGCAGGAATTGGGCCAAACCCCAATTTTTTCGCTCAAAGCTTAATTTTTTGGTTATAAAATTCGTAACATACTGAAAACATGAGTTAAAAATTCAGTCTTTTTTTCCACCCCAGGCCGCGAGCGATGCAAAATAGCGGCAAATGAGGCGAAATTGCCCCATTTCGCTTTGTTTTTCTGGTGTTGGCAGCGGTTATCGGGTTCAAACTACTGAAAAAGAGAAAAATCGAGGCAGGCAAATGTATCTCCGGAACGCACTTATATGCGCCGGTATGGCGGCATGGCTTATTGGTGGGGCGCTTCCGGTATCCGCGGGCGATCCCGAACCGCGTGGAGTCTATAAGCGGATCAAGGCTCCTAAACCCGGAACGCGCGCGCGGGTGACGATCCAGATCACACCCGAGCAACACGCGGCGTCGCCGTCGGCCCCCAGTACCGGCGCTGAACTGATCGTGCCCGACACCATTGCGCGCGCGAAGGTTCCGCCGTCGATCCCGCCAAAGATCGCGGGTACGGAAAAACCGGTCGGGTCCTACAAGGCATTCTGGAGCAGGGTGTCGCCCGATCTGGCGCAGGCCAGCGCGGGCCGGTTGCGAGAGGCCATACAGGCCCTGTCGGCGACCAGCGTCGCCACGCCACGCCTTCAGACCATTCAGGATATCGCCGATCAGCGCGGTGTCGACATCCTGCGGGCGACAGTGGGGACCAATGTGTCCCCCGCGCTGGTGCTGGCGGTGATCTCGGTGGAATCAGCAGGCCGGGCCGAGGCGGTCAGTTCCGCCGGGGCGCAGGGGCTGATGCAACTGATGCCCGCCACGGCGGCGCGTTTCGGAGTCAAGGACAGCTTCAAGCCCGAACAGAATATCGAGGGCGGCGTGAAATACCTGCACTGGCTGATGGAAGAGTTCGGTGAGGACCCGATTCTGGTACTGGCCGGATATAATGCAGGCGAGGGGGCGGTGCGCAAACACAGCGGCGTGCCCCCATATGCCGAGACCCGGGATTATGTGCCCAAGGTGCTGGCCGCGTTTCAGGTGGCGCGAGCGTTGTGCACCAACCCGCCCGAGTTCATCTCGGACGCTTGCGTCTTTCAGACCGTAAATTGAAAAAGGCCCGCGTCCTGCGCGGGCCTTTCAAATTCGTAGGGCACGGGTCAGTTGACCAGAGTGGCCTCGGTCGCGGCGCGAATCTCGTCCTCGGTGACGCCTTCGGCCAGTTCGACGATTTTCAGACCGCCTTCGACCACGTCCAGCACGCCGAGATTGGTGATGATGCGGTTCACCACCTGCTTGCCGGTCAGCGGCAGGGTGCATTTCTTCAGCAGCTTGGATTTGCCGTGCTTGTTGGTGTGATCCATCACCACGATCACACGGCCCACACCCGCAACCAGATCCATCGCACCGCCCATGCCCTTGACCAGAACGCCAGGGATCATCCAGTTGGCCAGATCGCCCTCTTCATCCACCTCCATCGCGCCCAGCACGGCGGCGGCGATCTTGCCGCCCCGGATCATGGCAAAGGATGTGGCGCTGTCGAAATACGAGGTGCGGGGCAGTTCGGTGATCGTCTGCTTGCCGGCGTTGATCAGGTCAGGGTCCTCTTCACCCTCGAAGGGGAAGGGGCCCATGCCCAGCATTCCGTTCTCGGACTGCAGGGTGATGTCCTTGTCGCCCACATAGTTCGCCACCAGCGTCGGGATGCCGATGCCGAGGTTCACATACATGCCGTCTTCCAGCTCTTGCGCCGCGCGCGCGGCCATCTGATTCCGATCCCAGGGCATTATGCGTCCTCCTTCTTGCGGGTGGTGCGCTGTTCGATGCGCTTTTCATGGCTGCCTTGAATCAGGCGATGCACATAGATGCCGGGCAGGTGGATGCTGTCGGGGTCCAGCGAACCGCGGGGCACAATCTCTTCAACCTCGGCGATGCAGAGCTTGCCGCAGGTGGCCGCCGGAGCATTGAAGTTACGCGCGGTCTTGCGGAAGATCAGGTTGCCGGTGTCATCGGCCTTCCACGCCTTGACGATGGCGAGATCGGCGAAAATGCCTTCTTCCATGATATGGGTTTCGCCGTTGAAATCCTTGTGCTCTTTGCCCTCGGCGATCACGGTGCCGACGCCGGTCTTGGTATAGAAGCCCGGGATGCCCGCGCCACCGGCCCGCATCCGTTCGGCGAGGGTACCCTGCGGGGTGAATTCCAGCTCAAGCTCGCCGCTCAGGTACTGGCGCATGAATTCCGCGTTCTCGCCGACATATGAACTGATCATCTTCTTGACCTGTTTGGTCTGCAGCAGGATGCCGATACCGAAATCATCCACACCGGCGTTGTTCGATGCAAAGGTCAGGTCCTGCACACCCGATTCCCGGATCGCCTCGAGCAGCAGTTCCGGGATGCCGCACAGGCCGAACCCGCCTGCGGCGATCAACATGCCATCCGACAGCACGCCATCCAGCGCTTCGGTGGCATTGGCATAGACTTTTTTCATGGAAAACTCCCCCAATGACATGGTGTTGGGCCGATTTGTGCCGCCACGTCACGGGGAAGTCAATGAAACCAGAGGGTCAGTGGTATTTCTACCTAACTGGCCGCTTTCTTGGTGGTCTTCTTCGCGGCGGCCTTCTTCTTGGGGGCCGCTTTTCGTTTTGTGCCCTTCTTCGCCGCCTTCTCGTTGGCCAGCTCTACCGCCATTTCAAGCGTCACGTCCTCGGGCTTGATGTCCTTGGGCAGGGTCGCGTTGACCTTCTCCCATTTCACATAAGGCCCATACCGCCCGTCCAGAACCTGCATCGCACCGCCATCGGGGTGTTCGCCCAGCTCTTTCAACGGTTTCGCAGCCGCCCGCCGCCCGCGTCCCGGATTGGCGCGCTTTTCGGCCAGCAGTTCGACGGCACGGTTCATCCCGATCTCGAAGACATCGTTGGGGTCTTTGAGGTTGGCATAGACCGGTTTGGCCTCATCGGCCAGCTGATGCATCAGATACGGCCCGAACCGCCCGAAATTCGAGGTGATCATGCCGCCCTCGGGGTGTTCACCGATCTGGCGGGGCAGAGACAGCAGGGTCAGAGCCTTCTCCAGATCCATGTCATCCTTGCTCCACCCACGGGGCAAGGAGGCGCGTGGAGGTTTCTTGTTCTCGGGCGTGGGCTCGCCACGTTGCACATAAGGTCCAAAACGGCCGGATTTCAGCCAGATCTCATCTCCCGCATCCTCACCCAGCAACCGTTCGTCGCCCTCGGCGCCTTCACCCGCGATGGGGCGGGTATAGGTGCATTCGGGATAGTTGCCGCAGCCGACAAACCCGCCCGTGCGCGAGGTTTTCAGGTGCAATTGCCCCACGCCGCATTTCGGGCAGACACGCGGGTCTGTCCCATCCTCGCGCGGTGGATAAAGCTGTGGGGCCAGCGCCTCATCCAGCTTGTCCAGCACTTCCGAGATGCGCAGTTCGGACGTCTCGCCAATCGCGGCCGAAAAATCGCGCCAGAACTTGCCCAGCAGGTCCTTGTAGTCACGGTCGCCCGCGCTGACATCATCCAGCTCTTCTTCCAGATTGGCGGTGAACTCATAGCCTACGTATTGCCGGAAGAAATTCAGCAGAAAGATCGTGACGATCCGGCCCTTTTCCTCGGGGATCAGCCGGTTTTTGTCCTTGCGCACATATTCACGGTCCTGAATCGTGGTCACGATCGACGCATAGGTCGACGGTCGACCAATCCCCAACTCTTCCATCCGCTTGACCAGCGTGGCCTCGGTATAACGTGGCGGTGGTTGGGTCTCGTGACGCTTAGCCATCACGTGTTTTTCGGAGTATAGAAGGCCAGATTTGTACCTGATTATCGGATCGCTGTCGTCCTCATCGTTAATCGCCTCCTCCTCTTCAACCGCTCGGCTGAATTCTGTAATAAAGAGCCCGGTCCCTTCAACCAGAGGAGCCGGATCGCCCTGCATGATCTGGGGCAGGCGCTTTTCATCGTCGTCTGCGACGTCATCGCGGCCTTCTTCATAGACGCGCATGAACCCGTCAAACAACACCACCTGACCTGTGGCGCGCAGACCGACCTGGCCGTCATCGCTGCCAATCTCGACCGTTGTCCGCTCCAACCGGGCGGCGGCCATCTGACAGGCGATGGTGCGTTTCCAGATCAGATCATACAGCTTGCGCTGATCCTCATCCGTCACCTTCAGCGCCTTGGCGTCGCGCGCCATATCCGTGGGGCGGATACATTCATGCGCCTCCTGCGCGTTCTTGGCCTTGTTCTTATAGATACGCGGGCTGTCGGGCACGTATTCGGCACCATAGCGGTCCGAGATCGCATCGCGCGCGGCAGCCACAGCCTCCGGTGCCATATCGATGCCATCGGTCCGCATATATGTAATGTACCCGGCCTCATACAGCCGCTGCGCCACCTGCATCGCATGGCGCGCGCCCATTCCGAATTTACGGCTGGCCTCTTGCTGCAGAGTCGAAGTCATGAACGGCGCGCTGGGGTTGCGGGCGGCGGGTTTGGCCTCGACCGACGTCACGCTGAGCGCACGGCTGGTGATCGCCTGAACCGCCAGTTCCGCCTGCGTGGCGTTGGCCAGATCGTGCTTGTCCAGTTTTTTGCCTGCCAGAGTGACCAGCCGGGCCTCATAAGTCTGACCGCGCGGCGTCTCGAACAACGCCCGGACCGACCAGTATTCAACCGGTTTGAATGCCTCGATCTCCATCTCACGTTCGACGATCAGGCGCAGGCAAACCGATTGCACTCGGCCCGCGGACCGCGCGCCGGGCAGTTTGCGCCACAGCACCGGCGACAGGTTGAACCCCACCAGATAATCGAGCGCCCGGCGGGCCAGATAGGCCTCGACCAAAGGCATATCGACCTGGCGTGGGTTCTGCATTGCCTCGGTCACGGCGTCCTTGGTGATGGCGTTGAAGGTCACGCGGCTGACCGGCGTGTCCTTTTTGATCGAACGCCGCTTGGTCAGCGCCTCTTGTAGGTGCCAGCTGATCGCCTCCCCCTCGCGATCGGGGTCGGTGGCGAGGATCAAGGCGTTGTCCTCTTTCAGGGCGTCGGCAATGGCCTTGACGTGCTTGCGGCTGTCATTGCCGACCTCCCATTTCATCGAGAATTCTTCGTCTGGATCGACTGATCCGTCCTTGGGCGGCAGGTCCCGCACATGGCCGTATGAGGCCAAAACAGTGTAGTCGGGGCCGAGATACTTATTGATTGTTTTTGCTTTGGCCGGAGATTCTACAACAACGACAGGCATTTAAGGGGAAACCTCGCTCGACGAAATGGACGCCTTCTATGGTGGTGCAAAATGTGTGGGGCAAGGCAGGATTGTCAATGCGTTCCTTTGGCAGCCGAAAAAATGGCGCGTTTCCAGCACGCTACCCGCTGTTGTGCTGCGTTCCGCGCGTTGCCGCGACCAGCATGAGGCCATCAGCCAGTCAGCGACAAAAGCCCGCCCGGCTGACGCTGGATTCGGCCATCCAGCTCCAGATCAACCAAGGCCGGGCCGAGATCCCCAGCCGAGGCCGCGATATCGCGTAGCAACTGATCCTCGGCGATTGGCGAGGGACCAAGCCGCGCCAGTATCTGAGCTTGCAGCGCTGCGGCCGGGGCAGGGGGCGCAGGTCGTGGCGGTTGCGGGTGGTCGCGGAACAGGTCTTCCTGCTTGGGCAGCGCCTCAATCACGTCCTCTGCCGAACGCACCAGCGTGGCCCCGTCGCGAATCAACAGATTGCATCCGGCAGCGCGTGCGTCGAAGGGGTGGCCGGGCACGGCCAGAACCTCTCGGCCCTGATCCAGCGCATCGCGCGCGGTGATCAGGCTGCCGGATTTGGCTGCCGCCTCAACCACCACAACCGCCCGCGCAAGGCCCGAGATAATCCGGTTGCGTCGCGGAAAATGCCGGGCTTGCGGCGTCACACCCATCGGCTGCTCGGACAGGCGCAGGCCCTGTGACGCGATCTGCCGCGCGAGATCCGTGTTCTCTGCCGGATAAATCACGTCCACGCCGCCCGCCATCACAGCAATGGTGCCGGTGTCGAGCGCTGCAAGATGGGCTGATGTATCAATGCCTCGGGCCAGCCCCGAGACGATGATATGTCCGCGTTTCCCCAAATCGGTCGCCAGCCCGCGTGCCATCCGCGCCCCGAGGGACGAGCAGTTGCGCGCACCGACCATGGCGATCACAGGTTTCTGCAAGATCGAGACGTCGCCAATCGCCCATAACAGAGGCGGCGCGTCTGATAGGTCATTCAAGGCGCTGGGAAAATCGGCGACCCCAAGGCACAAAAGCCGCGCATTCGCGGCCTTTGCGGCCCTGAGTTCCGCCTCGATCACGCCGGGGGGGCAGATTTCATACCCTTCTATCCCGGCAGCGCGTGCCATTTCAGGCAGCGCGGCCAGCGCGTTCTGCGCCGAGCCATGTTCGCGCAGCAGCCGGCGAAACGTCGCCGGACCTACCTTGCGCGAGCGCAACAGACGGAGCCAGGAAAACCGGTCCTCTTCCGTGGTGGGTGGGAGTGGGGGGTGATTGGAAGAAAGCTGCTCTTCGGTCATCCGATGCTCCGCCTGATTGCAGAACTGGTTTACCGGGTTTGGGGTTAACAGCTTGTAAATCGATGAAAATTAGACGTGATTTGTTCGGGGTTCGCCTTTGAGAGAGAGCCCATGTCTTTGAGATGGCAAAGAAAATTCGTACGAATTTTCTTGGCGCGGCTTGCGCTGGCAGCACTTCATTCGGGGCGCGTGTTATTAACCTTGCGCCCCTGTCCGTTCGCTGATTCTGACTCAGGCCGCCGAGCCGCCCACCGTCAGCCCGTCCATCAGCACGGTCGGTTGGCCGACACCGACCGGGACCCATTGGCCATCCTTGCCGCAGGTGCCCATCCCCGGATCCAGCGCCATATCGTTGCCCAACCCACGGATGCGTTTCAAAGCCGACGGCCCGTCGCCGATCAGCGTGGCGCCTTTGACCGGGGCGCCGATCTTGCCGTTTTCGACGCGATAGGCCTCGGTGCAGGAGAAGACGAATTTACCGTTGGTGATGTCGACCTGACCGCCGCCAAAACCCACCGCCCAGATACCATCCTTGATGTCGGCCACCAGCGCGGCAGGGTCGGCATCTCCGCCCAGCATAATCGTATTGGTCATGCGCGGCATCGGTTTGTGCGCATAGCTCTGTCGCCGCCCGTTGCCGGTGGGCGAAACGCCCATCAAGCGGGCGTTCTGGCGGTCCTGCATATAGTCGGTCAGGATACCGTCTTCGATCAGTACGGTTCGCGAACTGGGCGTACCTTCGTCATCCACGGTGATTGATCCGCGCCGGTCCGCAATGGTGCCGTCATCCACCACCGTCACTCCTTTCGATGCAATTTGCTGCCCCATCAGACCGGCAAAGGCCGAACTGCCCTTGCGGTTGAAGTCGCCCTCAAGCCCATGACCGATGGCCTCGTGCAGCAGGATGCCGGGCCAACCGGGGCCGAGCGCGACTTCCATCACGCCCGCGGGGGCGGGCACCGCATCCAGATTGACGAGGGCAATACGCAGCGCCTCGCGGGCCTTGTCCTGCCAATCGGCCGGATCAATGAGCCCGTCCAGCCCGACGCGACCGCCACCCCCGGCCGAGCCGCTTTCGCGCCGTCCGTTCTGTTCCACGATGACCGAGACATTCAGGCGTGTCATCGGGCGCACGTCGCGTACCAACACGCCATCGGGGCGCAGGATCTCGACCTCTTGAACGGCGGCTGCGATGGTGGCGCTGACCTGCACCACGCGCGGGTCCAGATCGCGGGCAAAAGCGTCGATGGCGCGCAGGGTCTCGATCTTGACAGGGAAATCTGCGGATTCGATGGGGTCTTCGTCCGTATACAGCCGGATATTCGTGGCGCGCGGCGCCTCGGACAGTGTGCCGCCGCCGTCGCCAACCGCCAACCGCGCTGTCTCAGCCGCACGTTTCAGGGCCGGGATCGAAACATCGGTCGCATGGGCATATCCGGCCACTTCGCCCTGCACGGCGCGCAGGCCAAACCCCTCGGACGCGTCATAAGAGGCCGTGCGCAGACGGCCATCATCAAAGACCAGAGACTCGGATTTTCGGCGTTCAACAAACAGCTCTCCGTCCTCGGCCCCGGCAGTGGCCGATTGCAGAACCGCCAGCGCCTCATCCTGCGGAAGAGTGCTTTCAAAGGGGCGAAACGGGGCCTGAGTCATTGGTTGCGACCTTTCCGGTTTGATCCAGATCAAAAATAGCGTCTGTTTGACGCAAGCATTTTGCTTTATCTACCCGCAGGAATATGGTTTTTAACGCGGCCAAAGACAACGGGTGAGGTGTGGCCGATTCACACCTTTTCGCCAGGGACGCAAAGATCAAACGATCAGGACAGAAAATGAAGAATGCTTTGATGCTTTCGGGGCTAGTGACAGCCCTCTCCAGCCTTCCCGCCATGGCTCAGGAGCTTGAGATTATTGGCAAGCCGGTCGATGGCGGCATTGGTTTCCAGCCAGCTGCCACCAGTCTGGCCGAGGGGATCCATTCGCTGGACAGCATGATTCTGGTGATCATCACCGCGATCTGTGTGTTCGTCGCGGGCCTGCTGGTTTACTGCATCGTGCGCTACAACCAGCGCGCCAACCCGACGCCGGCGCGATTCTCGCACTATACCCCGGTCGAGATCGCGTGGACGCTGGGTCCGATCCTGATTCTGGTTTTCATCGGTGCCTTCTCGTTGCCTGTGCTGTTCAAGCAGCAGGAAATTCCCGAAGGCGACGTGGTGATCAAGGTCGTGGGCAACCAGTGGTACTGGACCTATGAATATGTCGATCACGATTTCGCCTTTGACAGCTATCTGCTTGGCCACCCTGCCACTCTGGATGAGGGTGCGCGCCCGGCGGATGCAGACGTAACCCCGTTTGTTCTGGACGATGCGATGCGCGCCAAGCTGGCGGATGCCGGTTATGGCGAAGACGAGTGGCTGCTGGCCACCGACACCGCCGTTGTTGTGCCCGTGGGCAAGGTTATCGTGATGCAGGTTACCGCGTCGGACGTGATCCACTCGTGGACCATCCCGTCCTTTGGCGTAAAGCAGGACGGTGTGCCCGGTCGTCTGGCCGAGCTGTGGTTCCAGGCCGACAAGGAAGGCGTCTATTTCGGACAGTGCTCGGAGCTGTGCGGCAAGGACCACGCCTATATGCCGATCACCGTCAAAGTGGTCAGCGAAGAGGCCTATGAGGAATGGCTGCAGGGCGCCGTGGAAGAGTATGCGGGTCAGCCTGCTGCGTATCAGGTGGCCTCGAACTAAGCCCGTTGCGGGTTAGGTAAAACATGCGGGCTGCGCGGGTTTCGCGCAGCTTTTGCCCCGAAAAGGACCGGACATGAGCGACGCAAGCTTCAACGCCAGCACCGTTACCGCGCAGCCCCGCGCGGACGAGGCCAGCTTTGGCGATTACTTCGCCCTGCTGAAGCCGCGGGTGATGTCGCTGGTGGTGTTTACCGCTCTGGTCGGTCTGCTGGCCGCGCCGGTGCCTGTGCATCCGTTCGTGGGCTTCTGCGCCATCCTGTTCATCGCCATCGGCGGTGGTGCGTCAGGTGCACTGAATATGTGGTGGGATGCGGATATTGATCGGGTGATGAAGCGCACCAAGGGCCGCCCGATCCCCTCGGGCAAGGTTGAAGAGGGCGAGGCGCTGGCGCTGGGTCTGGCGCTGTCCGGTCTGTCGGTGATCATGCTGGGGCTTGCGACCAACTGGTTTGCAGGCGCGTTTTTGGGCTTCACCATCTTCTTTTATGTCGTTGTTTATACGATGTGGCTGAAACGCTCGACGCCGCAGAATATTGTGATCGGCGGTGCTGCAGGGGCTTTCCCCCCGGTGATCGGATGGGTTGCAGCCACAGGTTCGATGACGCTTGAGCCGTGGTTGATGTTCGCCCTGACCTTCATGTGGACGCCGCCGCATTTCTGGGCTTTGGCACTGTTCATGCGGTCCGACTACGACGATGCAGGCGTGCCGATGCTGACTGTGACCCACGGACGCCGCGCGACGCGCTGGCACATTCTGGTCTATACGGCTCTGCTGGCGCTGCTCGCGGTCGGGACGTCATTCTCGGGCATCGGCGGGCCGATCTATCTGACCGTAGCCGTTGTCATGAACGCTCTGTTCCTGCGCGGCGCGTGGCAGATCTCCCGCCGGACCGAGGACGACTCAGAAGCCGACAATTTCAAGGTCGAGCGTGGTTTCTTCAAACTGTCGCTGCTCTATCTGTTCCTGCATTTCGGCGCGATTCTGGCCGAAGCCTTGCTGAAACCCTATGGGCTGGGAGGCTGGTCATGAGCCTGCGCAAAAGCCACGAGTTGCACCAGCGCCGATTCAGCCGAAATCTGGGCGTGGGCCTGACGCTGGCGGCGTTTATCGTGATCATCTTCGGTCTGACCATCGTCAAGGTGTCAGGCACCGATTTCAACATGGCCACGCAAGAGGTGCAGAACTGATGGCGCTGTCGGGTCCGCAGAAAACGGTTGCGCAGACCGTTGGTGTGGTTGTCCTGATGGGCAGCCTCGCCTGGGCGGCGGTGCCGTTTTACGACTGGTTCTGCCGTGTCACCGGATTTGGGGGTACCACGGGCGTGGCCGAAGCCGCGCCCGAAGATGTGCTGGATCGCGTTGTGACCGTGCGGTTCGATGCCTCGAAGGCCAAAGGCATGGCTTGGGAATTCAAACCGGTCGAACGTGAGATGCAGGTGCGCATCGGCGAAACCGGGCTGGCCTTTTACGAGGCCTATAACCCGACCGACCGGCCCATCGCAGGGCAGGCATCCTACAATGTGACGCCCTATTCCGCCGGTGGGTATTTTGAGAAAATCGCCTGTTTCTGCTTTGAAGAACAGGTTTTGCAGCCCGGTGAACGGGTTGAGATGCCGGTAAGTTTCTTCGTCGACCCGGAAATGGTCGAGGATCTGGAAGCCAAGTATGTGCATACGATCACGC
The DNA here is from genome assembly GCF_056542385.1 of Ruegeria sp. AD2(2025). Lineage (NCBI taxonomy): Bacteria > Pseudomonadati > Pseudomonadota > Alphaproteobacteria > Rhodobacterales > Roseobacteraceae > Ruegeria > Ruegeria sp. AD2(2025). Next base: position 252,694 of record NZ_JBQFZS010000001.1, read on the forward strand.
TGTCGTATACATTCTACGAAATTGACCTGCCCGAGGGCTATGCCGCCCTTGACGTGCAGGCTGAGACAAACAAGAACTAACGCCTGTAGGTGAGGGACGCTGATGGCACACGCAAAAGACCATGACTACCACATTCTGAACCCCTCGATCTGGCCGCTGATTGGCGCGGTCAGTGGGTTCGTGATGCTGTTCGGAGCCGTCCTTTGGATGCACGGCATCACCGCCTGGATCTTCTGGATGGGGCTGGTGGGTGTGCTCTACACCATGTTCGCCTGGTGGTCCGAAGTGGTGGTCGAAAGCCGTCAGGGCGACCACACTCCGGTTGTTCGCATCGGGTTGCGCTATGGTTTCATCCTGTTCGTGATGTCCGAGGTGATGTTCTTCTTTGCCTGGTTCTGGTCGTTCTTCAAACATCGTATGTACCCGATGTACGACTATGCCGGCACCGAATACATCCAGCCGGATATCCACGCGGTTGACCCGTTCCATCTGCCGCTGATCAACACGCTGGTCCTGTTGCTGTCAGGCTGCGCGATCACCTGGGCACACCACGCGCTGGTGCACAACAACGACCGCAAGGCGCTGGTGCAGGGTCTGGCCATCGGTATCGTTCTGGGTATCGCCTTTACCGCGTTGCAGGCTTTTGAATACTATGAGTTGCTGGCCCATGAAGGCTGGGAATTTGGTGGCGACCAGTTCTATTCGAATTTCTTCATGGCGACCGGTTTCCACGGCGCGCATGTGATTATCGGTACAATCTTCCTGACGGTCTGCTTGATCCGGGCGCTGAAAGGGGATTTCACGCCCGAGAAACACGTCGGGTTTGAAGCGGCCGCCTGGTACTGGCACTTCGTGGACGTTGTCTGGCTGTTTCTGTTCTTCGCCGTCTACATTTGGGGTCAGGCCCCGCTATTCTGATCGGCCTCAGATGATCCAATTGCAAAAGCCGCCCCTTGGGGCGGCTTTTTCTCTATCCGGGGCGCAAGATTGCGCCCCATACAATTGCGTGGTTGCATTCCAGTATGTGCCGCCCTTAACAAGACGCCGTTGAAACGCCCCCGAAGCAACCAGACATGGTCCCGTCATGCGCTCTATCCTGTTTCCGCTGATATTTGGTATTGCCGGTCTGGCAATCCTGCTGTCGCTGGGGATGTGGCAGGTTCAGCGGCTGGCGTGGAAGCAGGGTGTTCTGTCCGATATCGAAAGTCGGATTTCTGCAGACCCCGTGGCTCTGCCGGATCAGGTCGCGGCTGGCACTGACAGGTACCTTGCGGTCAGGGTTTCGGGCGAGATGGAACCTAGGGAAATTCACGTTCTGGTGTCGGTCAAACAGGTCGGTGCGGGGTACCGGATCATTCAATCCTTCAGCACCGAAGACCGGACCATTCTGGTGGATCGTGGCTTTGTGCCGACGACCGCGAAGCAGGCCGCGCGTCTGACCGGCCCGATGGAGGTCACCGGCAACCTGCACTGGCCCGATGAGATCGACAGTTACACGCCTGAGCCGGACATCGACAGCAACATCTGGTTCGCCCGCGACGTGCCCAATCTGGCCGCTGCGTTGGGGGCCGAGCCCATTCTGCTGATCGCCCGCTCCGAAACCGATCCGGGCGTGACGCCTCTGCCCGTGGACACGGCGGGCATCCCGAACGATCACCTGCAATACGCAATTACATGGCTTGGTCTGGCCTTCGTCTGGGCCGCGATGACCGCATATTTCCTGTGGCGCAGCCGCGCCCCGTCTGAGAGTGAAACGACATGAAATACATCTCGACCCGAGGGCAAGCGCCCGAACTCACGTTTGAAGAAGCGATGTTGACCGGGCTGGCCCGTGACGGCGGTCTGTACCTGCCCGCCGAGATCCCGGTGATGAGCTATGACGAAATCGCCGCTTTGGCCGGTCTGCCCTATGAAGAGATCGCGTTCCGTGTGATGTGGCCCTATGTCAGCGGCTCGTTCACTGAAGGCGAGTTCAAAGACATCATCGCGCGTGCCTATGAAGGCTTCGGTCACGACGCCCGCGCACCTTTGAAGCAGTTGAACGAGAACCACTTCCTGCTGGAGCTGTTCCACGGGCCGACGCTGGCCTTCAAGGACTTTGCCATGCAGCTCATCGGCCAGCTGTTTCAGGTCGCTCTGAAACGGCGCAATGACCGCGTGACCATCGTGGGCGCGACCAGTGGCGATACCGGGTCCGCCGCGATTGAGGCGTTCCGAGGGCTGGACGCGGTCGATGTGTTCATCCTGTTCCCGCATGGCCGTGTCTCCGAGGTGCAGCGCCGTCAGATGACGACGCCCACCGACAGTAACGTGCACGCGCTGGCCGTGGATGGCGATTTTGACGATTGTCAGGCTGCGCTGAAGGATATGTTCAACGATTTCGACTTCCGTGACGAGGTGAAACTGGCCGGGGTGAACTCGATCAACTTTGCGCGGGTTCTGGCGCAGATCGTGTATCACTTCTCGGCGGCCGTCAGTCTGGGCGCGCCGCATCGCAAGGTCAGCTTTACCGTGCCCACCGGCAATTTCGGCGACATCTTTGCAGGCTATCTGGCCAAGCGCATGGGCCTGCCGATTGATCGTCTGGTGGTGGCGACCAACCAGAACGACATTCTGCACCGCTGCCTTTCGGGTGAGGGGTATTTCAAGGGCGAGACCATCCCCTCAATCAGCCCGTCGATGGATATTCAGGTCAGCTCGAACTTTGAACGGGCGCTGTACTATGCCTATGGCAAGGATGGCGGTGCCGTCGCACAGTTGATGGACGAGCTGAAAACTGGTGGCTTCAACGTTAGTCAAGGTGCGATGGAATCGCTGCGTGAGAGTTTTGACTCGGGACGCGTGTCCGAGGATGAAACGCTGGAGACAATCAAGCACACGCTGGCCCGTAGCGCCGAACTGGTCTGTCCGCACTCGGCCATCGGGATCAAGGTCGGCGAGGATCACCGCGCGGCAGACGTCCCCATGATCACTCTGGCCACCGCGCATCCGGCGAAATTCCCGGCAGCGGTCGAGAAGGCAAGCGGCGAACATCCGCCTCTTCCATCCCGCATGTCTGATCTGTATGAACGTCCCGAACGGGTGACCCGCATTGCCAACGATCTGGGGGCCCTTGAGGATCATATCAGAAGGCACATCGCTGAGTGACAGTCAGACAAGACCAGCTGAAGAACGGCTTTCGTATCGTCAGTGAACATATGCCGGGGTTGCAATCTGCGGCCATCGGCATCTGGGTAACTGCCGGTGGGCGGCATGAACGGATCGAGCAGAACGGTATCGCGCATTTCCTTGAGCATATGGCGTTCAAGGGAACCGAGCGTCGTTCCGCGCTGCAAATCGCTGAGGCGATCGAGGATGTGGGCGGCTATATCAACGCTTATACTTCGCGTGAGGTGACGGCCTATTACGCGCGCGTTCTGAAAGACGACGTGGCGCTGGCGATGGATGTGATCGGTGACATCGTTCTGAACCCGGTTTTCGACCCGCGCGAGATCGAGGTGGAGCGCGGCGTGATCCTGCAAGAAATCGGTCAAGCCTACGACACGCCCGACGATGTGATCTTTGATTGGCTGCAAGAGCAGAGCTATCACGACCAGCCCCTGGGCCGCACCATTCTGGGGCCAACCGAGCGGGTCAGCGCGTTTTCGCGCGAAGACCTGTCAGGCTTTGTCTCCGAGCATTACGGGCCGGAACAGATGATCCTGTCGGCGGCGGGTGCAGTGGATCACGACGCGTTGATGAAAATGGCCGAAGAGATGTTTGGCCATCTGCAACCGCGCAAGGGATTGATCCCCGAAACTGCGCGCTTCACCGGTGGCGAAGCACGGCAGGAGAAAGAGCTGGAGCAGGCCCATTTCGCGCTGGCGCTGGAAAGCCCCGGCTATCGCGATGATGCGATCTATACCGCGCAGATTTATTCCACCGCTTTGGGTGGTGGCATGTCCTCGCGTCTGTTCCAAGAGGTGCGTGAGTCGCGCGGGCTGTGCTATACGATCTTCGCGCAGACCGGGGCCTATGCCGATACCGGCACGACCACGATCTATGCCGGAACGTCTGCCGATCAGGTTGCAGAGCTGGCGACCATCACCATCGATGAGATGAAACGCGCTGCCGAAGACATGAGCGCCGAAGAGGTCGCCCGCGCGCGTGCGCAGATGAAAGCTGGCATGCTGATGGGGCTGGAAAGCCCCTCGAACCGGGCCGAACGTCTGGCGCGGCTGGTGCAGATCTGGGGACGTGTGCCCTCGCTTGAGGATACGGTGGCCAAGATCGATGCGGTTTGCACCGAGGATGTGCGCGCATTTGCCGAAACGATGGCGATGCAGGCCCCCGCGGCGCTGGCGCTTTACGGCCCTGTTTCGGGTGCGCCGTCGCTGGAGGAGTTGCAGGCGAGGCGCGCGGCGTGATGTTACTGGGCCGACGCAAGCTGAAACTCGAAACCGAGCGGCTGAGCCTGCGCCCGCCCGTACATTCCGATTTTAACGACTGGACCGCGCTGCGACGCGCGTCCAAGGATTATCTGGTGCCGTGGGAGCCGGTCTGGGCCAAGGATCATCTGAGCCGTAAATCCTTCACCAATCGGGTCTATTGGGCGCAGCGCTCCGTGGCCAGCGGCACGGCGATCCCGCTGTTTCTGTTCCGCCGCAGCGACGATGCATTGCTGGGGGCGATCACGCTGGACAATGTGCGGCGCGGCCCGGCGCAGGCGGGGACGCTGGGCTATTGGACCGGACAGGCCTTTGCGCGGCAGGGTTTCATGCGCGAGGCGATCGGGGCGGTGGTGCATTATGCCTTTACCCGGTTGGATCTGAGCCGGATCGAAGCCGCTTGTTTGCCGGAAAACAAGCCGTCGCGCGGGCTGCTGGAAAGTTCGGGGTTCAAGTACGAAGGTGTGGCGCAGTCCTATCTGCAGATCAATGGGCGGTGGCGGACGCATGTTCTGTATGCCAGCCTGCGGTCGGACCGGCGGGGCAAGACCGACGCAGGGTAGGGGGCTCTGCCCCCGTCGCGGCAGGCCGCGACTCCCCCGGGATATTTTTGGCCAGATGAAGCATGGGATCTGTCGCACAGAGGTGGGGTTGGTTTTGCGGGTATCATCAAAGAGCATGACTTGGCGGCATTCTGCGCTAGAATTGGATCATGCGGTGGAGTGTTGTTGGGCTGATGATGATTGCAGGCGGGGCCGTGGCGCAGGAGCGGCGGCCGAGCCATTGCATTGCCATCGCGGATGCGGCACCCGGGATTGAGTATCTGCACAAGGCGGCCTGGCAGGACCCGGTGCCGGAGTTCTCCGTACGGATCAGCTATGTCGCCCATGCCTCGTTTCTGATCCAGACGCAGGGCGGGTTGAATGCGGTGACGGATTTTACCGGGTTCATTGGCGGTGCCGATCTGATCCCGGATGTGGTGACCATGAACCATGCGCATGATACCCATTGGACCGCTTATCCCGATCCGGCGATACCGCATGTGCTGCCGGGGTGGGGAGAGTTCGGGCAGGGGATCGATCACTACCTTGATCTGGGTGAGTTGCTGGTGCGCAATGTGTCGACTGACATCCGGTCGGTTTATGGCGGGGTCGAGGAGCGCGGCAATTCGATCTTTGTGTTTGAGGTCGAGGGCCTGTGCATCGGTCATCTGGGTCATCTGCATCACATCCCCTCGGATGAGCAATTTGCCGCTTTGGGGCGGCTGGATGTGGTGATGGCGGCGGTCGATGGCGGCACGACGATGCCTTTGCCCGAGATGATCGAGGTGCTCAAGCGACTGAAAAGCTCGGTCATTATTCCGATGCACTGGTTCTCGGGCTTTTCGCTGGAGCGGTTTCTGGTGGATATCCGCGACACCTTCCCGGTCGAGCGCGATGGGGTGTCGGAGATTGTCGTCTCGTTGCGGACCCTGCCGGACCGGCCCACGGTGGTGGTGCTGGAGTCGCAATATCTGATCGATCTGGAATAGGGCTTGTCGCAGCGGATCGCCTTTGGCAGGGATGAGGCATGGAACTGAACCCTGCAGATGATAGTTTTGCCAGCCTGATCCGCGAGGCGCTGGGCGATGACGTGTTGCGCCCGCTTGAGGATCGTTATCTTGAAGAACCCCGTCGGCGGTTTGTCGGCACGAGCGGGGTTCTGGCGGTGCCGCGTTCGGCCAAGGAGGTCTCGGCGCTGGTGCGTTGCGCAGCTGAGGCGCGGGTTCCTGTGGTGCCCTACGGAGGCGGGACCGGGTTGGTCGGTGGTCAGGTCATGGCCGATGGTCCCGTGCCGCTGATCATCTCGCTGGAGCGGATGACTGCGATCCGTGCCATTTACCCGACCGAGAACATCCTGATCGCCGAGGGGGGCGCGATTTTGGCCGACATTCAGGCCGCCGCCGCGCAGGCTGGTCGCTTGTTTCCGCTGTCTCTGGCTGCGCAAGGGTCTTGCCGGATCGGCGGCAATCTGGCGACCAATGCGGGCGGGGTGAATGTGCTGCGCTATGGCAATGCGCGCGATCTTTGTCTGGGGCTTGAGGCGGTGCTGCCCGATGGTAAAATCTGGCATGGGCTGAGCCGGTTGCGGAAGGACAACACCGGGTATGACCTGCGCAACCTGCTGATCGGCTCCGAGGGGACGCTGGGTATCATCACAGCTGCCGCATTGAAGATGTTCCCGCAACCCAAGGCGGTTGGAACGGCGATGTTTCAGGTGACGTCGCCCGAGGCGGCGATTGATCTGCTGTCGCTGGCGCGTGATCAGGTGGGTGAGGCCGTCAGCACCTTTGAACTGATCCACCGGCAGGGGCTGCAATTTCTGACCGAGGTTCTGCCGACCGTCCGACAACCCTTTGCCGCGCAGCCCGAGTGGTCTGTTCTGATCGAACTGGGCTTGTCAGAGGGGCAGGACCCTTCGGAGATCTTGGAAACGATCTATGCGGCGGCAGAGGCGCGCGGTCTGGTCAGCGATGCGGTCATCGCCCAGAGCGAGGCGCAGCGGGCCGCGCTGTGGGCCGTGCGGGAAAATATCCCCGAGGCGAACCGGCTGATCGGGTCGGTATCCAGCCACGATATCTCGGTCCCGATTTCGGATATCCCGGCGTTTATTCGTCAGGGGAAGGACATCGTGGCGGCGCTGGGGCCGTTCCGGGTGAATTGTTTTGGCCATCTGGGTGACGGCAATCTGCACTACAACGTCTTTCCACCGCAGGGGCATGACCGAGCGGAATATGTGGGGCAGAGGGCGGCGGTCAAGCGCGCTGTGCATGATCTGGTGCATGAATTCGGAGGGTCTGTCAGCGCCGAACATGGCGTCGGGCGGCTCAAGACCGAAGACCTGGAACGGTACGGTGATCCGGTGCGGTTACAGGCGATGCGGGCCATTAAGGCGGCGCTTGATCCCCTGGGGATCATGAACCCGGGCGCTGTGCTTCCGGGTTGAACGCGGCCCGATGCCGGGCCGCGCCAGTGGTTTACGACGCAGGCAGGATAACCTTGTCGATCACATGGATGACGCCGTTTTCGGCCTCGATATCGGCCTGTACGACATTGGCGTCATTCACCATCACACCGTTGTCGAGATCGATCGTGATATCTCCACCCTGAACGGTGGCGGCGGTCATGTCATCCGACAGATCGCCCGACATCACCTTACCCGGCACCACGTGATAGGTCAGGATGGCAACCAGCTGATCCTTGTTCTCGGGTTTCAGCAGGTTTTCGACCGTGCCTTCGGGCAGGGCGGCAAAGGCTTCATCGGTGGGGGCAAAGACGGTGAAGGGGCCTTCGCCTTTCAGCGTATCGACCAGTTCAGCGGCCTGAACGGCGGCAACAAGCGTTTCAAAGCTGCCCGCGCCGACTGCAGTATCGACGATATCCTTGGCGTGGCCGCCTGCGATGGCAGAGGTGGTCAACAGAATACTGGCTACTCCGGCAACAGCGAATTTGCGCAACATGGTATGGTTCCCTGATTGAGAATGCCCTAGGTGGCATCAAACAGGATACGCAGGCTGCTTGCTAAAAGATCACCGGATATGAATGTCATTGGATGTTGAAACGTCGATCATCCGCGCTAAACCTGCGGCTTGTCCGATTTCCACTCACAAGTTTGTGATATCTGTGACTCTCAGAGCCCCTCAAATTCGCACAGCACGTGCACATCCATGTCCATCTCTTCCAGAATCTTGCGCCCGCCCAGTTCGGGCAGATCGATGATGAACGCGCACGAGATGATCTCACCCCCCAGTCGTTCGATCAGCTTGATCCCGGCTGCGGCGGTGCCGCCGGTGGCCAGAAGATCGTCCACGACCAGAATTTTCTCACCCGGTTGGATGGCATCATCGTGGATTTCCACGATCGCCTCGCCGTATTCCAGCTTATAGTCCTGACTGATCGTGGTGCCGGGCAGCTTGCCCTTTTTGCGGATCGGAACAAAACCCACGCTCAGCTGATGTGCAATCGCCCCGCCCAGAATGAAGCCGCGCGCCTCAAGACCCACGACCTTGTCGATGCGCTCACCGGCATAGGGGTGCAGCATCTGGTCGATTGCCATGCGGAACCCGCGGGGGTCGGCGAACAGGGTGGTGACATCGCGGAACATGATCCCCTCGTGCGGGAAATCGACGATGGTCCGAATGTAATCCTTGACCGTTTTGTTTCTGGACATGGCCCACCCCTTTGGCATCAAACACGCCGGGGTGTTTGGCCCATCAGGGTCGGTCATGCAAGAAATGTTTGGCCGCTGCGACTACTTGCGGCGGCTGATGGCGTTGGGCAGCCCGTAATAGCGGTAAAGCGCGTTCGGCAACCACGAAAGATGCGGCTTGCGCCAATTGCGTTGATCCCGAAGAAGAAATGCCTGCGCGACGTGAAGGTTCATTGCGTTGATCTCACTTTTGTTGTTATGTTTTTGATATCTATATTTTCTATACTTTGTATATACATTGCATCGCTTTGTGAATCAAGGTCTGAACGGGGTCAGGGCGCGTGGCGAAGAAAGACGGCAAGAAATCGACCAAGAAAAACAGTCAGTTGGTTCTGCGGCTCGACAAGGATGAGCGTGATGCCTTTGTCGAGCTGTGCAAAGAGTTGGACACATCCGCCGCACGGGAAATCCGCCGGTTTATCCGGGGGTTCATGAAGGAAAACGCCGAAGAATAGACTCAGGCCGGGCGCCGCAAGACTGCTGTGGCGACGCCCATGCCAATCAGCGTCAGCCCTCCGAACCGGGTCATGGCGGTGATCACGCCCGCGCGCCCGATCATCTGACGCAGGCGGTCTGCCAGCAGCGCATAGGCCAGCGCGTTCAGTCCGGCAAGGCCGACAAACGTGACGATCAGGATGGCGAATTGCGGACCCAGCGGGTCAGCGGGGCGCAGAAATTGCGGCACGAAGGCGATGAAGAAGGCGATGGATTTCGGGTTCAGCGCGGTGACCGCAGCGGCATGGCCAAAGACGCTGCGCGCGGTGACGTCGCGGCCTGTGTCTACCGTCTGCAACCCGCCCGAGGGCGCGCTGCGCAGCAGTTTGATGCCCAGCCAGACCAGATAGGCCGCACCCACCCATTTCAGCACCGCAAACAGAGTGGCCGAGGCCAGCACCAGCGCCCCAAGCCCCAGCAGCGAGGCGGTCATCGCCACCAGATCGCCCAAAGCCACCCCGGTCGCCGAAGCAACGGCGACGCTGCGCCCTTTCGACAGCGCATAGCTGAGCACCAGCAGCACAGTTGGGCCGGGGATCAGCAGCAGGGCGGTCGATGCGGCCACAAAGGCCAGCCAGAGATCAAGCGACATGGGTCATCCTATCGGAGCGTTTCCCACACCAAGCCCGGCGTTGGCGGTCAGGTCAAGCCCGCTCGGTCACGCGCCGCATCAGCGCCTCCAGCGGGCCGCGCTTGAATTTGCGGAACCAAAGCAATGCGAATGCCGAGGACAGCGCACAGAACAGCGCTGCATAGCCCGCGATTTGTGGCGCGCTCAGCGATCCGTTCAGCAGCCCGAGCTCCTCAAGCAGCCCCATCCCGATCAGGATATGCGCCATGTAAAACGTCAGGCTCTGCCGTCCCGGCGCGGTCAGAAACCGGACGATGCCGAGGCGTTCGATCACAGGCCAGAGTTTCAGTAACTGCCCGATCACCACGCAGGCCGAACCCGTGCCAGCGAGGATATAGAACGGGCCGGGCGGGATGGATTCGGTTCCAAGATAGGCCGCCAGATCGGGGGCCGATACCAGCATCTGCGGAAACAGCGCCAGCACCGCCGCGCCAAAGCCCCACATGATCAAGCGGTGCTGAATGCAGATCGTATGCAGTTCAGACCGGCCAATCGCCATCCCGATCAGCAGGAATGCGGCCCAGGGCAACACCGGGTGCCAGCCGTTGAACAGCGCGTTGCGCAGAAAGCCGGGCAGGGTCCAGAGGTCGGTATAGGTTAGTGCCTGCCAATCCCAGCCCCGAGCATAGTCAAAGACCAGATTGGCAATAACCGCCAGCGCCACGATCCCCAGCGCCCCCAGCCACAGCCCGCGCGGAGCGGCGGTCAGAAACGCGGCCCCGACCACGAAATACAGCGCGTAGAAATGCAGGATGTCAGCGTCGAACACCGTCATGTTGATCAGCCCGACCCCAAACAGGAACGCCGCCCGGCGCAGCAGCAGCCCGGCCCCGATGCGCGACAATCCGATGCCGATCCCGGCCAGCACCACGAACAAAGCTGCTGCGCGCCCTTCCAGTGCGTCAATCAGGGTCGATGCCCAATCCGACCCCGGTGCGACCTCAGCCGCGATGCGAAAATTCACCAGCACCATGCCGCAAAAAGCCAGAAATCGGGCGGCATCCAGTGCATCGAGTCGTTTCATCAATCCTCACAGACCGCTAAGTGCCTGCCTTTTCGTCATTAATCAGCGTCAACTTGGCAAGGGCCGGGGCCATTTCAAGCAACGCGAATACAAAAGCCCGGCACATTGGCTTTGCGGCAACAGGTTAAAGATTGGATGAAGCCTCACCCCCGCATCTTGAAACCCGCGCCGCCCTGCCCAACCTCAGACCCAAAGGAGAGGCCGATGGTGCAGATACAACACGCAAGCCCAGGCGCGACCCATCGCGGGATCGAGCGCGCAAAAGCCGTTTTGTTGGGCTTCGTACTGGTGGGGGCGGTGCTCTATGCGGGCATCCTCGGCTATATGTATTTCAACCAGCAATCGCTGCTTTACAAACCCGATGGCGAATTGCCCGATCCCGCCAGCGTGGGTCTGGCGGATGTGGAGGCCCTGTCACTACCCATGGCCGACGGCACCGTCCTGACGGTCTGGAGCGCCCCAGCAGCGACCGCTGATGCGCCCACGGTGCTGTTTTTCCACGGCCAAAGCGGCAATCTGGGCGACCGCGCCGACCGGATGCGCGAAATTCTCAACTCAGGCTACGGGCTGCTTGCGCCCAGCTATCGCGGGTTTCCGGGCAGCGACGGCGAACCCTCGGAGCTGGCGCTGATCTCGGATGGTGTTCAGCTGTTCGACCGGCTGCAGGGCGAGGGCAAAGATGTTGTTCTGCATGGCCAAAGCCTCGGCACTGGTATCGCCGCCGCCGTCGCGGCGCAACGCCCCAGTGCCGCGTTGCTGGTGCTTGAGGCTCCCTTCACCGCAACCGTCGATGTGGCGGCCGAACGCTATCCGTTTCTGCCGGTCTCGGCCCTGATGAAAGACCAGTTCGCCACCCGCGACCTGATCGAACGCATCACCGTGCCGACGCTGATCTTCCACGGAACAGAGGATGAAACCATCCCCGTACACCACGGCAAGGCGCTGGCTGAACTGTCCGACACGGCGCAGCTACACGTCATCCCTGACGGCACCCATAACGACCTCTGGTCGTATGGGCTGTGGGACGACGTGCATCAGCAGCTACAGCAAAACTAAGCTCAGAGTATCCGCCCGGCCACCGCATCCAGCTTGGCCAACAGCGCCGGATCGCGCTTTTCGGGGGCGGTCAGGATCGCGTATTCCAGCGCCCGGTCACAGCCATGCGGGCAGGGCGCGCGGTCAGCCCCCAGGAGGGCGGGCAGCCCCTTGACCAGCGCCCGGCCTTTCTCGGCATTGCCGGTCAGGGTGGCGATGATCGCGGTTACATCAACCTCGCCATGATCCGGGTGCCAACTGTCATAGTCGGTCACCATCGCGATCGAGGCATAACAAAGCTCGGCCTCACGGGCGAGTTTTGCCTCCGGCATGTTGGTCATGCCGATCACGTCACAGCCCCAGTGTTCGCGGTACATTTTGGATTCCGCCAGCGAGGAAAACTGCGGCCCCTCCATCGCCAGATAAGTGCCACCGCGATGCACGGTGATGCCCGCCGCCTTGCCCGCGGTCTCGCAGGCATCCGACAGGCGCGGACAGGTGGGATGCGCCACACTGACATGGGCCACGCAGCCGGTGCCAAAGAAACTTTTCTCGCGCGCAAAGGTCCGGTCGATGAACTGATCCACGATCACGAAATCACCCGGCGCCATGTGCTCGCGAAACGATCCGCAGGCCGAGACCGAGATTACATCCGTCGCCCCCAACCGCTTCAGCGCGTCGATATTGGCGCGATAGGGTACTTCGGTCGGCGAATGCACATGGCCGCGCCCGTGGCGGGGCAAAAAGGCCATCTCGACCCCGCCCAGCGATCCGGTCAGGATTTGATCCGACGGATCACCCCAGGGCGTTTCCACAGTAACCCATTCGGCATTTTCCAGACCATCGATGTCATAAATGCCCGATCCTCCGATGACGGCGATTTTTGTTTGGGTCACGTTGGTTCTCCGCTGAAAAAAACTGCTGTCCGAGTTCTGCGGGTCACGGCCCGGTTTGGCAAGCGGCTTCAACGGTTTGTGTGCCCCGCGCCGCCCAAGCTGCACAAGCTATGTTCTGGGCGCATATCAGGGTCCCGCCTGGCGCAGTACCTCTCGCCGAGTTTGCCCTGTAGAAGGCCCCCTTCGCGCGAACCCCATAGACCGACAGGACCGATCCATGCCCCGAGCCTTGCTGGCCAGCTTTGCCAACCGTATTGCCATGCCCGATCTGCGCTGGATGCCGGACGAGGGCTTTTCGGTCTCACGCATCCGCATTGAACTGTTGTCGGGGCTCACCGTCGCGCTGGCACTGGTGCCCGAGGCGGTGGCCTTTGCCTTCGTCGCCGGGGTGCATCCGCTGGTCGGGCTTTATGCGGCGTTTCTGGTGGGGCTGATCACGGCGCTGATCGGGGGCCGTCCGGGCATGATCTCGGGCGCGACCGGGGCGCTGGCGGTGGTCATGGTGGCGCTGGTGGCGCAGCACGGGGTCGAATACCTGTTCGCCACGGTGGTGTTGATGGGCATCCTGCAGGTCATAGCCGGGGCGATGCACTGGGGCCGCTTTATCCGGCTGGTGCCACACCCGGTCATGCTGGGCTTTGTCAACGGTCTGGCGATCGTGATTTTTCTGGCGCAGATGGGCCAGTTCAAGGTCCCGGGCACGATGGAAAACACCGGTCACGGTATGGGCGGGGGCGAATGGCTCTCGGGCATGCAGCTTTACACAATGCTGGGCCTTGTGGCACTGACCATGGCGGTGATCTGGGTCATGCCGCGCATTACCCGCATCATTCCCGCGCCGCTGGCCGGGATCGTAGTTGTGGCCGCGCTGGTGATCGGCATGGGGCTGGATGTGCCGCGCGTGGGCGATCTGGCCTCGATCGAGGGCGGCCTGCCCTCGTTCCACATCCCCATGGTACCCCTGACATGGGAGACATTCGAGATCATCCTGCCCTATGCGGTCATTCTGGCCGCAATCGGCCTGATCGAATCCCTGCTGACGCTCAATCTGGTCGGAGAGATCACCGGCCGGCGAGGCGGAGCCTCGCAGGAGTGCATCGCGCAGGGCGCAGCCAACGTGGTGACCGGGTTCTTCGGAGGCATGGGCGGGTGCGCGATGATCGGGCAGTCGATGATCAACGTGAAATCGGGGGGGCGCACCCGCATCGCTGGCATCGCCGCGGCGCTGTTCCTGCTGCTGTTCATCCTCGTCGGATCCTCGCTGATCGAACAGATCCCGCTGGCCGCGCTGGTGGGGGTTATGTTCATGGTGGTGATCGGAACGTTTGCATGGAACTCGTTCAAGATCCTGCTCAAGGTGCCGATGACCGACGCCTTCGTCATCGTACTGGTGACGGTGGTGACCGTGATGGAAGACCTCGCCGTCGCAGTTGTGGTTGGTGTCATCGTCTCGGCGCTGGCCTATGCCTGGAACAACGCCAAACGCATCCACGCGGTCACGCGCGAGTCCCATACCGAAGCGGGGGCCAAGGTCTACGAAGTGCAGGGCCCGCTGTTCTTCGGCTCGTCCGACGGGTTCATCGAGCTCTTTGACGTGGCGGGCGACCCAGACACGGTGATCGTCGATTTTGCCGACAGCCGCGTCGTCGATCAATCTGCCCTTCAAGCCATCGAGAACATCGCCGCGAAATACGAGGCTGCCGGCAAACGCGTCATGCTGCGCCACCTCAGCCGCGACTGCCACAAGTTGCTGACCAAGGCCGGGCACCTGATGGTCGACAGCGACGACGATCCCGAATACGAACTGGTGGTGGATTACTCTGTTCGCACCGGGATTCTGGGTGGTCACTGACTTTTTGCGAGGCTCTGCCTCGCGCTCCGGGATATTTATAGCCAGATGAAGTGCGGATCCCCTGCTTCATCTGGCCAAAAATATCCCGGGGGAGTCGCCCGCAGGGCGGCGGGGGCAGCGCCCCCTTCTGCCCATGGGGTCAATCGTCGGGGCGTTTCAGAGAGAACAGCTCACTCACCACCGAATAATCCCGATATCCTAGCCGCGCGAGCGGTTTGAATGAGGTCACATCAAACTTGCCATCGCGGATGTGCGCGTCCTGCAGGTGTATGCCGGTGACCTCTCCGAACACCACCCTGTTTGCTTCGCCGGGCAGGGTGACGATCTGCGTCAGTTTGCATTCCAGCGCAGCCGGAGCGCCAGCAACCCGGGCGCAGGCGATGGTTTCGCATTCGGCAGCCGTCAGGCCCGCATGGGCGAACTCGTCGATGTGTTTCGGCAGGCCCGCCGAACTGGCATTCATCGCGTCCCGATGGGCGTGGGCGACCACATTGACGCAGAACACGCCCGTGGCCTCGATATTGGCGATACTGTCCTTGCCGCCATCTTGGTCGTGTTTTGTGCCTGTGGTGGCGAACATCACCTGCGGCGGTGTGTAAGCCACACCGTTGAAGAACGAATAGGGGGCCAGATTGTTGATCCCGTCTGCGTCCCGGGTGGAAATCCAGCCAATCGGGCGCGGCGTGATGATGGCGTTGAAGGGATTGTGCGGCAGGCCGTGGCCGTCTTCGGGGCGATAGAACATAAGGTCTCCAAGCGTTTGCCCAAGGCGTACCGAAGTGCTAGGGCGAATTCCAGCAGGGAAAAGAGGGCGCGCGTGCAGCAGTTCAGGATCAGGCCGGAAGAGGCGGACGACTGGTGGGAGGTCGAGGCGCTCTATGATCTCTGCTTCGCGCCGGGGCGCGAGGCGCTGTCGTCCTACCGGTTGCGCGATGATGTGCCGCCCGTGGCCGGGTTATCGCTGGTGGCGCGAGACGGTCAGGACATTCTGGCCGGTGCGATCCGGTTCTGGCCGGTGCATGTGGGTGATCATGATGCACTGTTGCTGGGGCCTGTCGCTGTCCATCCGACCCACCAGGGCGAAGGGTTGGGTGGCTATCTGATCCATCAAGGGGTTGAGGCCGGGCGCGCCCGGGGCTGGGGCAGGGTGATGCTGGTGGGCGATGCGCCCTATTATGCGCGGTTCGGATTTACCCCGCTGGTCGGGGTCGAGATGCCGCCGCCCACCAACCCCGACCGGGTTCTGGGGATGGAACTCAGCCCCGGAGTTTGGGATGGAATTCAGGGGCTTGTGACGCGCTGGTCCCGCTGACCCATTGAAAACCTGCCGCAAAATGCCGATGTTTTCAGGACAGGAGGGCACAGATGCAGGACGTCGTTCTTGTCGAAAAACTTGATCCCGAGGCGGAACTTGACCGGCTGGCGCGGCTTTACAGCTCGGCCGGAGGGGCCGGGGTCAATCTGCTGAACAAGCTGGGCGGGTCGGCGGAGTCTCTGCTGGACCAACTGCCTGAACCGGTGCGCAACGGCCTGACCGATGCGACCGAGCAGGCGCTGTGGCTTGCCATGCACGCCGCCGAAGGATCCAGACGTGCCGTGCCCGATCAGAAACCATGGGTGAACACCGCGCTGACCACCGCGATGGGTGCCGCCGGGGGCTTGGGCGGAGTATCGACGGCTCTGGTCGAACTGCCCGCGACCACGGCGATGATCCTGCGCGCCATTCAGGGCGCGGCGGCGCGGGAAGGGTTTGATCCGGCGGCGGAGAACGTGAAATTCGACTCGATCCGGGTGCTGTCCGCCGCGGGGCCTCTGACCAAGGATGACGGGGCGGATCTGGGGTTCTTCTCGATGCGTCTGACGTTGACCGGCCCAACCATGCAGCGGCTGATCGCGATGGTGGCCCCACGCCTGTCGGTGGTGCTGGGGCAGAAACTGGCGGCGCAATCGGTGCCCTTGCTGGGCGCGTTGGCCGGGGGTGGCACGAATTTCATTTACACCCGCTATTACCAGCAGATCGCCCATGTGCATTTCGGTCTGCGACGGCTATCGATCGACGCCGATATCCCCCATGACGATCTGGTCCGCCGCCTGTCGGGGCGTATGGCGCTCTAGGCGTCGTCTTCTGAAAAGCTTGGAATATCAACCAGCATGTGGTAATTCTGGCTGTATAAACCGCAACATAAGCGGAGCGAGCAGTTGGGTATGAACCGTGTTTGACGGGCGCAGTAGCACGAGCAATGGCAGGCTTTCGACCGAGGGTCTCTCTCTTTCAGGGGCGCTTCCGGTGTTCACGCAGGCCGCCGCGCTGTGTTATCGCCTGCAGGCGGGGCAGCCCCAGATATTGCTGGTTACCACCCGCCGGGCGCGGCGCTGGATCATTCCCAAGGGCTGGCTGATCAGCGGGCTTAGCCCGTGGCAGACAGCGGCGCGCGAGGCCTGGGAAGAGGCGGGCGTGCTGGGCACTTGCGGGACCGAAAGCCTGGGGCGGTTCGCCTATGTCAAGAACCGGCGCGACAAGGGATCGGCCTTGTGTCTGGTCGATGTGTTTCCGTTGCATGTGCGGCGGCTGGCGGCGGATTTCCCCGAGGCGGGGCAGCGCAGGCGCAAGTGGCTGTCGCCTGAAAAGGCGGCACAGCGGGTGGGGTCGCCCGATCTGGCTTCACTTCTGCTTGGTTTCGGGCATCTGCCGCAGTAGGGACCGAGATCAAGACTTGATATTGCCATGTTGGTCGGTATCTATTCGCCAACCGGTTCTTGGATATGTGATGATTCAATACGCATTGAAATGCAGCGAAGGCCACAGCTTTGACAGTTGGTTCCAGTCCGCAGCCGCTTTTGACAAGCTGGCGGCGGCCAGGATGGTCACCTGCGCCGTTTGCGGTTGCGACAAGGTGGAAAAGGCGGTGATGACGCCTCGGGTGCGCCCTGCGCGCAGCGCAGCGACCGAACAGACCCTGTCGACGCCTGCAAGTGAACAGATCGACGTTGCCACCCCGACGCCCGACGTCGAAAAGGTGCTGGCCGACCTGCGCCGCAAGATCGAAGAGAACTCGGACTATGTCGGCACCGATTTCGCCACCGAGGCGCGCCGGATACATCTGGGCGATGCGCCCGAGCGAGCGATCTATGGCGAGGCCCCGCCCGAAGAAGCCCGGGCGCTGGTTGAAGATGGTGTGCCGGTCGCGCCGCTGCCCTTCATCCCCAGACGCAAGACCAACTAGACAATGCATGTCGTCATAACCGGCGCGGGCCGTGGGATCGGGAAAGCGCTTTCGGATCAATACCGTGCGGCAGGTCATGATGTCACCGGAACCGCGCGGGACGGCAGCGCGCAGATCACGCTGGACGTCACCGACCCGGCAGATCACGCGGCTATGGCCCGCGGGTTACAGGACCGCCCGGTGGATCTGCTGATCTGCAATGCCGGGGTTTATCTGGACAAGGGCCACGACATCAGCGGCTATCCCGTCGAAATGTGGGCGCAGAGTTTTGCGACCAATGTGACCGGCGTCTTTCTGACGGTGCAATCGTTGCTGCCGAACCTGCGGGCGGCGCGGGGCAGGATCGCGATCCTGTCGTCTCAGATGGCCTCGCACAGCCACGCGCCCGGGGGCAGCTATATCTACCGCGCCTCAAAGGCGGCGGCGCTGAATCTGGGGCGCAATCTGGCCACCGACCTGCGTGGTGATGGTATTGCCGTCGGTATCTACCACCCCGGCTGGGTGCAGACCGATATGGGCGGTGCCGCAGCCGAGATCACCGTGGATCAGGCCGCCGAGGGGCTGATCCAGCGGTTCGATACGCTCTCCCTTGAGACTACGGGATGCTTCGAAACCTGGGATGGCCGCGCACACGCCTATTGAGTGCCAAGCGCCGCTTTGGGGATTTCGTAAACCTCGCCGGGCTCGATGAAGATCACCATGATATCGCCCGGCGTCTCATAGGTCAGCTTGGACGTTGAACTGCTGGAATCGGGCACACCGCCGGTGAAGTAGATCCGCCGGACCTCTCCGGTTTTCAATTGCACCGCCAGCGTTGCCGTGCCGTCCTCGCGCTTGCGCAGCTCGGCGGGGCAGCTATCCAGCGGCTCGCCCGCCAAAGCGGCGCAGGGCACGGTGCCCAGCGAATTCTCGCCATCAGTGCCCGACAGGGTGGCGACCTGCGCATGGGCAGCGGTTGAGATCAGGGTCAGGGCAGCGGCGAAGCGGTACATGGAAATCCTCGTGGGCGAATATTCGTGCGCAGGCTGACACCGGGGCGATGCAATGTAAAGCGGCCCCGCGTCGCAGGCGAAACTTCTTTGCGCCCTTGCCCTTACGCCCCCCCTCGCATAAGACGCACGGGATCAGAAATCCAAGGCGCGGAGACATTTGCCCCCATGCCCGTACTCGTGATGAAATTCGGCGGCACTTCGGTCGCCAATCTGGACCGTATCCGCCGCGCCGCCAAGCGCGTGGGGGTTGAGGTTGCCAAGGGCTATGACGTGATCGTCATCGTCTCGGCCATGTCCGGCAAGACCAACGAACTGGTGGGCTGGGTCGATGAAATCTCGCCGCTGTATGACGCGCGCGAATATGATGCGGTTGTGTCCTCGGGCGAGAATGTCACCGCCGGTCTGATGGCGCTGACCCTGCAGGAGATGGATATCCCGGCGCGCAGCTGGCAGGGCTGGCAGGTGCCGCTGATCACCAATGGCGCGCATTCGGCGGCGCGGATCGAAGAAATCCCGCCCGAAAATATCACACAGAAATTCGGCGAAGGGATGCGTGTCGCGGTTGTCGCAGGCTTTCAGGGCATCAGCCCCGAGGGGCGCATCACCACGCTGGGCCGGGGTGGCTCGGACACCACCGCCGTTGCCTTTGCCGCCGCGTTCGAGGCTGAGCGCTGCGATATCTATACGGATGTGGATGGCGTCTATACCACTGACCCGCGCATCTGTGAAAAGGCGCGCAAACTGGATAGAATTTCGTTCGAGGAAATGCTCGAACTGGCCTCGTTGGGGGCCAAGGTGCTGCAAACCCGCTCGGTCGAGCTGGCGATGCGCTACAAGGTGAAACTGCGCGTTCTCTCAAGCTTTGAAGAACAATCCGACGAGGCCGGAACGCTGGTCGTCGACGAGGAGGAAATCATGGAATCCAACATAGTCTCGGGCGTCGCCTATTCGCGGGATGAGGCCAAGATGACCGCCGTTTCGGTCGCCGACCGCCCCGGCATCGCCTCGACCATCTTTACCGCGCTCAGCGATGAAGGCGTGAATGTGGACATGATCATCCAGAATATCTCGGATGAAGGCCGCACCGACATGACCTTTTCCTGCCCCACCAATCAGGTCGCGCGCGCCGAAAAGGCGCTGCTGGCGATCAAGGACAGGGGCGAGCTGAACTATGCCGAACTGGTCGCCGACGAAGACGTCTGCAAGGTCTCGGTCGTGGGTATCGGGATGCGTTCGCAATCCGGCGTGGCGGCGAAAATGTTCCGGGTTCTCTCGGATGAGGGGATCAACATCAAGGTCATCACAACCTCCGAGATCAAAATTTCCGTGTTGATCGACAGGAAATACATGGAACTTGCGGTTCAGGCGCTGCATGATGCCTTTGAACTGGACAAGGCGGCCTGAGCTGATCGGCCAAGGGTCACGCCTGACACAATAAGACGGTTGGGCCATGGCGGACGGCACTGAAACAGAATCCCGCAAGCTGCTGGGTCGGCTGCGGGAAGAGATGGCCAGCGAGGCCGCCGGTCAGGAACGCCTTGACCGGATCACCCATCTGATCGCCGACAGCACCGGGCGCGAGGTCTGCTCGATCTACCTGTTCCGCGATGAAGACACGCTGGAGCTTTGCGCGACCGAAGGCCTGTCGCCCGAGGCGGTGCACAAGACCCGGATGCGCATGGGCGAGGGGCTGGTGGGCCGCGTGGCCAAGTCGGGCAAGGTGGTGAACACCGCCGATGCGCCCTCGGCCAAAGGTTTCCGCTATATGCCCGAGACGGGCGAAGAACGGTTTTCCTCCTTTCTGGGCGTCCCGGTACAGCGTCTGGGCGAAAAGCTGGGCGTTCTGGTCGTGCAATCCCGCGATGCGCGCGAATTCTCGGCGGATGAGGTCTATGCGCTGGAAGTGGTCGCCATGGTGCTGGCCGAGATGGCCGAGCTGGGTGCGTTCGTGGGCGAGGGCGCGGCCCTGTCGCCGCTGCACCAGCAATCGGTCCAGCTGACCGGCGGCCCGGCGCAGGAGGGCTCGGCCGAGGGTCATGTCTGGCTGCACGAACCCCGCGTGGTTGTCACCAACCCCATCGCCGACGATCCGCACCGCGAACGCGAACGTCTGAGCGAGGCGGTTGAGGAACTGCGTGTCGGCGTCGACAAGATGCTTGAGATCTCGCAGGGCGGGGACACCGAGCAACTTCAGGTGCTGGAAGCTTACCGGATGTTCGCCAACTCCAAGGGCTGGATGCGCCGGATGGAGGAAGACATCGCGCTTGGCCTCAGCGCCGAGGCAGCGGTCGAGAAAGAGCAATCGCAGGCCCGCGCTCGGATGGGTCAGGTGACCGATCCTTACTTGCGCGAACGGCTGGCCGATCTGGATGACCTCAGCAACCGCCTGCTGCGTATCCTGACGGGGCAGGGCAGTACCAACGGGGCCGATCTGCCGCCTGATCCGATCCTGATCGCCCGCAATATCGGGCCTGGGGACCTTCTGGAATATGGCCGCTCGCTCAAAGGCATCGTGCTGGAAGAGGGGTCGGTCGGCAGCCATGCCACTATCGTTGCCCGCGCGCTGGCGATCCCACTGGTGGTGCATGTGGGCCGGATCACGACCGAGGCGCTGAACGGCGATCACATCCTTGTCGATGGTGATAACGGCGTGGTCCATCTGCGCCCCGAGGACACCGTGGTGAACGCCTTCCGCGACAAGGTTGCGATGCAGGCCAAGGCGCAGGAACGCTATGCCTCGATCCGTGAGACCCCCACCGTCACCCGCGACGGCGAGCGGATCAGCCTGGTGATGAATGCTGGCCTGATGGCCGATCTGCCCTCGCTGGGCAATTCAGGTGCCGAAGGCGTGGGTCTGTTCCGGACCGAGCTGCAGTTCCTGATCCGCAACCAGATGCCCAAACGGTCGGAGCTGGTGACGCAATATCAGCGGGTTCTGGACGCGGCGGGGGAAAAGCGGGTGGTGTTCCGCACACTGGATATCGGGTCCGACAAGGTTCTGCCCTACATGAAGCATGTGGACGAGCCGAACCCGGCGCTGGGCTGGCGCGCCATCCGCGTGGGTCTGGACAAACGCGGGGTGATGCGGATGCAGTTGCAGGCGCTGATCCGCGCCGCCAATGGCCGCCCGCTGACGGTGATGTTCCCCTTTGTGGCGCAGGCCGACGAATTCCGCGAGGCCCGCTGGGAGGTCAAGAAAACCATCGAACGCGAACGGCGGCTGGGCCATGTCCTGCCCGAAACGCTCGAAGTTGGCGCGATGCTGGAAACCCCGTCATTGGCCTTTGCACCGCAGAAATTCTTTGACGAGGTCGGGTTTATCTCGATCGGCGGCAATGACCTGAAACAGTTCTTCTTTGCCGCCGACCGTGAAAATGAACTGGTGCGCCGCCGTTATGACACGCTGAATGTCAGTTTCCTCAGCTTCATCGAACGCATTGTCGAGCGGTGCCAGATTTCGAACACCCCGCTCAGCTTTTGCGGCGAAGATGCGGGCCGCCCGGTCGAGGCGCTGTGTCTGGCCGCAATGGGCATCCGCACCCTGTCGATGCGCCCGGCCTCGATCGGGCCGGTCAAAAGCCTGCTGCTGCGGTCCAACCTGCAGGATGTGCGCAAGATCATCGCCGACGCGCGCCATAGGGGCGAACAATCTGTACGCCCGGCGGTGATGGATTGGCTGCGCACACAGTCCTGACCCTGCGCCACCTGAAACTTTCAAAGTTTCAGGCCGGTTTCTTTCTAAGAAACCGCCAGCACCCGTTTCAGCGCCGCACACAAATCCGGGCTTGATTTTTGCCCGCAGGTTACTTATCCAACCGATGAATGTTAGCGATAACATGGCAGAGCAACGCTTCACCCTTACACAACCGGGCGACCCGCTGCTAAACAGGCAATGAACCCCGAGAAGGAGCCTCACTATGGTCTCACGCGTTATTCCGGTGGATCCGTTCGACCTCGTGCTGTTTGGCGCGACCGGCGATCTGGCGCAGCGGAAGATTCTGCCGGGGCTGTACCACCGGTTCGAAGTGGGTCAGATGCCCGAAGACGCGCGGATCATCGGCACCGCACGCTCGGATATGGACAGCGACGGTTTCCGCGACGTGTTGCGCAAATCGATGCAGGAATTTGCGCCTCTGTTCAAGAAAGAGACGCTGAATCAGTTCCTGCGCCATGTGGAATATGTACCGGTCGATGCTCTGGGCGATGCAGGCTGGTCCGAGCTGACCGCGCTGCTGCGTCCCGATGTGGTGCGGGCCTTTTACCTCTCGGTCGGGCCCAGCCTGTTTTCGGGCATCGCCCAGGGCCTGAATGACAATGGCCTTGCCACACCCGATAGCCGCATCGTTGTCGAAAAACCCTTCGGTCACGATCTGGCCTCGGCGAAGGCCCTGAACGCGGGCCTGCGCGCCTGTTTCGAAGAGCATCAGATCTATCGGATCGATCACTATCTGGGCAAGGAAACCGTGCAGAACCTGATGGCGCTGCGCTTTGCCAATTCGCTGTTCGAACCGCTCTGGAATGCCACCCATATCGACCATGTCCAGATCACCGTGGCCGAGACGGTTGGTGTTGAAGGGCGCGGGGCCTATTACGATCAATCCGGCGCGATGCGCGACATGATCCAGAACCATCTGGTCCAGCTGCTATGCCTGACTGCCATGGAGCCGCCTTCAAAATTCGCCCCCAATGCGGTGCGCGACGAAAAGGTCAAGGTGATCGAAGCGCTGGAGCCCGTCGAGCCCAAGGATATCGCCCGAGGCCAATACCGTACGGATAAGGGGGGCGACGGCTACCTCGATCACGTCGGAAACCCCGCCAGCCGTACCGAAAGCTTCATTGCGCTGAAGACCCATATCGGCAACTGGCGCTGGGCCGGGGTGCCGTTTTATCTACGCACCGGCAAACGCCTGCGCGCCCGCGAATCCGAAATCGCGGTGTTCTTCCGCGACCCGCCGCATACGATTTTCCCGAATGTTGGCCCTCTGCATGGCAACGTGCTGGTGATCCGCCTGCAACCGGACGAGGGCATCACCCTGCGCACCACTATCAAGGAACCGGGGCAAGGCGGGTTCCGCCTGTCCGACGTCGCGCTCGATATGAGCTTTGCCGATGCGCTGGGCGACGGTCAGCAATCCCCCGACGCCTATGAACGCCTAATCATGGACGTGATCCGCGGCGATCAGACGCTGTTCATGCGCGGGGATGAGGCCGAGGCCGCATGGGCCTGGGTCGATCCCATCATTCATGGCTGGGAAGAACGCGGCGACAAGCCCGCGAAATACGATCAGGGCAGTTCCGGCCCCGAAGAAGCCCTGATGCTGATGCATCGCGATGGTCGCCGCTGGCGTCAGATCGGAGGATAATCATGCTCAACACAGTTATTTCCGACGTCACAAAACGCATCATCGACCGCAGCGCCGATCTGCGCGGCCCGCATCTTGAGCGGATGGAGCAGGCCAGGTCCAAAGGCCCCGCCCGCGCACATCTGTCCTGCAGCGGTCAGGCCCATGCCTATGCCGGTGCAGGCGAGGATCAGCAGTCGATGGCCACCGGCACCGCAGGCAATCTGGGCATCGTCACCGCCTATAACGACATGCTCTCGGCCCATCAGCCATTCGAACGCTACCCCCCCCTGATCCGCGATGCGATCCGCGCCGCGGGCGGCACCGCGCAGGTTGCAGGCGGCGTTCCAGCCATGTGCGACGGCGTCACGCAGGGCGAGGCGGGGATGGAACTGTCCCTGTTTTCCCGCGACGTCATTGCGCTGGCGACCGGAGTGGCGCTTAGCCACAACACCTATGACGCTGCCGTGTTTTTGGGCGTCTGCGACAAGATCGTGCCCGGTCTGATCATCGGCGCGCAGGCCTTCGGTCATCTGCCCGCCGTGTTCCTGCCCGCCGGTCCGATGACCAGCGGCCTGCCAAACGACGAAAAGGCCAAGGTCCGCCAGCAATTCGCCGCCGGAGAAGTGGGCCGCGATGAGCTCATGAAAGCCGAAATGGCCGCCTATCACGGCCCCGGCACCTGCACCTTCTACGGCACCGCCAATACCAACCAGATGCTGATGGAGTTCATGGGCCTGCACCTGCCCGGCTCCAGCTTCGTCAACCCCAACACCCCCCTGCGCGATGCATTGACCGAGGAAGGTGCCCGCCGCGCCCTGTCTCTCAGCGCGCTGGGCAATCACTACACGCCGGTCTGCCAGATCCTTGATGAGCGTGCCTTTGTGAACGGCATCGTCGGCCTGATGGCCACCGGTGGTTCGACCAACCTGCTGATTCACCTGATTGCCATGGCGCGGGCAGGGGGTATCATACTGGATTGGCAGGATTTTTCCGACATTTCCGCCGTGGTCCCTCTGGTCGCGCGGGTCTATCCAAACGGTCTGGCCGACGTGAATCACTTCCACGCCGCTGGCGGCTTGGGCTTTGCCATCGGCACGCTGCTGAACGCAGGCCTACTGCACCCCGACACGCTAACCGTCGCGGGGCAGGGCCTGCACAACTACACCAAGGAACCCAAGCTGAAAGACGGCGAACTGGTCTGGGAGGACGGCGCAGGCCACAGCCTGAACGAAAAGATCGTCCGCCCCGCCAATGATCCGTTCCAGCCCACCGGCGGCCTCTCGCGCCTGACCGGCAATCTGGGCACCGGCGTCATGAAAGTCTCAGCCGTCGCGCCCGAACATCAGGTGGTCGAGGCCCCGGTCCGCGTGTTCCACGACCAGAACGCCGTCAAAGACGCCTTCAAAGCCGGAGAGTTCACGGGAGACACCATCGTCGTCGTTCGCTTTCAGGGCCCCAAGGCCAACGGCATGCCGGAACTGCACTCGCTGACCCCGATGCTGTCGATCCTACAGGGCCGAGGGCACAAGGTCGCGCTCGTCACCGATGGCCGCATGTCTGGCGCGTCGGGCAAGGTCCCCGCCGCCATCCATGTCTGCCCCGAGGCACTGGATCAGGGGCCGATCGCCTATCTGCAAGACGGCGACCTGCTGCGCGTCGACGCGGTGAAGGGCGAGTTGGAAGTCCTCACCCCCGGCGTCCTCGACCGCGCCCCGGCCACCGCCGACCTGACAGCGAACCAGCACGGCGTCGGGCGCGACCTCTTCGGCGCGTTCCGCCAGAATGTCGGCTCAGCCGATACCGGTGCCAGCATTTTCGGAGTGTAAGCATGTCCAAAACCCAACGCACCCGCGAGATCTGCGCGCTGGCCCCCATCGTTCCGGTTCTGGTCGTCGATGACGCCACCAATGCCCGCCCGCTGGCCCAAGCATTGGTCGCCGGGGGCCTCCCCGCCCTCGAAGTCACCTTGCGCACCCCCGCAGCCCTCGACGCCATCCG
Organism: Ruegeria sp. AD2(2025); assembly: GCF_056542385.1. NCBI lineage: Bacteria > Pseudomonadati > Pseudomonadota > Alphaproteobacteria > Rhodobacterales > Roseobacteraceae > Ruegeria > Ruegeria sp. AD2(2025). Next base: position 278,861 of record NZ_JBQFZS010000001.1, read on the forward strand.
CGCCATGGCCGATGTCCCCGGCGGTGTCGTCGGCGCAGGCACGCTGATCACGCCCGAAGACGTCCGTGCCGCCAAGGCGGCAGGCGCACAATTCGGCGTCTCGCCCGGCGCGACGGACGCGCTGGTCGCCGCCTGCGAAGCCGAAGACCTGCCCTTGCTGCCCGGTGCCGCCACAGCGACCGAGGCGATGGCGCTGCTGGAAAAGGGCTATGACATGCTGAAATTCTTCCCCGCCGAAGCCTCGGGCGGCGCCCCCGCCCTGAAAGCCATCGGCGCACCCCTGCCGCAGATCACCTTCTGCCCCACAGGCGGCGTCTCGCCCGCAAATGCCCGCGATTACCTGTCGCTGTCCAATGTCATCTGCGCTGGCGGCAGCTGGGTCGCGCCGAAACAGATGGTGCAAAGCGGTGACTGGGCGGGGATCGAAACACTTGCGCGCGAGGCTGCCAGCCTGATGGATTGACGCCACAGGGCGACGCGCTAGGGTAAACCGCAAATCAAACAGGTTGCCCTCATGACAAACCAAACCTCCCTCGCGCAGGGGCGCGAGTATCTGGCCATCCCCGGCCCCTCGGTCATGCCCGATGCGGTGCTGCAGGCCATGCATCGCCCGTCGCCCAATATCTACGACGGCGAACTGGTCGAGATGATGCCCGCCCTGCTGCAGGACCTGCGCCGTGTCGCCCGCACCGAACATGACGTCGCCATCTACATCGCCAACGGCCACGGCACGTGGGAGGCGGCGCTGTCGAACGTCATCGCCCCCGGCGAAACTGTGCTGGCCCCCGCCTCGGGCCGCTTTGCCGAAGGCTGGGCCGAGATGGCCGAAGGCCTCGGAGCGCAGGCTCAGGTGATCGACTTCGGCATGTCTGCACCCTGGGACTTCAACCGCATCGCCGAGGCGCTGCGTGCCGACACAGATCACAGGATCAAGGCGGTGCTGGCCGTCCATGTGGACACCTCCACGTCGATCCGCAACAACATCCCCGCCCTGCGGGCCCTGCTGGACGACCTGCAGCACCCCGCGCTGCTGATGGCCGACTGCATCGCCTCGCTGGGCTGCGACCGGTTCGAGATGGACGCCTGGGGCGTCGATGTCACCGTCACCGCCTGCCAGAAGGGCCTGATGACCCCCGCAGGCATGGGCTTTGTCTATTTCAACGACAAGGCACAGGCCAAACGCGCCACAATGCCCCGCGTCTCGCACTATTGGGACTGGCAGCCGCGCGCCAATCCCGACCTGTTCTACCAGCATTTCAATGGCACCGCGCCGACACACCACCTCTACGGCCTGCGCGCTGCGCTCGACCTGATCCATGCCGAAGGCCTCGAACAGGTCTGGGCCCGCCACACCCGCCTCGCCCATGCCATCTGGACCGCGTGCGAGGTCTGGTCTGACGGCGGAGCGCTGCAGTTCAACGTCACCGACCCGGCCCACCGCAGCCACGCCGTTACCGCCCTGCGCCTGACCGAAGGCCGTGGCACGCCGCTGCGTACCTACACCGAAACCCAGCTCGGCCTGACCCTCGGCATCGGTCTGGGGATGCAGGATTGGGACGGTTGCTTCCGCCTCGGCCATATGGGCCACGTGAACGCCCAGATGGTGATGGCCATGCTGGGCAGTATGGAAACGGCGATGGCCGCGCTCAACATCCCCCGCGGCACCGGCGCCCTAGAAGCCGCCGCCGCCACCCTGGCCACCTGATCCAGTCTTCATCTGGCCAAAAATATCCTCGGGGGGGATCGCGCCCAAAGGCGCGATGGGGGGCAGACAGCCCCCCTTAGACGGCCCGGGCCCGCTCCAACGCCCGGGGGAGAGCGATCTCAAAAACCGCCATCTCCGCATCGCCACCACAGCTCACCCGGATGCACCGGTTCTGCGGGGCGGCAAACGGCATCCGCACAAACACCCCCTGATCGACCAGAGCATCCAGCACGGCCTTCGCAAACACGCCATCCCGCCCACAATCAATCGCTACGAAATTGGTGGCCGAGGGCAAAGGCTCCAACCCGTTCGCCCGCGCAATCCGCCCGATCCGGTCACGCGCTGCTGCGATCTTCGCCTGAACCTCGGCCAGCCAGGCCTGATCCTGCAACGCCGCCAGCGCCCCGGCCTGCGCGGCGCGGTTCATGCCGAAATGATTGCGCACCTTGTTGAACGCGGAAATCAACTCGACTGCCCCCATCGCATAGCCAACCCGGGCCCCCGCCATCCCATACACCTTGGAAAAGGTCCGCATCCGGATCACGCGCGGATCATCCACCGCGACCGGGGCTGCAGTCCCCTTGGGCGCGCATTCCACATAGGCCTCATCCAGAACCAGCAGGCACCCAGCGGGCAAAGCCTCCATCGCCGCAACAATCGCAGCCCCGGAATGCCAGCTTCCCATCGGATTGTCGGGATTGGCCAGATAAACCAGCTTGGCGTCTACCTCTGCCGCCTTGGCGAACAGGGCGACCGGGTCCTCATGATCCCCGGCATAAGGAACCTTGTGCAACACACCTCCAAACCCGGCGACATGATAGTTGAACGTGGGATAAGCCCCGTTCGAGGTCACAACCGCATCCCCCGGGCCAGCGACCAGCCGCACCAGATAGCCCAGCAGCCCGTCAATCCCTTCGCCCACCACGATATTTTCGGGCGCGACCCCATGATGTTCCGCCAGAGCATGGCGCAGGTCAAAGTTCTCGGGGTCACCATACATCCAGATCTCGCCCGCCGCCCCCTGCATCGCCTCAATCGCGCGCGGCGATGGGCCAAAGATGCTCTCATTCGCCCCCAACCGCGCCACAAACGGCGCGCCGCGCTGACGCTCCTGCGTTTCGGGGCCGACAAAGGGCACGGTGGCGGGCAGGGATTGCGCAAGCGGGGTGTAGCGAGGACCAGTCATAGCCGCAGATAAGCGCAACCCCAGACGCTCGGCAAGTCTTGCACCCCACCGCGTTCGCCGTAAGCTTGCCCGCGACAGCGGTTCGGAGGTCCCATGCGCATTCTCACAGGTCTGATCGTTCTCGGCCTTGCCTATCTTCTATTCTGGCCTGTGCCGGTCGATCCCGAGGTCTACGAGCCCCCTGAAGCCCCCGGTTTCACCGGAGAGTTTGCCGAGAACAACGCGCTCGACAAGGCGGCGTTGATCACCCTGCCGGACGCCGAGATTGGCCCCGAGGACATCGCGATACTGCCTGACGGCGCGATCTATACCACCAGCCTGTCGGGCATCCTCTACCGTATCGACGGTGATCAGCCGGTCGCGATCGACCAGTTGGGCGGTCGCCCCCTTGGCCTGCGGGCAGGGCCGGATGGCGCGCTTTACATCTCGGACAGCTTTCGCGGACTGATGCGCTGGACCGGGCCTGAAGAGCTGGAAACACTGGTTTCCGAGATCGACGGCGCGCCGGTGATCTATGCCAACAATCTCGACGTGGCGCAGGATGGTACGGTCTATTTCTCGAACTCGTCAGATCGGTTCGACCCCGAAACCATGGGCGGGACCAAACCCACCTCGGTCCTGACCATATGGGAACAATCGCCGACAGGATACGTCGCCCGCTATTCCCCCGACGGCAGCGCCGAGAAAATTGCCACAGGGTTCGTCTATACCAACGGCATCGCCCTTTCACCGGACGAAGATTTCCTGCTGATCGCCGAAACAGGTCGAGCACGGGTGCATAAACTCTGGCTCACCGGGCCCAAGGCGGACACGCAAGAGATGCTGCTGGACAACCTGCCGGGCTATCCCGACAACATCAAGGCGCAGGGTGACGGCACCTATTGGATGGCTTTCGCCAGCCCGCGCGTGCCCGCAGAAAAGCTGATGCCCTATCCCTTCCTGCGCAAGGTGATCTGGCGGCTGGGTCCCTTGGTGCGCCCCGCGCCGATCCATCGGGGAATGCTGGTGCAATTCGATGGTGATGGCACCATTCTGCGTACCCTTCAGGACCCGGACGGCCGTCTGGGGATCACCACGGCGGGCCAGATCGTTGGGGACCAACTCTACGTCATGACGCTGGATTCACCCTGGTTTGGGCGTATCCCTGTCGCTGATCTGCCCTGACGTCGCGGTGGCGCTTGGGCCAGCGGTCTGGCAGGGTTGGCGCAACACAGCTGGCCGGAGGTCCCCATGTCTCGCGTTTCCATCGACTACAAAGACCACATCGCGCATGTCACGCTGACACGCGGCGACAAGATGAACGCGTTGGATGACGCAATGATCAAGGCGATCCTGTCCGCGGGGCAAGAACTCGCCGCCGCCGATATCCGCGCCGTGGTACTGTCGGGCGAGGGCAAAAGCTTTTGCGCCGGGCTCGACATGGCCAGCTTTGCGAGTATGGCCCACACCGACCCGACCGAATGGCTGATGACCCGCAGCCACGAGGACGCCAACGAAATGCAGGAGCTTGCCCTGATCTGGCGGCGCGTCCCCGTACCGGTGATCTGCGCCATTCAGGGCGTGGCCTATGGCGGCGGGCTGCAAATCGCGCTGGGCGCAGACATCCGCATCGCCCACCCCGAGGCCAAGCTGGCGGTGATGGAGATGAAATGGGGTATCATCCCCGACATGGGTGGCATGGTGCTGCTGCCCGAGCTCGTGCGCTCGGACGTGCTGCGCCTGCTGACCTACACGGCCCGTCCCATCGGCGCGCAGCAGGCCGCCGATTGGGGGCTGGTGACGAAGCTGTCCGATGACCCCCTGACCGAAGCGCTGGCGTTGGCCGAAGATATTGCAGGCAAAAGCCCTTCGGCCATCCGGGCGGCCAAGCGGCTGATCGATGCGGCCGAAACCCGCGACCGCGCCGATGTGCTGCTGGCTGAGTCCTCGGAACAAGTGGACCTGATCGGCAAGCCAGATCAGATGGAGGTCGTAATGGCGCAGATGCAGGGCCGCAAGCCCGAGTTTAAATGATCAGCGCATAAATGCCCGCCGCGCATCGCGGGCCATGTTGTACCGCATCTCAAGATCGGCGATTTTTGCCATCGCGGCCTTGCGGGTTTCAACGTCGGTCAGCGTGGCATAGTCCTTGCGCGCCGCGTCCAGCTGTTTCTTGATGTCGAACTCTTCCGGCAGCACGCCCGCCTGCGCCATGATCCGGTGACCCGCGGCAATGGCCGGATCGCTTTGCGCCTCGGAGGAACGATCAGGCAGGGGCGCGCCTTCGCCCTCCAGACCCTGCAGTTGCCCTTCGGCCTGAGCCTTCTTGATCTGGCGTTCCACCAGTTTTCCAAGCGATCCGAACATGCCGCGATTATACCGTCTGTGATGATTGGGCGAAAGCGGTTAACGCATTCTGCTTGTGACCAGATACACGATGCCACCCGCCAAAAGCCCCCACACCGCTGCGCCCAAACCAAAGACGGTGATACCGGATGCGGTGATGGCGAGCGTTAGAATGGCCGCCTCGCGCTCGGCGGGTACATCCAGCGCTGCGTGGATGGCGTTGGCCATAACTCCGATCAGGGCCACCCCGGCCAAGGTTCCCATCAACAGCGGATCGGCATGGGCGGCAAAGCTGGTAATCGCCACCGCAAAGATGCCGAACAGGCAATAAAATACGCCGCCCATGATTGCGGACCAATAACGCAGAGCCGGATCGGGATGGCTGTCTTCGTTCGAACACATCGCGGCGGTGATGGCGGCCAGACAGGTCGCTGGCGCTCCGAACGGGGCCGAGAGCAGGCTGGCACCTCCGACGGCTGAGAACAGCTTTCCGGGCGCAGGGTCATAGCCAAAGCTGCGCATCACCGCGACGCCGGGGATGTTCTGCGTGGCCATGGTGACGATGAACAACGGCACACCGATCCCGATGGCTGAGGCGAACGAGAGGGTGGGCATGGTCAAGATCGGGGCAGCAACCAGCCGGTCGGGCATCAATTGTGTCTCACCGGCGTTCAGAGCGACGACAATGGCTGCTGCCACCACCGCTGCCGGAACGGCAACCAGCCGGTTGAACCGCCCGGCAATGAACCAAGTCAGGATTACCGGCAATCCCTGCCACGGGATCTCGACCGCAGCCTTGAACGGCACAAGACACAGCGGCAACAGCACGCCCGCCAGCATCGCTTGGGCAAGAGTGGTGGGGATCGCTGCCGCCAACCGTCCAAGTGGTTTCCATAGGCCCGCGACAACCGTCAGCGCCCCGGCACACAGGAACGCTCCGATAGCTGCGGAATAACCGCCGACCGGGGCGGCGGACACGGCCAGCAGCGCGGCTCCCGGCGTGGACCAGGCGACGCTGATGGGCATCTTGTAGCGCAGGCTGAGGATGATGGCCGCCAGCCCCATGGCGACCGCCGCGCTCATCAGGCCGGATGCGGCCTGCGCGGGTGATGCGCCCATTGCGCCCAGCCCTTGCAGGACGATGGGGAAGGAACTGAAGAACCCGACAATGGCCACAACCAACCCGGTTGAGACGGTCTGCATCGGAGGGAGAGGTCGCGCCATCAGAGCCTCAGAGGATTGCTGTGCTGAAGTGCTAACAAGCAGCGGGTGGCGCGAACAAGGGGAAAGCTTTGAGAGCAAAGAAAAACCTCACCGCAGGCAAGGGCGGTGAGGCTGGGATTTCCGTATCTGGAACGAGAAGAAGATCAGGCGATTTCGGCCAAACGAGCGAGCGCCTCGTTCAGTTTCGCCTCTTCTTCTTCGCGGGCGGCGAGGTTGGCTTTGGCTTCTTCAACCACCTCCTCCGGGGCCGAGGCCACGAATTTGGGGTTGTTCAGACGCCCGCGCAGGCCGCCCAGTTCCTTGGCCAGCTTGCCCTTGGCTTTCTCCAACCGTTCTTTTTCCGCGCCGATGTCGATGATGTCCGCCAGCGGCAAGCCGAACGATGCACCCGGGGCGGCGATCGAGATGGTGCCCTTGGGCAGTTCATCTGCCTTGGTCAGACTGTCGATGCGGGCGAGACGTTTGATCAGCGCCTCGTTGCGGTCCCACGCGGCTTGGCCGTTGGCGTCGATCTCGGTCACCAGCATTGGGACATAGAGGCCAGCCGGAACCCGCATCTGCGCGCGGGCCGAGCGGGTGTTTTCGATCACCGAGATCACCCAGTTCATCTCACGATCCGCCTCGGCATCGACCAATTCGGTGCCGTAGGTCGGCCAGTCGGCATGGACGACCATCTTGGCACGGTTGCCGGTCAGGCCCCAGAGTTCTTCGGTGATAAACGGCATGATCGGGTGCAGCAGGATCATGCACTGATCCAGAACCCAGCGCATGGTGGCGCGGGTTTCGGCCTGCGCCTCAGTATCGTCGCCCTGCAGCAGGGGTTTCGACAGTTCGACATACCAATCGCAGACCTTGCCCCAGACAAAGGCGTACAGACCGTTGGCGGCATCGTTGAAGCGATAGCTTTCCAGCGCCGCGTCAACCTCGGCCCGCACGCGGGCGGTTTCGCCGATGATCCAGCGGTTCACGGCGGCTTTGGGTTTCAGGTCGGCCACGTCCAGTTGCGGAACGGCGTCGGTGAAGACCTCGTTCATCTCGGCAAAGCGGACGGCGTTCCACAGTTTGGTGCCGAAGTTGCGGTAGCCGGTGATCCGGTCACGCGACAGTTTCAGCACGCCGCCAATCGCCGCCATCGAGGCATTGGTGAACCGCAGCGCGTCGGCACCGAATTCGTCCACGATCTCCAGCGGGTCGATGACGTTGCCGGTGGTCTTGGACATCTTCTTGCCCTTCTCGTCGCGGACGAGTTGGTGCAGGTAGACGGTGTGGAACGGGATCTGATCGACCACGGCCAGTTGCATCATCATCATCCGGGCGACCCAGAAGAACAGGATATCCGCACCGGTGATCAGAACGTCGGTGGGGAAGTAGCGCTCCAGCTCCTCGGTCTGCTCGGGCCAGCCCAGCGTGCCGATGGGCCAGAGGCCGGAGGAGAACCATGTGTCGAGGACGTCGGGGTCGCGATAGATTGCAACCGTGTTGCTTTCATCGCCCTCGAAACAGTTCTTTCCGAATGCATCGTTCCAATCGGTTGCGGCAACAACATTTGTTACTGCGTCTCCGTAGTATGCGCGTGCTTTTTGCAGAGCTTCCTCTTCTGTAGCTCCACAGAATTGAACTGTGAAATCCGCAATATTTGTGGTTTGTTGCCATTTTTCTTTCTCGGGGCCGAACCAAACCGGAATCTGATGCCCCCACCACAGCTGGCGCGAGATGCACCAGGGCTCGATGTTTTCCAGCCAATGGTAATAGGTCTTCTCGCCCGACTCGGGGATGATCTTGACCGTGCCGTCCTTGACCGCATCCAGCGCGGGGCCGACGATCTTTTCGGCGTCCACGAACCACTGGTCGGTGAACATCGGCTCGATCACGACCTTGGAGCGGTCGCCGAAGGGCTGCATGATCGGTTTGCTCTCGACCAGAGGCACCGGCGCTGCCGGGTCGTCATCTTCACACAGCTTTACACCCAGACGCGGATCATCCGCGCGGGTCGTCACGGCCAGACCGTCAGCGGTGATCTCTTCCACGACCTTCGCCCGCGCCTCGAACCGGTCAAGGCCGCGCAGGTGGTCGGGGATCAGGTTGATCGCGTCGATCTCGTTCTCGGTGAATTCACGCCCACGCGCGTATTCCTGTGCCTTGCCGGCCTCTTCGGCGTAAGGTGCACCATCACCCCGCATAGCGCCTTTGGTGTCCATCAGGCGGTACATCGGAATGCCGCCGCGCTTGGCGACCATGTTGTCGTTGAAATCATGCGCGCCGGTGATCTTCACCGCACCCGAGCCGAAATCCGGATCAGGGTACTCATCGGTGATGATCGGAATCTGACGGCGATGCTCTTTCGGGCCAACCGGGATTTCGCAGAGCTTTCCGACGATTGGTGCATAGCGTTCATCCGACGGATGAACCGCAACCGCGCCGTCGCCCAGCATGGTTTCAGGGCGTGTCGTGGCGATCGAGATATAGTCGCGCTGTTCCTCAAGCACGATATTCCCGTCCTCGTCCTTTTCGACATAGGTATAGGTCTCGCCCCCGGCCAGCGGATATTTGAAGTGCCACATATGGCCCGGCGTTTCGATATTCTCGACTTCCAAATCCGAGATTGCGGTCTCGAAATGCGGGTCCCAGTTGACCAGCCGCTTGCCGCGATAGATCAGACCTTTCTCGTACATATCGACGAAAACCTTGATCACCGCGTCGTGAAAATTCGCAGAATTTTCGTGGCCCGTGCGCGGATCACCCGCCGCACCAGCCATGGTGAAGGCATTGCGCGACCAGTCGCAGGACGATCCCAGACGCTTCAACTGCTCGATGATGGTGCCGCCGTATTCGCCTTTCCATTCCCAAACCTTCTCAAGGAACTTCTCACGCCCCAACTCGCGCCGACCCGGCTGTTGGGTCAGCATCAGCATCTTTTCCACCTGCATCTGCGTGGCGATGCCTGCGTGGTCCTGACCGGGCTGCCAGAGCGTGTCGAACCCGCGCATCCGGTGCCAGCGGGTAAGGATGTCCTGCAGCGTGTTGTTGAAGGCGTGGCCCACGTGCAACGCACCCGTCACGTTGGGCGGCGGGATCATGATGGTAAAGCTCTCATCGCGCGAGCGGTTTGCGCCTGCCTTGAAGGCTCCGGCCTCTTCCCAGGCCTTGTAGATACGGGCCTCGGCCTCGGCCGCGTTGAATGTCTTTTCCATCGCCATCGGGTGCGTCCTGCGTCTTCGAATTGAGGGTCAGCGCCTGCAATAACGAATGCGCGAGGCAAGGGAAAGGGCCTGTGCGCGCCTCAACCCTGCGACTGATAGAGGTTCAGGCTCTCGGTCGCCCCCTGCGCCATCGCCTTGGCCTGATCGGCGCGGATGCGGGCGTGCAGTTCCAGCGCCTCGGGGGCAAACAGTCGCTCGGGTACGGGGATGTGGATGAAGTTGCCCACCCGGTCAGTGCCGCGGGCCAGAACGGCATAGTCGCAATCGGCCACTTTCTGCTGCGCGTTGGGGTTGAGATACCGGATCGCCAGCCCGATACGCCGGTCGTCCGAGGCATTGGGCCCCGAGCCGTGGATCGTCAGCCCGTGATGCAGCGACATCTGGCCGGGCTGCAGCACGATATGGGTCTTGTCCGCCTCGGCCACATCCACGGCGACCTCTTGCCCGCGCGACAGCAGGTTGTTGTCGGAAAACGTATCTGTATGCGGCAGGATCGGGTTCTTGTGGCTGCCCTTGACGAAATCCATGCAGCCGCTTTCGACCGTGGCAGGCGACAGCGCGATCCATGCAGTCAGCTGATCGGCGGTTTCGCCCATGCCCCAATAGGTCAGGTCCTGATGCATCCCGACCACCTGCGTCGTGCGCGGTTCCTTGATGAACAATTCCGCCGACCACAGCAGCAGGTCGGGGCCCAGAATTCCCTCGACCACATCCAGAACCCGCGCATCCAGCGCAATCCGCGCGGCCAGAGGCATCACCACATGGGCATTCACCCGCTTATACATATTCAGGGGCAGCGGCAGATCTGCGGTGCCCCAGGTCGCCTCGATCTGTTCCAGTTCGGCGCGGAACCCGGCGGCTTCGGACGGGGGAAAGACGGTGATGGGAAAGGCAAAGCCGTCCTGCCAGTAGGCCTCGACCGTATCGGCATTCAGACGGCCATTCGTCAGCGGGATAGAAGCGGGCATGAGACCTCCGGGCAGGCTGATGTTCCAGCAAGCCTACGAAGCCCCCGCACCCCGATTCTGCGCCATTTGCGACATGGGCGTCGCCCCCGGTGCCACTGGACATCACAAAGCAGCGGGCTAGGCTCGCCATCACAGGCAAGCCAAAGGATCGCCCCCATGGAGAAATTCGGCCAAAGCCAGCCCGTCAAGCGGGCCGAGGATCAACGCTTTCTGACCGGACAGGGGCGCTATATGGACGACAGCGTGCCGCAGAACGCGCTGTTTGCGGCCTTCCTGCGCAGCCCTGTGGCGCATGGCGAGATCACCGCGCTGCACCTTGAGGCCGCGCAGGCGATGCCGGGCGTGCGGCTGATCCTGACGCTGGCCGATCTGAAGGCGGCCGGGATTGAGACCAGGATGGATGCCACCGTCGTGCCCAACCGGGACGGCTCGCAAGGGGCCGCGCCTGCACGGCATGTGCTGGCGCGGGACCGCGTCCGCTTTGTGGGCGAACCCGTGGCGGTCGTCATCGCCGATACGCTGCTGCAGGCCCGCGATGCGGTCGAACAGATCGGGCTCGGCACCCGCGACCTGCCCGCCAAGACCGATGTCGCGCCGGGGGGCGAGCCGCTGCACGCCGAGGCCCCCGACAACCGCGCCTTTGACTGGCACATGGGCGACGCCTCCGCGACCGAGGCCGCCTTTCGCGCCGCCGCGCATACCGTGGCGCTGGATGTGCATGACAACCGGGTCATCGTGGCCCCGATCGAGCCGCGCGGCTGTCAGGCCAGCTGGGCCGAGGGGCGGTTGCATTTTGCCTATGGCGGGCAGGGCGTCTGGGCGATGCGCGCCCAACTGGCGCAGAAGCTAAAGCTCGCGCCCGAGGCGATCCGCGTCACCACCCCCGACGTGGGCGGTGGCTTTGGCATGAAGGTCATGCCCTATCCCGAATATTTCTGCGTCTCGGTCGCCGCCATGAAACTGGGCCGGACCGTCCACTGGATGTCCGACCGGTCCGAGGCGATGCTGTCCGATCACCATGGCCGCGATCTGACCTCGCGCGCGGAACTGGCCTTTGACGAAACCAACAGGATCACCGCCTACCGGGTGCACAGCAAGGTGAACCTCGGAGCCTATAACAGCCATTTCGGGCAAGCGATCCAGACCAACCTGTTCAGCCGCGTGCTGATGGGGCCCTATGATGTCCAGACCACCGATCTGCGGGTCGAGGGCTTTTACACCAATACCACGCAGGTCGACGCCTATCGCGGCGCGGGCCGCCCCGAGGCGATCTATGTCCTTGAACGCGTCATGGACCGCGCCGCGCGCGAACTGGGCGTGGACCCGTGGGACCTGCGCCGCCGCAACTTCATCCGGCCCGAGGCCTTCCCCTACAAGACCGCCACGGACGAGACCTATGACGTGGGCGATTTCAACATGGTGCTGAGCCGTGCACAGGACCAGACCCGGGGCTTTGCCGCCCGCAAGGTCGCCGATGCCGAACGCGGCCTGATCCGGGGGCAGGGCCTGTGCTATTACATCGAGAGCATTCTGGGCGACCCGTCTGAGAACGCAAAGATCGAGTTCTGCGAAGATGGCACCGTCAACCTCTATGTCGGCACGCAATCGAACGGGCAGGGGCACGAGACGGTCTATGCCCAGTTCCTGTCGGATCAGACCGGTGTCCCGGCGCACCTCATCAACGTGGTGCAGGGCGATACCGACCGCCTGTCCCATGGCGGCGGCACCGGCGGGTCGCGGTCGGTCACTGTGCAAAGCACGGCCACTCTGGCCACAATCGACGTGATGATTGCCGCATTCACGCCCTATCTGGCCGATAAGATGGGGGTCAAGGAGGACGACGTGCGTTTCGATCATGAAACCTTCCGCGCGCCGGGGTCGAACCTGACCCCCACACTGACCGAGGCCGCAGACATGGCCCGCGCCGATGGCCGTACCGATCTGCTGCGCCATGAGGCGCGCGCCGATCTGGACGCGCGCAGCTATCCCAATGGCGCGCATGTTGCCGAGGTTGTTATCGATTCTTACACCGGCGAAACCCGCGTCGACCGCTATACGGTGGTTGATGATTTCGGTAACCTTATCAACCCGATGCTGGCCGAAGGGCAGGTGCATGGCGGCGTAGCGCAAGGCATCGGACAGGCCCTGACCGAGCATGTGGTGCATGATGCCGAGGGGCAACTGCTCACGGCTTCGTTGATGGACTACGCCTTGCCCCGCGCCGCCGGGATACCCATCATTAAGTTTACCTCGGCGCCGGTTCCGTCAACCGCCAATCCCATGGGGATGAAAGGCTGTGGCGAGGCTGGCACCGTGGGCGCTCTGGCTGCGGTGGCAAACGCGGTTCAGGACGCGCTCTGGGATTACGGGGTGCGACAGGCGGATATGCCGTTCACCCCTCATAAAGTATGGGAATTGCTGACACATGGTTCTGTCGCGGCTGAGTAGAAAGGTACTGGGATGGCTCGGACGGCCCTTACGGTCCGAGCACTCAGGTGAAACGCGCCACCGCGAACCGATCAGCCATGTCATCATCCTTGACGGCACCATGTCGACGCTTGAGCCGGGCCGCGAAACCCATGCGGGCCAGACCCTGCGTCTGGCGTGCGAAATGGGCAGCAAGGTCTCGGTCTTTTATGAGGCCGGGGTTCAGTGGGACAGCTGGAAATCCTCGCTGGACGTGATGATGGGCCGGGGCATCAACCGCCAGATCCGCCGTGCCTATGGCTATCTAGCGTCGCGCTATAAACCCGGCGACAAGATCTTCTTCATCGGCTATTCGCGCGGCGCATACGGCGTGCGCAGCCTTGCGGGCGTGATCGACGCGATTGGTTTGCTCAAGGCTGAACACGCCACCGTTCGCAATATCAAACAGGCCTATCGCCACTATGAATGCACCGCCAACGGCGCGGCGGCGGCCGAGTTCCGGAAGCAGTTTTGTCACGAAGATGTCGCCATCGAGATGGTTGGCGTCTGGGATACGGTCAAGGCGCTGGGCCTGCGCCTGCCGCTGCTGTGGCGCTGGGCCGAGGAACGCCACGCCTTCCACAACCACCAGCTTGGCCCCGCCACCCGCCACGGCTATCACGCCATGGCACTGGACGAGACCCGCGAAGTGTTCGAGCCGGTGCTGTGGAAATGTACCCCCGATTTCAAAGGCCATGTGGAACAGGTCTGGTTCCGCGGCACCCACGGCGATGTCGGCGGCCAGTTGAACGGGTTCGAAGAGGCCCGCCCCCTCAGCAACATCTCCCTGATCTGGATGCTGGACAAGGCCGAGCTGCACGGGTTGCCGCTGCCCGAAGGCTGGCGCGACCGCTTCCCGACCGACACCCACGCGCGCTCGGTCGGCACATGGCGCGGCTGGGGCAAGATTTTCCTGCTGCGTAAGCACCGGAAGGTCGGGCGGGACAGGTCCGAACGCCTGCACGTCTCAATCGCGCCGGACGAGCTACCCGGCTGGGTGCCGATGCCGGATTTGCCGTCGCATCCGGCGCAGTGAGGGGCTGATCATGTGCCGGCGGCTCCAAGATCGCCGACACCTTAATGTCAGGTTCGAGCCTATGGCAGACACCGGCTCTTCTCGCTATTTACCTCTGTCATTCATCCACCTAACCACAATCGCGGCAAAGTACGAACCAACACTAATCGCTGCAACAAGCAGTAAACCGATCTTGTCTGAATAAACAAAGAGAAGAATTGCAACCAAAGCTAGCGCGAGCATCCATGAGTTCTTGGTGGCCTCAGATTTCACGGCTCCAACGCTCCGGTTTGTTGACTATCTAGGCTTTTTTGTGGTTGGGGCATCAAGCTATTTTCGCTCCCAAACAATGTAGTAGTAGTATCCTATTGCAACCAGAATGGCCGCACAGAGCGCATCCCAGATACTGACGAACTGCCACCAAGTTGTATGAAAACCGAAAAGCAAAGTTACGGCGACTAGATAGACAGTGAATATTACCCACTTGTTTGAACTCAACATTCTCTCTCGACTGTAATGTCCGGCCCGTCTTTGCCGTGAAATTGCCGTAGGTTCCCTAGTGCGTCTATCTACATCCTAGACTTGCGACAATCCAGTGCGCCCGCCCTCAGTGATTTCAGCCGCCCTATGTCCGTTTGTCCTGCAACAGCCGACGCTCTGGTCTGAAACACCCTCGCAGCTTTCAGCGAGGGTGTTTTCCTCGCAGGAGCCCGTTACACCTTGCGGCTATCTTTGATTTTGTAACACGTCCGACAAGGGGCTTCGGGAAACGCCTACACCCTTTCCACATTCCACAATAGAGATTTAGGTTCTGGCGCTCCCAACTACCGCCGCCGATCCCGGCGTGAACTCATCGGCTGGAACGCCACGCCCACATGCGCCTCGCAATAGGGCTTGCCCGCCTCAACCGGCAGGCCGCAGAACCAGAAATCCTCGGTCGCGGGATCGCCCACGGGCCATTTGCAGGTCTTCTCGGTCAGTTCCATCAGCGTCAGCTTCTTGGCTTTCTTCTCAACCTCGTTGACCTTGGCCAGCGCCTCGGGGCTGATCTCATTGGCCGACGGCTGCGGCGGCAGCGGTTGACCGGCGGGAATAATCTGACGGCGGGCCGGTTTGGCCTCGGGCGCGGGGGCAGGGCGCGCCGGTTCGGTTTTGGGTGCGGGTTTGGGCTTGGCCTCGGCCTTGGGTGCGGGGGCCGGTTTCTCCTTGGGCTCGGCCTTGGCCGGGCTTGCGCCGGTGGCGCGGTTCGACAGGCCCAGACGGTGGACCTTGCCGATCACCGCGTTGCGGGTCACGCCGCCCAGTTCCTTGGCGATCTGGCTGGCCGACTGGCCCTCGCCCCACATCTTTTTCAGCAGCTCTACACGCTCGTCAGTCCAGGACATCATTTGCCTTTCAAAAGCGGAAAGCGGCCCCGGATTCGGGCCGCCTTGGGAATTCGTCTCAGCCCCCTATTCTAATCACTGTGCCCCGAGTTACAAGCGACTTCGAATCAGCTATGAGGCAGATCATGCAGAATCTCACCGATCACGATGCGCGCCGTTTCGGGGCGGTCAACTGGATGGGCCTTTACACGCTGGCGCAGCGCGAAACCCTGCGCTTTCTGGCGGTCTGGACGCAAACCCTGCTGGCGCCGCTGGTCACGGCGGGCCTGTTCCTGCTGATCTTCAACATCGCCATCGGACCCAGCCGGTCAGACGTGATGGGCGTGCCGTTCCTGACCTTCCTTGCGCCGGGCATCATGATGATGACGGTGATCCAGAACGCCTTTGCCAACACCTCGTCCTCGATGGTGATTTCCAAGGTGCAGGGCAACATCGTCGACACGCTGATGCCGCCGCTGTCACCGCTGGAGATTCTGCTGGGCTATCTGGCAGGCGGCATCGCCCGCGGCGTTCTGATCGCTCTGGTCGTGGCAGTCGCGCTGGCGCTGGTGCTGGGCATCGTGCCGCAGAACCCGCTGATCGCATTGATCTTCGTGGTATTGGGCGGCGCGTTCATGGGCGCACTGGGCCTCTTTGCCGGGATATTTGCCAACAAGTTCGACCAGATGGCAGCGATTACCAACTTCATCGTCACGCCTTTGGCGTTCCTGTCGGGCACCTTCTATTCGGTGCAAGCTCTGCCGCCGGTGCTGAACCGGCTGAGCCATGTGAACCCGGTCTTCTATCTGATCGACGGGCTGCGCTATGGCATGATCGGTGTCTCGGACAGCTCGCCCTGGCTGGGCATGGTGATCTGCGCAGGTGCGACGCTGCTGGTGGGCGCGCTGACATGGCAGATGTTGCGCACGGGCTACCGGCTCAAGGCGTAATAGACGCGACTCAGTGTTTTTTGTTGGCCCGACAGCAGGCGCGGGTTAGGAATTTGGTGTGCAATGTCCCCTATGGTGTCAGTGTCACATGCCTAACGAGTGAAGGTTGAACAGTGCCAATGCAGGAACTTATCGTCGGTGGCGATTTCCAGTCTCCCGGGGTTCGGGGTGGGTTTCAGATATTCGACTCCTACGGCAGCTGGACCGGCACCGAGATCGAAGTGGGCCAGGAACAGCTGTATTTCCCGGGCGGGGACCGCACCAACCTTGCTGTCGAGCTTGACGGCACGGACGATGAAATCAGCGTTGTCGAGCAAAGCTTTACCGTGCCCCGCGACAATCAGGGCGCAACGCTCAGCTTTGATATCGGCGCGCGGGTCACAAGCGGCGGCGCGGCAGATCCGGTTCTGGTCGAGGTTCTGGACGACAGCGGCACCGTTATCTTCACTCAGATCGTGACACCCACAACCGCTGGCAGCTTCGAGACGTTTGAATTCGAATTCGCCTTTGGCGATGCTGGCGATTATACGCTGCGGTTTACCGAACAGGGGCTCAATAACAGCCTTGGCACGATTCTCGACAATGTCTCGCTGATGGTCTGCTTTGCCGCCGGGACCGGCATTCAGACCCCCAAGGGCGAGGTTCCGGTCGAGGATTTGAAAGTGGGCGATCTGGTCTCGACCATCGAGGGTGTGCCGCAGCCGCTGAAATGGATCGGGTCCCGGAAACTGGGGCCGCTTGACCTGATGCTCAATCCCCGGATGCGGCCGGTTCTGATCCGCAAGGGCGCGCTGGGCGACGGGATGCCGGGGGCCGATCTTGTGGTCTCGCCCCAGCACCGGTTGCTGGTGCGCTCGAAAGTGGCGCAGCGGGTTCTGGGGGATATCGAGGCGCTGGTCCCGGCCAAGAAACTCACCAGCTTGCCGGGGGTCGAGGTGATCGAAAGCTGGGACGCGGTCGAATACTTCCATTTCGCGCTCGAACAGCACTCGGTCGTCATGGCCGATCAGGCCTATACCGAGTCGCTCTATGTAGGGCCCGAGGCGCTGAAGATGCTCAGCCCCGAGGCGGTGGAAGAGTTGAAATTCCTGTTCCCCGACCTGTTCGAAGGGCAGGGGGTCGCGACCCCGGCGCGCCCGCTGCATTCGGGGGGCAAACATATCGACAGGCTGTGCCAACGCCTGATCCGAAATGACAAACCCGTGGTGGATCTTGGCCTATGACGCAGGACCTTCTTCTTGAGACGCCGGGGCCTTTCGTGCTCGACAGTGACCGGACCCTGCTGTCGCTGGCCGGGTTTCTGGCCGACACCCACGGCATCCCCCGCCAGCAGGCGGTGGATGAGATCGAGGCCGCCTATATCCGCGCTGCCGAGGCCGAATATGGGCCCGATTACACGTTCTGGGTGCGGGTGAAACCCGATGGCTCGATCGCTGTGGCGCAGGTGCTCAAGATCGTCGAAGTGATGCGGGACGAACGCCGCGAGGTGGCGCTGGGCGACCTGTCGGACAGCCACCCCGATGCAAGGCTTGGCGCATTCATCGTCAACCCGGTTGCGCCGGTACATCCGGCCCACATCGCCGAGTGGTTGCAGCCGCGCCAAACCACGCTCCGCAATATCCGGGTCGCGGGTCGCTGAAACGGCGATCAGGCCCGCTTGGCAAGCGCCTCGCGCCAGACAAGGATCAGCCCGCCGGTCAGGATGATGGCTGATCCGATCAGGCTGATCCCATCGGGAACCACGCTGAAGACCGCGAAATCATAGAATGCCGCAAAGATCAGCGCCGCATAGCTGATGGGCGCCACAAAGGACGCATCCGCCCGCGCCATGCCGTTGACGAAACAGGCCTGCGCACAGGCCATCAGTACGCCGATCCCCGCCAGCGCGGCCCATTGTGCGGGCGTCGGCCACTGAAACACGAAACTCACCGCGACCGAGGCGATGGTCAGACCCATCGCGTTGTTGACCAGCAGGATTTGGATCGGCATTTCCCGGCCCGAGAGCTTCTTGATGAAAATCAGCTCCATCCCGATCGACATCGCGGCGGCCAGCGCCAGCAGAGCGGCGGGCTGAAAGCTGTCGGGCGTGGGCCGCAACAGCACCAGCGCCCCCGCCAGGGCCACACCGGCGGCCAGCCAGCGCCACGGGCCGACGCCCTCTTTCAGCAGCGGGATCGCCAGCATCATCGCAAAGACCGGGTTCAGGAAGGATATCGCCGTGGCATCCGTCATCGGGATAAAGGCGACCGAGGCGAACATCAGCGTGATCCCCATCCAGCCAAAGCTTGTCCGCCCCACATGCAGGCCCCAATGCGGACGGCTGAGGCGCGGACGCAGGACGCCGACCGCGCCGAGGATGACCAGAAAGGCAAACAGAAACCGCCCGTGGCTGATCTGCATCGGATGCAGCGCCGGTCCCAGCGTGTCGGTCCCCAGCGCCTTGGCCAACAGCGTCGTGCCCGCGATAAAGGCGCTGGCGGCAACGATCAGCAGTGCCGCAAGCGGCGGGTTGTGGGCCTTGGCAACGAACATGGCCCAGCGGTGGGGCAGGGCGCGACAAATGGCAAGCGGGAAATGCACCCGGCCCCTGAAATTTCCCGCAAGCCGATTTTCCGGCTTCCCAGACGGCGCTCGGCCCGCTATACGGCCCGCATGATCAAACGCCAACATATCCTTCGACGCCGACGCCTGACCGCGTAACCGGCCCCGTTTGATCCCTTTGCGCCCGGCAAAACGGCGCATTCCCTGCCAAATCAGTTGACGAACCCGGCCCCGGTGTATCACTCACTTGGGCTCAAGCTACGTAAAAAGGATGATCCGATGATCCCGTCCGTTCTGCCGACCTATAACCGCGCGCCCCTGACCTTCGTGAAGGGCGAAGGCGCCTGGCTGATCGAGGCGGATGGCCGACGTTTCCTTGACCTCGGCGCAGGGATTGCTGTGAACGCGCTGGGCCACGCGCACCCGGCACTGGTCGCGGCGCTGACGGAACAGGCCCACGCGCTGTGGCATGTCTCGAACCTCTACCACATCCCGCAGCAGCAGGCGCTGGCTGACAAGCTGGTCGAGCACACCTTTGCCGACACGGTGTTCTTCACCAATTCCGGCACCGAGTCCTGCGAACTGGCCGTAAAAATGGCCCGCAAGTATTTCTATGACAAAGGCCAACCCGAGCGGGTCGAAATCATCACCTTCGACGGCTCCTTCCATGGCCGCTCCTCCGCAGGCATCGCCGCCGCCGGGTCCGAGAAGATGACCAAAGGTTTCGGCCCGCTGCTACCGGGCTTCGTGCATCTGACATTCGGCGACCTCGACGGCGTCACCAACGCCATCACCGACCAGACGGCGGCCATCCTGATCGAACCGGTGCAGGGCGAGGGCGGCATCCGCCCCGTCCCTGACGCCGAACTCAAAGCCCTGCGCCAGATCTGCGATGAACACGGCCTGCTTCTGATCCTTGATGAGGTGCAATGCGGCGTCGGTCGCACCGGCAAGCTGTTTGCCCATGAATGGGCCGGCATCACACCCGACATCATGATGGTCGCCAAAGGCATCGGCGGCGGCTTCCCGCTCGGCGCGGTGCTGGCCACCGAAGAGGCCGCCTCTGGCATGACCGCAGGCACCCACGGCTCGACCTATGGCGGCAACCCGCTGGGTTGCGCGGTAGGCTGCGCGGTGATCGATCAGGTCGCAACGCCGGCTTTCCTCGAAGGCGTCAACCGTAAGGCGGGCCTCCTGCGTCAGAAACTCGAAGGCCTGATCGCCGACCACCCGGATGTCTTCGAAGAGGTGCGCGGCACCGGCCTGATGCTGGGCCTCAAATGCAAGCCCACCAATATCGACGTGGTCAACGCAGGCTACGATAATCAGGTCATCACGGTCCCCGCCGCCGACAACGTCATCCGCCTGCTGCCCCCGCTCACCCTGACCGAGGATGACATCGCCCAGGCCCTGATCCGCCTCGACAAAGCTGCAAAGCAGATCGAGGCCAATCTCGAAACCGCCTGACCCTTCTTCTGTTCAAAAATACTTCGGGGGTGTGGGGGCTGGCCCCCACGCGACCTTAACCAAAAGCGAAACGATATGAACCACTTCCTTGATATCCACAAAACCGACGCCACCGCCCTGCGGTCCATGATCGACCAGGCCGCCGCGATGAAGCAGGCGCGCCTTGGCCACCCTAAAGCTGCCCCGGACGACGAACAACCGCTGGCAGGCCGCATGGTGGCGCTGATCTTCGAAAAACCCTCCACCCGCACCCGCGTTTCCTTTGATGTCGGCGTTCGGCAAATGGGC
Organism: Ruegeria sp. AD2(2025); assembly: GCF_056542385.1. NCBI lineage: Bacteria > Pseudomonadati > Pseudomonadota > Alphaproteobacteria > Rhodobacterales > Roseobacteraceae > Ruegeria > Ruegeria sp. AD2(2025). Next base: position 299,560 of record NZ_JBQFZS010000001.1, read on the forward strand.
GGCGAGACCATGGTTCTGTCCGGCAAGGACATGCAACTGGGCCATGGTGAAACCATCGCGGACACGGCCCGTGTCCTGTCGCGCTATGTCGACATGATCATGATCCGCACCTTCGATGAGACCATCCTGACCGAGATGGCCGAATACTCGGACGTGCCCGTCATCAACGGCCTGACCGACCGCACCCATCCCTGCCAGATCATGGCTGATATCCAGACGTTCGAAGAACACCGCGGCCCCATCGCAGGCAAAAAGGTGGTCTGGACCGGCGACGGCAACAATGTCTGCGCCTCATTCCTTCACGCCGCTGGCCAGTTCGGGTTCGACCTGACTTTCACCGGCCCCGCCCAGTTCGACCCCGAGGATGAATTCATCGGCTTCGCCCGCCAAAAGGGTTCGACCATCGCCATCGAACGCGACCCGTTCAAAGCAGTCGAAGGGGCCGATCTGGTGGTCGCGGATACATGGGTCTCGATGCACGATTCCCAATCCGCCAAGGAACGCCGCCACAACATGCTGCGCCCCTATCAGGTCAACGCCGAGCTCATGTCGCACGCCAAACCGGACGCTTTGTTCATGCATTGCCTGCCCGCGCATCGCGAGGAGGAGGCCACATCCGAAGTCATGGACGGCCCCAACTCGGTCATTTTTGACGAGGCCGAAAACCGCCTGCACGCGCAAAAGGCGGTGATGCGTTGGTGTTTGGGTGTCTGAGCGGACCACACCATGCCCCATGTGACATTGGAGTTTTCGCAAGGCATTGAACAGGCCCATGATGTTCAGGCCATCTGCGACCGGCTGTTCGAGGTCTTGGCGGATCATCCGGAATTCGACGCCGATACGATCAAAATCCGCGCCACCCCGGTCGCGTATTACCGCATCGGGTCCGAGCCCCAAAGCTTTGTCCACGCCACGCTTCTGCTGATGCAGGGGCGTGACGAGGCGACGCGCACGGCGCTCAACGCCCTTGTTCTTGATGTTCTGGCCAACGCCCTGCCGCAGGTCGGCAGCATCACGGTGCAGGATGTTCAGATGAACCCAGCCTCTTATGCCAAACGGCTGGCCAGAGTATAGCCAGCCCCGGTGGCGCAGCCACAATCACCTGCGCCGCCCGATCTGCCAGATGCGAAGTTTGATCACTGTTGCGGCGCTCGCCAACACAACCAATATGCATAGCACCACCTTGGTCATGATCTCCATCGTGCCCTCAATCAGCAGCGCGTGCACGACGCTGCCCGATATGGTGACAAGCGCCAGCCCCACATGCCCCAGCCGCCAGATGCGAAACCGCGCGCCCAGCCGCTGCCGATATATCCCCAGCAACACGGCGGCAAACGCCGCCCACATGGCCGTCACACCCCAGACGGAAAACGGTGTAGGGGAGACAAACAGCAACGCATCCACAACATCCGGCGGGCTGGTCAGCCACAGCCCGACCACATGCACTACAATTGCCGCGATCAGCATCAGCCCGCAAACCCGGTGCCAGCGACGACTGGCCATCGCAGACAGCGGCAACCAACGCCCGGCCAGCAACGGCTGCATCAGCAGCAAGCACATCGCAATGATCCCGGCAAACCCGGCCACGATGTAAACCGGCTGCCGCCACGCCAACAATGGACTGAACGCCGCCGCGAAAAACGGCACCAAGACGGCCACGACCAGCGCAGTCCAGATCAGACCATTGCGCAGCACCAAGGCTCAGACAGGCTGCAACACGAAATGCGCGGCCAGCGTCTTGTCCCGTGAACTGGCCATCACGGGCCGCAGGAACACCGTCTCGAAATCGCCGCTGTCATAGGCCAGATGCCCATGCGCCTGTCCAAAGGCGGGCACGATTTGCGGCATCTCCAGCCGGAATTCCCCATTGGCGTCGGTCAGCGTCGCCCCATGGCTGCGCTGATCGCGCTCATGCCCTTCGGTCGTATGCGCCCAGATCTGGATGCGCTGACCGGGCAGGGGGGCTCCGTCACCCGCGCGCCGCACGGTACCGGTCATCCAGAACCCGCCGCCACCGATCCGCTCAACAATCGGTGCGCCGGGGCGATAGTTGTTGGCCCCGCCCCGCATTGTCGGCGTCGGGGCCACGCCCTTGGCCCGCGCGGGCACAACAAGGCCGGATGCCCCGGTGATAAGCACCGCACCCCCGGCGGCAATCAGTGAACGGCGAGAGGTTGAATGACCGGTCATGGCAAGCTTTGTTCCTCAGGTGACGCCCCGGACCGATACCGGGCCTTCATGCCTGTCAAAGATAGCATGATTGCCCCCCATTCCGAGCCCGCGCCGGCAGATTTGAACGATCAGAGGCCCCCAATGAGAGTCGTTATGAGATATCATAACGTGCAAGACGCACCGTTTCTGTGCGATTGTGCAAATAGATTTTGAAATCGCGGCGCTATATTCTGCACGAGCGCACCCTAAACCACACCCAACCCGGAGAGCAGGCATGAGCTGGAACCCCACCCACAGCCCCGAAGATACCTCCAAAAACCCGGCACTCGACGCCCTGATCATCCCCCGCGCCCGCGATCTGGGCGGGTTCGAGGTCCGCCGCGCCCTGCCATCGGTCAAACGCCAGCTAGTCGGCCCGTTCATCTTCTTCGACCAGATGGGCCCTGCCGAATTCCTCACCCAACAGGGCATCGACGTCCGCCCGCACCCCCATATCGGGCTGGGCACCGTCACCTATCTGTATCAGGGCGAATTCGAGCATCGCGACAGCCTCGGCACCCATCAGATGATCTACCCGGGCGAGGTCAACTGGATGGTCGCCGGTCGCGGCGTCACCCATTCCGAGCGCACCAGCGCCGAAACCCGCAGCCAAAACCACAGCCTCTTCGGCATCCAGACCTGGATCGCACTGCCCGAAGCGCATGAGGATATGGCCCCCGATTTCGAACACCACAAACAGGCCGCGTTGCCCCATATCACCGACCACGGCGTCAGCGCCCGCCTGATCCTGGGCTCGGCCTATGGCGAAACCAGCCCCGTGACGATGCTGTCCGAGACCTTCTATCTCGACGTCCAACTCGCCCCCGGCGCGTCTTTCCCGCTGCCCGACGATCACGAAGATCGTGGCGTCTATGTCACCCAAGGCGCGGTCGAAATCGCAGGCGACAGCTTTGACGTGGGCCGCATGATGGTGTTCCGCCCCGGCGACCGTCTGTCGGTCAAGGCCGGGCCCCAAGGCGCCCGCCTGATGCTGCTGGGCGGCGCAACCCTGAACGAGGACCGCTATATCTGGTGGAATTTCGTCTCCTCTTCAAAAGAAAAGATCGAAACCGCCACCCGCGAATGGAAATCCGCCGACTGGGCGAACGGAGCCTTCCACTTACCTCCCGGCGACGATCACGAGTTCACGCCGATCTCAGAGGAACTGGAACGCACAAAGCCCCGCCGCGCCCGCGTCTGACCTGACGTCACGCTGGCCCTAGCACCGGATCCCGGTGATCCTTCGCGGGACGGAGGGTTCATCATGAAGATCACCATAGCGGGCGCAGGCAGCATCGGCTGCTTTTGCGGCGCACATCTGGCCGCAGCGGGCCACGAGGTGACCCTGCTGGGCCGAGCCCGCGTGCTGGATCCCATTCGCGCGCAGGGGCTGACAGCGACGGATTTCACCGGCAGGGCCCGCACCATTCCCGCCGATCTCCTGACCCTGACCGAAGACCCGTCCTGCCTGCAGAACTCCGACCTGATCATCGTCACCGTCAAATCGGGCGCAACGGCCGACATGGCCGCCCTGATCGCTGCCCAAGCAAGCGACAAAACCCCGGTTCTGTCCTGGCAAAACGGCATGGACAACGCCCAAACCCTGCGCACCACGCTGCCCGGGCGCGATATCCGCGCCGGCATGGTGCCGTTCAACGTCGTCCCGAGGGCCGAGGCCAGCTATCACCGCGCTACCTCGGGCGAGATCATCATCGAAACAGGCCCCAAGGCGCTGGCGACCCACCTAAGCACCCCCGACCTGCCGATCTCGGAAAGCGACCGGATCGAGGCGGTGCAATGGGGTAAACTGGTCCTCAATCTCAACAACGCACTGAACGCGCTGTCGGGCCTGACGCTGCAGGCGCAACTGCGCGACCGCAACTGGCGCCGCCTGATGGCCGACCAGATGGCCGAGGCGCTGGCCGTCCTCAAAGCAGCCCACAAACCCGTCGCCTCCACGACGCCGCTACCGGCCTGGGTGACGCCGCATATCCTGCGCCTGCCTACGCCACTGTTCACCCGGATCGCCGCAAAGATGCTCACCATCGACCCCAGCGCGCGCACCTCAATGGCCTATGACCTGATGGCAGGCCGCCCCACCGAAATCGACAGCCTGCAGGGGCAGATCATCCGCCTGGGCCGCACCCACAACATCCCGACCCCCATCAACGAAAAGGTATCCAGCCTGATCCACAAGGCCCCGACCACGCCCCTGCAACCGGACCAGATTATCCCCTGATCCCCTGCTTCATCTGGCCATAAATATCCCGGAGCGCGAGGCAGAGCCTCGCAAAATCCCTCAGCCGAACACCGTCAGCACCCGGAAGATCACCGCCGACATCACCGCCGCAGCCGGCACCGTAATCACCCAAGCCGCCACGATGGTCATGAAATGCGACCGGCGGACCAGCTTGCGCCGCCGATGCTCCTCGCGCGCCAGCCGCAGCTCGGCGGGGCGCTGGCGGTTCGACAGCTTCCACCGCCGGTCCGCGTGCCATTCGCGGTAAAAGCCCACGCCAAACACCGCTCCCACCGCAATATGGGTCGAGCTTACGGGCAGCCCCAGCCAACTGGCCACGATCACCGTGATCGCCGCCGACAGCGCCACGCAGAAGGCGCGCATCGGGTTTAGCTTGGTGATCTGGCTGCCCACCATCCGGATCAGCTTGGGGCCAAACAGGAACAGGCCAAAGGAAATCCCAAACGCCCCGATCACCATGACCCATGACGGGATCGACACTTTCGAGGCAAAGTCCCCAAATTCAGCGGCATGAACAATCGCCGCCAGCGGCCCCACCGCATTGGCCACATCATTGGCCCCGTGCGCAAAACTCAGAAACGTGGCCGAAATCACCAGCGGCAGCCCGAACAGCGTCTTCAGCGACCGGGTGCGGTTCTCCAACCCTTCGGATTTGCGCCGCACCCACGGCACCGTCACCGCCCAGACCAGCCCACCAAAGGCCAGCCCGATCAGCAGCGCCATCTGCAGATCGACCTTGACGATCCGCTTCAACCCCTTGACCGCCAGATAGGTTGCAAACGCCCCGGCCATCACGGCCACAAGAACGGGCACCCATTTGCGCGCAGCGGCGATCTTGTCGTCCTGATACTGAATCTTCGACTTGATCAGCGCCAGAAACAGTGCCGCAATCACCCCGCCCAGAACCGGAGAGATCACCCAGCTGGCCGCGATCGCCCCCATCGTGCCCCAGCTGACCGCGCCCAGTCCCGCGGCCGAGATACCGGCCCCCATCACGCCGCCCACGACCGAATGCGTGGTCGAGACGGGCGCGCCGACCCAGGTCGCCAGATTGACCCACATGGCCGAGGAAATCAGCGCCGCCATCATGGCCCAGATGAACACATTGCTGTTCTGGACCGAGGCCGGGTCGATGATCCCCTTGGAAATGGTCGAGACCACATCGCCCCCCGCCAACAGCGCGCCGGCGCTTTCGGCAATGGCGGCGATCAGGATCGCGCCCCCCATGGTCAGCGCATTGGCGCCCACCGCCGGCCCCATGTTGTTGGCCACGTCATTGGCACCGATATTGATCGCCATGTAGGCCCCGAACGCCGCCGCGGCGGCCACGATCAGCCCACCCTCGGCGCGCCCGAACAGCGCCGCGGCGACCAGTCCGGCCAGCACGATAAACGCCAGCGCAATGCCCGGGGCCTGCAACGGGCGGGCCACATGGGTGCTGGCATGTTCGACGCGCGACAGCCGGTGAAGGTCGCTGTCCAGCGCGTGCCAGCGGGACTTGGGGGTCGGATCAGACATCGGTTTTGCAGGGCCTGTATGATTTGACGCCCGCCGCTACTCCTTTCCGGAAGGGGCGGCAACCTGTGTCATAAAAGTTTTACATAATTGTTACAATTGCCGCAGCAAATCCTGCAACTCGGGCTCCTGCACCCGGTCTGCGGCAACGCTGGGCGAAACCCAGCACCGTTTGCGCTGATCGGCCTCGGGATAATCATCGGCCAGTTCGGCAACCTCGATATGATAGACGCTGGTGACGACCTGCTGCGCCGAGCCGTCCTTGAGGACCTTGTGGTAGGAAAACGCCCCGATCGGCTCAGCAGTCCCATCGGCGGCCCGCACACCGGCCTCTTCCCAGGCTTCCTGCCGCGCGGTTTCGGCCCCGTCCAGCCCATCAATCGGCCAGCCCTTGGGGATAATCCAGCGCCCGGTATCGCGGCTGGTGATCAGCAGAACGTCCGGCCCGCTGTCCGAGGCACGGGTACACAGCGCCGCCACCTGCACCCGGCGCGGACGCAGGATCATCGGTCTGGCGACCTCTTCCCAGATATTACGTAGCCATTTGGTCATCTGTTGCCTGCTCGGACGTCATTATTCTTTGTTATAAACCTTAATTAGTCATTTATGACCGATTGCGCAACGTTTCGGTTCGGAAATGGTCATATTTGACCGTATTTCGGTGGTTTCGCCCTCAGATTTGGCATTTGATGCCTCATATTTCCTAAAAATTCGTGGAGAATTCCCCGACCTGACGTGGTATCTCAGCCCTTGCGCCGCTTCGCCCGCAGGGTCGGGTCGGCCTGTGTCGGGTCCTCGGGCCAGGGATGTTTGGGGTACTGAGCGCGCATATCCTTGCGCACATCCGCATAAGAGCCCGCCCAGAACCCGGGCAGATCGCGCGTGATCTGAATAGGCCGCTGTGCGGGGGACAACAGCGTGACCTTCAGCGCCTCGCGCCCGATAACCGGATGCTGCGTCACCCCGAACATCTCCTGCAACCGCACCGAGATTTCGGGCACCGCCCCGCCATACTCGATCGGCACCTTGCGGCCCAGAGGTGTCACAAACGACCCCGGCGCGCGCTGGTCCAGTTCCTGCGTCTGCGCCCAGTCCAGCCGCGCGCGCAGGGCGGGCATCAGGTCGAACCGCTTCCACTCATCCGCATTGCGCACCCCGCTCAGCATCGGCAGCAGCCAGTCCTCAAGCGCGTCCATCAACCCCTGATCCGAGAAATCGGGCAAATCGGTCCCGCCCGCGCGCACCAGTTCCACCCGCGCCGCCAACCGCGCTGAGGCCCCGGACAGCCGCACCCCCAGATCGCGCACGCCGTCCAGCATCGCCCGCGCGATCCTGTCCTCGGGCACGTCCTTCCAGATGCGGTCATCCAGCGTGATCGCCCCAAACCTCTCTTGCCGCCGCGCCACCACGCGGCGCTCGCGCTTGGACCAGTCGCAGCTGTCGACCCATGCGATCTGATCCCCGAACAGATCGCGAATTTCGCCCTCGGAGATCTGCGCTGCCATCCGCACCCGCGCCTCGCGCGGATTCCCATCCGTATCCGTGACCACCAGATAGGGCGCGGCGGCCAGCGTATCGCCGCCTTCCAGCACCACGCCCTTGCCGCCCGACAGCACATAGCGCGGCACATCGCCCTTGCGCCGCTGTCCGATCCGGTCGGGATAGGCCAGCGCAGCCATCGCCGCCGGGCTCAGATCGGTTGCCGCGCCTTTCGAGCGCAACCGCTTCGCCTCGGCCCTGATCCGGTCCAGCGCGCCCATGTTCACCTGCCAGACCCGGTTGCGCTGAAACGCCCGCACATCGCGCAACGCCTCCAACCGCAGGGACAGGTCGACCGGAGCGCCCCGCAGCGGATCACGCTCTGCCATCAGCGCGGCCAATGGCGCGGCATCCGGCCCCGCGCGTACCAGCATATGCCCCAGCCGTGGATGCAGCGGCAGCGCCGCCAGCGCCCGGCCATGGTCGGTGATCCGCCCCTTGCCATCCAGCGCGCCCAACATCCCCAGCAAGGTCCGCGCCTCGGCCATCGTGCCCTCGGGCGGCGGCGTCAGGAACGCCAGATCACCGGGCTCCGCGCCCCACAGCGCCAGCTCTAACGCCAGCCCGGTCAGGTCCGCCGCTTCAATCTCGGCGGGCGGGTAGGCGGCCAATGCACCCTCTTCGCCCTTGGACCAAAGCCGATAGCACACACCCTCCGCCACCCGCCCCGCACGGCCCGCGCGCTGGGTCGCCTCGGCCCGCGTCACCCGTTCGGTGACCAGCCGCGACATGCCCGAGCCCGGATCGAACCGCGCCCGCCGCGCCTGACCCATATCCACCACAACCCGGATATCGGGAATGGTCAGCGAGGTTTCGGCAATCGACGTCGCCAGCACCACCTTGCGCCCGGCCTCAACCGGCGCAATCGCCGCGCGTTGGGCAGCAAAGGGCAGGGCGCCGAACAGGGGTCGCACCGTGCATGTGCCGGGCAAACGGCTGGCCAAAGCCGCCTCGGCGCGGCGTATCTCACCCTCGCCGGGCAGGAAGACCAGCATCCCGCCCGTCGTCTCGCGCGCGGCCCGCACGACCAGATCGACCAGCGCATCCAGCCGCCGGGCCTGCGCCCCCAAGGGCCGGTCCAGCCAGCGGGTTTCGACCGGATAACTCCGCCCCTCGGAGGTCACCAAAGGCGCATCCATCAGCCGCCCAACGGGCTCGGCATCCAGCGTCGCCGACATCGCCAGCAGGATCAGGTCATCGCGCAGCGCGCCGGTCACCTCAAGGCACAGCGCCAACCCCAGATCGGCATTCAGCGAGCGTTCGTGGAATTCATCGAAAATCACCGCACCAACGCCCGGCAGGTCGGGGTCCGATTGCAGCATCCGGGTCAGGATGCCCTCGGTCACCACCTCGATCCGGGTCGCCTTCGACACTTTCGCCTCGCCCCGAACACGGTAGCCGACGGTCTGGCCCACGGGCTCACCCAAGGTCTCGGCCATCCGCTCGGCCGCGGCGCGCGCGGCCAGCCGCCGCGGCTCCAGCATCACGATACGCCCGTCGCACAGCCCCGCCTGCAACATCTCCAGCGGCACCCGCGTGGTTTTCCCCGCGCCCGGAGGTGCCTGCAGCACCGCGCGGCCTTGGGCGCGCAGGGCGTCCAGCAATTCAGGGATGGCATCGTCAATGGGCAGGCGGGTCATACTGCCTTATCGCCAAAGCCCCGGCCAAGGTCCAGCGCCAGACCGCGCTGCAGGTTTGGGGCTGGACAAATCCCGGCATCAGCCTTCATCTAGGGCTGATTTCACCCCCGGGGGCCGCATGACCAGCACCGAACTTGCCGACCGTATCCTGAACCAAGACCGCCGGGCGCTGGCCCGCGCGATCACGCTGGTCGAAAGCGGCCGCGCCGATCACCGGGCGCAGGCCGCCGCCTTGCTGGACCAACTGGCCGGGGCCAAGCGGCAGGCGCTGCGCATCGGGCTGTCGGGCACGCCGGGCGTCGGCAAATCCACCTTTATCGAAGCCTTCGGCATGATGCTGACGGGGCGGGGGCTGCGCGTCGCGGTTCTGGCCGTCGATCCCAGTTCGGCCCGTTCCGGCGGGTCCATTCTGGGCGACAAGACCCGGATGGAACGCCTGAGCCGCGAGAAAAACGCCTTCATCCGCCCCTCTCCCAGTCAGAGTCACCTCGGCGGCGTCGCCCGCCGCACCCGCGAGGCCATCGCTTTGTGCGAGGCGGCGGGCTTTGACGTCGTGCTGATCGAAACCGTTGGCGTCGGCCAATCGGAAACCGTTGTGGCCGAGATGTCCGACCTGTTCCTGCTGCTGCTGGCCCCGGCGGGCGGCGATGAGTTGCAGGGCGTCAAGCGCGGCATCATGGAGATGGCGGATATGATCCTCATCAACAAAGCCGATGGCGACCTCAAAGCCACCGCCACCCGCACCTGCGCCGATTATGCCGGGGCGCTGCGCCTGCTGCGCAAACGCCCGCAGGACCCCGAAGGGTTCCCCAAGGCCATGACCGTCTCGGCGGTCGAAGAACACGGGCTGGAACAGGCTTGGGACGAGATGCAGGCGCTCAGCGCCGCGCGGCGCAAGGCCGGGCACTGGGATGCCAACCGGGCGCAACAGGCGCAATACTGGTTCGAGCAAGAGGTCCGGCAGGCCCTGCTGGCGCGCCTTTCGGCCCCGCAGGCCCGCGCCGAGATGGAGCGTTTGGGAAGTGAGGTCACCACCGGACGGCTCAGCCCCTCGGCTGCCGCCGATCAGATGCTGCGCGCGCTGATGCCGGAACAGGCCTAGGTGTACCGGCCTGGCAACGGTTAACCCTCCGATTGTATCCCGGGCTGACCGGTGGCGAAAATCGTGATACGATAGGGCATTACACCCGCTGACCGAGTGTTCAGGAGCCGCCGCATATGCCCAATATCAACGGCACGAATGGCGATGACGATATTGAAGTCACAAATGACTCCGGCACCCTGAACGGGACGCCGCAAGGGTCTCCGATCGACAATATCAGCGGACAGGCGGGCGATGACACGATCACCGTCACCGGCAGCACCGTCACCGGCAGCATCCGCGGCAATCAGGATAACGACGATATTGTCATCACCAGCAGCACCGTCGGCGGCCTGATCGCCGGTGGCAGCGGCAGCGACACCGTGACGGTGCGCGGGTCCGACGTAGACAGTATTCGACTGGGCGGCGGCAACGACACGCTGAATTTTCAAAGCACCACGGTCAGCGGTGACCTGCGCGGCGGGGCGGGCACCGATACCCTGAACCTGCCGGTGGGGACGGTCGTCACCGACAACAATTTCGGCACCTTCACGGTCGAGGAGGGCGTCAGCTATTCTCTGTCGACCGGTTCGTTTACGCTGCCCTCGGGGTCGACGGTCAGCTATCGCTCGTTCGATGGCGGCGCAGGCATCCCCTGTTTCACCCGCGACACGCTGATTGCCACCGGACAGGGGCCTGCCCCGGTTCAGTCCCTGCAGGCCGGAGACCTGATTTCCACGCTGGGGCAGGGGCCTCAGCCGATTCGATGGATCGGTCGACGGCGGTTCGACTGCGCCACGTTGCAGGCCAACCCCCGGCTCTGGCCGGTACGCATTCTGGCAGGCGCGCTGGGCCGGGGCCTGCCACAGCGCGATCTTCTGGTCTCGCGCCAGCACCGGATGCTGGTGCAGTCCAAGATCGCCCAGCGCATGTTCGGGGCCGCCGAAGTGCTGATCCCCGCCATCAAACTGACCGCGCTGCCGGGGATCTATGTCGACGACACCGTCGATAGCGTCGAGTATTTCCACCTGCTGTTCGACCGCCATCAGGTGATCTTTGCCGAAGACGCCCCCACCGAAAGCCTGTTCACGGGCCCCGAGGCGCTGAAATCGCTCAGCCCGGCGGCGCGGCAAGAGATTTTCGCGATTTTCCCCGAGCTGATGGATATGGATCACGCCGCCGACCCGGCCCGCCCGATCCCGCGCGGGCGGCTTCAGGCGCAGCTGATCTCGCGCCATTTGAAGAACAACAAACCCCTGTTGCAGACCCCCGCGCCCTGCGCCACAAAGGAATTCGACGGGCGCGCAAAGATTTCGCCGCACCCGTCTTGACCCTTCGGGCGATTCCCACTACACGCATCCAACCAGTTTTCGGGCGCGACTTCGGGTTGCGCCTCTTGTGATTTGGCCGTGGGTCCTGGACCCGGCCTCCAGAAACAAAGGAAGAAACCATGTCGCGCCGTTGCGAACTGACCGGAAAAGGCCCGATGACTGGCAACAATGTCAGCCACGCCAAAAACAGAACTCGTCGCCGTTTTCTGCCCAACCTGAACGATGTGACCCTGCAGTCCGAGACTCTGGGTCGTGGCGTCAAGCTGCGCATCTCGGCGGCTGCCCTGCGCTCGGTCGACCACCGTGGTGGTCTGGACGCGTTCCTGGCCAAAGCCAAGGACGATGAGCTGTCGGCAAACGCCCTGAAAGTGAAAAAGGAAATCGCCAAGGCACAAGCCTCGGCCTAAACCCTTTTCTCACCCGAGATTACGGCCCTGCACCTTCCGGTGCGGGGCTTTTTCGTTGCGCATCCTCGCGTCGATTGTTCCCAAATCGACCATAAAACGCCCGGATTGGTGATGTTGTTCACATACGCGGCGCTGAATACGAGCTATCTTCACGCTTATCATCATTGTGGAGGGTTCATAATGCCTTTCAAAGTTGCCAATTTTCTTTTCCTGTTACCGACCAGTATTGCCACGGTCGTCGCCCGCTGCACCCGGATGCAGCGCCGGGTAAACCGCCTGCACACCGGGATGAACACCCAGACGCAGCGGCCCCCCAAACCCTGAGCCTGTCATACTGTCTCAGCCCCGCCTTTCCGCTTGAAGCATACCGGGGGACGGAGTTAAGTGCGGGCTGAGATGTCGGGCTTTTTCCGCACATATCTGCCTTATGCCCTATCGCTGCTGGTGATCCTCACCGGGCAGGGGCTGGCCGCGTCGCGCGGGGTTGACCGCGCGGTGGGGCAGATGGTGCTGTGTACCGGCACCGGGCCGGTCGTCGTCTACATGGACGAAGACGGCCAGCCGACGCGCGCGCCGCATTATTGCCCGGACTATGCGCTCAGCCTGTTGGGGGCGGTCGATCCGGCCCCGGCGGCGCTGCCTGCGGCCCCGTCCCGGGCCCTGCCTGCGCCGCTGTTGCGCGCCGATAACCTGATCGCGGCCCCGCAGCCCCGCCAACCGGCCCGCGCGCCGCCCGTGCCTTTGTAACACCCATCCCAAGGAAAATCAGACTGTTACAAAGGAGAGGTTACTATGACCCTCAAATCCACCCTGCTTGCCACCCTGACCACCATTGCGCTCGCCTCGGGCGCGCTGGCTGCCGACACCATCGTGATCGGTGACGCCTATGCCCGCTCGGGCGGCAAGGCCGCCAAGGCGGGTGCGGCCTTCATGATGATCGAAAACCAGGGCGACACCGATGACCGCCTGATCGGCGTGACCTCGGATGTTTCCGCCCGGGTCGAGTTGCACACCCACAAGGTCGACGAAAACGGCGTTGCTAAGATGGTGCATGTCGAGGAAGGCTTTGCCATCCCCGCAGGAGAAACCCACATGCTGCAACGTGGCGGCGATCATGTCATGTTCATGGGCCTCAAAGCGCCGTTCGAACAGGGCGCGACCGTGCCGGTGACGCTGATTTTTGAAAACGCCGGAGAGGTTTTGGTCGAGATCCCCGTCGATCTTGAGCGTCAGGGCGGCCACGGGCATTCGAACTGACGCCTGTCTTCGGGCTGCTTTGCAGCCGTCATCCATGCGTCAGGCCGGGCAATGCCCGGCCTGTTGCCTTAGCGGTTGACGGTTTTCATACCCAACCGGTCGCCGGCCTTTTTGAACCGCGCTGCCAGAAAGAACATCACCACCGCCGAGGTCAGCGCAAAGAACGCAATCGCCCAACCCAGCGCCACCATGCCGCTGCCGGGCCAGAAGATCAGCACCAGCCCGATGATCAGCGCCACGATGCCCGAATTGCGCACCGTCGCGCGCTCGGGGTCCTGCGGGTGCATCTGCGGCAGCGCCATGAACGATCCAATGGCCACAAACAGCGCCATCGCCCCCATCAGCGTAAATGCCAGCCACGCCACCCCCTGCGGCCAGATCAGCAGCACCAGCCCGATCAGCGCCGTGCCGATGCCCACGCCTCCGATCAACCCCCGCCGTCCGAAGCCCAGCCATGTCAGCGCGCCATCGAGGATCAGGAGCACCCCCACCAGCCGCAGCAGAACCGCGATGCTGCCGGTCGGCCAGAACAGCGCCGCGATCCCGATCAGACCGGCCAGTATCCCGCGCAGCAAGAAGGTCCACCACAGGCTGGCCAGATTGTCGCTGAGCGTATCGCGGGCGTTGATGCTGGCATCATCAAGGATTTCCCCGTCTTGGGGCGGTAGATCAGTCATATCACTCACTCGTTTCGTGTTTTCAGCACCATAGACGGGAAACTGCGCTGCTGTCTGCCCCTATCGCGTGTCACCCTGCGCCAGCAGCCCGTCCACCCAGCGCGGCACCACCTCGGATGCAGGCCCCAGCAGGGCCTCGTCAAACATCGACGCCCCGGCCGAGGGTTCAAGGTTCAGCTCGACCGTCCGCGCGCCCACGGCCCGCGCCTCGTGCACGAACCCCGTCGCCGGATAGACCTGACCCGAGGTCCCGATCGAGGCAAACAGGCTGGCCTCTGTCAGATGGTCGAATATCTCATCCATGAAATAGGGCATCTCGCCAAACCACACCACGTCAGGCCGGGCCGAGGGTTGCTTACAGGCCGGGCAGGGCTCGCCCACCTCCATCTCGGGCGGTGAGGTCCAGCGATGCCCGCAGGCCGCACACAAAGCCCCCGCCAGCGTGCCATGCATATGGATCACGCGCGCGGCCCCTCCGGCCTCGTGCAGGCTGTCGACATTCTGGGTGACGATGATCACCTCTGTGGGCCAGTCCCGTTGCAACCGCGCCAGCGCCCGATGCGCCGCGTTGGGCTGCGCCTTGGCCGCCTGCACCCGGCGGGCATTATAAAACCCATGCACCAGCGCCGGGTCGCGGGCAAAACCTTCGGGCGTGGCCACATCCTCGATCCGGTGCTGCGCCCACAGGCCACCTTCGTCGCGGAACGTGCCCAGCCCGCTTTCGGCGGAAATCCCGGCCCCGGTCAGAATGACGATCTTTCCCATACCCGCCTCACGCGTTAGACCCTTTGCCATGACACACCGTATCCTATTCGTCTGCCTCGGCAATATCTGCCGCTCACCCGCGGCCGAGGGTGCTTTCCGCACCCGCGCCCCGCACCACCAAACCGACAGCGCCGGAACGGCGGGCTGGCATGTCGGAAAACCGCCCTACGGGCCCATGCAACAAGCCGCCCGCGCGCGCGACATCGACCTTGGCGACCTGCGCGCGCGCCAGTTCGTGGCACGGGATTTCACCCGTTTCGACCTGATCATCGGCATGGATGCCGACAACATCGCCGCAATCGAGGCCCTGCGCCCCGAGGGCAACGACACCCCCGTCCGCCTGCTGACCGATTTCGCACCCCATACCGGCGCGGATCACGTGCCCGACCCGTACTACACCCGAGATTTCGACGGCGCGCTGGATTTGATTGAACAGGCGGTCGCGGGGCTCGACGCGCATCTGGGCGCGAAATTCTAGACGCAGCGGGTCGAGCATCGCCCGACCGCACTCGTCAGCCCAAATGACCATATTGCTGTGCCTGAGGTCCGCCCCCAACGGCACAGCTCAGGTCGCCACACCAGCCTTGGGGCGTTGCCGCCCTACCATCTGCAGGCGGGATTATCCATAATGCATTCAATGGGATACTTCAGAGCATTGTCGATCACAAGCGACACCGATTCAAGCGCGCTGGCGTCAACCCCGTTCACGGTCTGATAGTCAAACTGCAGGGTACCGCCCTCCAGCTTCGGATTGCTGAGGGTGACGATCAGCCCGACCTGCTTCCCATCGCTCATCCCGGTCAGGGCCGCATTGGGCGGGTCCACCGCAAAACTGTCGTCGCCCCTGTCCCAGTTCTTGATGACCACCTGCAGGGGCGCATCTAGCGCCTCGCGATAGGGGCGGTCCGTGAACAGAACGATCTGATCGTCAATGCCTTCAAGCACCAACTTGCCATCGGCGAGCGTCGCAGAATTGGCGACTTCCATAAACAGCCAGCTTTTGGATTCGTCCGCGGCAGCTACAGAGGTACAAGCGACAAGGCCTGCAATAATTCCTGTTCCGAGTAAGTCGAACTTCACAATATTCTCCTTTAGCGAGGCCGCTGTCTTGGCCGAAACAATCTCCGGTTATCAATTTATGAGATCAATTGCCCTGTGATTGCAAGTTAAGAAAGGTTTATCCGTCAGCATGATCAAGTCTGGTGGATGTCACCATTAACAAGGGCTTGGCCCCTCGCTTTCAGACCGCCCGCAGGTGCCCGTCCCGCACCGCGGGGCTACACAGCAATCAGCAAGGTCAGAGATACCCGTCGAGCTGATCCCTCGGCCCCAAACTACCCCATCACCTTCAACTGCCCGCCCAGCCACGGCAACTGCGCCACCGCCGGATCAACGATCTGGCTCTGCATCAGCCGCCGGATCATGTCCGCCACCTCCTGCGGCACCTGATCGGACCAGTCGGTGCGGGTGAACAGCGAGATCATCCGTGAGAATTCACCAAAGGGCGAGGGGTGCACCTCGATCCCGTCGTGGAACCGGGCCGCGCGCATGTACCCCAGCGGCGTGGTGATCGCCCAGCCCAAGCCCCTCGCCACCATCGCCATCAGCGCAAGATGCGAGCCGATCTCGAACCGTTCCTCGAACTCCATCTGCTGACGGGCCAGATGCCCTTCGATCTGGCGGCTGATCAACTGCTCGCGGGCGTAGCGCAGAAAGGGCAGGTGCTGGGTCGGCTGCTTGGCCCCCTTGGGCGCGACCAGAATGAACGGATCCTGAACCAGAGGGTATTCGACCACCCCCTCCAGCACCTCGCCCGAATGGGCCGAGACCGCCAGATGCAGCCGTTGTTCCACCAGCGCCTCGAAAATCTCGAGACTGGGCAGCGTGGTCAGCTTGAATTTTGACCGTGTCAGACTGTCCGCCAGCAAGGTCGCCAGGCGCGGCGTCAGGTCGTTGTCGAAATCGTCGATCAACCCGATGGACAGCGTGGTCAGGTGCCCCAGATCCATCACCGCCAGCTCGCTTTGGGCCACTTGCAACTCACCTAAAACCGCCTGCGTGCGCGCCAGAAAACTGCGCCCGGCCTGCGTCAACCGCATCGGCCGCCGTCCGTGATCCACCAGATCGGTGCCTAAAGCCTTTTCCAGATTGCGCAACTGCTGCGAAACCGAGGGCTGGCTGAGCCCCGTGATCTCGGCCGCCTGCGCCACCGATCCGGTCCGTGCCAGCGCCTCGAACACCTCAAGGCCCCGCAGGGTCAGCCCTTTCATCACCATCAGATACACCTTTCGCTGCGCCATTTCTGAGGCGCAGCGGGCATCAGGTCAAGGATTTGCCTGAGGCTAGCTGCAGATCGCCTGCACCATCTGGCCAAAGTTCTGATACCGATCCCACAGCGCATCATCGCGCGCGGTCTGCGACATCTTCAACTGCTGCGCCTGATGGGGGTCTTCGAACCACTTCGAGACGGTCTTCTGATCGCTGCGCGTCAACGCCTGATCCGCCACGCGCTGAATGCAAGAACACCGCGCCCGCGTCGCCGCCTCACGATCTGATGCCAAACACGCCTGCTTGATCTTGGCCGCTTCTGCAACCGGAGCAACCGCCGTCAGCGACGCCGCACAACATGCGATTAGGAGGAACTGTTTCATACTCGAGCCTCGTTTTTGCCTGCCCGGACGGGTCTTCTGCCCCTCTCGGTCTGCGCGGGAGTATGAATCAAAGTGGATTCGGGATCAATTGGGTGGTTTGAAAAAGTGATTGCACGGGTTGGGAATGTCGCGTTTTGTGCGGCGATACGAACTCGGAGAAATTTGACAACATAGTTGTTTAGAGGCGGAAATAACCTTGATGCAGAAAGCAGACAAAGAGGCTTTGTACGCCGAATGGACCCGTGAACTTTCAGAATCCGAACTCAAGGCAGTTTTAGATGATGCAAAGAGAACGGGTATCTTGCTGGTTAAATCGCCCAACAGAGAGATGGCGGGGGCACCGGGATGTTGGCTTGGTGGTGAACCTAACTTGCCGCCGGAAATAGACTGGCCCTATTTCGAAGAAAACGGGGTTTCTCTCGCTCCGATGCACTTTCTTGCCCAGATCAATCTTGCTGAGTTGCCACCGGAAGCGGCTGAACTGGGATTGCCTGAATCTGGAACTCTGTTTTTCTTCTATGACACGATCTATGCCCCGCTTGGCTGGTTGGATCGCGGCGGATCAAAGGTGATCTATGTCGCGGAAGACGTGAGTGGCGTTCCCCTTCGCTCAACACCTGAGATGCCTGAAGTCGACGAAACTTCATCAGTGTCGCATTGGTATGCTGACCGCCCAACCAAAAGGTACCGGCGCTGGAATATTTCATTTCGTGTGTTTGAAGGTATCAATCGTGGCGAGTTCAACCAAAATGCCGAACAGGCCTTGTTGGATAGAACAGTCGATATTTACAAGGGTCTAAAACAGTCGCTGATAGATGGATTTGCAGCCGATCCCGCCTGTCGCCGTCCAGCCCCTAATCCAAAAGTTAGTTTCATGTTCGGCGGCTCTGACATTAAAGCGGCTCGAGGCAGGATCCCGCTTCTGACGTTGGAAGATGATCCGGATATCGACTTCGAACATGCGTGCGCGATACTGACATTCTGGATCGAAGAAGAACACCTAAGGCAGCGCCGGTTCGATCAAGTGACATTGACGGAAAGATAGCTGCCACGCCGAACGAACTCACCTTGACCAACCCACGATTCCTCTACATATCCCCAACCCATGACAGACCTCGCTCATATCCGCAATTTCTCCATCGTCGCGCATATCGACCATGGCAAATCCACCCTTGCTGACCGGCTCATCCAAGAGACCGGAACGGTCAAGGATCGCGACATGAAGGAACAGCTGCTCGACAGCATGGATATCGAGCGTGAACGTGGCATTACCATCAAGGCCAACACGGTTCGCATCGACTATACCGCCGACAATGGCGAGGCTTATGTGCTGAACCTGATCGACACCCCCGGCCACGTGGACTTTGCCTATGAGGTCAGCCGGTCCATGCGCGCGGTCGAGGGCTCTCTGCTGGTCGTGGACTCGACCCAAGGGGTCGAGGCGCAGACGCTGGCGAATGTCTATCAGGCCATCGACGCCGATCATGAGATCGTGCCGGTGCTGAACAAGATCGACCTGCCTGCGTCCGACTGTGACCGCGTGGCCGAACAGATCGAGGATGTGATCGGCATCGACGCGACCGACGCCATTCAGGTCTCCGCCAAGACGGGGCAGGGCATCCACGAAACTCTGGAAGCCATCGTGCAGCAACTGCCCGCTCCGCAGGGCAATCTCGACGCGCCGCTCAAAGCGATGCTGGTGGATTCGTGGTATGACGCCTATCTCGGCGTCATCGTTCTGGTTCGCATCATGGACGGCACGCTGAAAAAGGGGATGCGGGTCAAGTTCATGTCGAACAACACCCTGCACCATGTCGACCGCGTCGGCGTCTTCCGCCCTGAGATGGAGATGGTGGACAGCCTCGGCCCCGGTGAAATCGGCTTTCTCACCGCCTCGATCAAACAGGTCCGCGACACCCGCGTCGGGGATACCATCACCAACGACCGCAACGGCACGGAAGACGCGCTGGACGGTTTCAAACCCGCGCAGCCGGTGGTGTTCTGTGGCCTCTTCCCCGTCGACAGTTCCGAATTCGAAGACCTGCGCGATGCGATCGACAAACTGGCCCTGAACGACGCCAGCTTCAGCTTTGAAATGGAAACCTCCGCCGCACTTGGCTTTGGCTTCCGCTGCGGCTTCCTTGGCCTTCTGCACCTAGAGGTCATCCGCGACCGCATCGAACGCGAATACGATATCGAGCTCATCACCACCGCGCCCTCGGTGATCTATCACGTCTACATGAAAGACGGCGAGATGATCGAGCTGCACAACCCCGCCGACATGCCCGATCCGTCGAAGGTCGATCATATCGAGGAGCCGCGCATCAAGGCGACCATTCTGGTGCCCGACGAATACCTCGGCGACGTGCTGAAACTCTGCCAGGACCGCCGCGGCATCCAGCTTGACCTGACCTATGCGGGCTCCCGCGCGATGGTTGTGTACGACCTTCCCCTCAACGAAGTTGTGTTCGATTTCTATGATCGACTGAAATCGGTAACAAAAGGTTACGCCAGCTTTGACTACCAGATGACCGGTTATACCGAGGATAATCTGGTCAAGATGTCGGTGCTGGTGAATGACGAACCCGTTGACGCCCTGTCAACCATGGTTCACCGCGACCGGGCCGAGATGCGGGGCCGCGCGATGTGCGAAAAACTCAAGGACCTGATCCCGCGCCATATGTTCAAAATCCCGATCCAGGCCGCCATCGGAGGCAAGGTCATCGCCCGCGAGACCCTCTCGGCCCTGCGCAAGGACGTGACCGCCAAATGCTACGGAGGCGACGCCACGCGGAAACGCAAACTGCTGGACAAGCAGAAGGCGGGTAAGAAGAAGATGCGCCAGTTCGGGAAGGTCGATATCCCGCAGGAGGCGTTTATTAGCGCCTTAAAAATGGACAGCTAAAAGCTGGCCATTTTTACGGCGGGTGGGCGAAAGCGGTTGGCGCAGCCAACTGCGTGCCCACACTTGTGGAAAACAGCGGTCGCGACCCCAAGGCGCATCGCCGATCTACACGAATTTCTTGAAATCACCTGATCGCTAACGCAGCATGGAAGGTGGTGAGAAGGATTTGTTTTTGCACAAGGAATTAATGGATGAAGATTGAAGAGCGCGTTGAGTCCGCGCTAAATGCCTGCTCAAAGAAGCGTTGGGACCAAGCATTGGACGTTATTTGCCCAGCCATAGAAGCCACGGCCAGAAAAGATATCGGAAAAAACAAAATTTCAGGCAAGCAGTATAAAGACTTTTTGAGATCCAAATATTCTCTACTGGAGCGTTTTAGTCTGACTGGCTTGAATATGGAGACTACCAAGTTTCCAAATCTTCATATCGAAACGGATGATGACAAGATCTTAGTTCGACCAGACGTGGCTGACATAGTCTACCACTGTTATCGCAACGCTTCTCAGCATGGCCACGAGATATCGGACAAGTTTGTATTCTCTGAACAACAAAAGGGGTCGTATGTTGGTTGGAATTTCAACTTCGACGAAGGTCGGATACACTTCCCTACAAATCTTGTGTTCGCTCTGATTGCGGTAGTTGTACTCAGTTCTGCGAACAAAGAAATTGTTTCGCATACAGGAAGCTACCTATGGCTTGATGTTGATGGGCACCAAGTCGTTTTTGCAGTTGGTTTGTTTTGGGGTGGTGAGGACTTGGTTGAACGATTTTTTCAGAAGCACCCTGCTCCTCGTGTTGAAATGAAGTTTTCCGAAAACTGAAAGCGATAATGCTAGGTTGATCCCTTTCTTCTCTTAATGTTGGGCAAAATTGGTGTGGTTCGCCCGGCGGCACCGCCGGGCCGCGCCGACCCGCCCCCATGGGGCGGCGCGTTTGCGCCACCCCTCGGGTCGGCGCTGCCCTCAGTTCTTTTGATCGACCGGTATTCATAAACCGTAGGATGGGTGTTCACACCCATCATGCACCCCGGGGCTCCGCCCGTTCGGCCCTGAGGGCTCCGCCTGTTCGAAAGCGAAATCATCCACTGGATGGTTTCCGGGACGCTTTCTCACTCCACTGGACCGTTTCCGAGACGGGCCTCACCGCTCCAACATGAACCCCACATGAACAATCCTTTAGAAAACTTGTAAGCCCCGCACCTCCTCCCAATCTGTATCCCACAGCACGGGATGTTCGCATTTGAACTCCAAAGGGTCGCATTCAGGAGGAGAGACCATGACCAGATATATGACTGCCGGAGCAGCCGCTCTGGCCACGAGCCTCACCCTCGCCACGGCCGCGATGGCCGACACCACGCCGGACCTGCGCGGTGCATGGACGGGGACCTATACCAAGGTCTCGCCCTCGCGCACTGCCACCGGGGATGCGCCGCGCTTTCATCAGGGTGAATGGCTGCTGGACATCCAGCAGCAGCAGGACAACCTGTTCTGGGGGCCCAGCAAGTGGCGTCCGAACGCCGATGCCGACTGGCGCGTGTTTGATGCCACCGGCACCATCAGTCTGGATGGCTCGGGCAAGATCGGGCTGGTCGAAAGCTCGGCCGATCCGGATGTGGGCGTCAACGCCATCGTCGATGCCTATTACAAGGACGGCAAGATTTACGCGGATTTCCGTAGCCTGCGTCGGGGAACGGCCTACAGCACCGTTCTGGAACGTCAGGTGAACTGAAGCGTCTTCGGCCTGACCGGTTGTTAAAGGGGGTCATTGCCGCTGAGATTTGTGACTGCGGCATGGAGTAGTAGGTACCCCGGTCAGGTCGGAGCGCTTCTCATAAAGACACGTCTCCACAGGGAGGCGACGGGCCGGGCGGCGATCTCGCCGCCCGCGACAGGGTCCAGACCCCCGCGTTTGAGGATACGGCGTTCCTCGGCACGGGTCATCTGGATCTCGCGGACCTTCAGCGCGGCGTCGCGCGCGGTGAGGTATGTGCCGTCCGGCCCCGGTTCCATCCCCGCAATTCCACGCCCGTTCGACCACCACCCGCGCAGCCCGCTGAGCGGGTGTTTGCGTCCGATCCTTTCATCGTCCTGCAGGTGCCAGATCCGCTTGGCCTCGGCCATCGAGACCAGCGCGGCCAGCGGTTTGCCATGGCGGGTCAGGACGATCACCTCGCGCGGGTCCTGCGCGAGGGTGACCAGATCGCCCAGCCGGGCGCGGGCGTTCGAAATGGTGAGTCGCATGGGCGAATCTCCGGTTGTACAAAACGAAAGATTGGGGGTCTGAGTGTTGTACAAACCGAACAATTCGCCCTTAACGCGGCGCGCGGGCCTTCGCAGGTGCAGAAAACGGCAAAATCGGGCGCGAATTCTTATGTCCGCGGTTTTCCCCTCACAACCCTGCGGTGTGGCGCGGTTTCCCGAGATATCCACATCGCTCTCCCGGGGGATATCAACAGCTTATCCCCGTCTCATTTTCATGCTGCAGTGCTATTTTCTTGTTCCGCGCCGGGGCAGATGCAACAGTCAGGTCACCGCAACGGATCTTCGGAAACGGGGCGGGACGCAAAGGCCAAGGGGGCCCGAGTGACGAAGGCAGATTTTAGGATTTGTTCTTTGTTGCAATGGCTTACCGGTGGTGGATCAGGTGATCTGAGCTTCGTGTTCGGATCAGTTGGTCAGCCTCTCAGAAGGTCTATGCGTGCTGCGATGTGACACAGCGCACGGCGCAGCGGCCAAGGCTCCTTCCGGGGGCGGCGGCAACTGGATCGAAACGCCCCTCGGGCGGATCGGACCGGCAAGGCGTCAGGGGTGTCCGCAAGGATACATGCAAAGACCGCGTCTGCGCACCTGACGCCTTTTCCTTTTTTGAATCAAGGTTTTATACAGGCTGCCACAGGTCACCGTTCAAACGGAAACGGGGTTCTTTCGCTTGCGCAAAAGAACCCCGTTAAACTGTCAGGACTGCAATGCCGCGTCTATGCACCTGTGCGATCAGCCTAGCTGGTTACAGGTCAAGGCGCAACAATATATTGCGGCGCGCCGCTGGATCACCGCAATATGCTGGTCGATCAGAGGCTTTCCTGAACGTCCGTGGCCGCGCCCTGAATGGCGTCGCCGGCCTTTTCGATGTCTTTGCCGGCACCTTTTGCGGTTTCGCAGGCGGTCAGGGTGAACAGGGCCAGGCCAATCATGAATGCGCGGATCATTGGGAACTCCATAAGTGCTTGTTTCGTTTTGATTAGCAGCTTTCCAACGGCGCGGCCACAGGTTTTAACGCGCGCGTGTCTTACGCATCAGCGGCCCCAGCAGAGCGGTGATGGCAAAGATCAGGGCGGCCGCACAAACGATGCTGGGTCCCGCCGGTGTGTCGGCCCAATAGGCCCCGCCCAAACCGCCCAAAGCCGCCGCAGATCCGATGATCGCAGCACCCAGCGCCATCGCCTCGGGCGTGCGCACCAGAGGGCGCGCGGCGGCAGCGGGGATGACCAGCAGCGCGGCGATCAGCAACACGCCGACCACCTTGATCGCGACGGCCACCGCCAGCGCCATGGCCAGCGTCAGCCACAGCTCCTCTCGCCGGGGATCAGTGCCCGAGGCGTGGGCCAGATCGGGGTTCAGCGTCGCCACCAGCAAAGCCGACCAACGCCATGTCATCACTGACAAAATCAGCGCGCACCCACCCCAGATCGTGGCCAGATCGCCGCGGGTCACTGCCAGAATATCACCGAACAGAAAGGCGTTCAGATCCAACCTCACATCGGCCAGCAGGGCCACCGTCACAAGCCCTGCAGCCAACGCTGTATGGGCCATTACGCCCAGCAACGTGTCCATCGCATAACCGCGCCCGCGCAGCAGCGTCACCGTCAGCCCCATCGCCAGCGCCGCGGTGATGATCGCAGGCAGCAGCGGCAGCGAAAAGCTGAGCGCGAGCGCCACACCCAGAACGGCGGCATGGGCGGTGGCCTCGCCCAGATAGGCCATGCGCCGCCAGACCACGAAACAGCCCAGCGGGGCCGCTGCAATGGCAACGCCAAGCCCGGCAAGCGCCGCACGCACCATGAAGTCGTCCAGCATCAGTGGGCCTTGTCCTGCGAATGGTCGTGATCGTGCGAATGGCTGTGCTGGTGCTGATACAGCGCCATGGTGCCCTTGGTGCCCGACCCGAACAGCGCGCGGTATTCCGGGGCATCGGCGACCGTGTGAGGCGCGCCTTCGCAGCAGATATGCCCGTTCAGGCACAGCACCCGGTCCGAGGCCGCCATGACCACGTGCAGATCGTGACTGACCATGACGATGGCGCAGCCCAGATCTCGGCGAACCTGTTCTATTCGTTGGTAAAATGCAGCCGCACCCGGTTGATCGAGACCCTGCGTTGCCTCATCCAGCAACAGCAGCTGAGGCGAATCCAGAAGCGCGCGGGCCAGCAGAACGCGTTGAAACTGCCCGCCGGACAGTTGTGTCATTTGCCGGTTTCGCAGATCCGGCACCCCCGCCAGATCAAGCGCCTGAACCGCTGCCTGCGCCGAGATACGGCGGGGCAGGCCCATGAAACGCTGGACGGTCATCGGCAGCGCCGCATCCAGCGCCAGCTTTTGCGGCACATATCCCACCCGCAGGTTGGGCGCGCGCCGGACCGAACCCTCGGACGGCGACAGAGCCCCGATCATCGCGCGCAGCAGCGTCGATTTGCCCGAACCGTTGGGGCCGACGATGGTGACGATCTCTCCGGCCGAGACCGAAGCATTGACGCGTTCAAGGATCGTCCGCCCATCGACGCGGATCGACATATCCTTTATATAAATCAGAGGGTTGGTCACAGCGGATTTCCGGCGCAATCGGGGCAAAGCCCTTCGGCTTCGACTACGATCCGCTCGATCTGAAAGCCCGATACATCTGCTGCGGCCCCCAGTCGGCCTTGGGTCAACTCGGTCTCGGCCTCGGCCACGGCCTTGCACATCCGGCAGATCAGAAAGGCGGGGACATGGTCATGTGTGGGATGCGCACAGGCCGCATAGGCGTTGATCTGCTCGATCCGGTGGACAAAGCCATGTTGCACCAGAAAGTCCAGCGCTCGATAGGCCACGGGCGGTTGCGAGCCCATCCCCTCGGCCGCCAGTACGGCGAGGATGTCATAAGCACCCATAGCCTGATGTTTTTCCAGCAGAATCTCAAGGACCCGGCGGCGCACGGGGGTGAACTGCAGTTTGCGCGCGGTGCATTTCGCCTGTGCCTGAGACAGCGCGGTTTGCACACAGGTTCTGTGATCATGATGCCTGAAGCCGATGGTGGTCATGGGGCGCTCCGGTGAATTTTGGCCTTGATATGTTATAACGTCCAGCATATCAAGCGCGTGAGAAATGTAATAACATATCATTGCGAGGTTCCCATGCACCGCTCTCTCCTGTGCGCGACAGCACTCTTTGCGGCCGGTCAGGCCATGGCGGACAGCCCGATTGTGGCCGCCGATATCGCGCCGGTTCACTCGCTGGTCACGCGCGTGATGGACGGGGTCGGAGAGCCCGCTTTGATCATTCCGCCCGGAGCGTCGCCGCACGATCACGCCATGCGCCCGTCCGAGGCGCGCGCGCTGCAATCGGCCGATATCGTGTTCTGGGTCAGCGAGGACCTGACGCCCTGGATGACCAAGCCGCTGGGCGCGCTGGCGCAAGGTGCACAACAAGTCGAACTGCTTGAAGCAGAGGGGCTGACCCTGCATGAGTTCCGTGATCTGTCGGAGGAACATCACGACGATCATGACGATCATGGCCACGATGACCATGGGCATGACGACCACGACGATCATGCAGATGATGGTCATGACGACCATGATGATCATGCCGCTCAGCACGATCATGCAGAGGAAAAGCATGATGACCACGGTCACGACGAACATGACGAAGACCACGCGGATGCCCATGGCCATCACCACGAAGGTGTCGACCCTCATGCCTGGCTCGACCCCGAGAACGCCCGCATCTGGGTTCAGGTGATTGCCGCGACACTGGCCGAAGCAGACCCCGACAACGCTGAAGCCTATGCCAGCAATGCCGCCGCCGCCGATGCCGAGATTGCCGCGGTGCAGGCACAGATCACCGAGCAGCTGGCCGGGGCGCAGGGGCTGGGCTTTGTCACGTTCCATGACGCCTTTCAGTATTTCGAGAAGCGCTTTGGCCTGGAAAGCTCGGGCACCGTCAGCCTGAGCGACGCGCAAAAACCAAGCCCGGCCCGGCTGGCTGCGTTGCGCGCGCGGATTGAAGCAGACGGGATTGATTGCGCCTTTGCCGAGCCCCAGTTCGACACTCGGCTTGTCGAGGCCGCGATCGAAGGCAGCGGTGCGGGTATTCAGACAATCGATCCGATCGGCATCGACCTGACCCCGGGGGCTGGCCAGTATCAGCAGATGTTGCAGGCGATGGCGGACAGCTTTAGCCGCTGCTCTGCCGGGGGCTAGAAGCGATCAGCCGGGCTTGGGGGTGCAAAACAGCTCGTAAACCACCTCGAGCATACGCAGCGGGCGATCATCTGCCAGCCGGTAGTAGATCGCCTTGCCCTCGCGCCGGGGCATGACCAGCCCTTCCAGCCTGAGCCGCGAAAGCTGCTGTGAAACGGCGGCTTGGCGCGCCGACAAAAGCTGCTCCAGCTCGGTCACCGATTTTTCGCCCGAGACAAGGTGACAGAGGATCATCAGACGCCCCTCATGGCTGATCGCCTTCAGGAAATTCGACGCCCGGGTCGCATTTTCGACCATCTGGTCCAGATCGTTGGGCGACATATCCGTGGTCAGCTGGGGCAGGGCCATGTTTTGTTTTCCTCGTATCTTTCCACCCGGACCGAGCGAAACAGGTGACCCGGTGGCGGGCTATCTTGGTACAGGTTTTGGGCCTTTTTTTCTATATGCACGGATCAAAATAGCGTGATGTTTGGAACACGAAATTGCGGGCTGGCCGTGAACGGGGGGGTACCCAGGTCACCGGTCAGGCGACAAAAGCCGATCAGGGCGCGGCCCCCCTTGCAGCCCCCCGGTGGCGGGACTAAGACTTGTGTAATACTTCTTCGGGTAAGGTCCCGATCCATAGCAAAGCAGGCAGGTCCCCCATGTTCGATCCAGTTGACACATACATGAACACGCTCGTCCCCATGGTCGTCGAACAGACCAGCCGGGGTGAGCGTGCATACGACATCTTCTCACGCCTTCTGAAAGAGCGGATCATTTTCATCAACGGCCCGATCCATGACGGGATGAGCCATCTGGTGGTGGCCCAGCTGCTGCATCTTGAGGCTGAAAACCCCAGCAAAGAGATCTCGATCTACATCAATTCTCCGGGCGGCGTGGTGACCAGCGGTTTGTCGATTTACGACACAATGCAGTATATCAAGCCGAAATGTTCCACATTGGTGATCGGTCAGGCGGCCTCGATGGGGTCGGTTCTGCTGGCCGGGGGCGAGAAGGGAATGCGGTTCTCGCTGCCCAACAGCCGCATCATGGTGCACCAGCCCAGCGGCGGCTATCAGGGTCAGGCGAGCGACATCATGATCCACGCGGCCGAGACGCAAAAGCTGAAAGATCGCCTGTATGACATTTACGTGCGTCATACGGGACAGACCAAAAAGGCGGTTGAAAAGGCGCTGGATCGTGACAATTTCATGAGCCCGGAAGAGGCCAAGGATTGGGGCCACATCGACGAAATCGTCGAAAACCGGGCCAAGATGGACGGTGATGAAGGCTGAGTTCAAACCCGCGCGCCTCCGGCGTGAGGGGTGATTTTGAGATTGTAGCTGCCAGAACGCTGGCCTAAGCTGCAGGCATGTACGGCAAACGCGGCCCCGGGCGGGGTCGCTGAGACGGAGCCCGAGGGGTAAATCATGGCGACCAATTCTGGTGGTGACGGCAAGAATACGCTCTACTGCAGCTTCTGCGGCAAAAGCCAGCATGAGGTGCGTAAGCTGATCGCGGGTCCGACCGTGTTCATCTGCGACGAGTGTGTCGAGCTTTGCATGGATATCATCCGTGAAGAGACCAAGGCCAGCGGCTTGAAATCCTCGGACGGGGTGCCGACGCCCAAGGATATCTGCGAGGTGCTGGACGATTATGTGATCGGCCAGGCCACCGCCAAGCGGGTTCTGTCGGTTGCGGTGCATAACCACTACAAGCGTCTGAATCATGCCCAGAAGGCGGGCAGCGATATCGAGTTGGCGAAGTCCAACATCCTGCTGATCGGCCCGACCGGCTGCGGTAAGACGCTGTTGGCGCAGACGCTGGCGCGGATTCTGGATGTGCCGTTTACCATGGCGGATGCAACCACGCTGACCGAGGCCGGCTACGTTGGTGAGGATGTCGAGAACATCATCCTTAAGCTGCTGCAGGCCAGCGAATACAATGTCGAACGCGCGCAGCGCGGCATCGTCTATATTGACGAGGTCGACAAGATCACACGCAAGTCCGAAAACCCCTCGATCACGCGCGACGTTTCGGGCGAGGGTGTGCAGCAGGCGCTGCTGAAGCTGATGGAAGGCACCGTGGCCAGCGTTCCGCCGCAAGGTGGGCGCAAGCATCCGCAGCAGGAATTCCTGCAGGTGGATACCACAAACATTCTGTTCATCTGCGGTGGGGCCTTTGCGGGGCTCGATAAGATCATCGCGCAGCGCGGCAAGGGCTCGGCCATGGGCTTTGGCGCTGATGTGCGCGACAATGATGAACGGGGCGTGGGTGAGATTTTCAAGGATCTCGAACCCGAAGATCTGCTGAAGTTCGGTCTGATCCCGGAATTCGTTGGTCGCCTGCCGGTTCTGGCGACGCTGGAAGATCTGGACGAAGACGCGTTGGTGACGATCCTGACGAGCCCGAAAAACGCTCTGGTCAAGCAATATCAGCGCCTGTTCGAGTTGGAAGATGCAGAGCTGGCCTTTACCGACGATGCGTTGAAGGCTATCGCCAAAAAGGCCATCGAGCGGAAGACTGGGGCTCGCGGCTTGCGGTCGATCCTCGAAGATATCCTGCTGGACACCATGTTCGAACTGCCTGGGCTTAAGAACGTCACCGAGGTCGTGGTGAATGAAGAGGCCGTGACCTCAGATACGCAGCCGTTGATCATCTACGCGGACGCGGCTCAGGAATCTGCTTCGGCAGGGTGATCCTGCGCGAACATTGCACCAGATTGCTCAGGTGTAGGGGGCTCTGCCCCCGCCGCAGCAAGCTGCGACTCCCCCGGGATATTTCTGGCCAGATGAAGTGCGGATCCCCTGCTTCATCTGGCTATAAATATCCCGGAGCGCGAGGCAGAGCCTCGCAAAAGGCGGATGTTTCCAAACAGAACGGCAGTCGGTTAGAAGAAGATCATGACGATCAGGCGTATATCTTCCGGGGGTGAATTTGAGGCCAAGGCAGGCTATTGCCGGGCGGTTGTGGCCGGCGGATGGGTGCATGTGGCCGGAACCGTTGGGCAAGGTGAGACGGTCGTTGACCAATGCCGGTCCGCGCTTGAGATCATCGGAAAGGCATTGGTCGAGGCGGGGGCGTCGTTCTCGGATGTTGTGCGTGTGACCTATATGCTGCCGGATCGTTCTGAATTTGCGTCCTGCTGGCCGCTGCTGGCCGAGGTGTTCGGAGATAACCCGCCGGCCGCGACGATGATTGAGTGTGGATTGATTGATCCAAAATACCGGATTGAAATTGAAGTGACCGCGTTTCTGCCGGATTGACGCAGACGGTGCCCGAGACACTGGACCTTGCCGTGCCTTTGGTCCATATCTGCGGGGACAGAAATGCCGGAGGCAGCCGATGGGAATCCTGAACAATCTTTTGCGGGCCGTGACCTGGTGGAACGGGGCCACCCTGAACACGCAGTTCTATACCGCGCGGAAGGGCGTCAAAGTCGGTGAAGACGATGAAGGCAATGTGTTTTATCGCAACGCTGATGACAGCAAACGCTGGGTAATCTTCAACGGTGAGGCTGAGGCGAGCCGTATTGATCCGGACTGGCATGGCTGGCTGCACCGCACGTGGGACGAGCCGCCGAGCGATAAGCCTTTGCCGCATAAGTCCTGGGAAAAACCTCATCAGGAGAACCTGACGGGAACTGCGCTGGCCTATGCGCCCGCCGGGTCTCTGCGGCGTCCTGATCCGGTTGACCGCAGCGACTACGAGGCGTGGAGCCCGGAATAGGCGAGGCCAGGATGTCTACTCACACCAAAACCGAAGTCATTGTCGGCGGCGTCGTACTGGCCTGTGCCGTTGCGTTTGGCGTCTATGCCAGTCAGTCCACCGGCCTGTCTCAGACCCGGCTCGGGTATGAATTGGGCGCGTCTTTCCGTTCGCTTGAGGGGGTTGGGGTTGGTACCGATGTGCGTCTTGCCGGCGTGAAGATCGGGACAGTGACGAGCGTCATGCTGAACTCTGACACCTATCGCGCGGACACGCAGTTTTCCGTGGCGGATGGAATTCTCATCCCGGATGACAGCGCGATCGTGATCTCATCCGAAGGCCTATTGGGCGGCAATTTTGTCGAAGTGATGCCCGGTGGCTCGCCGTTCTATTTCGAGCCGGGGGATGAGATTGAGGATACTCAAGGCGCGGTCAGCCTGATCTCATTGCTGGTGAAATTCGTCGCCGGGGATGGCGGCGAATGATACGCGCCGCTTTGATGGCGTTGCTGCTGTCGGGCAGCATCGCAGCAGCTCAGCAGAAGGTCGAATCCGGGCCGGGTGCCATGTTGCGCGGCTTGGATAAGGTCAACGGTCAGACCGTTGACGTTGAGGTTCAGAACGGGCAGACGGCGGCCGTGTTTGGGCTGGACGTGGCCCTGGGTGATTGCCGCTATCCGGCTGCGAACCCGACGGGTGACGCGTTTGCCTATTTGACGATCTGGGAGCAGGGCAAGGCGCAGCAGTTGTTTGATGGCTGGATGATCGCGACCTCGCCCGCGCTGAACGCGCTGGATCATGCGCGCTACGACGTCTGGGTGATCCGCTGTATGACGCCCTGAGGGCTCTGCCGCACATCAGCGGTGAAATCGGCGCTGACCTCAAGGGCTTGTTGCAATTCTCGATGATAAGCAGCGCGTGGGATTTCGATGGCCCCTAGCGAGGCCAGATGGGCCGTCAGGAACTGCGTGTCGAACAGGGCAAAACCCGTCTGCCGCAATCGGTCCACCAGATATGCCAGCGCGATCTTTGACGCGTCGGTTCGGCGTGAGAACATGCTTTCGCCGAAGAATGCCCCACCCAGGACCACGCCGTAGACCCCGCCGACCACCGTCTCATCGTCCCAGACCTCAAGCGAATGGGCGCGGCCGGTCTGGTGCAGCTCTTGGTACAGGCGGCGCAGTTCGGGGTTGATCCAGGTGTCGGCGCGGTCGGCGCAACCGTCTACGACGCCTGCAAAATCGCGGTTGATGCTGATGGTGAACCCGCAGCTGCGGATGCGGCGGGCAAGGCTGCGCGAGATGTGGAAACCGTCCAGCGGGAACACGCCCCGGAACTTGGGGTCGACCCAAAACAGCTCGGGGTCGTCACGATGTTCGGCCATCGGGAAGATGCCGATCGAATAGCCATGCAGCAAAAGTTCGGTGGACAGGCTCATACGGGATGCTGTGGGACCGGAAGGCCGCAACCGTCCGGTCCCGTGTTGTTATTGAGCCATATTCTCCGCAAGCCAGTGCTCCAGCCAGTGGATGTTATAGTCGCCGCTGTGCAGATCGGGCTCCTGCAGTAGCGCGTCGAACAGGGGCACGGTGGTGTCGATGCCGTCGACGATCAACTCACCCAGAGCACGCTGCAGGCGCGCCAGAGCTTCGGCCCGGTCGCGGCCCTGCACGATCAGCTTGGCGATCAGCGAGTCGTAGTAGGGCGGGATCGAATAGCCGTCATAAAGCGCCGAATCCATCCGCACACCCAGACCACCGGGCGCGTGATACGCGGTGATCTTGCCGGGACAGGGCGAGAAGTTTGGCAGTTTCTCAGCGTTGATCCGAACCTCGATAGCGTGGCCGTTGATCTCAAGATCATCCTGGCCAAAGGACATCTCTTCGCCAGCGGCGACGCGGATTTGTTCGCGCACCAGATCGACGCCGAAGATGCCCTCGGTGACGGGGTGTTCGACCTGCAGACGAGTGTTCATCTCGATGAAATAGAACTCGCCGTTCTCGTAAAGGAACTCGATGGTGCCCGCGCCGATATAGTTGATCTTGGCCACCGCGTCGGCGCAGATCTTGCCGATCTTGGCGCGTTCTTCGGGGCTGATGGCGGGGCCGGGGGCCTCTTCGAACACCTTCTGGTGGCGGCGCTGCAACGAGCAGTCACGTTCTCCCAGATGGACCGCCTTGCCCTTGCCGTCGCCAAAGACCTGAATCTCGATATGGCGCGGTGTGGTCAGGTATTTCTCGATATAGACCTCGTCATTGCCGAAGGCGGCCTTGCCCTCGGCGCGGGCGGTCATGAAGGCGCTTTCCATCTCGGCGGCGCTGTTGGCCACTTTCATCCCGCGCCCGCCGCCGCCGGCGGTGGCCTTGATGATGACCGGATAGCCGAATTCTTCACCGATACGCTTGGCATCAGCCAGCGTGGGAACGCCGCCGTCAGAGCCGGGCACGCAGGGAACGCCAAGCGCTTTCATGGTGTCCTTGGCGGTGATCTTGTCGCCCATGACGCGGATATGTTCAGCGGTGGGGCCGATGAAGGTGATGCCGTGGTCCTCGACGATCTGCACAAACTCGGCATTCTCGGACAAAAAGCCATAACCGGGGTGGATCGCCTGCGCGCCGGTGATCTCGCAGGCCGAGATGATCGCGGGCACCGACAGATAGCTTTGCGGGCTGGGCGGAGGGCCGATGCAGACCGATTCGTCGGCCATGCGTACATGCATCGCGTCGCTATCGGCGGTGGAATGCACGGCGACGGTCGCAATCCCCATCTCGCGCGCGGCGCGGATGACGCGCAGGGCGATCTCGCCCCGGTTGGCAATCAGGATCTTGTCGAACATGGGCCCGCCCTACTCGATGATGACCAGAGGGGTGCCGAATTCCACAGCATCGCCATCACCGACCAGAACGCGTTTGATCGTGCCCGATTTGGGGGCGTTGATCTGGTTCATGGTCTTCATCGCCTCGACGATCAGCAGCGTGTCGCCTTCGGAAACGGACGCGCCGACGCTGATAAAGGCGGGGGCGCCGGGTTCGGGCTGCATATACACCGTGCCGACCATGGGCGAGGTCACGGCGCCGGGATGGCTGGCCGGGTCGTCGGCCGCGGCGGGGGCTTCGACCGCGGGAGCCGCCGCAGGGGCAGGCGCTGCGGGCGCGGCGGCCGGCACGGCCACCTGAACCGGAGCGGCGACGGTCTGCGACATGCGGCTGACGCGGACATTCAGGCTGTCTTCTTCGCCATATTCACGCTTGACCTGCAATTCGGTCAGATCATTCTCGCGCAGCAGTTCGGCCAGTGCCTTGATGAACGCCACATCCGCTTCGTGTTTGGTATCTGTCATGAGTGTCCTCGAAGGTTCCCCTATGGCCCGTCTGTTCCTGCGGGCTTGGTCTGATTACGCAGGGTTATAAGCCATGCTGTCGGCCATGAAAAGCGCCGTTTGAGCCTGTAAATCCGGGGACTTTGCGCCGTATTTCCGGCACGAGGGGCCTCATAGCGGCATACCCGACAATTTGGCCACCAGTTCGGGCAGCTTTCGGGCCCCGAATTTTTCCAGAAGCCGGGCGCGGTAGGCCTCGATCGTGCGATAGCTGAGGCCCAGTTCGGCCCCGATTTCCTTTGCGGACAGGCCTCGGCAGGACAGGATGGCCACTTCGCGTTCGCGGGTGGTTAGCTCGACCAGGGGACGTTCTTCCGAGATATCCGAAAAGCTCCAGATCCCATGGCGGAAGGGGTCATCCGGCGTCAGTGACCGCCCGCGCGCGCGGCACCAGAACAGGTCGCCGTCGCGGCGGCGCATGACCCTTTCATCCGTGTAATATCCGGTATCGCGCATCACCTGCAGGCTGCGCGCGCCGATGCGTTCCCAGTCGGCGACCGAGGGGTAGAGATGCAGCAGCGGCATATTGCGATAGTCGGCCTCGGCCCCGCCGAAGGTCCGCGCGAACTGCAGATTACAGCGGCGGATGATCCGGTTTTCCAGTTCGACAAGGCCGACGGGGGCGTATTCGAAGGCGGGATCGCTCATATACCTATGGTGACGCGTATTGCGCGGAAAGAGAAGGGGAGGCGGCGATTTCACCCGTCGGGATTTGTGAAGGTTGTAAACTTTGTTTGAAAACAAATCGGCAACTGATAAAAATCACCGGGTAATTCTGAAAAATCACGCGAAACACCCAAAGGTTTAATGACGATGCGAGACACTCTGACCGGCAGCCGGATACGTGAAAGGCGGCAGATTTCGGGGTTGCGTCAGGCCGAACTGGCGCGGCAGGTGGGGATTTCGGCCTCGTATCTGAACCTGATCGAACACAATCGCCGCCGCATCGGGGGCAAGTTGCTGGTCGATATCGCGGGGGCCCTGTCGGTTGAACCCTCGCTGCTGACGCAAGGCATCGAAGAGACGTTGATTTCTGCCCTGCGAGAGGCGGCTGCGGATGCGGTCGGCCAAAAGGCCGAGCAGGACGCGCTTGAAGAGTTCGCCGGACGCTTCCCCGGCTGGTCGGGGGTCCTGGCGCAGATGCACCGCCGGGTGATCTCGCTGGAACGGACGGTCGAGACCCTGTCGGACCGGCTGACCCACGACCCGCATCTGGCGGCGTCGATGCATGAGGTGCTGTCGACCGCTGCGGCGATCCGCTCGACTGCCGCCATTCTTGCTGAACCCGGCGAGATCGAGGCCGAGTGGCGGGATCGCTTTCACAACAACCTGCATCAGGATGCGGAACGGCTGGCCGAAAGTTCAAAGGCGCTGGTGAGCTATCTGGATGACAGCGAGGGGCAGGGCGATTTGCGCGGCGCCCCTCTGGATGCAGTCGAGGCGTTTTTCGCCGAGCAGGGGTTCCATTTCCCTCAGATAGAGGCCGGAGGGGGCGGTCCTGACGTGGCTCTGGATCAACTTGAATCGACAGCTGCCAAAACCGTGGCTGCCGACGTCCTTGACGCCTATGCGGCAGATGCCCGGGCCATGCCGCTGGAGCAGGTCTTGGAGGCACTGGACCCGGCCAACCCTGACCCGCTGGCGCTTGCTGCGGCGTTTTCGGTTGATCTGGCGACCGTGTTGCGACGGCTGGCCTTCCTGCCCGAAGGGGCCCTGGCGCGGCCTGCGGGGCTGGTGATCTGCGATGCCTCGGGCAGTGTGCTGTTCTGCAAGCCGACCCCGGGCTTCGCCCTGCCGCGCCATGGCGAGGCTTGCCCGCTCTGGCCGTTGTTCTCGGCGTTGAACCGCCCTTTGGTGCCGATCCGCAAACGCGTGGTTCAGTTGGGCCGGACGGCGGCAGAGTTCGAGTGTTTTGCGATCGCGTGGCCTCAGCCCGCTGCAGGGTTCGGGGACGAACCCGTGTATCGGTCCGTCATGCTGGTTCTGCCGGTCGAAAACTCGGCGCAGCCTGCCGGGACCTCGGCGCAGGTTGGGGCCAGTTGCCGGGTTTGCCCGAAACGGGACTGTCCCGCGCGGCGTGAGCCGTCGATCCTGAGCGAAGGGTTTTGACAGTTTCCTGACACAGCGCTTAATCTGTGCAGGACAGGTGGCCGGACGTGCGACCGGTCATGGGGAGGAATTGCAAATATGAGCCGCAAGGTTCTGCTGATCGAGGATGAGCCCAACATCACCGAGGCGATCCGGTTTCTGCTGACGCGCGAGGGGTGGCAGGTGGAAACCCACGCCGATGGCACGGATGCGGTGCAGGTTGTTCTGGCAGCCCGACCTGATCTGGTCATTCTTGATGTGATGCTGCCGGGCAAAAGTGGGATGGATATTTTGCGTGACCTGCGCGAACACCATGAGATGCAGGGCCTGCCGGTCCTGATGCTGACCGCGCGCGGGCAATCCCGCGACCGCGAAATGGCTGAACAGGCCGGGGTCAGCCGCTTCATGACCAAACCGTTTTCGAATGCCGAGGTTCTGACGGCGGTGCGTGACCTGCACGCGCAGGCCTCGCGGTCATGAGCGCCGGGGACGAGGGCCGGGACACGACCCTGCCGGTCCGGCCGTCGCTGTTTCTGGAGCGTCAAAGCTATCGCCGGCGCAGGCTGGCCGATGCGGCGCGGCTGCTGCCGTTTCTGGGTGCGGCGATGCTGGCGCTGCCCTTGCTCTGGCCTGACCGCAGCGCCGGGGCCGAGGCGCTGCCGCTATCGTCGGCCATATTCTACATCTTCGCCTGCTGGGGTGTTCTGATCCTGATCAGCCTGATCTTTGGCTTCGCCGCACGCCGCATGGTGGCGCGCGAGAATGCCGAGCCCGAGGCCGAGCCATGGCAACGCTGAACATCCTGATTCTGGTCTGTCTGGGCTATGTTGTGCTGTTGTTCGGCGTGGCCTTCGCGGCGGATCGGCTGGCGGCGGCGGGGGGCGGGAAATGGCTGCGCTCTCCTTTGGTCTATACGCTGTCGCTGTCGATCTATTGCACAGCCTGGACATTCTACGGTGCCGTCGGCAGCGCGGCGCGGTCGGGGCTGGAATTCGTCACCATCTATCTGGGCCCGACCTTGGTGATGATCAGCTGGTGGTGGGGCCTGCGCAAGCTGGTGCGGATCGGGCGCAGCCAGCGGGTGACCTCGATCGCGGACCTGATCTCGTCCCGTTATGGCAAGTCTAACACGTTGGCGGTCTGCGTGACCATTTTGGCGGTTCTGGGCGGCACGCCTTATATCGCGCTGCAGTTGCAGTCGATCACGCTGTCCTTTTCGATCTTTGCCGAGGCGGACCCGACGGGCCTATATCGTGAGGGGTCCAGCGTCTTCTGGGTGGCCGCCGGACTGGCGGTCTTTGCGATCCTGTTCGGCACACGAAATCTGGATGCGAACGAACGTCACCATGGCGTCGTGACCGCGATTGCGCTGGAATCGGTGGTCAAACTGTTCGCCTTGCTTGCGGTCGGCATCTTCGTGGTCTGGGGCATCGCAGGCGGGTTGGGGCCGATGATGGACCGGATTGACAGCTCGGAAATCGGTCGGTGGCATGTGGATGCGGGGCGTTGGACGACGCTCATATTCCTGTCGGCGGCGGCCTTTGTCTGCCTGCCGCGGATGTTTCAGGTCATGGTGGTCGAGAATGACGACGAAAGCCACCTGCGCACCGCCGCCTGGGCTTTTCCGCTGTATCTGCTGCTGATGAGCCTGTTTGTGGTGCCGATTGCCGTTGTCGGGCTGGACCTGCTGCCCGAAGGGTCGAACCCCGACCTGTTCGTGCTGACGGTGCCGCTGTCGCAAGGCAACGAAGGGTTGGCGATGCTGTCGTTCATCGGCGGCTTTTCGTCGGCCACGTCGATGGTGATTGTCACCGCCATGGCGCTGTCGACGATGGTGTCGAACCACGTGGTCATGCCGATCTGGCTCAGCACTCATGAACGCCGCGGCTCGGTTTCGGGGGATGTGCGGACCATCGTGCTGATGGCGCGGCGGGTGTCGATCGCGGTGATCATGGCGCTGGGCTATTTCTACTACCGCCTGTCGGGGGGCGGGGCGGCGCTGGCCTCGATCGGGTTGGTGGCCTTTGCCGGGATTTCGCAGATATTGCCTGCGCTGGTGGGCGGGCTGTTCTGGCGTGGCGCGACGCGAACGGGGGCGCTGGTCGGCCTCAGCGTCGGCTTTTTCCTGTGGATTTACACCATGCTGTTGCCCGGGATGGGCGGTGGTGTCATCCCCGCCTCGGTGATCGAAAACGGTCCCTTTGGCTGGGGCTGGCTGCGTCCGCAGGCGCTTTTCGGGGTCGAGGGGATCGACCCGATGGTGCACACGGTCATGTGGTCGCTGTCGCTGAATACCATCGCCTTCTGCGTCGCCTCTATGCTGAGTTTTCCCAGCCCGCTGGAGCGTTTGCAGGGCGCGCAGTTCGTCAATGTGTTCGATCATTCCACAGCCCTGCGCGGCTGGACTGGGTCAGTGGCGCAGAGCGAAGACCTGATGATCATGACGCAGCGCATTCTGGGCACCGCTCCGGCGCAGGAATTCTTTCAGGCCGAGGTCGAGCGCCAGAAGGGCCGCCCCGGGCGCCTGCCCGAGCCCACGCCCGGGTTTCTCGAGCGGCTGGAACGGGAACTGAGCGGCTCGGTCGGGGCCGCAACGGCCCATGCGATGATCGGGCAGATTGTGGGTGGAGCGTCTGTCTCGGTCGAGGATCTGCTGGCGGTGGCGGACGAATCCGCGCAGTTGTTGGAATACTCCGGCCAGCTTGAGGCGAAATCTGCCGAACTGAGCCGCACCGCGCGCCAGTTGCGGGATGTCAACGCAAGGCTGACGCAGGTTTCGATGCAGAAGGATGCGTTCCTGAGTCAGGTCAGCCATGAATTGCGCACGCCTATGACCTCGATCCGCGCTTTCTCCGAGATCATGCGCGATACCGAGGGGCTGAGCGGGACGGAACAAACCCGCTATGCCGCGATCATCCATGATGAAGCGCTGCGCCTGACGCGGTTGCTGGACGATCTGCTGGATCTCAGCGTGTTGGAAAGCGGTCAGGTTAGCCTGAATATGGGGGACGGGACGCTGCGGATGGTGCTGGATCGCGCCGTGTCCAGCGCGCTGGCAGGCGGGGACCGTGCGCTGAGCGTAAAGCGCGTCCGAGCGACCGAGCGCATTCAGTTGCACACCGATCTGGACCGTCTGGGGCAGGTGTTCATCAACCTGATCTCGAATGCGCAGAAATATTGCGATGCGGCCGAGCCGGTCCTGACGATCTCGGCCCATGATGTGGGCGAGCAGGTGGTGATCGACTTCATCGACAATGGCAGCGGCATCCCGCC
Organism: Ruegeria sp. AD2(2025); assembly: GCF_056542385.1. NCBI lineage: Bacteria > Pseudomonadati > Pseudomonadota > Alphaproteobacteria > Rhodobacterales > Roseobacteraceae > Ruegeria > Ruegeria sp. AD2(2025). The sequence goes on from NZ_JBQFZS010000001.1 coordinate 338,678, forward strand.
CGAGGCGCAATCGGTGGTGTTCGAGAAATTCGCCCGGGTGGGGTCGGACAAGGCCGGAGGGGCCGGTCTGGGGCTGGCGATCTGCCGCGAGATCATGCAGCGCCTTGGCGGCGAGATCGCCTATTTGCCGGGGCAGGGCGGGGCTGGGTTCCGAGTCAGCCTGCCGCTGGCCTATCGGCAGGCCGCGCAATGATACGGGCATAAAGACATTCGTAACGGTCGCCGGGCTACACCAAGGGTCGAAACATCGGCAAATGGTGGATTCGGACGATGACAGTTCAGGCCAACGCAGCATTGGCGCGCAAGCTTTCGGCAGGGCGGGAGGGAGTGCCCGAGCCGCCCCGCTCGATTCTGCGGGCCCTGCGGCTGGGGCTGGCGCGCGCGGCGGGTGAGGGGGCGGGGCTGACCTTATCCGTGATCGGGGCCAAGCAGGCCCGGCGGACGCAACCGGAACTGGCCGACCGGGTGCGGGATGGATGGCTGTTGTTGCTTTTTGTGTCGGAGCAGGCGGGTGCTGCGGCGATCTGTCTGGATTCGGGATGCGTCTCGGCCATCGTGCAGCAGCAGACGATCGGAATGGTGTCTGCCGACCCGCCGCCCGAGCGCGCCTTTACCGGCACGGATGCCGCGATGGCCGCGCCCTTGCTTGAGGATATGCTGGGCCGTGCGCGCGGGCTGGTCGAAGGTCCGGCGGATGTGGCCTGCCTTTCGGGATATGAATATGCCTCGCGGGCTGACGACGTGCGGACGTTGATGCTGGCGATGGTTGAGGACAGCTATCGGGTCATTGACCTGACGGTGGAACTGGCGGGGGGCGCGCGGCAGGCAGAGATGTGCATTCTGCTGCCCGATCCGCCTCTGGCAGAGCCTGATCAGGCCGGGCCGGAAACCAGTTCGGGCCGAAATCTGGATCAGGCCTCGGGCGTGATGCGGGCCGAGTTGACGGCCGTGCTTGGCCGCATGTCCCTGCCGTTGACGAACCTGTCCGATCTGGCGGTCGGGGATGTCCTGCCGTTGAGCGGATCAAAGCTGGATAAGGTTGAAGTGGTCAGCATCGACCGGGCGCGGATGGCCATCGGGCGACTGGGTCAATGCTGTGGAATGCGTGCGGTTCGGGTCAACGAACATCAACCCGCGACCGCGCTGACCTATGCCGAGCCACAACCGTTTTTGGCCAGCCCCTCGGGACCGTCTCACGTGCCTGATGAACCACCTTTGCATGCCGTGGGCGAGGTCATGGAGGACCCGAACCTGCCCGATCCTGTCATGGGGGCTGGGGATCTGCTGCCGATTGACTCGGTGCAGATGGTTTCCGAGATTTCGCAGCTTGCGGGGCTGCCGGAAACGGATGAGGAGGTCTGAGTGCCTTACCCCTGTTTGCGCATCTGATCCAAGGCGGGGCGCAGATTGTCCAGCGTGTAGCCTGCCTTGCTGGTCGCATCCAGGATGTCATCGGTGCTGAGCCGGTCGCATTGCCCCAGCGCCCACACCACCGAACACCGCGTCCCCGAGGCGCAATAGGCGAGCACGGGCCCGCTGCAGCTCTCGGCCATATCGCGCTGAAGGGCGACATTTTCGGGTGTCATGGTCTGGTGGGTCAGTTCCAGAACCTCATACTCCAGCCCGGCGTCGCGGACGGCCTGACCGATCGCGTCGGACTGCTGGTCCGGGGGCACCTCGGTATTGGGGCGGTTGCAGATCACCTTGACAAAACCGGCCTCGACGATGGCTGGTATGTCCTCGACAGTGATTTGCGGCGAGACGGCGTAGCGGGGGGTAATTGGTCGAATCTCCATGACAATTGCTTAGGCCGGGTTGGCCATCCTGTCCAGTTGTGCGCCCAGCTTGGGGGCAGCAAACATGCCTGCAATCATCGCAATCAGGAACACAATCCCGCCAGCACCCCCATAGCCGAGCGAGGCCATCGCGGGTCCGGGGCATAGCCCCGCCAGCCCCCAGCCGATCCCGAACAGGACCGAACCGACGATCAGCCGCCGGTCAAGCTCGACCCGGGGTGGTGCGGGGAAGTGTCCGCCAGTCGCCGGCGCGCCGTGACGGGTCAGGCGCCAGGCGATCAGCATGGGCAGGATCGCTCCGCCCATGACAAAGGCCAGTGTTGGGTCCCAGTTGCCGAAAACGTCCAGCCAGCCCTGCACCTTTGTGGTGTCGGTCATGCCCGAAATCAAAAGCCCGGTGCCGAACAGCGAACCGGCAAGGAATGCGAAGAAACCGCGCATCAGATCACCCCCAGAGCATGGCGAAACAGTGCAACGGTCAGCCCGCCCGCCAGAATGTAGAACATCGTGGCCACGATGCCGCGCAGCGAGAATCGCGAGATGCCGCAGACCCCATGCCCCGACGTGCAGCCATTGGCGATGCGTGTGCCGACGCCAACCAAAAGCCCGGCCAGGATCACGATGGCCAGATCGCCGGTCAGGTGGGTTTCCGCCTGCGGTGCGATCAAGGGGCGCAGCAGAAACGGCATCCCGATCAGCCCGGCCATAAAGGCCAGACGCTCGGTCAGGATGCTGCGGTCGCTGCGTTCCAGCAGCCCGCCGAGAATTCCGCTGGCCCCCATGATGCGTCCATTGCACAGCAGGTAAACGGCGGCGGCCAGGCCGATCAGAAGCCCTCCGGCCAAGCCCCAAAACCACTCGATCATCATAGCGCGGTCCTCTCTTATCCGTGCGTCACAGCTTGTTGACGGGAAGCTTCATGAACACATCGCCCTGTTCGTCTGCAGGCGGCATCTGCCCGGCCCGCATGTTGACCTGCAGCGACGGCAGGATCAGGCGTGGCATCGAAAGCGTGGCATCGCGGGCATCGCGCATTTCGACAAATTCCTCGATGCTGCGGCCCTGACCGATATGGATGTTCAGGGCCTTTTGCTCTCCGACCGTGGTTTCCCAGGCATATTCATCCCGGCCGGGGGCTTTGTAGTCATGGCCGACAAAGATGCGCGTCTCATCCGGCAGAGACAGGATCTTGTGGATCGAGGCATAAAGGTCCGCCGACGACCCGCCCGGAAAGTCGCAGCGCGCGGTGCCGAAATCCGGCATGAACAGCGTATCGCCCACGAATGCGGCATCGCCTATGACATATGTCATGCAGGCCGGAGTGTGGCCGGGCGTGTGCAGAACATCGCCCCGCATCTGCCCGATGTGAAAGCTGGATCCCTCGGAAAACAGCGCGTCGAACTGGCTGCCGTCGCGCTGGAACTCGGTCCCTTCGTTGAAGACCTTGCCGAACGTGTCCTGCACCACCACAATATTCTCGCCAATCCCGATCTTTCCCCCCAGCTTTTCCTGCAGATAGGGCGCAGCGGACAGGTGATCGGCGTGCACATGGCTTTCCAGGATCCATTCGACCTTGAGCCCCTGCGCCATGACATAATCCACGATCTGATCCGCAGAGGCCGTATCCGTGCGCCCTGATGCATGATCAAAGTCCAGCACGCTGTCGATGATGGCGCAGGTCTGGCCTTCGGGCTCTTGCACGACGTAGGATACGGTAAAGGTCTGAGGGTCGAAAAAGGCTTTCACAAGGGGTGTCATGGGGTCCTCCGCGCCCGGTGATTTCATATAGTGATAGCGGAATGTGACGCAAGTTCCAAATCACGAGTTGATGTCCGTCAAGGCAATTCGTCCGTTTTTCGTATAAGTCTTGTGCGACCCGCGACGCATGGTCGGCTTTTTCCCAGCATAGGCAAGAAACCGCGAGGCGTTAACCGGGTCTCGTGCTGGTCTTAATGTTGTTACTAAAATCGGTCAGACTGGTCATATGTGGGAGGATGCAAATGACGGCTCAGGATCTTTATATCGAAGCGGAGCAGCTTGAACAGAAACTGGACGGTGCAGGTCTGGAAACCCGGTTGGCATTGCAGCCCAGCGTCAGCAAGGTGCTGGATCAAATGCGGGCGCAGGGCGTTCAGATTCCGTCGCGGTTGCGGCGGCTGGATGCAGCGCTGTGCGAAGATGCGCTTGAAGCGCGGTTTGACAACATGCCGATCTGACTGGTGGGTTATCCAAAGGATATTCCGAGGATGACCAGCATCAACCCCAGAACCGACAGGAACAGCGAGGCGAGGTTCCAGGGCAGGACGCCCTGAACAGCGGCGCGCAACTCGTCATCCGACAGGCCGGATTTCCGCGCCTTCATCACGCGCAGGATACACCAGACAAGACCGATTAACCCGGCCAGAGACAGGGCCGCCCCGCCCCAGACGATGATGTCGAACATGGTTTCCTACGCCCATCCCAAGAATTGCCACCGCGCTTAACGGATCGGCGCACATCAGACAAGCCCGCTGGTCCGAATGTGCGCTTGCGGTCGGGCGGACGGCACTGTATCCGGCACGGGGCCGGTGATCCGGTGCCTCATTTTCAGCCCTTGGGAGAGATGCAGATGGAAGACATCACCGAAGACCAGGCCGCGGCCAACTACCGTGTGACCGCAGGCGAGTTGCGCCAGTTTGTCGAACGGCTCGAGCGTCTTGAAGCTGAAAAGAAGGACATCGCTGACCAGCAGAAAGAGGTCATGGCCGAGGCGAAAGCCCGCGGCTACGATACCAAGGTGATGCGTAAGGTCATCGCGTTGCGCAAGCGCGACAAGGATGACATCGCCGAAGAAGAGGCGGTTCTGGAGATGTACAAAGAAGCGCTGGGCATGTAACCCGACCGGTCAGGGTTTCAGAAAGCGGATATCCGGCATGGTCTGCAGCCGGGCCAGATCCTGCTCATAAAGCTCGGTGAATGCGGCGACCACATCGTCGTTCCATCCGGGCAGGTCGACTTCTTCCTCGATAGCATCCGGCAGCGCGTGCTGGTGAAAGATCGCGGCCAGCCCGTCCCTGAAGGATGCATCGCTGCGTGACAGGTCCTGCCGGGTCAGGCTGTCGAGTTCCTGCTTCCCTTCCTCTGATACCAGTGACGACAACAGTGCAAATTCGCCGTCAAGCGGCACGTCGGCGGGCAGCCCCGCAAGGGCGCATGCGATGTCGCCGCAGAGCAGCGGGATTTCTTCGTTGCTCCAAAGCGTTATGTTCACGTCGGGGGCAAGGTCGCGGATGTCCTCGATCATCGCCAGCCAGCTCAGGCAGCTCAGATCGGTCGATCCGAGGATGTGCTGACGTTCCGGTGCGGACAGGGACATCAGAACCTTGGGAATGAAACTGCCCGGATTGCGCAGTCCCACGAACAATTCAACCGTTGCCTCGCCGAACACCTGATCGAGATAGGCCATCCGACGCCCGGCTTGCGGATAAAACTGCCCGTCCATGATGACCGCCGCCTGTTCCCCGATATATTCGGCGCTGGACAGGATCGCCCGGCTGAGCACGCGCCGCGGTGGCATCAGGCTCTGGAATTTGGCCCGCGTATCCTCGGCGGCGGGTCGGTCATTCACCGATCCCAGAGCAGGCCGGAATATGTTCTTATACGCCCGAAACCCCCAATAGGCCGCGCCATTCTGCCGAAGCGCTTTTGCGTTGGTTTGCAGCAGCTTCTCCAGCCGACCTTCGTCCGTGAAAAGCGCGCCGGCGTGGATGGCCACCTGCATGTCAATTCCGTCCTTCCATCCGGTGTCTTGCCCGTTGGGTTACAGGCTGCGCCCGGCGCAGTCAAATCGACCCGCGCGCAATTACCCGGACCCGGGCCCCATGCAAAACATCCGGCGTTAAGATCGAACTAAAATTCGGGCTTGCAGTCGCCGGTACGAGACATTAATCGGAACCCAGTGCCCCTATAGCTCAGCTGGTAGAGCAACTGATTTGTAATCAGTAGGTCCGCGGTTCGAGTCCGTGTGGGGGCACCACAGAGTCAGAAAAACTGATATCCAAGATACCCTGGGCGCCCTTGGCGCCTGCATTCTAAACCGTACATATCTCTATCCCTGAGAGCCCGCGATGGACATGCTACACCGAAGCGCTCCCAGCGGGTGCGGTTGATCTACGAAGCGGGCTGCATCTGAGCTAGATCTATCGTCGCTTTCAAACGGTCCAGCTCAACCGAGAACCCTTCGACAGTGCCTTTTGCAACCACAAAACCCCAGCCTATGCCGAACGCTGCGCAGAGATGACGGAAAATAGCGTTGAAACGATCTGGCGGCTGGATGCAGATCAGTGTGCCTCCGCGCCGCATCGCGAACAACGCGTGCGTCAAATGACTGCCTTCGACTCCGATCACAAGAGGGACACCGTGGAGTGCAGCGCATATGTCGTCGACGGATTGGTGCTCGGGGTCGATGATCGCAAAACCCTGGGACGCGCACCACGCCTCAATCTCGTCGGCGTTATCGAGGGTTCGCACCTGGCCGGTAACGCCTCTGCGGATGAAGGCTCCGGGGTGCGGCGACCCTCCGGATATCAGTGTTTTGGCGCGTTCCGCCATGTCCTTCAATCGGCGGCGTTTGTCTGTGCTCAGTGAAAAGTCCCTAAAAAGCCACAGCTTACGGACCAGTATGTTCTGCTTTTCCTTGTAGTCGATACCGAAGCGCGACAGGTAGTCGAGGCAATGTGCGCTTCTGGATGTGCCGGCGCCCGAAAAGAACGGATCGCCAAATCTGCCCGCCAGGGAATGGGTTGCGGCGTCATCAAGCAAGAAGTGAGAGAAGTAGTCGTTGCCCTGCCATGATGAGCACAATGCGGCAGTTTCGAGTTTCTCGGTGATACGGACAGGTCTTGTGCGGGCACTGCGAAGAGAGATGTCCTTGAAACCGGCCCAGGTACTGACCCGATTGTCGGCAATGACGGCATTCCGGATCAAATAGGCGCGCGTTTCAATGTTGGTCAGGTTCGGGGCGAGGGTTTGCTCGATTTCATCTGAAATGCTGGCGGCCATCGAATGAGCCCCGTTTATCCGCTCCAGTTCACCCGGAAGGAAAACTGCCTCGGTAAGGGGGGTTACTTCGAGAGATGAAATTGAGACCTTGCGATCAGAAAGTTCTTCGAGGGGACGGTATCCTCGAATTTTCTGCCACAATCGGCCTGCAACGGGTGCAAAAGACCAATTCATTGGTTTTACTCACTAAAAACAGAACTCGATACTAAACAACCAAGAAAGATAGACGAATTCGGCCGATTTATCCACAAATATCTGAAATATGCCCCCGGTGTGCCCCGGTTGGGGGCGGTCTGGCCCCTCGGTGTCGAAGAGAGGGTTTGCGTGCTTCGGCACCGTTCCACGATCTATGGCGGGCTGGCCAGTAAGAAGGCCGGAGCCGTGTTAGATCAGTCAACCGGCCCGGTGTTTAAGGCGCAGAACGTTCTGAATGTGATTTTGTCATTGCCGGGGGCGTGGGCTGAGACTACGATCAAATGTCGTACAAGAGGTTATTTTGAAACACGTTCCGGGCGCTTGGGTTGCTGATCAATGAATACGGTCTTCGGCGGAAGAATTAGCACCAGGCCGACGCTTCAGTTCGTAATGCGCCACCTAGGCCTTGCAAAATCCTGTGAAGAAGCCGCTTCCGAGAAGGTGGTTATCTGCCCCGAGGAACGCAATCGCGTGACGCAGGCAAGCTATCTGGATGGCCAGTTGGATCGTGTGACGGGTGTGGATACCTACTCTTCTTTTGAGCTCGAAAATCTACGCATCGCTGGTCGTGATCGCCTAGACGTGGCGACGATCGCTTACAGAATAGATGACGCGGTCTTTTCCAGCGGCCGGCTTTTTACCAACCGGACGCGGCACGATCAGGGTGGCCCCCAAAGAACCAGACCGTTTGCAAAAGTGACCGCGGAGCTGGATACAGCTGTGTTGCCGCTTTCCAGTTTTGCCACGATGTATTTCGGCCACATGATTTTTGACGGGGGCGCGACGGCGCTGATGGCGCCAGATTTTGGCCAGAGCTATGTTGATACCAAAGTTGCAGCCGACATGGCCGGGCATGTATCGCGGTATTGGGACATTTTCGGGCTGTCGTACTCGGCGGTCAGCGACGTGCGAATTCGCCATGCCTGGATTTTTGAAGATAGAGGCATGAACAGCCACAAGACTGCGCGTCTGGAAAATCTGAGTGCCCGGGTGCGTGCTTTGCCAGGAACTCGCGAAGGGCATGGCATTTTCATCCGTCGGCGGGGATGGGGCGCCCAGCGCGCGCCTGCAAATGAGGCCGAACTCGAAGATTTTTTTGCAGCGCAGGGGTACGAGATCATCGACCCCCGTCATTTGACCGTGGATCAGATCGTCGCCCGGGCCCGGGGCGCGCAAGTATTGGTTGGTGTCGAGGGGAGCGGTATGACCCATGGAATGCTCGCCATGGCCCCAGGTACGTCTTTGGTTATGCTTTTTCCGCCATGGCGGCTCAACAACATGATGAAAGACTATGCTGATGGTCTGGGCATGAAATATGGCTTTGTCGTTGGTGAGGGGCGGGGGGAAGACTATCACATCAATCCGGACGAGATATTGCGGACTATCGATCTTGTGCAGAATAGCGATGTTTGATCCCCGGAAGGCCCGGGTCAATTGTCGGAGGCGAGATCAACTCGGCGGCATCGCAACTCGGTCACTCAGAGCATGACAGGAGGTTGAATGCAGGATCATGGCTATGAAGCGGGACGGCTGAATCTGCCGTTTGTCGGGATTTCGACCTTTGCCAAGTCGCCGTACGTCGCGGATTGGGATCAGATTGAGGCAGATGTCGCTGTGCTGGGCGCGCCGTTCGATTTTGGCACTCAATGGCGACCCGGGGCACGCTTTGGGCCGCGGGCCGTGCGTGAGGCTTCGACGCTGTTCAGTTTTGGTCACGCGGGGGCCTATGATCACGAGGATGACGCAACATATCTGGATGGCTCGGTGCGGATGGTTGATCTGGGGGACGCGGATATCATCCACACCAAGACCGATGAGAGCCATGCCAATATTCAGCTCGGGGTCGAGAAGATCCTGCAGGCGGGGGCTTTACCCGTCACCATTGGCGGGGATCATTCAATCAATATCCCCTGCATCAACGCATTTGCCGGGGATTGCGCGCAGAACGGGCCGATCCATGTGGTTCAGATCGACGCGCATCTGGATTTTGTTGATGAACGTCACGGGGTGACTGCCGGGCACGGCAACCCGATGCGGCGGGCGATCGAGAAGGACTATGTTTCGGGCATGACGCAGCTCGGCATTCGCAATGTCTCGTCGACTGCGAAGGAAGGGTATGAGGACGCCCGTGCGCGCGGGTCGGACATCCTGTCGGTGCGGCAGGTGCGCAAGTTGGGGACCGAGGCGGTCTTGGCGCGCATCCCACAGGGCGCGCGGTATTATGTGACGATTGATATCGACGCGTTTTGCCCGTCGATTGCCGCGGGGACCGGAACACCCAGCCATGGTGGGTTTCTCTATTACGATGTGCTGGAAATCCTGCAGGGGTTAGCCACGCGCGGTGATGTTGTGGGCATCGATCTGGTTGAGGTCGCACCTGCGTATGACCCAACCGAAAGTACCCAAATCTTGGCGGCGCAGCTGTTGCTGAACTTTCTGGGGTTCATCTTTTACGAACGAGCCCAGCGGTAGGGGGCTTGCCCCCCTTCGTCTATTCGCCCACGCTTTTGAGTACGCGTTGATAGAACGCGCCTTGTGCATCTTCGGTACTAGGTCTTTCGACCCACTCTCGATCCAGGTTCAGCGCTCCGGCGGGGATGATTTGCCGTGCGATCTCGGGCGGTGTGGTGTCGTCAGTCGTTCCATTCTTCCAGTCGTGATAGGCTGACGAGTATCGAACGACTGCTCCGCTCGTCGGCAACTTGAGCAGCCCACCTTCGGCAAAGAACGTCAACCCGTCCCCCATTTCTTCCCCCAGGAGTTTGAGCCTATTTCCCAAACGATGTTTAAGGATGGCTACAAACACGATCGCTGCAGAAAACGTGAATTTATTGACAAGCACAACAACCTGCTTGTTTGCGCTTTGTGAAATCGCGTCGATCAGAGGCATCGTCAGAATAAAGTCGCCACCAGTGTTGCCGCGAACATCAATTAGGAGTGTTTCGTTTGAGCAGGCGCGCACGCGGTCTGCCGCATCTGAGATGGCCTTAGACAGCGCAGTTTCGCTCGGATCAAAGAAGCTTGGCAACGCTATTGATAGCCCAAGCCCCTGCCAGTCCTGTATTTCCACGAAGGTCTCGGGTTCCCAAGCTGGATCGGCTTTGCCATGCTCGTTTCTTGGGTAGAGCGTCGACGCAGGAACAGTATTTCCATTTGCCATTTTCAGATTGGTAATCTGCCCATCTTCGTCTCGCAGACAATACTCGGTCGTATCGTTGTTCGATGAAAACCCCAAACGTGCCAAAGCGTATGGCCAAGCCAGAAGAATCGGCCCGATGACCCGTTTCCTTTGGCGCGTTCCTGCAAGGAATTGCTCCGCGGTGGCATCTATTTGGCTCAAAGCTGCACCATTGACGGTTATCAACTCTCCTCGCGGCGCAGTTATCCCCGGTGCCGACCCAATGACGTGCACGAAACGCCCCACGCTCACGAACCTCAGGGGCAGCACCGAAATCGCGTCATTGGGGATCACTCGTGTGTGCCCATTGTCTGGAAGTGCCAATAGACGCATCGCAGACATCAGGAAGGCTTCGACAGAGGAGCCCTCCAGGGCGTATCGCCGGCAGTCACCAATGCAGCTGTCCAACACGGCCTTTTCAACCCGCTGAAAGCTGGGGTCAGTTCGGAGCGCAGTTTCTAAGATTTGGTTCAGGTCTTCCGTGAGCGACATGTTTCACGGTGCGCATAGCCGCTGATCAATGTCCAGATTGCGCTCGGGGCGGAGAATGCGCCCCGAGCGTTGTTGTCGCCGACCTGCACCACTTGCGGCCAGGGACTGGCTTTGGATCCTGCGGGCTTTCTTAGGCACCAATGATGTTGTGGCCGGGACCGTAGGGGAAGCCGGTGATGTTCACGGCTCCGTCCTCGCCGACCACGAGGATATCGTGCTCGCGATATCCGCCCGCACCGGCTTGGCCTTCGGGTATCCACAGCATCGGCTCGATTGAGACGACCATGCCGGGTTCCAGCACGGTGTCGATGTCTTCGCGCAGTTCCAGACCGGCCTCGCGCCCGTAGTAGTGGCTGAGGACGCCGAAAGAGTGGCCATAGCCGAAGGAGCGGTATTGCAGCAGGCCCTCATCTTCGAAGAAGCGGTTGATCTCGGCGGTGATGCCGGAACAGGTCGCGCCGGGGTTGATCAGGCTCAGGCCAAGCTCATGCGCGGCGACGTTGGCCTTCCAGATGCGTAGGCTTTCGGCGTCGGGTTCGCCCAGAAACAGGGTGCGTTCCAGCGCGGTGTAATAGCCCGAGATCATCGGGAAGGTGTTCAGCGACAGGATATCCCCTTTTTGCAGCGCTCGTTTTGTGACTGGGTTATGCGCGCCATCGGTGTTGAGGCCGGATTGGAACCAGACCCAAGTGTCGCGGTATTCTGCGTCGGGATAAGCGCTGGCAATCTCGGCCTCCATCGCGTCGCGACCGGCCATGGCGATCTCGATCTCGGTTGCGCCTTCACGGATGGCGGCGTGGATGGCAGCCCCGCCGACATCGGCGGTGCGGGCACCACCTTTGATCAACTCGATCTCTTCGGCGGATTTCACCATCCGGGCCGCCATGGTGTCGGGCGCGATGTCGACCAACTCGGGCTGACCCAGCATCGCCAGCGCGGTGTCGCGGGCGGCCAGTGTCATGTGATCATTCTCAACACCGATGCGTTTCGCGCCACCGATCAGGCGGGCCACCGCGCGCCAATAATTGTCGCGCTTCCAATCGGTATAGATCACGTTGTCCTCGACCGAGCGGCGCCAGGGCTGGCCCGCATCAATATTGGCCGAAACGGTCGTGCAGGCGTCCTGCGTGACAACGCAGCCGTAGGGGCGGCCAAACGAGCAATAGAGGAAGCCCGAGTAATAGGCGATGTTCTGCATCGAGGTCAGCAAGACCACGGGAATATCCCGCGCTGCCATGATGGCGCGCAGTTTGCTAAGACGGCGGTCATATTCTCCCTTGCTGAAGGGCAGGGGCGCTTTGTCGCCATTGTGACAGGTGAAGAATTCGGGGCGATTTGTCATTGTCTGGTCTCTCATCTTTGCCGGGCGGCAAACCCGGCCACTTGTCCCGGCGTTCAGGACAGGCGGTCTCGGGGTCCGAGAGCCGATCATCCCAGAGCGTCCGCGACGCCATCGCGGCTGGGATGAACGGTTAAATCGTTAGATCAGGCGCGCGCTTGCGTCAAGCGGGGGAAAGGCCCCGCAGACGCTCGGACCGGCGGCGCAGCAGTTCCACCGTGGTCAGCAGCGCGATCGAGATCACGACGAGGATCGTCGCCACGGCCAGAATAGTCGGGCTGATCTGTTCACGCAGGCCGGTGAACATCTGCCATGGCAGCGTTTTCTGGCTGGCGGAACCGACGAACAGCACCACGACCACCTCGTCAAAAGAGGTGATGAAGGCAAACAGTCCGCCTGAGATTACGCCCGGCAGGATCAGCGGCATCTGGATCGAAAAGAACGTCCGCACCGGACCTGCACCCATATTCGCCGCCGCCCGTGTAAGCGAGCGGTCAAAGCCCACCAGCGTTGCGGTCACGGTAATGATGACGAAGGGGATACCCAGAACAGCGTGGGCAAGGATCACTTTCACATAGCCCACGAAGTTCTTGTTCATGCCCAGCGTGCCTTCCATGAAGCGGCCGATATCGCTGTAGAAAAAGAACATGCCTGTGGCCGAGATGATCAGCGGCACGATCATGGGCGAAATCAGGATGCCCATGATGGCACGGCGACCGGGAACGTGGCTCTGGCTGAGGCCGATGGCCGCCAGCGTGCCCAGCGAAACCGAGATCACCGTCGCAATCGGGGCGATGATCAGCGAGTTCTTGAAGCTGCGCTGCCATTCATTGTTGGTGAAGAAGTCACGGTAATGCTTCAGCGAATACCCCTCGGGGTCCAGCCGCAGCATCTCCGGCGTGAAGGTAAAGAAGTCCTGCGCGTTGAACGACAGCGGCAGTACCACAAGGATCGGTGTGATCAGGAAGACAAAGATCGCACCGCAGATGACCCGGAACAGGTAATGATAGAACACCTGCTTCGGGGTCAGATAGGGCAGCAGTTTGCGGCGATAGCGGCCTTCATACAGCCAATAGATGAACCACGAAAAGAACCAGCCGCCCAGCAGGCCCAGAACGCCGCCCATTGGGCCGGAGAACAGAAAACCTGCGATGCCAAAGCCAAGAATGGTGATCCAGCGGGCCAGCTTCTCGTTCTTGAGAACGGTGATGTAAAGCCAGGCTAGCGCGGCGATCAGGACGGCCCCGCCGATGATGCCAAGAAAGACCGAGCCATTGCCCGCTCCGACGAAGACGCCGGCGAAGGCCCCTGCCAGCGCGACGCTTGGCAGGACCATGGACAGAGGTTTGCGGGAAATCGGAGTAAGTGCGGCCATGTCGATTATCCCAGCTTCACGTTGTCAATGCCGACGATCTTGTCGTAGACCCAATAGAGCAGCAGTACGACGCCCAGAAGGATCGTCCCCAATGCCGCGGCCAGTCCCCAGTTCAGCGAGGACGAAATGTGATAGGCGATCCGGTTCGAGATGAAGACACCCTTGGTGCCGCCGACGATTTCGGGCGTGATGTAGTAGCCAATCGCCAGAATGAACACGAGGATCGAGCCCGCGCCGATGCCCGGAATGGATTGCGGGAAATAGATGCGCCAGAACGTCGTCCAGTTGGTTGCACCCATGGACTTCGCGGCTCGGGTGTAAGATGGCGGAATGGTCTGCATCACCGAATACATCGGCAGGATCATGAACGGCAGCAGGATATGGGTCATCGCGGTGATCGTGCCGATCTGGTTGTTGATGATCACCAGTCTCGCGTCATCGGCCACCAGCCCCAGCCAGACCAGCGTTTCGTTGATCACCCCCTGTTGCTGCAACATCACCTTCCATGCCGAGGTCCGCACCAGAAGCGAGGTCCAGAAGGGCAACAGGACAAGGATCATCAGTAGGTTCGACACCCGCATCGGCAGGGTCGCAAGCAGGTAGCTCACCGGATAGGCCAACAGGATACAGGCCCCGGTAATCACCAGCGACATGAACAACGTGCGCCCGAACAGCTTGATCAGGATCTGCTTGTCCTCGGGCTGTGATTGCGCGCCTTCGGGCGTGCGGCGCATATCGACCGCGTTCAGGAAGTAGCCGTTGGTGACAGCGGGCGAGTGGGTCTTGATCACCGCCCATGTCTGCGGCTCTCCCCAACCCTCGTGAATCTCGATCACCTGATCTTTGAATGGTCCATCGGTTTCGGGGTCCAGCTTGCCCATTTTCCGGCCTGAGCGGCGGAACATCGAAGACATGCCGGTTTCTTCGTAGTTCAGACGCGAGCCCAGCCGGGTATGTGTCTTGTTGTCAACGGCGACCACCATGTCGCGGACAAAGGCGTCGTAGACTGCCTCATCAGGCAGCTCGCCGCTGGTTTCATCCCAGCTTTGCAGGGCTTCGACGGTCAGGGGCAGCGTTTCCTGCACAATGCTGTTTTCCACCGAGCGGAACAGCATCGCTGCAATCGGCACGATGAACGAGAACAGCACGAACAGCAGCAGAGGGGCCACCAGCATCAGCGCGCGCAGCTTTTGCCGCCGCAACGAACGTGCCAGCGATTGCTTGAGCGGCGTTCCGTCCGCGGCCAGCATAGGTCCGGCGTTTTGGCTTGCGTCAGTCATCGGTACCCCTTGGGTTTTCTTTGGTTCGGGGGCGGTGCACCGCCCCCGACTGTATCATGAAATCAGACGCTTATTGCGCCAGCCACGCCTGGAATTTGGCGTCGATGTCGTCGCGGTAGTCCGCCCAGAACTCGTAGTTATACAGGAACGTGTTCTTGGCGTTTTCCGGATCGGTCGGCATGTGCGGCGCCATGTCGATACCCAGATCTGCGTGCTGACCAACCAGCGGGGCCGAGGAGGCACGAGCCGGGCCGTACGAGATGTACTTGGCCTGATCCGCCAGACGCTGGGTGTCGGTGGCGAACATGATGTAGTCCAGCGCGCGCTGCTTGCGCTCGTCGCTCAGACCGGCGGGGATGATCCAGCCGTCCAGATCGAACACCTGCGCGTCCCACAGCATGGCGACGGGCTGCTTCTGCTCTTCGATCACGCTGAACAGACGACCGTTATAGGTCGAACCCATCACGACTTCGCCGTCAGCCAGCAACTGCGGCGTGTCCGCTCCGGCAGACCACCAGACAACGCTGTCCTTGATGGTGTCCAGCTTGGCCAGCGCCTGATCCTGACCTTCGGCGGTGCCCAGAACGTCATAGACATCCTCTTTGGCCACGCCGTCGCACAGCAGCGCCCATTCCATGTTGTTGATCGGGCGCTTCTCCAGCGAACGCTTGCCGGGATAGGTTTCCAGATCGAACACGGCGCAGATATCGCTGGGCGGGGTGTCACCGACCAGATCGGTGCGATAGCCGAAGGTGGTCGAATAGACGATCTGCGGGATAAAGCAGTCGCTGACCAGCAACTCGCCGAAGTCTTCCGACGCAGGTGTGCCATCCGGAGCCGGGGCCAGTTGAGTGTCAAAGTCGATTTCCATCGCCAGACCTTCGTCGCAAAGACGAATCGCGTCCGAGGCCACAACATCGACCACGTCCCAGGTGATGTTGCCCGCTTCGTTCATCGCGCGCAGCTTGGCCACGGCCTCGTTCGAGCTGTCATCGTTCAGGATGGTGACGCCGGTCTTTTCCGAATAGGGCTCGTGGTAAGCCTTGAGCTGCGATTTGGAATAGGCGCCGCCCCACGAGACGATGGTCATCTCTTCGGCGGATACGCCACCGGCCGCCGTCGCAAGAGCAGCTGCCGTCAGCAGGGTTTTGGTTGGTTTCATGTGTTACTCCCAGTACTTCCCGTTTGTTGTCTTGTCAGCTGGCGCACGGGTTTTCGCCAGCCGGTCCCTCAGAAAAACCGCGCTTGTGCCGCGCGGTTTGATCTATGCGTCAAGCGCGCGACAATCCTGTGCCAGCCAGCCGATCTCGATCTCTTGTCCGGGTTTCAGGCGGATGGCATCGGGGGCGTTCCGCGTCTTGACGATGAACTCGTCATTGCCCGCCACCGACATGCGGAAGCGGAACACGTCACCCATATAGATGAACTCTTTCACCGTGGCCTTCAGCGTATGCGCATCGGCGTGCAGGCGGTCTTTATTGAACTCCACACGCTCGGGGCGGATCGAAACCTTGGTGCGTTCGCCCGGATTGTGCACGTTGATCGGCACCGCATCGATTTCCGAGCCGTCATCCAGCTGCACCAGACAGGTGTCGCCGTCGATCGATTTCACCACGCCTTCCAGCGTGTTGTTTTCGCCAATGAACTGCGCGACGAAGCTGTTTTCGGGCTCTTCATACAGCTGATCCGGCGGGGCCAGCTGCTGAATGCGGCCGTCGTCGAACACCGCCACACGGTCTGACATCGTCAACGCTTCGGTCTGGTCGTGGGTCACGTAGACTGTGGTGATGCCCAGCTCATGTGCAAGTCGGGTGATTTCGAACTGCATATGCTCGCGCAGCTGTTTGTCCAGCGCACCCAGCGGTTCGTCCATCAGCACCAGTTCCGGTTCAAACACCAGCGCGCGGGCCAGCGCGATCCGCTGTTGCTGCCCGCCCGAAAGCTGCGCCGGGCGGCGGTTGCCAAAGGCCCCCATCTGCACCATGTCCAGCGCGCGCTTGACCTTTTCCTCACGCGTGGATTTGTCCAGTTTGCGGACCTCCAGCGGGAACGAAAGATTCTCGGCCACCGTCATGTGCGGGAATAGGGCGTAGTTCTGGAACACCATCCCGATGCCGCGCTTGTGCGGTGGAATGTTGTTGATGGGTTTGCCATCCAATAGAATCTCGCCATGGGTGGCAGTTTCGAATCCGGCAAGCATCATCAGGCAGGTTGTCTTGCCCGATCCGGACGGCCCGAGCATGGTCAGGAATTCGCCCTTTGGCATTGCCAGGTTAAGATCTTTAACGACGAGATTCTCGCCGTCATAAGATTTTTGAACGCGCTGAAATTCAACAAACGCGGCGTCGTTATTTTTGTCGGTCACAAGACCCCCTGTTGCGTCAAATGATTATCCGGTTGCTCCGGATTTCATTGATCTTCTCGTGCATTGATGCCGAGGCTAACAAATGGTCGCAAGCCCGTAAAGCGAGTGGGTTATCTAAAACGTCACTTTTGCCTAAATTTGCGACACGTTCAGGTGATTCATATGCCAGGCCAGACTTTGATTGCTCGACAGAACCGGTTTGCCAATCCTTGCCTCGATCTGAGGGATAGCGGCCAGAGTGCGCAGGTTCGTGCAGCTCAAAAACACCGCATCGACGGCTGAATCGGCACCCAGCCGGGTTGCGGCCTCGACCACCGAATCGGTTGATATACGGACAACTTTTGCCTCTTCGGCCTCACCAAACGTGCCGAACACATCCATCGAGATACCCTGTGCAGCGAAGGCCCGCCGCAGCGACGTGTTCACCTCTTCCACATAGGGTGACAGCAGCGCGAATTTCGACACACCGCGATCCGCCGCACAGGCCGCGGCGGCGCGCAGAGGGTTGGTGACAATCTGGACATCGCAGGTCTGTTTGACCATCTGCTCGACCCGCTCGGACCCGATCACCGAACTGGCCGAGGTGCAGCCATAGCCCACCACCCGATAGGGCCGCGCCTTGGGCAGCAGATCAGCGGCGGCGGGCAGGGCGGTTTCCATCTTGGCCAGCATATCGGTGCTGACTTCCGCGCCGCTCGGGATACGGCTGACATAAAGCGGGCTTTTGTCACCGGCGAACAGAGCGCGGAACTCGGGCTCGATGGTTTCATCCGTTTGCAGCACGATCAGGCCCATCGGCACGGCGGTGGGATCATCCGGGTCCAGCGTATAGGGCAGCGTGGTCATATCTCGGCGATCTCGGGTCCAAGGCGGGGGCTGAGGAACTCAGGCGCGCCCTCGGTGATCAGGATGTTTTCCTCGTGCACCATGATCTTGCCATTCACCGCGATGCCCGGCTCAAGCGTTAGCACCATCCCCGGTTGTAACTCAGTATGGTCACCGGGGATGAGCGAGGGCCACTCGGTCAACGACATGCCCAGCCCGTGGCCCAGCCGCCCGGCGTCGGTGCCCGCGCCGCCGTCGGTCAGGATGGCGTTCATGGTGTGAAACAGCTGTAAGACAGTGGCACCGGGGCGGGCCTGTTCGAATGCGGCATCCGAGGCCTCGATCAGCCGGGCATGTGCGTCCCGCACCGGCGTGCTGGCCGGGCCAACCGACCAGTTGCGGTCGTAGTCGCAGAAATACCCGTCGCGCACGAGGCCGGTGTCCAGCATCAGCACATCCCCGGGCCGTAGCGGCGTCTGGGTGGCAGGCGAGATCACGTCGGTATATCCGCCCTGTTCGGCCCCTCCGGCCAGATAGGGCACCCAGTCGGCCCCTTCCTCAAGGCACAGCATCTGGAAGCGGCGGAAGACCTGATCCAGTGGCACACCGGCGGCGGCGATCTCGGGCACGCGGGCAAAGGCGCGGGCGGCGATCTGGCAGGCGGTGCGTATCTTGGCGACCTCGGCCTTGGATTTCACCATGCGCAGGGCGCGCAGGATGCCGTGATCACCGGTGATGCGGCGGGTGTCAATTCCGGTCTGTAGGCGCTTCAGGTCGGCCAGTGGCATCCGCACATGGGTTTCATGCCCGTCCGGGCAGCCGATTGCGGCACCGTTCGGGGTCAGTTCGGTCAACGTATCCGCCAGCAGACTAACGCCGTCATCTTCAAGAGCGGGCGCGCTCCAGGTGCGGATATCGTCGACCCAAGTCTGCGCCATCAAAGCCGCGCCGATCGAGGGGATCACTGCCACCGACTTGCCCGAGGCGGGCACGATCAGGAACCAAGGCCGCGTCGGACTTTCCCAGAAGCGGGTCAGATAGCCGGTGAAATAACGTATCTCGGGCTCGGTGGTCAGCAGCAGGGCGGACAAGCCCGCCTCAGCCATCCGCTGTTGCGCGCGGTCCAGTCGCGCCTGAAACTCTTCGGGCGCGAAACCGCTCATGCGGGTTGCTCGGTCAACATGCACAGGACGCGTGATTGTGCGTCGATCCCCATCGCTGCGCGCGCCGCTGGATTCATCGCCGCCGCAATGCCCGCCCCGCCCGAGGGGCTGGTTTCAAGACCGGCCTCGGCCATCATAGGAAGCTGCGCGGCCACCTCATCGTCGCTGAGCGTCAGGAACAGATCGGCATCGCGCGCCAGCCCGTTCAAAGCGATCAGCGAGGGTTCCTTGCAATCCAAACGCCCCATGATGCTGTCAGGGCCATCGGCGAAAACGCAATGTCCGGCCTCGACGCTGGCTTGCAACGCCGGGGCCGCATCGGGTTCGACCACCACGATCCGGGGCGCATCGCCCCAGACCTTGCGGGCATAGGCGGCCACCGCTCCGGCCATGCCGCCAACACCGGCTTGCAGCAGGATATGGGTGGGCACTTCGGGGCATTGTTCCGCCGCTTCCACGGCCATCTGCAAATACCCCTCCATCAGCAGATGCGGCAGGTCGGTATAGCCCTCCCACGAACTGTCGGACAGCAGGGTCCAGCCGTTTTGCTGCGCCGCCTGCGCGGCGGCTTCCATGCTGGCGGCATAGTCGATCCCGTCGCGCACAACCTGCGCATTCTGCGCGCGCAGGCGGTCGGCAAAGCTTTCGGGCACGGTCTCGGCGATATAGACCACCGCATCGGCCCCGAACACGCGCGCACCTGCGGCCACGCTCATCCCGTGATTGCCTGCGCTGGCGGTGACATAGGTGCACCCCTCGAGGCTGGTATCCGTAGCCTCATCAGCCTGACACGCAATGACATATGCTGCACCAAGCGCCTTGAACGAGCCAAGGCCCATCCGGGGCCGCTCATCCTTGACCCAGAGTTTTGCGACCGGAGCCAGCGCTGCCGCTTCCACCAGCGGTGTTTCGGTGAAGTCAGGACAAAACAGCCGGTGTCGGCCCAATCCCGCAGTATCAGTAGACGGGTAGGGTGCCTGATCCGCAAGCTTTGATCCTTTCCGATGTGGATTGCTGATCAACTTCATCGCACGCTCCTTTCCCTGATGCGCCGACGTGAGCGGAATGCACACGCACTGTCAAGCGCGGCCTTCCGCGTCCGGCCTGCAGGATCACATGAACGAGCGTCTTTTCAATCGAATGGGTTGGCTGTAAGTGTGTCCCGATCCTGTCGGTTCTGGCCTTCTGTGCCACGTCGACAGGGCTGCGGGCGTGATGGAATGGTAGACATATCGGACTTAAAATCCGAAGGCCTTAGTGCCGTGTGGGTTCGAGTCCCACCGCCCGTACCAATGTTCTGATGATCATATCAGACCGGGAAATCCAGTTGCCTGATAAGTGCCCAGATGTCCGCGTTCGCGGCTGAGAGCTGGGCTACGACATCTTCAATCTCTTTCATGGCTTTTTCGTCGACCGTGTCCTCCCGGCCCAGCTTGATGTCTGTCTTGCGGTCCGCAATCCGCATCAGGATGGTTTTGGGGTTCCCGCTTTCCTGATCGAACGAGTAGATGCAGTGGTTGTACTTGTTCCGGATCGACGAAAGCCGCGACAACCGCTGTGTGTGTTGCAGAATCGGGTCCCGGATCGCTGCAGGGCGTCCTTCCATCTTGGCCAGGCGCTCGACAAGGTCGATACGGGCGCGGGTGGTGTTGAGGGTCAGGAAGATGATGACCGCCACGTCCTTGTTGGCCCCCGTCAGCCCCGCGATCAGGTGAATCAGCAGGCTTTCGGTGTTGGTCCACATATAGTTGAGCCGACCCACCAGAAGGATGAGCCGGTCAAACCGGGTTTCGAAGGCTTCATCCAACGGAGGCGCTGCGCGCTTCGGGGGGCGCGACCTCGAAATAGAAATGGGCCGCGGCGGTTCGGTTGCTGACGTCAAGCTTGCCCGAGACGTTGTGCATGTGAAGTTTCACCGTGTGCTCGGTTATGCCCAGCTTGGATGCGATCGTCTTGTTGCTTTTGCCCTGCGAGACCAGCCGCAGGACCTGTTTTTCGCGACGCGTCAGCTTGGAGTACAGCATCAACTTTTCGGGCGAATGGGTCCTGACGGCTGGGCGCTTTTCTGTCGCCTCGGTCACGGTGGTCTGCGTTGCGGGCAGGCAGTCCGCAAGGAAGCAGGGCAGGTGCAGTTCCTCATGCATCAGCAGGCGCAGAATTGCGCGCCAGACGTCGGGGGCCACATTCATTGGCAGATATCCGATATCGCCAAACTGTGCCCGATCCCAGTGTTCGAACAGAAACCGGGCCGAGCTTTGCTTGCGATAGGCGAAAGCCAGACAACCGGCCTGCGCCAGGCTGGTGTATTCGGTCGGTCGGCTCAGCAGGTCCTCGATCATCATCTGGTCGACGACGATGATGCGCTCTGCCGCGGCGCTCAGATCAGCCTTGGCCAACAGGGCATCGAGGTTTTCGAAACGTTTGGCGTCTACGCCGAATTCGGTTTGGACGGTTCTGAGGGTCTGGTTCGAATAAAACAATTCCTTGCCAATAAAAATGATCGACAATTCTTCTGCATATTCAATTTGACCATGGGCGTCGTCTTGCAATGGAATATTCACAGTCGCTATTCCTCACTAATACTGGCACCACCTTCTGAGGTCCTAATACGGTACAGGGGCAGGCGGCGCGAAACGGTAACTTAATCAATCAAATTAGAAGACCATCATAGCTGAAAGTATGTGTTTCAGCAATAGAACGCCACAATTCGGGCATTGCGTTATAGAGCGTTCGGTTAGGTCTATAGAATTATGATGTCTTGTAAGATTATGAAATCATTAAGCTAAAAAGTTATCAAATTGAGGTGGGTGCGTTTTTTGATCGTTCAGCCCAACCTTAAGGCAATTATTGAAAAAACCCACTTTTTAACAAAGAGTTGCCACATTTAATGCTTTCGGCCAGCTATGCACACCCCCGCATCGCTGCAACCATGATCCTGCTTCAATTGGCGAAGTGATCTTGAACCTGACATGACCGCAGCCCGCGTATTTCGGCGAAATTTCTGTGGTCATGGAATCGGCTAAGCCGAGAAAGGGGGGCTGACCAGACAGAAGACGAGAACTGCCGCATAAGCGTCCGTTTAGACGCTTTGTGCGTAAAATCTGTTTTTAACCGCGCCTGTCACCGCTTTGTAGATGAATGGCGGTCCGGTGCTTCAGTAAAAGTGGAATTTATTATGGTACGCAGAAATGCTCCTATCACTGACGTTCAAGAAGTTATCGATGATCAGGATCCTGTCGTAGACGCACCCGAGTTGGAAGAAGAGGTCGTTCTGGACGTTGAGGACATCAACGCGCAGCAACAGCAGCAACAGCAGCAGCAGGGTGACAACTCGAACACCAACGGCGGTAACGACAGCAACACCAATGGCGGCGACGACAGCAACACCAACGGTGGCGATGACCGCAACATCAACAACAGCAATGACAGCAACACCAATGGTGGTGATGACAGCAACACCAACGACAACTCGAACACCAACACCGTGAATTTCGACTTTGGTGAAGGTGAATGGGTACCGCGCGACAACGACAAGGTTGACGTCGATATCAACGATGTTGATGGCGATGTTGGTGACGTGATCACCGCTGGCGACGATCTGGACTACGATCCGGGCGACGATATCAACATCGATATCTCACTGGATGGCCCCGGCAACGACTTTGCCTCAATCAACAGCCAGTATGCCAGCCTGAACGACGGTGACACGCTGAACGGCGCGACCGTTTCGAATAGCGGTAGCTTCTCGCAGAGCGGTGATGCGAATGGCGGTCACGCCTACGCAGAAGACGGTATTGACGTCAATACGGACGGCGGTGCCTCGGGCAATGGCGGAACCAGCCATGGCGGTGCCGCATCAGGATCGACTCATGGCAGCACCTCGCTGGCATTTGGCGGACATTCTGGCAGCGCGGACGCCGCGGCGAACGGCGGTGGCGGAGCGGCCTCGGGTGCTGCGAGTAACTCAAGCTTCGGCATGGGACTGTCAGGCGCACATGCTGACGGTGACAACACCGGCGGTAATGGCGGTAACGCGTCTGGTTCGTCGAGCGCAAGCAACACGGGCTCGTCCAGTGCAAGCGGCACGGGCACCGGCGGTGAAGGCGGAGACGCAGGATCGTTTGGTCTTGGTCTTGGTCTTGGTCTGTCAGGGTCGAATGCTAATGGCGACGCCAATGGCGGTAGCCAGGCTTCGGGCGCGCTGGGGGCAGGTCTTGGCCTGGCCGGTACTGACGCGTCAACTGGCAACGCCAATGGCGGTGACGGCGATGCGGACAACACCGGTTCGTCGGACAACACCAGCTCTGGCGGCAACCAGGCAGATGGCACGACCGGTGGCACCAATCTGGGTCTGGGTCTGGCCGGCGCAGGCGCGCTGGGTGCCAATGATGCCGATGGTGGCAGCGGTTCCGGCGGTAGCGGTTCCGGTGGCAGCGGCTCGGGCGGCAGCGGCTCTGGTGGCAGCGGCTCTGGTGGCAGCGGCTCTGGTGGCAGCGGCTCTGGTGGCAGCGGCTCGGGCGGTAGCGCCGATGGCGGCGACGGAATCGGTGGCAACACCGGTACCGAAGAAGCTGGCTTCCCGTTCCTGAGACTGGACCCGGTTGAGGAAGAAGAGGAAGTTGCCGAAGAAGGTGGCGGCGGTAATGCGAACGGTGACGGCGGCGACGGCGGAACCGGTGGCGCAGGTACTGGCGGCATGGGCTCTGGCGGCATGGGTACTGGTGGCACCGGTACAGGTGGCACAGGTACTGGCGGTACGGGTACCGGTGGTACGGGTACTGGCGGCAGCGGCTCCGGTGGTGCCGGTGGCGGCTTCGTCGACACCGATGCTGCAGCACAGGGCGTTGGAGACCAGACAGCTGGTGCAGCTGATGTCGATCAGACATCCGGCGACATCAACGGTACGACCAACAACGACCAGGACACCGATGGTTCCGGTGGAATGGGCGGCAGCAACTCGACCAACGGCGCGGCTTCGGGCGCGGGTTCGGGTTCGGGTACTGCTGACGGTACCGGTGGTGCAGGTGGTACGACCTCGCCGACGTCCAGTTCGGCCGGAAGCGGCGCGGGTTCAGTGGATGCGACCAACACGGCAGGTGCCGGTGGTGCGGGCCAGGTCTGGTCAACTGCGGAAACCGACGGATCGGCTGACAGCCTGGCCGAAGCGATTGCAGGTTACGGTGGTGCGGCGGCGTCGGATAACGACGCGACCTCGACCGGAACTGGCAGCGCGACGGGCTCGGCGATGTCCGGTGCAGGTGGTGCCGGTGGTGCCGGAACCGCGGCTGGTGGAACCAGCGGCGCGGTCATGGGCAGCTCGACCGGTGGCGAAACCAATGGTGCGATGAACACCGGCGGTGAAGCATCGGGTGCCAACTCTGGCGCAGGCGGTGCAGGCGGGAACGCCGGTACCTGGGGTTCGGACAACGGTGGCGACGGTATCGTCAACGGCGAGTCCTATGCCTCGGCAGCCGCTGTGGTCGATACTTCGGCCTTCAATCAGTCGATCGTCATGGGTGCCAACGTGCTTGGTAACTCGGTCGATACGACCATGGTTGGTGGTTCGATGACCTCGTCCTACTCGAGCGACGACACCGACGTATAAGTCAACCTCTCGGGGGCCGAATTAGCGGCCCCCGTTCCAATGAAAACGCCGGGGCCGCGATCCAGTGGCCCCGGCCCAGCAAATCCCGAACCGGAAATTTCTGGCCGGTAAGGGGGTAAGGGATCATCGAAATGTCATTCGATAGTGTTACCGAAAAGATTGCACACTTTATTGGAACCTTTGATCTTACGATTGAGCAAGCCCGGCTGAGGGATCAGTACGAAGAGTTCACCGCCATGCGGCGCAAGGCGGAACTGGACGAACTGGAAGATCCCACCAAGATCCAGATCAAGGCCGATCTGGACCTGGATCCCGGCAAGTACGGTCCGCTATCTTATCTGTTTGACACCCCCCCCGCCACTCCTGGACTTCCACCCGCACCCGACGGTCCGCCTATTCCGACGGTCGTCGCACTTGGGCCGCCTCCGGCCCTTGGTCCGCCGCTGCCTGATGGTGATCTGGCAGAGGCCGCCCAGAATGTAATTATCCTTGAACCCCAGATTGTAACCGAACTGATCGGATCGGCTGTGACCTATACGTTCCAGTCGATCTATCTGCGTGACAATGATGTGGTCGGCGAAGGCGACTTCCGCGATACCGGTCAACTGATGGCACAGGCCGAGGCGGCGGCGCAGGTTGCGACCTCGATGCATGGGCTGTCGGCCCCGTCCTTCAATATCTCGGACTACCTGTCGGTCGAATATGTCGAGGCAATGGCCCAAGAGATGCTCGTCCCGATCCAGGTCGAGGTCGAAGGCGCAACCGTTTACCAGTTTCACGGCGAGGACGCGACGGGCGTGATCGTCAATGGTGAGTATGTGCATGAAGCTCCGGTCTGGGACGATCTTCTTCCGGAACATCATCAGACCGAGGAAGAAGACGACGAAGAGGCCGGCCCCGACCCGCTGCCCGCGGAATGGGATCAGGACGATGGCCCCGAATATGCAGATGGCCACACGGTAATCGCCGGCGGCAATCTGGCAATCAACGAAGTGGCAGCGACCGTTGCCTGGGTTGATGCCCCCTATATCGCGGTTGGCGGCAAGTCGATCGAGCTGACCATGGTCAGTCAGGTCGCGGTTGTGTCGGACATGGATGAAGGCACCCATGGCGGTTCGGGCACCAACGTGGTTCAGTCCTCATCGATCGAGGTCGAAGGAAATGCCGCCCATTGGATCGGCGAGGGCGGCGAGGATGCGCCGGGTCTTGTGCATGTCGACTGGATTCATGGCGACCTGATCGTGGCGAATTTCGTCAAACAGACCATCGACGCCACCGATATCGACCATATCGAAACCGAGATTTCGGCGTCGACCACGCTTTATGCGCTGGGCGATAACGAAATGGTGGATGTCACCAGTATTCTGCAATTGGGCAGTTACTATGATCTGGTGATGATCGACGGAGACATGATCACCGTTGATACCTTCATGCAGACGTTGGTCCTGCTGGATGATGACATCGTGACCGGTGGCCTGCATGAATCGCTTGACGGGTCGGACGAGAATCTGGTGATGAATCAGGTGTCTCTGACCAAGGAAGGCGAGGATACGCACGAAGCCATGCAGGCACCGATGGCCGAGGCCATGGCGCTGGGTGAATCGGACATGGAGGCGCTGGAAGATGCGCTGATGAACGATCCCATGTTTGCGGGTATGGAGCAGATGCGCGTTCTGAAGGTTGATGGGTCTTTGCTTCAGGTGAATGTGGTCGAGCAATCGACGATACTCGCCGATCAGGACGATGTTCACCTGCACGGCCCGCACGCGGACGAGACCGAGGTGATCGCGGGCAGCAATGCGCTGCTGAATGCGGCAAACGTGACCAAGGCCGGTGTGGACTCGGTCGTCATGGCGCAGGACGGGTCTTATTCGGATCTGCTGCTGCATCAGGCCAGCCTGATCGATATGCCGACCAACGAAGAGATCGCCGAGATGACCAACGAGGCGATTGCAGCCCTGATGGACGAGATCGGAATGCCCGATCACGCGAATGGCATTGGTCCGGCTGGCAACGACTTAACACCAAGCGAAGCGATGAGTGCCTCTGACGGCCTACAAACCATGCTGGCCTGATTTTCCTGTATGTTACGAGTGACCCGAGGGTTAATTTATGTCGATCGTTTTTTCGTCGCGCCGAACCCGCTTTGCCAGCCCGCTGGACCGGCATGGAGGCGGGCGTCCCTTGCCCCTGAACGACAAAGATCAGGGAGTGAGACCCAAACAGGATGATGCCGCCGCGCTATTGTCACGGCTGCGTTTGACCAAGGAGATGCGCTTGCCGAACTCTCAGCCCAGCCCCGTAGCGGCCGCGTTGGCTGATGAAGAGGCAGAGAAAGGCCAAAAGGACCGGGAGTCGCAGACAACGGCCCCCCAAGAACAACCGAAACCGGACTATACCGGCCAGAGGCACGCACAGCAGACAGATCCCACGTCACAACCGCGCGCTGGCTCTCCCCTTCGGCGCGCGTCGTCGCGGCCCGCGCAAGATCAGGATCCGGCGGGCAGCGACAATGGGGTGGCCGATGCTGAGACCCCGGATCGTGAATGCGCCGCCCAGTCGACTGCGCGCATGACCCCCTCTGCGCCGGCTGGCGGCAAAGACCGCATGGGCACCACGATCGAGGCCAAGGCGAACGAACCGTTAATGCGCTCGGGGACGGGCGGCGGCGACGGCAAGGGGCCACCCCAAACCTTCCACAAACGCACCCCACCCGAGGATTTTCAGAAAACGCTGCGCACCTCGCTGCGTGCGATCTGGCACAATCTGGCCTTCGTGCTGGTGCTGACCTGTGCCACCAATATTCTGATCCTGGCTATTCCGATCTATCTGTTCCAGATCAGCGACCGGGTGCTGACCAGCCGCTCGCTGGATACGCTGATCATGCTGACCGCAATTGTTGCGGGCGCGGTGATCTTTCAGGCTGCCTTCGACGCGGTGCGCCGCTTTATGCTGATGCGCACGGCGGTCGAGGTGGCAGCCCGTCTGGGTGCCCCGGTGCTGAGCGCGGCGGCCCATGCCTCGCTGCACGGCAACGGGCGCGAGTATCAGACGCTGGGCGATTTGCAGCAGGTGCGGGGCTTTCTGGTCTCGGGCACGCTGATTTCCTTCCTCGATGTGCCTTTTGCACCGCTGTTCATCCTGATGATCTTTCTGGTGCATCCGCAGCTGGGCATGATCGTTGTGACCACCGCGCTGATCCTGATGGTGATCGCGCTGGTCAACCAGAAACTCACCGCCAAACCCTTTGCCAAGGCCAATCAGGCTCAGTCGCTGGCCAACCAGCATCTGGATTCGATGTCACGCAACAGCCAGATCATCAACGCATTGGCGATGATCCCTGAGGCGGTGCGCATCTGGGGCCGTGATACCGCACAATCGCTGACATGGCAGGTCAAGGCGCAGGATCGCAACGTGATCTTCGCCGCCATCTCTCGCGCCGTGCGTCTGCTGACCCAGATCGGCATTCTGGGTTGGGGCGCCTATCTGGCCCTGCAGGGCGAGATCACCGGTGGCATGGTCATCGCGGCCTCGATCATCGCGGGTCGTGCTTTTGCCCCGATCGAAGGATCGATCGAGGGGTGGAACACCTTCCTGCTGACCCGTGGAGCTTTTGGCCGGATTAAGGCGTTGCTGTCGAGCTCGGCTCTGCAATACGAGAAACTGCGCCTGCCGCGCCCCGAAGGGCGGTTGGATGTGGAACGCCTGCTTTACGTGCCCGGCGGCACCAAGCGGGTGGTGTTGAACGGGATCACCTTTGCCCTGAACCCCGGCGAGACGCTGGCCATCATCGGCAATTCCGGTGCGGGCAAGACGACGCTGGGCAAAACGCTGGTGGGTTCGATCCTGCCAACCTCGGGCAGCGTGCGGCTGGACCTGATGGACATCCGCAACTGGGACCCGCGCCAGTTTGGTGAAAGCATCGGATACCTGCCGCAGGACGTGCAGCTGTTCCCCGGTACGATCAAGGACAATATCGGCCGGATGCGTGCGGATGCGACCGACGAGCAAATCCATGACGCTGCTGTTCTGGCCGACGTCCACAACATGATCGCGACACTCCCGCAGGGGTATGAGACGGTGGTGGCCGCAGATGGTTCACCGCTGTCGGGCGGCCAGAAACAGCGCATCGCGCTGGCGCGCGCCTTCTTTGGCAACCCGCGGATGGTGGTTCTGGATGAGCCGAACTCGAACCTTGATGTGGCGGGCGACAAGGCGCTGGCACGGGCGATCGAGCAGGCCAAGGAAAGCAAAATCACCGTGGTCGTGATCACGCAAAAGCCGACCCTGCTGAATGTGGTCGACAAAATCATGCTGCTGACCGACGGGCGCGTGGCGCTGTTCGGGCAGCGCGAACAGGTCCTGCAGCAACTGAACGGCCCGCGACAGCAGCCGCCTGAAATTCAGGGCAATGGGGGATAAGCCATGAACGAGCTTGTAGTACACAAGGATGATCCCGGCCTGTGGTATGCCGAGGTTCCGCGCTCGATCACCAAGTTCATCGTGATCGGTCTGGTCATGCTGATCGTCTGTTTTGGCGGCTTCGGCGTCTGGTCCTTCCGCGCCCCGCTGGCGGCGGCGGTCATCGCGCAGGGTAGCTTTGTCGCCACCGGCCGCAACAAGATCGTGCAGCACCTTGAGGGCGGGATCATCGAAAACATCCTCGTCGCGGAAGGTGAGGCGGTTCAGGCCGGTCAGATCATGATGACACTGGACCAGACCTCGGCCGAGGCCAACGAGCGTGAACTGTTCATCCGCAAGATTCGCCTTCAGGCCATGACCGAACGGCTGCTGGCCGAGCACAGTGAAAAGGAACAGCTGGTGTTCTCGGCGGCATTGCTGGATGCCTCTGATGATGTCGAGGTGATGACCATCCTCGATAACCAGAAACTGAGCTTTGACGTATCGCGCAAGACGCTGCTGAACGACATCGCCCTGCTGCAGCGGAACATGGAGGCGCTGAGAATCCGCGCCACGGGGTTCGAGGCGCAACTGACCAGCATGCAGCGTCGCTCGGACATCCTGCAGGAGGAATACGACACCAAGAATGCGCTGTTCGAGAAGGGTCTGGTGCGCAAAGGCGATCTAAACACGATCCGCCGGGTGCAGGCCGAGGCCGAGGGTCAGTTGGCCCGACTGCAGGCCGAAACGGCCGAGGTCAACCAGATGTTGCTGAAATACGAAGAACAGATCCTGCGCACCCGGTCCGCGTATCGTGAAGCCGCTTTGGACGAACTTGGCGTAATCGAGGCCGATCTGGAGAGTGTCCGTGAAAAGGCCCGTCAGGCCCGCAGCGTTCTGGATCGCGCCGTCGTGCGCGCGCCTGTCACCGGCACTGTGGTGCGCCTGCATCACCACACGCCGGGTGGTGTGATTGAAACCGGTGAGCAAATCGCCGAGATTCTGCCGGCCGATGCGCCGCTGATCATCGAGGCACAAATCCCGCGCACCGAGATCGACAGCGTCGTGACCGGTCAGATTGCAACGGTACGTCTGGTGGCGCTGAACCAGCGCACGACCCCGGTGCTTGAGGGTGAGGTGTTCTATGTCTCGGCTGACTCGCTGGTCGAAGATTCCGCCGGTATGCCGCAAGAGGTCTATCTGGCACGTATCTCACTGACCACGGATGAGATGAACCGAGTGCGGGGTTTCGTGCCAACGCCCGGCATGCCTGCCGAGATCATGATCCAGACCGAAGAGCGCACATTCGCGGCCTATATCGCCAAGCCTGTGGTCGACAGCATGTCACGCGCGTTCCGGGAACATTAGTGTGACGGGCCGCATACGTTAACTGCTACATCTTCCAAATTTCGCATGTTACCCTCTTGCAGATTCGATCTGCAGGAGGGTGCGCGGATGGCTTTGACAGTCAAAGAGATGATGGAGGCCGCCAATGCCGTGGTCGAACGTATTGACGCGGGCAGGGCGCAGGAGCTTCTGGCGCAGGGGGCGCTGCTGCTGGATATCCGGGACGCGCCCGAGCTGGAAAAGACGGGCCGGGCAGTGGGGTCGCATCACATCCCGCGCGGTATGCTTGAATTCCGGGCTGACCCTGACCTGCAATCCTATGACCCAGAATTGCGCAAGGATCGCGTTATTGTCCTGCACTGCGCGTCAGGTGGCCGGGCAGCGCTTGCCGGAAAGCTGCTGAAGGACATGGGCTATCAGCAGGTCTACAACATGGGCGGATTTTCGGATTGGGTAAACGGCGGCGGTGATACCGTCGAACCGGTTGATCCGGGGATGTAAGAGTTTGATCTGACACAGGTCAAAGCGAGTTATATGCGATTCCTGTAATGTGATCGCCGAGTGTGACCAAACAGGACAGCCGGCCATGATACGCCTTGCAGCCATGCTATATTCTTTGATCGCCACCGCCCTCGCCGGAACCGCCGTGATCGCCGTTCTGGCGGCAGGGATGGTTAGCGCGATGGCCATTATCTACGCCGCTATTGCAGGGGCGGTTGTCGCCGCACCTGCGTCATGGCTGGTGGCCAAACGGCTCTACCAAGGGGCGTGATCAGGCGTTCAGGAAGGTCCTGACGGCAGCTTCGAATTCACGGGGTTTTTCGGCGTGCAGCCAATGCCCTGCGCCGGGGATTTTCGCGAATCGGGCCGACGGGAAAAGGGCGCGTATCTGCTCGCGGTGTTCGGGCAGGACATAGTCTGACGCGGCACCGGACAGAAACAGCGTAGGGCCGTCCCAATGACCTGAAACCTCGGGAAACCCCATGATCTTGGGCATTTCGCTGGCCAGAACGTCCAGATTCAGCCGCCAGCGCCCGCCTTCAACATCCAACGACTGCGTGAAGAAGCTCTGCAGCGATTTTTCGACGCCTAGATCGGCCAGTTGCGCCTCTGCGCCCGAGCGGCGCTGGACGCGGGACATATCCACTGCCCGCATCGCCTCGATGAACGGCATCTGGCTGTGGCCATAGGTGACGGGCGCGATATCCGCGACGACAAGTTTGCGCACCAGATCACCATGTTCCAGCGCCAACACCATCGAGGCTTTGCCGCCCATGGAATGGCCCACCACGTCAGCCAGGCCTCCGACGTCGTCGATGACTTCGGCCAAATCCTGCGCCAATTGCGGATAGCCATGCTGATCGTTCCAGAAGCTGTAGGCATGGTTGCGCATGTCGACCGCGATCACCTGTCTTTCGTCAGACAGCCGCCGCGCGATGACGCCCCAGTTCCGGGCCGAGCCATACAGGCCATGGGCAATCAGCAGGGGCGGGTGGTCGGTCGGGTCGCCATGGATGATCGTATTCAGCATATCCCTGTGATACGCGTCGCCGGGCGGAACAACCAGCCCCATTGTCGCCTGCGCGGCAGAGGGCTAGATTACCCCGTCAGGAGGCGCAGATGACGCAGGAAATCGATATCCAGACGCAGATTTCGCAGACCATCCGGTTGCTGCGCAAAAAGCTTGGGGTGAAGGACAAAACGCTGATCGCCTCGGTCAAGCGCGCCAAGCGGCGCTTACCGCGCAAGGTCTATAAACAGGCCATGGTGCTGGCCCGGGCCGAGCAGATGGCCGAACACCCAAAGCTGCGGATGGTTCTGGATATGCCGAAGCTTGAGAAAGCGTCTGACGAGGTTCAGACCCATCTGAACGGGATCAATCTGGCCGACAGACGCCTGGGCTGGTTTCTCAGCTTTCTGGGTTCGCTGGCTTTGGGGCTGATCGCGCTGGCAGCGCTGGCGGTCATCGTCTTGCGCTGGCGCGGCTATATTTGAGCCAAACCCAAAAGAAAAACGGCGCCCCTTGAGGCGCCGTTTTCTGTTTCACGACCTGAGACGGATCACAGGTTCGGATAGATCGGGAAGCGCGCGCACAGCTCGGCGACTTCGGCCTTCACCTTCGCCTCGACCTCGGCGTTGCCGTCTTCGCCGTTGGCGGCCAGACCGTCTACAACCTCGATGATCCAGTCCGCGATCTGGCGGAACTCGGTCTCGCCAAAGCCACGGGTGGTTCCTGCGGGCGAGCCCAGACGGATACCGCTGGTGATGGTCGGCTTCTCAGGGTCAAACGGCACGCCGTTCTTGTTGCAGGTGATATGCGCGCGGCCCAAGGCTTTCTCGGTCGCGTTGCCCTTGACGCCTTTGGGGCGCAGGTCGACCAGCACCACGTGGGTGTCGGTGCCGTGGGTCACGGTGTCCAGACCGCCTTTGATCAGCTGATCCGACAGCGCCTGCACATTGGTGATAACCTGCTGTATATAGCTCTTGAATTCGGGACGCAGAGCCTCGCCAAAGGCAACGGCTTTGCCTGCGATGACGTGCATCAGCGGGCCGCCCTGAATGCCGGGGAAGATGGCCGAGTTCACTTTCTTGGCGATATCTTCGTCGTTGGTCAGGATCATGCCGCCGCGCGGGCCGCGCAGGGTCTTGTGCGTGGTGGTGGTGGCCACATGCGCATGGGGGAAGGGCGAGGGATGCTCGCCTGCCGCAACCAGACCGGCAAAGTGCGCCATGTCCACGTGCAGATAGGCACCAACCATATCGGCAATCTCGCGCATACGAGCAAAATCGATCTGGCGCGGGATGGCGGAACCACCTGCGATGATCAGCTTGGGGTTATGCTCTTTCGCCAGCGCCTCAACCTGATCATAGTCCAGCATGTTGTCCTGCTGGCGCACGCCGTATTGCACCGCGTTGAACCACTTGCCCGACTGGTTCGGACGCGCGCCGTGGGTCAGGTGACCACCTGCGTCGAGGCTCATGCCCAGAATGGTGTCGCCGGGCTGGATCAGCGCCTGAAACACGCCTTGGTTCGCCTGAGAGCCCGAGTTTGGCTGCACGTTGGCAAAACCGCAGCCAAACAGCTCCTTCGCGCGGTCGATGGCCAGGTTCTCGGCGATGTCGACGAATTGGCAACCGCCATAGTAGCGGCGACCCGGATAGCCCTCGGCATATTTGTTGGTCATGACCGATCCCTGCGCTTCCATCACGGCGGCAGAGACGATGTTCTCGGACGCGATCAGCTCGATCTCGTCGCGCTGACGGCCCAGCTCGGATGTGATCGAGCCGAACAGCTCGGGGTCACGATCGGCAAGGGACTGGGTGAAGAAACCGGTGTCACGAAGGTTGGCGTTCATGTGCGCTCCGCATGGCTGGGGTGTATCTGGTCGATTTCCTATCGGAAACCGATTGCCGGAGAAAGGCTGTAAAGCGACGAATTGGCCCGCTGCGGCGTCAACTCTGGTCTAACGTGGAAAGGTGTGTTTGTTTCGGAACCAAATGTGCAACACCGGAAACCGCATCAGATGACCAAGAGAATCGCTTTTCTGGCCAGCCACGCCCAGGTGGCGCAAACCGCGCGGGATGCTCTGGTGGCCCGATACGGCAACGCGGCACCGCGCGACGCCGAGGTGGTGGTCGCACTGGGCGGTGACGGTTTCATGCTGCATACGCTGCAGGGGGTTCAGCATCTCGGCACGCCGGTCTACGGGATGAACCGGGGAACGATCGGGTTCCTGATGAACGAATACTCGGAAATCGACCTGATGACGCGGCTGGCCGAGGCCGAGGAAGAGGTGATCAACCCCCTCAGCATGACCGCGATGGATCAGTCGGGCCAACAGCACACGGCGCTGGCCATCAACGAGGTGTCGCTGCTGCGCGCCGGCCCGCAGGCCGCGCGCCTCAGGATCAGTGTTGACGGCCGGGTCCGCATGGCAGAACTGGTCTGCGATGGCGCGC
Organism: Ruegeria sp. AD2(2025); assembly: GCF_056542385.1. NCBI lineage: Bacteria > Pseudomonadati > Pseudomonadota > Alphaproteobacteria > Rhodobacterales > Roseobacteraceae > Ruegeria > Ruegeria sp. AD2(2025). The sequence goes on from NZ_JBQFZS010000001.1 coordinate 373,039, forward strand.
TGCTGTCCACCCCGGCGGGGTCGACGGCCTATAATTACTCAGCCCATGGCCCCATTGTGCCCATCGGCGCGGATGTTCTGGCCCTGACACCGATCGCCGCCTTCCGCCCCCGTCGCTGGCGCGGGGCGTTGCTGCCCAAGATGGCAAAGGTCAGGTTCGAGGTGATCGAGCCCGACAAGCGCCCCGTCATCGTCGCAGCCGATTCCGTATCCTTTCCCGGCGTCGACTGGGTCGAGATCAGGTCGGAACCCAGCGTGCAGCACCGCATTCTGTTCGACCCCGGGCACGGTCTGGAAGAACGGCTGATCTCCGAGCAATTCACGTAAACGTGAGTGGTTCAAGAGAATTCATGCCATTTGTGTGAACCAGTTCACAGGCGTGCGCGCAACCATTTGTTAACTTCAAAGGGCCCGGAGAACACGCCAAGGTGGAAGTGAGTGGCCATCTAACGGTGTTTTCGAATGATTGCGCAGTTTCCGCGCTGGCGAGGGTGGGTGGTGCTACGCTCGTCATCAAATATCCGGGCATATTTTAGTATGCGGACCCCGGGCACAAAACCCCGGGGTCTATTTTTTACATCTATGTGCCTGACGCCATCTTATCCCAAAGGATAGGAGCCATCTGGCCGACCCGTTCCTCAATCGCTGCGGTAGCGTCGACCGCCATATCCTCACGCCAGCGCCGGGCTGTGATCTGGACGTTGATCGGCTGCGGACCGTTTTGCAGATCAGCCAGCCGCGCCGGAACGCTGGCGGCGGGCAGCCCGAGGAAATTCATGGCATAGGAATAGACCGCACAGCCCAGCACTTCATGCACGCCTTCTGGCCCTTCGGTATCGCGGTCCGGCTTGAAGAACGGCTGCGGCAGGAAAGGGGACAGAACCAGTGGATAGTCCTGAAGGAACAGCGACCATTCGCGGGCATAATGGCTGCGTTGCGCCAGCGCCTGAATCAACTCGGGGCCGGTGATTGGCGGGAATTCCTGAAAATATACCTCAAAGATATCCTGTATCGTCTGCGAACCAGCCGCCTCGATATCATCTTTCATCAGCGTCAGCACTTCGCCCATCAACGCGCGATAGCCCAGCCGCCCGCATTTGAACACATCCGGCGGGTCGATCTCGGTCACCAGATAACCGGCGTCGGCTAACGCCTCCCGCGCCGTATCCAGCGCCTTGTCCACATCAGGGTGAAGCTCATACCCAAACGTATTCTTCGTGAACGCCACCTTGACGGGGCTGTCCAGCGTTGCCCCGCGCCATGGCATCGGAACGTGAAACGGATCGCGCGGATCACCCGCGATCAAGGATGGCATCGACAGATGCAGATCGGCGGTCGACCGCGTGATCAGCCCCTGAACCGACATCGACTGGGCCAGCAGCCCGCGCTCGACCTTCTGGCTCGGGTTCCACGCCGGCACACGCCCCAGCCCCGGCTTGACCGTAACCGCGCCGTTGGCTGCCGCCGGAAATCTCAGACTGCCGCCGATATCATTGCCGTGAGCCAACGCACCGATTCCGGCCATGACAGCAGCCCCAGCCCCGCCGGATGATCCACCTGGCGAGATATGGCCTCCCCAAGGGTTATGCGTCCGCCCGTAAAGGATATTGTCCGTATCGGCCCGAAACGAGAACTCGGGCGTGTTCGTGCGCCCGATCACAACGGCACCCGCCCGTTGCAGGTTCGAAACCACCGGCGCGTCATCGGGCGCAATGGCATCCCGCAGCGCAACAACGCCGTTTGTGGTGGCATGGTCCTTTTGATCGACATTGACCTTGATCGTAACCGGCACCCCGTGCAGCGGCCCTGCTGTAGCACCACCCGCGCGCGCATGATCCAGCGCCCGGGCCCGCTCCAGCGCTTCAATGCTCAGCTCCTCAACCACCGCATTCAGGGCCGGGTTCACCTGATCCATCCGGTCCAACGCGCCCCGAACCGCGTCCTCTGCACTCAGATCGCCCCCGCGGGTCAGCGCGGCCAATTCTGTCGCACTCAGCCGCCAGATATCCTTATCCGTCATGTTCGTCCTCCCCGCATCAACCTGCGGCGGACAAACCCCAATGACAAGGCCCGCAAACCGGGGAACCTTCATCTGGCCAAAAATATCCCGGAGCGCGAGGCAGAGCCTCGCACAGGCGCGTCAGCGCAAATCGGGCGCGCCGTCAGGCGCACCGCATACTTTACTGCGCATACCCGATCGTACGCAGCGCCGAGGTGATCTCGTCCAGAATGGCCGGATCGTCAATCGTTGCAGGCATCTTGTATTCCTTGCCATCGGCAATCGACACCATGGTTCCGCGCAGAATCTTGCCCGACCGTGTCTTGGGCAACCGGTCCACCACAACCGCCTTCTTGAACGCAGCGACGGGGCCGATCTTGTCGCGGACCATCTTGACCACATCGGTCACCACATCGTCATGGTTGCGGTCCGAACCCGCGTTAAGGCACAGGAACCCGACCGGCATCTGGCCCTTCAACTGATCCGAAACCCCGATCACGGCGCATTCGGCAACATCGGGATGGGCGGCCAGAACTTCTTCCATCCCGCCGGTCGACAGGCGATGGCCCGCGACGTTGATCACGTCATCGGTACGCGCCATGATGTAGAGATAGCCGTCCTCATCAATCATTCCCGCGTCGCCGGTCTCATAGTAACCGGGGAAATGATCCAGATAGGATTTCCTGAACCGGGCTTCTGCGTTCCAAAGGGTCGGCAGGGTACCCGGAGGCAGCGGCAGCTTGACGGCAATCGCGCCCAGCTCTCCGGCTTTGACCTCGTGACCGCCTTCATCGAGGATATGCACCTCGTAGCCCGGCATCGGTTTCGCGGGCGAGCCCAGCTTGATCGGCAGTTCTTCGATCCCCAGCGGGTTTCCGGCGATGGCCCAGCCAGTTTCGGTCTGCCACCAGTGGTCGATCACCGGCACCTTCAGCGCGTCCTGCATCCAGGTGATCGTGTCGGGATCGGCGCGTTCGCCCGCCAGGAACACGGCCTTCAGGCCGGACAGGTCGTATTTTGCCAGCAACTCGCCTTTGGGATCCTCGCGCTTGACGGCCCGGATGGCGGTGGGGGCGGTGAAGAAGCTTTTGACCTTATGCTCGGAAATCACGCGCCAGAAGGTGCCCGCGTCGGGGGTGCCGACGGGCTTGCCCTCGAACACGATGGTGGTGTTGCCGTGGATCAGGGGGGCATAGCAGATATAGGAATGCCCCACGACCCAGCCCACATCCGAGGCCGCCCAGAACACATCGCCCGGATCGGTGTTATAGATGTTCTTCATCGTCCAGTTCAGCGCCACCAGATGACCCGCGGTTGGGCGGACCACGCCCTTGGGTGCGCCGGTCGTGCCCGAGGTGTAAAGGATATAGGCCGGATCGTTGCCGTCCACCGGCACGCAATCGGCAGGTTCGGTGCCGTACTGGAAGCCGTGCCAGTTGACGTCCCGCCCCTCGACCAGTTTCGCGACCTCCTGTTCGCGCTGGAAGATCACACAGAAATCAGGCTTGTGGCTGGCCAGGTCGATGGCCCCGTCGAGCAGGGGTTTGTAATGCACGACCCGCCCCGGCTCCATCCCGCAGGACGCGGCGATAATCGCCTTGGGCTTGGCGTCGTCAATGCGCACCGCCAACTCGTTGCTGGCAAAACCGCCGAACACGACCGAATGCACGGCGCCCAGGCGGGCGCAGGCCAGCATCGCCTCAAGCGCTTCGGGGATCATCGGCATATAGATGATGACCCGATCGCCCTTTTCGATGCCCTTGGCCCGCAGCGCGCCAGCCAGATTGGCAACCCGGTTGCGCAGTTCAACATATGAGATTTCGCGTTTGGTATGCGTGATCGGGCTGTCATAGATGATCGCGGTCTGTTCGCCGCGGCCATTTTCGACATGCCGGTCAACCGCGTTCCAGCAGGTGTTGACCTTGGCGTCACTGTACCACTCATAAAGCGGCGCGTTGTCGTCAAACAGGGCCTTGGTCGGAGGTTTGATCCAGTCAATCCCTTTCGCAGCCGCCATCCAGAACGCCTCGGGGTCCGATTTCCAGCTTTCGTAAACGTCCTGATACGCCATTGCGGCCTCCTCCTGAAATTCCCTTGCAGTTTGTTAGGCATCTCGGGAGCACCGGACAAGCAATGCGAATGACGGCGCGTCAGTTTATCGCAAAATCTTTGCAGAATGTTGCGATCCGGGGTGCAAATTTTTGCAAATACCTCGTGTTGACTGGCATTTGCAGCGCAAAACTCCATGTTCTGCAAAACTGCAAACTTTCGCTGAAACCGGTGACACCTGCGCAGAGAATCAAACCGGGCACCCGAATGGATGCCCGGTCATGCCGTTCCGTGGCTTTGCTCTGATGGCTGGATCTATCCGTAATGCGCAACCGGCGTCCCGGCGATTGCGGCCATGTTCAGAAGACCCCGCGCGGTAATGGATGGGGTCACGATATGGGCCTTGTTTCCCATACCCATCAGGATGGGCCCGACCTCCAATCCGCTGGCTTTCATCTTCAGCACGTTGCGCACGCCGCTGGCAGCATCGGCGTGGGCGAAGATCAGAACATTCGCGGCACCCTGCAGGCGCGAGTTGGGGAAGATGCGCGCTCGTAGCTCCGGGTCCAAAGCCACATCCAGGTTCATCTCGCCCTCATAGATGAAGTCGCGGGGCTCGGAATCGAGGATATCCAGCGCCGCCCGCAGCCGCTTGCCAGAGCCTTCGGCCTGGTTGCCGAACTGCGATTGCGAACAGAACGCGATCTTCGGCTCAAGCCCGAACCGCCGCACGTGGCGGGCCGCCCCGACGGTGGCCTCGGCCAGCTCCGCGGGTGTAGGAAGCTGGCGCACATGGGTGTCAGCGATGAACAGGGGGCCGTCCTCAAGGATCATCAGCGAAAGCGCGCCGTGCGGACGCAGATCACCATCGTCCAGAACCTGTTCGATATAGTTGAGGTGCCAGCGATATTCGCCAAAGGTGCCGCAGATCATGCTGTCGGCTTCGCCGCGATGCACCATGATAGCGGCAATCGCCGTGGTGTTGGTGCGCATGATGGCCTTCGCCAGATCGGGCGTCACACCGCGGCGTTCCATGAGTTGGTGATAGGAATTCCAATAGTCGTAATATCGCGGGTCGTTATGCGGGTTGACGATCTGAAAGTCCTGACCGGGCCGCACCACCAGCCCCAGCCGTTCGCAGCGCTTTTCGATCACGTCAGGCCGCCCGATCAGGATCGGCGTCTCGGTGGTCTCTTCCAGAATGGCCTGTGCCGCGCGCAGGACACGTTCGTCTTCGCCCTCGGCAAAGACGATCCGGCGCGAGGCGGCCGCGGCGGCCTCGAACACGGGCCGCATCAGCAGCGCGGATTTGAACACGGTCTGGTTCAGGCGTTCCCGATAGGCTTCAAGATCGTCGATCGGGTGTTTGGCAACGCCGCTTTCCATCGCGGCCTTTGCCACCGCCGAGGACACCACGCCCACAAGGCGGGGATCGAACGGTTTCGGAATCAGGTAGTCGGGGCCAAAGGTCAGCTGCTCGCCCTTATAGGCTGCGGCGGCTTCGGCGCTGGTGGTGGCCCGGGCCATTTCAGCAATGCCGTCGACGCAGGCGATCTGCATGGCATCGTTAATCTCGGTCGCACCGGCGTCCAGCGCGCCCCGAAAGATGAAAGGGAAGCACAGAACGTTGTTCACCTGATTGGGGAAATCGCTGCGGCCTGTTGCGATGATGGCGTCCGGTGCAACCTCGCGTGCGGCCTGTGGCAGGATTTCGGGCGTGGGGTTGGCCAGCGCGAAGATGATCGGACGGCTGGCCATCTTCTCAACCATTTCCGGCTTGAGCACATTTGGACCGCTGAGCCCCAGGAACAGATCGGCACCGCCGATGACATCGTCCAGCGTGCGCAGGTCGCTTTTCTGCGCGAACTGATCCTTGTGCGGGTTCATATCTTCGGCGCGGCCTTCGTAGACCAGCCCGTGAATGTCGCACAGCCAGATATTCTCGCGCTTGACGCCCAACTTGACCAACATGCTGAGGCAGGCAATGCCCGCCGCGCCGCCACCGGTCGAGACGATCTTGATATCCTCGAACTTCTTGCCCGCCACATGCAGCGCGTTCTTGGCCGCGGCACCGACAACGATGGCGGTGCCGTGCTGGTCGTCGTGGAAGACGGGGATGTTCATCCGCTCGCGGCAGATTTTCTCAACGATGAAACAGTCGGGCGCCTTGATGTCTTCGAGGTTGATCGCGCCGAAGGTCGGTTCCAGCGCGCAGACGATCTCGGCCAGCTTTTCGGGGTCGGGCTGATCGACCTCGATGTCGAAACAGTCGATATTCGCGAATTTCTTGAACAGGACCGCCTTGCCTTCCATCACCGGCTTCGAGGCCAGGGCCCCGATATTGCCCAGCCCCAGAACCGCGGTGCCGTTCGAGACGACAGCCACCAGATTCCCGCGCGATGTGTAAAGCCCGGCATTGGCCGGGTCGGCCTTGATTTCAAGGCTGGCTTCGGCCACGCCCGGCGAGTAGGCGCGGGCCAGATCCCGGCCATTGGCCATGGGCTTGGTGGCTTTGATCTCGAGCTTTCCGGGCTTGGGATGGGCGTGATATTCAAGGGCGGCCTGCCGCAGGCTGGGTGTGTCAGACATCGGCGATTCAACTCCGTTTCAGAATTTGTTTGATCGTTAAACCATTTTTCGCGGCTTGGCTACGCTACGTCAGGTTCTGCCTCACGGATACGTTTATTGAATTCTGTCACAAAACTATTACGTTCCGCAAATTCCGAAAATCACCGCGATTTCAACAAGCGGCAAGGCCCCGAGCATGAGCTATAAAGATGAATCCCAAGCAGAGCCGACCGGCCTTGCCCGATCGGCGTCGGCTGGCTGGGGCCACTCGGCCATCCGGGTGGGGCTGGCTTTGGCCGTCTTGTTCATATGTGCCGCAGCGATCTGGCCCCGGCAGGCATCGGTGTTCAATCAGGAAGGGGGGCTGATCGAGACCCTCTCGGCTGCTGCCCTGTTTGCTGCGGGGCTGGCGGCGCTTGTCCGGTATCGCGGGATTACGCGTCTTTACATTGGCCTTGTCTGCCTTCTGCTGGCCGAACGTGAGCTAGAGGCCGACATCTATGCCGAAGGCAGCCTGCCATTCACTTTGCTGAATGGTCTGGATACTGCACTGGATATGACGGTGGTCCGGATCGTCCTAGCGGTGATCGTGGTTGGGGGCGTTGTCTGGCATGGCATTCCCAACGGCTGGCGTGCGCTGAGGCAGAGGGCTCCGTTCATGCTGATCTTTCTGCTGGCGGGGACAGTTGCGGTGATTGCGCAGCTTCTTGAAGAGGTGAGCGGCCTTTTCGACGCCGGCCTCTCGGCCACGATGGCGACGCGGTTATTTGTTCTGGAAGAAACGCTCGAGATGTATTTTTCGGTTGGCATTTTGGCTGCGGTTCTGATCGGATGGCCAAAATCGAAGACCGAAGAGATGCCAAATGACCTCGACCGAAAGCCAGACACGCGCTGAGATTCGCCTTCCAACACAGGAACTGCGCGACGACATCCCGTTTTACACCAAGGTTCTGGGGATGCGGATGGATATGATCTATCCGGCCGACGACCCTCGGGTGGCGGTGTTTTCGGGGCATGGTCTGCGGCTGCGGATCGAAAAGGACGCGCCCGAGGGTGCAGGGACCTTGCGCATTTTGACCGAGGATCCGGACGGGTTTGCCGATGGTCAGCGCAGCCTTGTTGCGCCGAATGGCACGCGGGTCGAGATTGAGGAACTGAACCCGCCGATGGTGATGCCCGAGACGGTGCATTCCTATGTGGTGCGCCGCCTCAAGGATCAGGCCCCGTGGATCATCGGGCGCGCAGGGATGCATTATCGCGATCTGGTGCCGGATCGGCTGGGCGGCTCGATCATTGCCAGCCATATCCGCATCCCGGATGGCGGCCCGGTGCCGGATATGGTGCATTTTCACAAGGTCGGGTTTCAGCTGATCTTTTGCATCCATGGCTGGGTCGACGTGGTCTATGAGGATCAGGGCGACAAGATGCGCCTGACAGCCGGGGATTGCTTTATCCAACCGCCGGAAATCCGTCACCGGGTCCTGGAAGCCTCGGACAACGTGCAGGTGATCGAGATCGGAGTGCCCGCCGAGCATGTGACCGAGATCGACCATCAGATGGAATTGCCCACCCCGCATTATCGCCCGGATCGCGAATGGCAGGGGCAACGGTTTGTATACAATAAGGCCAAGGATGCCGAATGGGTGCCCTTCCGCCTGCCGGGTTACATATGTCGCGACACGACGATTGCCGAGAACACCAAGGGCGTCGCCGGGGTGCAGGTTGTGCGCCGAGGGCAGGGCGACCCGGAGTGGGCCAGCCATGACACGGATATTCACTTCACCTTTGTGATGAACGGCGAGGTGACGTTGGAGGGCGAGCGGCGCGACCCATTCCGGCTGGAACAGGGCGATGCGTTTGTAATTCCGCCGGGTATGCGGACCCGGTTGTCTGACCCTTCGGATGACATCGAACTACTTGAGGTCACGTTGCCCGGCACGTTCAACACCACGCTGGGCTAGAAGCCTGTGGATAACCGCGCCCAGGGGCTTTAAATTCCCGGGCGATTTCCTTTAGGGTGCTGTATTCTGACCAAGTGATCAAAAATCGGGAATCGCCCATGTCTCTGAAAGATGCCGCGCGCGCCGTTCGGAAAAACGCCCATGCACCTTATTCCAATTTCAAGGTCGGGGCCGCGATCCGGTCAGGATCGGGCGCTGTTTATTCCGGGTGCAATGTCGAGAACGTCGCTTATCCCGAAGGCACCTGTGCCGAGGCCGGGGCCATAGCCGCTATGGTCGCCGCAGGCGAGACCGAACTGACCGAGGTCTACGTGGTCGCCAGCAGCCCACAGCCGGTGCCGCCATGTGGCGGCTGCCGCCAGAAACTGGCCGAATTCGGCAAAGGCGATGTTGTGGTCACGATGGCAACTGTCGACGGCGTCGAAACCCGCACCACGATTGCTGATCTGCTGCCCGGTGCCTTTGGGGCAGCGCATATGGAAGGCAACTGAATGGACGCCCGCTCGATCATTGCCAAGCTGCGCCGGTCCGAGGTGCCCTCGGGCGAGGAACTGCACTGGTTCGCGCAGGGCCTTGCGGACGGAGGCGTCAGTGATGCGCAGGCGGGGGCTTTTGCCATGGCTGTCTGCATGGGCGGGCTGGGCGCGCAGGGGCGGGCTGACCTGACCCGTGCCATGCGCGACAGTGGTGAGGTGCTGCGCTGGGATCTGGACGGCCCGGTGATCGACAAGCATTCCACCGGCGGGGTCGGGGATTGCGTCAGCCTCGTTCTGGCCCCTGCGCTGGCGGAATGCGGGGCCTATGTGCCGATGATCTCGGGGCGCGGGTTGGGCCATACCGGCGGCACGCTGGACAAGCTTGAGGCTATTCCCGGCGTGACAACCCAGATCGGTCAAAGCCGTCTGACGCAGGTCCTGAAAGACACAGGCGCCGCGATCGTGGGGGCCACGGGGCAGATCGCGCCTGCGGATAAGCGGCTCTATGCGATACGCGATGTGACGGCGACGGTGGAAAGCCTCGATCTGATCACGGCGTCGATCCTGTCCAAGAAACTGGCGGCCAGTCCCGATGCGTTGGTGCTGGACGTCAAGGTGGGCAGCGGTGCGTTCATGAAAACGCTCGACGATGCGCGCAGGCTGGCGCAGGCGCTGACCGAGACGGCCAATGCGGCAGGGTGCAAGACCTCGGCGGTGATCACCGATATGAACCAACCGCTTGCCCCGGCGCTGGGCAATGCGCTGGAAGTGGCCGAGGTGATGCAGGTCATGACCAGCGGACAGGACTCGCCTCTGGCCCATATCTCTGCCGAACTGGGCGGGGTGTTGATGGCGGATGCAGGAATGTGCGCCTCGGTTGAAGAGGGCACGGCGCAGATCGCCGAAGTAATCCGTGACGGCCGCGCCGCAGAACGGTTTGGCCGGATGATGGCCGCTGTCGGCGGTCCGGTGCATTTCGTCGACACATGGGCGCGGTTCCTGCCCGAGGCCAACGTGATTCAGGAAGTACCCGCGCCACACGATGGCTATATCGCGGCCATTGATGGCGAAGCGCTGGGCCTTGCCGTGGTTGCGCTGGGCGGCGGGCGTCAGGTCGAAAGCGATGAGATTGACCCGGCGGTCGGATTGTCCGGCATCTTACGGTTGGGCGAGAAGGTCCAGAAAGGCGCACCGCTGGCCGTGGTCCATGCCGCACGCGAAGACGCAGCGCGGCAGGCGTCGCAGGCGGTGCTGAACGCCGTGACGATCAGCGATACGCCCGTGGACCAGCCGCCGCATGTGCATGAAAGGATCAGCGCATGAGCCGCGCTGTCCTTGTGGTGATGGACTCGGTCGGTATCGGCGGCGCACCGGATGCCGATCAGTTCTTCAACGGCACCGCACCGGATACCGGCGCGAACACGGTGGCCCATATCGCGCAGGCCTGCGCTGAGGGACGCGCCGAGGACGGGCGTTCGGGCCCTTTGCATTTACCCAATCTCGATGCGCTGGGATTGGGGGCTGCGGTGCGGCTGGCCTCGGGCGATGAAACACCGGGGCTGGACGCCACGCCAACGGGTCTCTGGGGCTGTGCGCGGGAATACTCGCCGGGCAAGGACACGCCCTCGGGCCATTGGGAACTGGCGGGTTTGCCAGTGCCGTGGGACTGGCACTATTTCCCAGACACCAAGCCCGCATTCCCCGATGATCTCAGCCGGGCCGCTGCCGAGGCTGCAGGAACCGACGGAATCCTCGGCGATTGTCACGCATCGGGCACTGCCATCATCGCCGACCTCGGAGCCGAGCATATGCGCACCGGCTGGCCGATCTGCTATACCTCTGCCGACAGCGTATTCCAGATTGCCGCGCATGAAGAGAGCTTTGGCCTCGACCGGCTGCTGGAGATGTGCCGAACGCTTGCGCCGCAATTGCATGAGATGAAAGTGGGGCGCGTGATTGCGCGGCCCTTCGTGGGATCGGCTGAGGATGGGTTTACCCGCACCACCAACCGCAAGGATTTCGCCATCCTGCCGCCCGCGCCGGTGCTGACGAACTGGGCGCAGGACGCTGGCCATCGCGTTCATGCGGTGGGCAAGATCGGCGACATCTTCTCGTTGCAGGGGATTGATACGCTGCGCAAAGGTTCGGATGCAGACCTGATGCGGCATCTCTCCGATCTGGTGAATGAGGCCGAAGAAGGGAGCCTGACCTTTGCCAATTTCGTCGAATTCGACAGCCTTTATGGTCACCGCCGCGATATCAGCGGCTATGCCCGCGCGCTGGAATGGTTCGACCGTGAGATCGGGGTGATCCTGCAAAAGCTGCGCCCAGGGGACCTGATGCTGTTGACCGCAGATCACGGCAATGACCCCAGTTGGACCGGGACCGATCACACGCGCGAACAGGTGCCGGTGCTGGTGGCCGGGCAGGGTGCTGGCGAGATCGGCCAGATCAATTTTGCCGATGTCGCTGCCAGTATCGCGCACCATCTGAACATCCCCGCGCAAGGACCGGGGCGGAGCTTTCTATGACCGTTGCCGACCTGCCCAAGATCGAACTGCACTTGCATCACGAAGGCGCGGCCCCGCCCGCTTTTATCCGCCAGCTGGCGCATGAAAAGAAAGTGGATCTCAGCGGGATATTCAAGCCCGATGGCTCCTACGACTTCCGCGATTTCGCTCATTTCCTCAGCGTCTATGAGGCGGCCTGCGAAGTGCTGAAGTCGCCCGAAGATTTCCGCCGCCTGACGCTGGCGATCCTCGAAGAAAGCGCGTCGAATGGCGTGGTCTACTCCGAGACCTTCCTCAGCCCCGACTTCTGCGGCGGTGGCGATCTGCATGCGTGGCGGGACTATCTGACCGCCGTTCAGGATGCTGCGGACGAGGCCGAGCGCAAGTTCGACATCACCCTGCGCGGGGTCGTGACCTGCGTGCGCCATTTCGGCCCCGAGCAGGCCAAGCGCAGCGCCTTTTGTGCCGCTGAGACGGCTGGCGACTGGATCACCGGCTTTGGCATGGGCGGCAACGAAGGCGTCCATACGCAAGGCGATTTCGCATGGGCCTTTGATTGTGCCCGCGAGGCCGGATTGCGCCTTACCACCCATGCCGGAGAATTCGGTGGGCCGGACAGTGTGCGGGATGCCATTCGTGATCTGGGGGTCGAACGGGTCGGGCACGGCGTGCGCGCCATTGAAGACCCCGATCTGATCCGCGAAGTCATCGATAGGGATGTAACGCTTGAGGTTTGTCCGGGTTCGAACGTGGTGCTGGGTCTGTTCCCCGACTTTGCCGCCCATCCGATTGCCAAGCTGCGCGATGCGGGCGTAAAGGTCACCGTCTCAACCGATGACCCGCCGTTTTTCCACACCACAATGCGCCGCGAATATGAGATGTTGGCCGCAGCCTTCGGCTGGGAGGCCGAAGACTTTGCCGAATTGAACCAGAACGCCCTGAACGCGGCATTCTGTGATGAAGACACCCGCGCGCGGGTCAAGAAAAGACTGGAGAACTCATGAGCGAACATCTGACCGTCGTCGACCACCCGCTGGTGCAGCACAAACTGACGCTCATGCGGGACAAGGGCACCTCGACCGCCGTGTTCCGGCAGCTTTTGCGTGAGATCACGCTGCTGCTGGCCTATGAGGTCACGAGCGAGATGCCGCTGACCACCCGCCACATCGAAACCCCGATGGAGGAGATGGACGCGCCCATTCTGGCGGGCAAGAAACTGGCGCTGGTGTCGATCCTGCGGGCCGGGAACGGGATGCTGGACGGGGTGCTGGAACTGATCCCCTCGGCCCGTGTGGGCTTTGTCGGGCTTTACCGCGATGAAGAGACGCTGAAACCGGTTCAGTATTACTTCAAGGCCCCCGAGGGGCTGAAGGATCGGCTGGTGATTGCCGTTGATCCGATGCTGGCCACCGGCAACAGCTCGGCCGCGGCGATTGATCTGCTGAAACAGGCGGGCGCGGTGGATATCCGGTTCCTCTGCCTGCTGGCTGCACCTGAAGGCGTGGCGCGGATGAAAGAGGCGCATCCGGATGTGCATATCGTCACGGCGGCGCTGGACCGTGAGCTGAACTCGAAGGGGTATATCATGCCCGGCCTCGGCGATGCCGGAGACCGGATGTTTGGCACCAAATAAGCACTATTGCCCGCAGATATTCTGCAGCCGAACCCAGTCGCGGTCCGGCAAGACGTGTTCGAGGGTCCGGCCCGCCATCGGGTCGGCCTCGATCAGGCCCAGAACCGTCTCGCCCGTTATGTCCTGCGCATAGGCATAGGGGGTCGAGGGCAGGGCGGCTTGCGCGAACATCGCCAGCAGGTCGCCATCGGTGATCGCAGGGCGCGGTTGGGACAGCACCTCTTCGGTATAGGCATCCACGATGTCCGGCGTCAGTTCGCCGGTGGTCAGCAGGCGGAAGGCGGCGGTGGGGCCGGTCCGGTCCAGCAGGTCATCAAGCGGATCGCGCTGCGCTGCTCGTGCCCGCGCTGCGATCACGTAACCCGCTGCGACGGCGGGGTCCTCGTGATCCTCGACCAACGCCCGGTTCAGCAGGACGGTGCCGCCCGGCAGGCTTAGGCTGTCGGGCAAACCAGCGGGCAGGATCACGATCTGCCGCACGCCCGTTCTGCGCGCCAGCCGGTCCAGCGAGTCCTGCGCATCTGTCGAGGTGCAGGCCTTGCCCGACACCCGCTCGATCCGGTGCAGGATCGTGTCGCCGATCTCTTGCCGCTTGATTTCGGGGACGACGGCGACAACATGGCGCTGCAATGCGCTGGGCAGCCACAGCAGCAGCAGGACGACAACAGCCAGGACAACGCCTGCAACGCTGAGCCAGCGCAGACGCCCGGGATGCGGGCGCGACCGATCGATGGCGCGTTGCAGCCGGTCGATGGCGTCGATCATCGTGGTCTCGGATTCCGGCAGCTCGAGCGTCTCGCCGGGGTCGCCATCGGGGTTGAAGATCGCGGGATATGCGCCGGGGTTTTGCCGTTCCAGCGCAGCAAGAGACCAATGGGTCAGCGCCCGGTCATTGAAGTCCGAGATGGTCAGCGTGGCCTCGCCAATCGACACCACAACCTCGCGCCGCTGCTCGTCGGGCGTGGCGCGCCACAGACCGGTGGCTTCGATCCGCTGGTACTGTTTGAGTGCGGTCATCGGGTAAGGCTGCTCGAATATTATTTTGCGGCAAGCTTAACATGCTGAATTCCCGTGGCGCAAACCTCTAACCGTCTGGCGGGGCGAATTTGGCGCGGGCCGCCTATCAAGGCCGGGCCGCCGGGATTCGCTGCCGGTTTTGTTAATGAATTTGATGATGATCGTTTCCGTAGCGCGCTCAAAGCTGATCTGGCGCGTGAGTTTGTTTGCGGATTGAGCGTTAAATGCGGCGAAATTGGCCCGATTTGGCCTCAAATGTGGCGAAACTAAGTCCTCGTAAGGCACAACGGTTGGACCCTTCTGTTTGTTTGAAGGTGCCAAAAGGGGGACGGCACGTGTTGGAAGTAGTGAGTGTTTCGGGGTATTCGAAACGTGAAGACAGAGGCCAAGAGGCCTTTTCGGGGAAGTCTGTGTCAGCGCGCCGCGGTGGTTTGCTGCATGGAACCAAGGTTGCAACCACCGGCGGCTGGAAGCCGGTCGAAACGCTGGTTGCGGGTGATCTGGTACGGACGCTGGATCATGGATTTCGGGAGGTGCGGCGCGTTTGCGTCGACCGCATCGTGGTGCCGGGGGACGAGCGGCGGGCCGAGCACCTGCCGGTGCTTGTCCCGTCACGCGCGGCCTACAACGGGCGGCCCGTCTGGCTGATGCCGGAACAGGGCATGGCGCTGGATCAGGGCAAGCTGGGGCTGGGGGTCGAGGGGATCTCGATCGTGCCCGCCCGGATGCTCAGCGGTGTGGGGCGTCTGCAGTCGCAGGCACCGGCGCAGACATTCGATGTAACGTCGCTGTTCTTCGATGAGGATGAGGTGGTTTTCATCGAAGGCGGGTTTCAGGCCTATTGCCCCTCGGGGCGGATGATCGGAGCGGTGGGGCGGACCAGCGTCTATGAGGTCGCCGATGCCGAGGATGCCAGCCTGCTGATCGATGCGGTTGCAATCAAGGGCGATATTTCGCCTTTTGCCAACCCGTTGGGTGCGTTGCCCGCACCTATTCCGCAGGAACCGATCTTTCCGATCCGGCCCCCGTCGGGGATACGCCGACCGGGCCGACCGGGGCGTCCGAACGCACCCGTGCTGTTTCTGCGGCCTGAATGGATGGCCTGACTTTAGGTGTACAGGCGCATGGTGTCATGCGCCTGTATCAATGTGTTTATGCGGCCCGCGCTTCGGGGTTGAACCGGCCATAGAAGCTTTGGCCTCTTTCGGCCATCTCGCGCAGCAACGGCGGGCAGGTGAAACGCTCGCCATAGGCTGCGGCCAGTTGATCGCACCGTTCGGCGGCGTAGGGTGTGCCGATGATATCGAGCCAGCTCAGCGGACCACCGGACCAAGGCGCAAAGCCCCAGCCCAGGATCGCGCCCACGTCGCCTTCGCGGATGTCTTCCAGAACACCTTCCTCCAGCGCTCGGACCGCTTCCAGAACCTGCGCGAACATCAGACGTTCCTGCACCTCGATCAGGTCGGGCTGATCTTCGGCCAGCGGATACTGGTCCTGCAGCCCCTTCCAGTATTCGACGCGCTTGCCCTTCTCGTCATAGTCGAAGAAACCGGCATTGGCCTTGCGACCCAGACGGCCCTGTTCCTCCATCCAGAAGATCAGATCGTCCGAGGGGCTTTCAGGATAGGCATTCCCCATCGCCGCCTTGGTCGCGCGCGCGATCTTGGCCCCCAGATCGATCGAGGTTTCATCCGTCAACTGGATCGGACCCACCGGGAAGCCAAGCTGACGCGCGGCGTTGTCGATCAGGATGGGGCTGACGCCCTCGGTGATCATGCGCGCACCTTCGTTGATGTAAGGAATGATGCAGCGGTTGGCGTAGAAGAAGCGCGCATCATTGACCACGATCGGCGTCTTCCGGATCTGGCGCACATAATCCAGCGCCTTGGCGACGGCGCGATCACCGGTTTCCTTGCCTTTGATGATCTCGACCAGGAACATCTTCTCGACTGGAGAGAAGAAGTGGATGCCAATGAACTGTTCAGGCCGCACGCTCGCCTTGGCCAGATCGGTGATCGGCAAGGTCGAGGTGTTCGAGGCAAAGATGCAATCCTCGGGGATGATCGCCTCGACGCGTCTGGTCATCTCAGCCTTGACGCCGGGGTCTTCGAACACGGCCTCGATGATCAGATCGCAACCTTTCAGATGCTCCAGATCGGGGGTCGCGGTGATCTGTGCCAGCAGGGCCTCTTTCTTCTCGGCCGTCGCTTTGCCGCGTTTGATGCCCTTGTCCATGTAGGTCTCGGAATAAGCCTTGCCCTTGTCGGCGGCGGCCTGATCACGGTCGATCAGAACCACCTCCATCCCGGCCTGCGCCGAAACCAAGGCGATACCGGCCCCCATCATGCCCGCGCCCAGAACACCGATCTTCTTGACCCGCTGATCAGGCACATCCTTGGGCCGCACCGCGCCTTTCTCCAACGCTTCCTTGTTCAGGAACAGCGACCGGATCATGGCGGACGAGGAGGGGTTCATCAGGACATTGGTAAACCACCGCGCCTCGATCCGCAGAGCGGTGTCGAAGTCGACCAGTGCGCCTTCGTAGATCGCGCTCAGCAGGGCCTTGGCCGCCGGGAAGGCCCCTTGGGTCTTGCCGTTCACCATCGCGCTGGCGCCTACGAAGGTCATGAATCCGGCTGGGTGGTAGGGTGCACCGCCGGGCATTTTGTAGCCCTTGGCGTCCCACGGTTTGACCAGATCGGCGTCTTTGGCGTTTAGAACCCATTCCTTCGCAGCAGCAACCGGATCATCCTCCACCGCGTCGATCAGCTGCGCGCCTTTGGCCTTCTTCGGGTCCATCATCTTGCCTTCCAGCAACACCGGAGCTGCCGCCATCGCACCCACCATACGGCTGTAACGCATGGTGCCGCCGCCGCCGGGGAAGATGCCGACCATGATCTCGGGCAGGCCGATCTTGGATTTCGGATTACTGGTCATGACCCGGTGGTGACAGGCCAGCGCGATCTCGGTTCCGATCCCCGCGCAGGTGCCGTTGATGGCGCATGCCACGGGCTTGCCGCCCTTTTGGGTCTTGGGGTCCATCCCCGCCAGTTCCAGCTTGCGCAGGATGTGGTGGCCGCCCATGACAAAGTCGAACAGCGCCTGCGCCGGTTCATCCCCTGCTTCCTGACGGATCGTCGCCAGCGTGTTCAGGTCCATGCCGCCTGCGAACGAGCCTTCTTTGCCACTGGTGATGACGATCCCCTTGATCTCATCATCGTTCAGGGCCTGATCGATCAGTTGGCTGACCTCCTGAAAGGCCTCGCGGGTCAGCACGTTCATGGATTTGCCCTGGGCGTCCCAGGTGATGAAGGCGACGCCATCTGCGTCTTTGGTCAGAGTGAAGTCAGTCATTGTCTTCTCCAATCTGGTCAGCCGTCAAAGGACTGCCATCCTTGCGGGTGAAAGCAAAACCGTCGGGGTCGAACTTCACCATCATGTCTATGTCGCTGTAATAGCCGGTCTCGGTCGGGGTTCGCGTGCCCACCACAAGGAATGTCGCGGGCGCGTCGGTTCTATTGACAAGGTGATGGCCATTGGCCTCACCAGCGGGCCACGCAGCACAATCGCCGGGCAGCATCTGGTGCTCTCCATCATCGTCGATCAGGGTGCATTCGCCGCTGAGCATGATGGCGAATTCGTCCTGCTCCATGTGGTAGTGTCGCAGCGAGGACAGGCCGTTTGGCTCCAGCCGCACGATATTGACCCCGAATTGCGTCAGACCGTTCGCGTCGCCCAAGGGTTGCACGTAACGGTCATCGCCAGCGTGCGCCAGTTTGCCGGGATAGCCGGACCCGTTTCGGAACGGGATTTTGGAAAGATCAATCTTGGGCATCAGACACGCTCGATAATCGTTGCCGCACCCATGCCGGACGCGATGCACAGCGTGGCCAGACCGGTTTCTTTGTCCTGACGCTCAAGCTCATCCAGCAGGGTGCCGATGATCATCGCGCCGGTTGCGCCCAGAGGGTGCCCCATCGCGATCGAGCCGCCGTTGACGTTTACCAGCGCCGGATCGACGTCGAACGCCTGCTGGAAGCGCAGCACGACCGAGGCGAAGGCTTCGTTCACCTCAAACAGGTCCAGATCGCTGATCTTCATGCCATTGTCGGCGAGGATCTTCTCGGTCACAGGAACCGGTCCGGTCAGCATGATGGTCGGATCGGTGCCGATCTTGGCGGTCGCCTTGATGCGCGCGCGCGGCTTCAGGCCGTATTTCTCGCCAAACTCCTTGTTGCCGATCAGAACCGCGGCGGCCCCATCCACGATGCCCGAGCTGTTGCCCGCATGGTGGATGTGATTGATCCGCTCAAGATGCGGGTATTTCAGCAGCGCCACCTTGTCGAAACCGGGCATCTGTTCGCCCATCATGGCGAAGGACGGGTTCAAAGCACCCAGAGACTGCATGTCGGTGCCGGGGCGCATGTATTCATCGCGGTCCAGGATGGTCAGCCCGTTCTGATCCTTGACCGAGATCACCGACTTTTCGAACCGGTTGTCTTCCCATGCAGCTGCCGCGCGTTTTTGCGATTCAACAGCCAAGGCATCCGCGTCATCGCGGCTGAAGCCATACTCGGTTGCGATAATATCCGCCGAGATACCCTGCGGCACAAAATAGGTCTCCATTGCCAGCGTCGGGTCCACCGCAATCGCGGCACCGTCGCTGCCCATGGCCACGCGGCCCATCATCTCGACACCACCCGCGATATAGGCTTCGCCTGCACCACCCCTGACTTGGTTTGCAGCGAGGTTCACGGCCTCCATTCCGCTTGCACAGAACCGGTTGATCGCCAGACCGGGGATCGATTGATCCAGATCGGACGCCAAAACAGCCGAGCGCGCGAGACAGCCGCCTTGCTCCATGACTTGGGTGACGTTGCCCCAGATCACATCCTCAACGGCGTGGCCTTCCAGATTATTGCGCTCTTTCATCGCGTTCAGGGTCAGGGCGGAAAGGCGCACCGAGGTCACCTCGTGCAGGCTGCCATCCTTGCGGCCCTTGCCGCGCGGCGTACGCAGGGCGTCATAGATATAGGCTTCGGTCATTGGGGTCTCCTCAAGCGCGATCCGACGGGTTGCCGGGCATCAGGTCATAGGGGTGTTTCCAGCCGGGTTGTTCGCTGAGGCGCGTCAGCCAGGCGTCGATATTGGGCCAGTCGGCGCGATCAAAGCCGAATGGCTCGGGGTAATACAGGTATCCGCAACAACTGATATCTGCGTTGGTCACGCCGTCGCCCACGATCCAGTCGCGGCCCTCAAGGTGCGCGTTCAGCGTTTGGTAGGCAGCCTTCAAGCGGCCCTGGTTGAAGGCGATAACATCGGGGTTGCGGTGCTGCTCGGGCAGGAAGTTGACCAGAAACCGGGTCAGGCCCGCGACCGAGCTGAGCTTGTGGTTATCCCACAGGACCCATCTGAAAATCTCATAATTCTCATCCCGATCTTTGCCGCCGAACTTTCCGGATTTCTCGGTTACATAGGCCTGGATCGCGCCGGATTGGCTGGTGCGGAAATCGCCGTCGATCATGACGGGAGCCTCACCCATCTCGTTCACTTCGCTGCGGTATTCCGGCGTGCGTGTTGCACCGTTAAAGAAATCGACAAAGACCGGTTCCCAGTCCAACCCCGACATCTCAAGCGCCAGCGCTGCCTTGTAGCTGTTTCCGCTTTCTCCGAAGCAATGCAGTTTGATGGTCATGTGCGCGCCCCTCCCAAGGCGTATTGTGCGTTTAGCGCTTTCTGGCTTCCAACTCGGAATTGAAGATGCGGAGCCTGTGCGTCAGGTTGTCATGATCAATCACGCTGTTGAAGTTTTCGAAGAGAAACGACAGCGCCTCGCCTTCGTCCAACCCTGCCTCGCGGGCAAACCCGCGGAGTTTGCGATATCCGTCCTCGGTCATGGCAACCGGAAAACGGCGGGTCATGCGAAAGCGTTTGGGCATCGTGTCTCCTCTGGGGCAGGCCCGGGCCGTCTGGCCCGAACCCAGACTTTGAGATCAGAAGTTCGCCGCGTCCAGTGCCATTACCGTGTCCGCGCCGGTCTGGATGCGGGCCAGATGCAAGGCGGTCGCGGGCAGGCGACGGGCCATGTAGAAGCGCCCGGTGTTGATCTTGGTCTCGTAGAACTCTTTGTCCGAGGCACCGCCGTCCAGCGCGTCTTGTGCGGCCTTGGCCATCTGCGCCCACATCAGGCCCAAACAAACGTGACCGAACATGTGCATGAAGTCATAGGAACCCGACAGCGCGTTGTTGGGGTTCTTCATGCCTTCCTGCATGAAGTACATGCCCGCGGCCTGCAGATCTTTCGACGCGGCTTTCAGTGGTTCGATAAAGGCCTTGTCATAGCTCTCATCCTTGCCGCCGTTCTCTTTGCAGAAGGTTTTGACCATCTCGAAGAACGCCATGACGTGCTTGCCGCCATCCTGTGCCAGTTTGCGGCCGACGAGGTCCAGCGCCTGAACGCCGTTTGCGCCCTCATAGATCATCGCGATCCGGGCGTCGCGGGTGTATTGCGACATGCCCCATTCTTCGATGTAGCCATGGCCGCCATAAACCTGCTGCGCCTGAACGGTCATGTCATAGCCTTGATCGGTCAGGAACCCCTTGATCACCGGCGTCAGCAGCGAGATCAGACCGTCCGCATCCGCGTCACCCGACCGGTGCGCCTTGTCGAGCATGGTCGCGCCCCACAGGATGAACGCGCGCCCGCCTTCGGTAAAGCTTTTCTGATCCATCAGGTTACGGCGGATATCCGGATGTACGATCAGCGGATCGGCCGGGCCGTCCGGGTTCTTTACGCCGGTCACATCGCGGCCCTGCAGCCGGTCCTTGGCGTATTCCAGGGCGTTCTGGAACGCAGCCTCGGCCTGAGACAAGCCCTGCATGCCCACACCCAGACGCGCTTCGTTCATCATGGTGAACATGGCGCGCATGCCCTTGTGTTCCTCGCCCAGCAGCCAGCCGGTCGCCTCGTCATAGTTCATGACGCAGGTCGAATTGCCGTGGATGCCCATCTTTTCTTCGATCTTGCCGACCGACACGCCGTTGCGTTCGCCCAAGGAGCCGTCTTCGTTCACGATGAACTTCGGAACGATGAACAGCGACACGCCCTTGATGCCCTCCGGTCCGCCGGGGATTTTCGCCAGCACCAGGTGGATGATGTTGTCGGCCATGTCGTGGTCACCGGACGAGATGAAAATCTTCTGACCGGTGATCTTGTAGCTGCCGTCGCCCTGCGGTTCCGCTTTGGTGCGCATCAGGCCCAGATCGGTGCCGCAATGGGGTTCCGTCAGGTTCATGGTGCCGGTCCATTCGCAGCTGACCATGTTGGGCAGATAGGTGTTCTTCTGCGCGTCGGTGCCATGCGCCAGAATCGCCGAGGCCGCGCCGTGGGTCAGGCCCTGATACATCACAAATGCCTGGTTCGCGCCCGAGAACATCTCGCCCACGGCAGTCCCGATGACATAGGGCATGTTCTGGCCGCCATATTCCTCGGGCATGTCCAGACCGGGCCAGCCGCCTTCCTTCATCTGCTCGAACGCGTCCTTGAAGCCCGTGGGGGTATACACCACACCATTTTCCAACCGGCAGCCCTCGGTGTCGCCCACCACGTTCAGGGGATGCAGCACGTTGGTGGCCACCTTGCCGGCCTCTTCCAGAACGGCGCCTGTGAAGTCGGCATCAAGCTCATTGTAGCCCGGAATGTCGGACTCCGAGACCTTCAGAACGTCGTGCAAAATGAACTGAGTATCTTTGGTTGGCGCGGTGTAGACGGGCATGTGAAGCTCCCTTAATTCATATGTCCGAAAGGTCAGGCTTATTCAGCCGCCTTCTTTTCCTGTTTCATCGAGGCGATAACCTTCTCGCCCCAGCGCAACTGCTCTTTCAACTCGTCGATGGCCTGCGTCAGTTCCTCGCGGCGCGACTCCATGTCGGCCAGACGTTCGCAGGCGATCTCATAGGTGCGCGACATCTGCGTCACCTGCTGGTCGCCCACATGATACAGGTCCAGCAGCTGGCGGATTTCTTCCAGGCTGAAGCCAAAGCGCTTGCCGCGCAGGATCAGCTTCAGGCGCGCGCGGTCGCGTTTGGTAAACAACCGTTTCTGACCCTCGCGGATCGGAAACAAAAGCTCTTTGGCCTCGTAAAACCGCAGGGTGCGGGGCGTGACGTCATAGGTCTCGCACATTTCACGTATGGTCATCAGGTCTTCGGTCATGTCGTAAACTCTCATCACTGGCGTCATGAGCACTGAGTTGCGCAGTCGATGAACGTTTTACAACACACAAGTGACGTTTACGTAATCCGGACGCTGCGTCACAACTAGGTTGACGTAACATCCGGTCGCGTAAGGGGCGATTTCAGGTAATTTTCTTGCCGTAGGGGCAGGTGGCTATTTCAGAAGTTCAACCGTCTGGTCGCGCAACTGCTGCAGCGCATCCATCGCCTCGTCCAGTTGGGTCCGCTGCTGGCGCAGCTCTTCCATTTGGCGGTCGGCCATCTCGATGAAGGTCGCCATCTGCGCCTGGTTGCCCTGATCTTCATAGATCAGCAGCCACTGGCGAATCTCTTCCAGTGGGAAACCGAACTTGCGGCCACGCAGGATCAGCTTCATTCGGGCGCATTCGCGTGGGCCATAATACCGGGCCCGGCCTTCGCGGTCAGGCTGCAGCAATTCAATGTATTCGTAATAGCGCAGGGTGCGTGGAGTCACGTCGAACTCGGCGCACATTTCTTTGAATGACAAACGGGTGTCGGACATTCGGGGTCTCCTTGGCTGCAACCTATGGTGTCGCTGCGGCAAGCGCAACAGGCAGGCTTGCCCTTGATGCAGAGGCAGGCCCATAAAGGGGCAGATAGAAGGACAGGACCCAACCCCATGGTCGACAAGACAGTATTAGCGCGGCAATTCATCGAGGCGATACCGCACGCCAGAGCCTTGGGGCTAGACCTGACCCATATCGGAGAGGGCGAGGCCGAAATCTCGATGCCCTACAACGAACAGCTTATTGGTGATCCTCGCACCGGGGTGATCCATGGTGGCGCGGTGTCGGCAATGCTGGACACCTGTTGCGGTGCTGCGGTGATGAGCCATCCATCCGCCCCGGGCGGCACGGCCACCATCGATCTGCGCATCGACTATATGCGCGCCGCAACGCCGGGGCAGAGCATCCGCACCCGCGCCACCTGCTATCACATCACCCGCAACGTGGCTTTCGTACGCGCAACCGCAACGGATGATGACAGCGAGCGCCCGGTCGCCACCGCCTCGGGCGCGTTCACCGTGGAGGGCAGCTGACATGGCGCGCGCCCGTCCCGAACCCATGCAGGTGGTCAAGCACCGTCGCGACGCCGCCCTGACGGCGCTGGTCGAAGGCGTGCCCTATATCCGGTTTCTGAACATTACCTTTGATCGGCGGGGGGATGAGCTGACCGGTGTTTTGAATTTCGATGAAAAGCTGATCGGCAATCCGTTTCTGCCCGCCATCCACGGGGGCGTGACAGCGGCCTTTCTCGAAGTCACCGCCGTCATCACTCTGAGCTGGGAGCATATGTTCCCAAGGATCGAAAGCGGTGAGATCGATGCCGAGGACATTCTGACCGACGAAAACATCCGCTTTCCCAAGACCATCGATTTCACCGTCGACTACCTGCGCTCGGGCCTGCCGCGTGATGCCTATGCGCGGGCGTTCATCAACCGGTCTGGACGGCGCTATGCTTCGGTCCGGGTCGAGGCGTGGCAGGACAATCACGCCAAGCTGTTTGCGCAGGGTACGGGTCATTTCCTGATGCCGCAGCCTTCGACACAGGCCTAAGCGTGGAGGACGCCAACGCGCCCATCACCCATCGGCGCGTGCTGAAAATCGCGCTACCGATTGTGCTGTCGAATGCGACCGTCCCGATCCTTGGGGCGGTGGATACCGGCGTCGTGGGCCAGATGGGGCAGGCGGCCCCCATCGGTGCGGTCGGCATGGGCGCGGTGATCCTGTCGACGATCTATTGGATTTTCGGCTTCCTGCGCATGGGCACCACGGGGCTGGCCGCGCAGGCGCGCGGGGCGGGCGATACGGCCGAGACCGGAGCGCTGCTGATGCGTGGCCTGTTGCTGGGCGGCACGGCGGGGCTGTTCTTTATCGCCGCTCAGGTCTGGGTTTTCCTCGGGGCCTTTGCCCTGTCCCCGGCCAGCGCCGAGGTCGAGGGACTGACCCGCGCGTATCTTGAAATCCGTATCTGGGGGGCGCCTGCCACCATCGCCCTTTACGCGGTGACCGGCTGGCTGATCGCTGTCGAGCGCACGCGGGGTGTGTTCATCCTGCAGGTCTGGATGAACGGGCTGAATATCGTGCTGGATTTATGGTTCGTGCTGGGCCTCGGCTGGGGGGTCGAGGGCGTTGCCATCGCGACCCTGATTGCAGAATGGACCGGCCTGGCGCTGGGCCTCTGGCTTTGTGGCGACGCATTCGGCGGCAAACAGTGGCGGGACTGGCCGCGCATTTTCGACGCCAACCGCCTGCGCCGGATGATGCAGGTGAATGGCGACATCATGGTGCGTTCGGTCCTGCTGACGGGTGCGTTCACGACGTTTCTGTTCGTGGGCTCGGATTTAGGAGACGTGAATCTGGCCGCAAACCAGGTGCTGCTGCAATTCCTCGAGATCACCGCCTTTGCGTTGGACGGCTTCGCCTTCTCGGCTGAGGCGCTGGTCGGCGGCGCGGTCGGCGCGCGTGATCGGCTGAAGGTCCGGCGTGCCTCGGTTATGGCCTCGCAATGGGGCGTGGGCGGGGCGGTAGCGCTGGGACTGCTGTTCTATCTGGCCGGGCCTGCGCTGATCGACCTGATGTCGACCTCGCCCGAGGTGCGAAGCGCTGCGCGGGACTATCTGTTCTGGGCTGCGCTTGCCCCGGTGATCGGGGTGGCCAGTTGGATGTTCGACGGCATCTATATCGGGGCCACCTGGACCCGCGCCATGCGCAACGCGATGATCCAGTCGGTTGCGATCTACGTGGTGGCGCTGTTCGTGCTGGTCCCCACGATGGGCAATCACGGGCTCTGGGCTGCGCTGATGGTGTTGAACATCGCGCGCGGCGTCACGCTGGGCTGGAGGTACCCGAGGTTGGAGGCGCAGATCGCCTAAAGCAGGTCCAGCAGGTTCTCGGGCGGTCGGCCAATGGCGGCTTTGTCACCCGCAATGGCCACAGGGCGTTCAATCAGGATCGGATGCGCGGCCATCGCCTGAATCAGCGTCTCGTCCGGCGAGGTTTTGGTCAGACCCAGTTCCTTGAACACCTTCTCGCCCGTGCGCATCAGGCTGATCGCCGGGATACCCAGTTTGGCCAGAACCGCCCTGATTTCATCCGCCGAAGGCGCATCATCAAGATATTTGCGCACCTCCGGTTGCGCGCCGTTGTCCTGCAACAACGCCAGCCCGGCGCGAGATTTGGAGCAGCGGGGGTTATGCCAGTATTCGATCACAGCCAGTCCTCTCGTTTGCTGCCGACCGCCTGCGCAACCGACGAGAACCCGTCGCGTACCAGCAGCGCGTCCAGCCCCTTGGCGATATCCGCGGCCAGAGACAGCCCGCCATAGACCATCGCCGTGTATATTTGCACGGCCGAGGCCCCGGCGCAGATCTTGGCATAGGCCTGTTCGGCAGTCCCCACACCGCCGACGCCGATCAGGGGAACCTCTCGGCCCGTCAATTGGCTGAGCTGTGCCAGAACGCGGGTCGATTTCTCGAACAGGGGCGCGCCGGAGAGCCCCCCGGCCTGATCCTTCTGAGCGCTGCGCAGGCCGTCGCGCGACAGGGTGGTGTTGGTGGCAATCACCGCGTCCACGCCGGTTTCGCGGGCGACATCGGCGATGTCCTGCAACTCGGCCTCGGTCAGATCCGGCGCGATCTTCAGGAAGACCGGGATCGGGCGAGGCAGCGCATTGCGGGTCTCGATGACATTGCTCAGCAGGGCGTTCAGCGCGGCCTTGCCTTGCAGTTCACGCAGCTTTTCCGTGTTGGGCGAAGACACGTTGACCACGGCAAAATCCAGATGGGCGGCGCAATGGTTCAGCACCTTGACGAAATCCCCGGGCCGATCGTGGCTGTCCTTGTTGGCCCCCAGATTCAATCCGATCACCGCATCCTTGGGGCGTCGCGCCAGCCGCTGGCCGACGACCTCCATGCCGTCATTGTTGAACCCAAAGCGGTTGATGGCGGCGCCGTCCTCGGTCAGGCGGAACAGGCGCGGTTTGGGGTTGCCGGGTTGGGCGCGCGGCGTGACGGCACCAACCTCGATGAACCCGAACCCGGCGCGGGACAGCGCGCCCAACGCCTCGGCATTCTTGTCGAACCCCGCGGCGAGCCCCACCGGGTTGGGCAGGTCCAGCCCGGCGATACTGGTCCGCAGCCGTTCAGACGTGACCAGACCGGCTGTCGGCGCAAGGCCATGCGACAGCGCTTTGATCGATAGTGTGTGCGCGGTTTCGGGACCAAAGCGGTGCAGGGCGACAAGCCCAACCTTCTCGACCAGTTTCAGCAAAACGAGCTTCCCTTTTCTTGTGGCGCGCACCGGATCAGGCGCGAGGTTTCGACGGCGGCCTGCCGATGTATCACAGCCGCGCGATAGAGGGGATCGGTCACCATTTCCAGAAACGCATGAGCGGTGGGATAGCGGGCGATGAACACCGCATCCCATGCCTCGTCCTGCGGACCGATAAGAGTGGTCTGGAAGCTGCCCCGCCACAGGATAGAGGCCTTGAGGCGGACAAGGATTGGCGCCGTTTCCGCGCCGTAATTGCGATAGGCCTGCGCTCCGGTCAGCCCGGCATCTGCCAGAGCGTGATCCGCCGGATAAAGCGCCGTGGTTCGGAACTTGACCAGGTTCAGCATCTCGATCGGATCGTCTCGATTCAGGTCCTTGAAGGCCTCGAACTGCGCACGATCCGGGTCGACGAAGCGTGTCATTCCATCTCCTGCGGGAATTGATGGGTTTGGCCGTCAAAGGGCAGGTCGCGGGCCCAGACGACATCGGACATGCGAATCTGGCGATAGAGATGCGGGAATAATGCGCCCCCGCGCGAGACCTCCCATTTCAGATCGTCCCCCATCGCGTCCGCGTCACAGGCCAGCAGGGTCAGGCCTTGGGCCCCGGCAAAATGCTTGGCAGCGGTTTCCGCCGCCTGTTCGGCGGTCGAAAAGTGGACATAGCCATCGGACACATCGATGGGTGCACCATCCGACGCCCCGCGCGACTGCAGGGTCGCCCATTCGTCGGCGCGAAAAATCTTGTAAATCAGCATGGCGTTCTGATGCCCCGCGCGGCGGTTAGAATCAAGCTGGATTTCCCCCTTTGACTCTTTGTCGCGCAGGGCGCACCATCGCGCCCGTCAATCACAGGGAGTTACACGATGTTCACCCGTTTTCTGGCCTCGGCCGCGGTTCTGGGCCTGACAGCCGGCATGGCGGCAGCCGAATACAAGCTGACCATTCTGCACACCAACGATTTCCACTCGCGCTTTGAGCCGATCAACAAATATGACAGCGCCTGCGGCGAGGAAGACAATGCCGAGGGCAAGTGCTTTGGCGGCTCGGCACGTCTGGTCACTGCTGTCGAAGAGGCGCGGGGGCGGGCCGAAAACTCGATCCTCGTGGACGGGGGCGACCAGTTTCAGGGCTCGTTGTTCTATACCTATTACAAGGGTAAGGTCGCGGCCGAGTTCATGAACAAGCTGGGTTACGACGCGATGACCGTGGGCAACCACGAGTTTGATGACGGCCCCGAGGTTCTGCGCGGCTTTATCGATTCGGTCGATTTCCCGGTTCTGATGTCGAACGCCGATATCCGCGACGAAGAGCTGTTGACCGACAAGATCAAGAAATCCACCGTGATCGAGGTGGGTGGCGAGAAGATCGGCCTGATCGGCCTGACGCCGGAAGATACCCACGATATCGCCTCGCCCGGTCCGAACATCACCTTCTCGGACCCGGTTCCGGCCGTTCAGGCCGAGGTCGATAAGCTGACCGGCGAGGGCGTGAACAAAATCATCGTGCTCAGCCACTCGGGCTATGGCGTCGATCAGCGGGTGGCGCAGGAAACCACCGGCGTTGACGTGATCGTGGGCGGGCATTCGAACACCTACCTGTCGAACACCTCGGACAAGGCCGCCGGGCCGTATCCGACCGTGGTGAACGGGGTGCAGATCGTGCAGGCCTATGCCTATGGCAAGTTCCTGGGTGAGCTGAACGTGACCTTCGACGATGACGGCCATGTCGTTTCCGCCGTCGGAGAGCCGCTGATCATGGATAACACCGTGACCGAAGATCAGGCAGCGCTGGACCGGATCGCCGAACTGGCGGTTCCGCTGGACGAGATTCGTAACAAGGTGGTGGCCGAGGCCTCGGCATCGATCGAAGGGGACCGGTCGGTCTGTCGCGTTCAGGAATGCGAGATGGGCAACCTTGTGGCAGACGCCATGCTGGCGCGGGTCGCCGATCAGGGCGTTCAGTTGGCGATCGCGAATTCGGGCGGGCTGCGCGCTTCGATTGATCCTGGTGAGGTGACGATGGGCGAAGTGCTGACGGTTCTGCCGTTCCAGAACACATTGTCGACCTTCGAGATCAGTGGTCAGGGGGTCATCGACGCGTTGGAAAACGGTGTAAGTCAGGTCGAAGAGGTCAAGGGCCGTTTCCCGCAGGTCGCAGGCATGACGTTCACCTGGGACCCTTCAGTTGCCCCCAATGAGGGTCGGGTCACCGAGGTGCTGGTCGCCAAGGAGGACGGTTTCGAGCCGATTGACCCGGCGGCGACTTATCTGGTGGTCACCAACAACTATGTCCGCAATGGCGGCGACGGGTATGATGTGTTCTCGGGCGACGACAAGAATGCCTATGATTACGGCCCCGATCTGGCGGATGTGACGGCAGAGTATCTGGCCGAAAACGCGCCGTACCAGCCCTATCTGGACGGTCGTATCAAACAGAAATGATCTGACCTTAGTACGTCGAAGGCCGCCCACTGGGCGGCCTTTGTCGTTCAGTCGAACGCATATTCCGGCCAGAGCGTCGGGTCGAGGCCGTCCAGCATCGGCCGCAGGTGGCCAGCTACATCCCGCCAGCGCCCGATGGAACCGGTCGAGATTTTCCGGCGCACCTGATCTACGCTGGCCGTACGCACTGGACCGGTGTTCTTTTCGGGGTGCAGCATCCGCTGATCCCAATCGATACCGCAGAATTCGGCGACCGCCCGGCTGTGGGTTTCGGGATCGGTGACGAGATCTTCGTAGCTGACGGTCAGGATGCGGTCGGCGAACAGCAGGTTCCAATGCGCCATGTATCGCCGGTACAGGTTGGCCGAGTGCGCAATCGCTCCAAGATCGGACGTATAGCGCATCCTGAGGTTCGGAAAGCGTCGGGTCCATTTCGACAACCCCACATCGCGCGGATCCCGCATCATGTTGATCACCCGGGCATCGGGAAAGGCGGACAGAAGGAAGCCGACCTGCTGATAGTTATGCGGCATCTTGTCGACAAAGGCTGTGGCTCCTTCGGGCAGGGGCGGCATCATCTTGCGATAGTGCTGCGCAAACTCTGCAGCAGCAGTCGTGTCGAATGCCTCACCGGTCTCAAGGACCGGCTGCGACAGGTCGGCGGCTAGTGAGAGCTCACCGCACCCGGCGATGTTTGGCGCGGCGCTCAGCATCATCTCCATCAGCGTGGTGCCTGAACGGGGTTGGCCGATCACGAATATGGGTCGCGGGCCGGGGGTTGCCTCGGCCGCGGTTGGTGACGCGTCTGCCGGGAACAGGTCGCGGATGGCTTCGTACGATTTCTCCTCCGCAGCGGGGTTGTAGGGATTGGTTTTGTTTTGGGCTGCGTTGGCGCGTGCGAACTGGGGCAGCGCCGCATCAAGACCGGCGCTGCGCGCTGTCAGATACGCCTTTGCAAATTCAAGCACCTGATCGACGTGATCACTCGTCGCGATTGCCGCGTCGACGGCTTTAGCCAGGTCTGCAATCCGGCTGTCGTCGGCGCCTGATGACAACTGATAGAGGACCGGCGCGCTTTTGGGGTTGGCCTCGAACATTTCCCACAGGATCGCGTCGGCCCCATCCTTGTCGCCCGCCTGATGCAGGTCGATGGCCTGCTGCAGGGCAATATCCTCATTCTGCGGTGCCAGCGCATAGGCACGTGCAATATCTTGCGTGCTTTGTTCGACAAAGCCGATGCGCCCATAGGCGCGGGCGCGGGCCGACAGCAGATCGGCATTGTCGGGATCCTTCTGCAGCTTTTGCGAGGCATGATCGATGATCATCTGCCAGTTCTGCCCCTTAAGCTGGATTTCGTCGATCACGCGCAGCAATTCCCGGTTGTTGGGAAACTGCCGAAGCTTGTGTTCGGCATAAGACAGCGCCCGCGGAATCTGACCGGTCTGCATCAGCGCATTGGCCAGATTCTCAGCGAATTGCGCATTGTGGGGGTTCATCCGGGCGGCTTCGGCGAAATGCGGGATGGACTGTTTGTACCGCTTCATCTCGGTCAGCACGAAACCCGCAATCGCGTGATAGTCGGCATCCCCGGGGAATTTCTTGATCCCAAGCTGCGCCTTTTTCAGCGCCTGAGGCAGCTTGCCCGCCTCAAGATCGCTCAGCGCCTTGTTCTTGAGGGAGTTCGCCTGTTTCTGTGACATCTCACTCCGCCCCCGTATTTCTGAAAACCCGATGCCTCTGGTTCATTGACCCAAGCGAAGCGCGTTTGCAACAGCGCCTTTCGCCCGGGCAAGCGCGCGGCATTCTTCCCTTTCTCCGGCGCACAGGTTAGACCGCTGATATGGCTCTAACATTTTCCGACCTGCCGCAGCTTTATACCCATGGTTTCGACACCGTGATCGACGTGCGCAGCCCGGCGGAATTTGCCGAGGATCACTTGCCCGGAGCCATCAGCCTGCCTGTTCTGAACAGCGAAGAACGCGCGCGGGTGGGTACGACTTACGTGCAGCAAAGCCCGTTTCTGGCGCGCAAACTGGGCGCTGCGCTGGTGTTTCGCAACGCCGCCAACCATATCGAAACCAGCCTGAGCCACCATGAAGGCGGCTGGCGGCCTCTGGTCTATTGCTGGCGCGGCGGGCAGAGGTCGGGCTCGTTCACGTGGATGCTGCAGCAGATCGGCTGGCGGGCCGAGGTGGTCGATGGCGGTTATCGCACCTATCGCAGGCTGGTGAACCGGTATCTCTATGACGATCCGCTGCCGCATCGGCTGGTGGCGCTGGATGGGTATACCGGTACGGCCAAGACCGATCTTCTGGCGCACCTGCAGCGGCAGGGCGTTCAGGTTCTTGACCTTGAGGGGTTGGCCAATCACCGGGGCTCGCTGCTGGGTGAAATGCCGGGCGGGCAACCCAGCCAGAAGGCGTTCGAGTCAGCACTGGCCCGGGCGCTGTGCGCGCTTGATCCCGCCCGCCCGGTCGTGGTCGAGGCCGAATCCTCGAAGATCGGCACCCTGATCCTGCCGCCTAGCCTATGGGCGGCCATGCGGGCCGCGCCAAGGGTGGTGGTTTCCGCGCCGATCAGCGCGCGAACGGCCTATCTGGTGGCGGCCTATGATGACATATTGTCCGACAGCGACCGCCTGCGCGAGCGGTTGTCGCCATTGCGCACTCATCGCGGGCATGAGGTGGTAGATGGCTGGCTGGCTTTGATCGACGCTGGTGACAAACGGGCGCTGACGCAAGCCTTGATGGAACAACACTATGACCCGGCCTATGCCAAATCCAGCCGCACCCGGACAGCGGGCATTCTTGCCGGGATCGAAGCCCCAGCGCTTGACGACAGGGGCCTGTCGGCCACGGCTGCGCAGATTGCGCAGGTCCTGGATCAGCTTTGAAGCCGCACTCCGGGCTCCCGATCCACATGCCCGATGACGGCGGCGGGATAACCTGCTGCCAGCAGCGCGGCGCACAGGGCTTCGGCCCGATCTGCCGGGACCGCGGCCAGCAGGCCACCGGCGGTTTGCGGATCATATAGCAGGTCGGCCTTGCCCCCGTCGGGCAGGTCGGGCGTGATCGCGCGGTTGTCGGGATAAAGCGTCGAGCGGATGCCCCTTTGGCTCAGCTCCAGCGCGCCCTCCATCACCGGGATCGCACCCAGATCCAGTGTTGCGCCACAGCCTGAGGCCTCGCACATGCCGTGAAGGTGGCCGGCCAGACCAAAGCCGGTGACATCGGTCATGGCGTGAGCATCCTGCAGCAGACGCGACGCGTCCCCTTGCGGTTGGACCATCTGTGCAAAACCCGCAGCGACCCAGGCCCCTTCGGCCTGTCCGGCCATTTCGGCGGCCATCAGGACGCCGCTGCCCAGGGGCTTCGTCAAGATCAGGGCATCGCCGGGCTGTGCGCCGCCCAAGGTGATCGGCTCTGCCTCGCACAGGCCGGTTACGGTGAACCCGATGGTCATCTCATCGCCCAGAGAGCTGTGGCCGCCGACGATCTCGGCCCCGGCGTGGCGCATTGCGTCGCTGGCGGTGGTCATGATTTCGGCCATTGTGCGCTGCTGCAGCTCTGCTGACATCCGGGGCAGGATGATGGTCGCGGTGGTGGCCTGCGGTTGCGCTCCCATGGCCCAGATATCGCCGAGCGCATGGACAGAGGCGATCCGCGTCATCAGCACCGGGTCGTCGGTGAGGCTGCGCAGATGATCCGAGGTCATGACCTGCCGCGCGCCGCCCGTCGTCAGCAAGGCCGCGTCATCCCCGGGCAGAGGCGTCACGTCCGGCCTGTCCGGCGCGGGCAAGTCTCGCAGCGCAGCCTGCAGCGCGCCGCGCCCGATCTTGGCGCCGCAACCGCCGCACATCGGCTTGTCACCCAACACCTCGTGCATCCCGGCGGCGCGCAGCCGGGGCAGGGCGGGGGGCTGCATCTGCGGCAGGTCGCGGAAACGGTTCATGAAGCTTTGGTCGATGTGGTTCTTCCATTTCCACATCAGCGGGCCGCTGAACGATGTGCCCAATCGTTCGGCCAGCGCGGATTTGCCGCCCAGCGAGATCAGTTTCAGATAATCTTTCTGCGGCGAATAGCGACGCATTCTGCCTGCACCCAAAGCGGCCCTGAGATTGTCGAACAGAACCGGGGCCTCACGCACCGCGTACACACCGGCCTTGGGGCGGGGGTTTTCGGCCAGATGGGCGCAGTCTCCGGCGGCGAAAATGACCGGATCGCTGGACTGCAGATAGCCGTTCACGCGGATATAGCCGTCGTGCAGGTCCAGACCGCTGTTGGCCATCCATTCGTAGGGTCGGGCTCCGGCGGCTCCGGTTATGAAATCGGCAGGGATCGTTCGGCCATCGGTCAGTTCGATCTGCCCGGCCGAGATTTGCTTGATCGCCGTTTGCTCAAGCACCTCGATCCCGAGGTCCTGCATCGCTTGTCGGATCGTGGCAGCGGCCTTGGGCACTGTCGCGGTCAGGGCCGTGGCGCTGTCAATCAACGTCACCTGCGCGCTGCGCCCCTTGCCGCGCAGGGCCTGCGCCATCGCCATGACCAATTCGACACCTGCCACTCCGCCGCCGATGACCGCCACCGCTGCGGGACCAGACCCGCCGAGATAAGCGGCCCATTGCGCCGCAAAGGGACCCAGAGGCTTGGCCGGAACCGCGTGTTCGGCGAAACCCGGCAGGGCGGGCATGTCGGACGTGATGCCTACATTGACCGAGGCCACGTCAAACGCCACCGGCGGACGACCGGGCACGTGGACCTGACGCGCGTCGGGGTCGATCCCGTCAACCGCGCCCAGAATGACGCGGGCACCGGCAAAACGGGCCAGCCGGACCAGATCGATATCCAGCTCCCACCGGTCATAGTGACCGGCGACAAAACCCGGTAGCATTCCGGAGTAAGGCGCGGTGGGGCCGGGATTGATCACGGTCACGCGCGCGCCGGGCAGCGGGTTCATGCCCCATTTGCGCAGCAGCAGCGCGTGGGTGTGGCCTCCGCCTATCAGAACCAGATCGCGGGTCAGGGGCAGCGGAGGTCTGTGCATGGCTTCTCAGTTCGTGCTGTGGTCTGGGACGTCCTCGACCTGCTCGACCGCGTGGGTGGCCCAAAGCTCATCCTCGCCCGCGTCCGGCAGATCGCTGGGCTTTTCATGGCGGTGAATGTGCCATTTGGCAATGAACAGGGCCGTGATTGGTGCGGTCAGGAACAGAAACAGCGTGATCAGCAGCTCATGCAGGGAAAGATGCTGTTCGATCAGAACCGAATGACAGATCGAGGCAAGCAGCACTCCGCCCACGCCCAGCGTGGTCGCCTTGGTCGGCGCATGCAGGCGCGACATGGGGTCCTTCAGCTTGATCATACCAAACGATCCGACAAAGCCGAAAATGCCCGAGACGATCAGGAAGAAGGCAATCAGCAGTTCAAAGATGGTCTCCATGCCGCCCTCACTCGATGATGTTGCCGCGCAGCATAAAGCGCGCATAGGCCACGGTTGAGACAAAGCCCAGCATGGCGATGATCATCGCGGCTTCGAAGAAAATCTCGGTGCCCAGCTTCAGGCCGTAAAGGATCATCAGAGCGATGGTGTTGATGACCATCGTATCCAGCGCCAGAACGCGGGTGCCGACCCCGTCGGCGGTGATGATCCGCCACAGGCACATCATGATGGCGGCTCCGAAGCAGGCGAATCCAAACGAGATGGCATAGGTCATGATCATTCGAAAATCTCCATCAGACGGCGCTCATAGCGGTTTTTGATCTCGTCGCGCACCGCGTCGGGGTCGGGCGCGTCAAGGCAATGGACCAGCAGGTTGTGGCCTTGGGCAGACAGGTCGCAGCTGACCGTGCCGGGGGTCATTGTGATCGTTCCGGCCAGCACGGTGATCGCCTCGGGGGTGCGCAGTTCCAGCGGGACGCAGACCCAGTTCGGGCAGCGGTCGGCGTCGCGTTTGAACAGGATGATGCGGGCCACGGTGATGTTGGCCATCACGATATCCCCCAGCACCACCAGCATGTATTCCACCACCATCGGCCAGTTGCGCAGCTTGGGGCGGTCGGGCCAGTAGGGTTGGGTGATGAAGGGGATGATGATGCCAAGGATCAGCCCGAACACCAGCGAGTTCAGCGAAGGTTTGTTCGCCAACAGCATCCACACGACCGTCAGCAGGAAGGTCAGATGCGGGTGGGGAAATATCCGGTGCAGCAGCTTCATTACTCTTCCCTTCCCAGAACGGCGGAGATGTAGTCATCCGGAGTGAACAATTGCGTGGCGGTCTTGCTGGCATAGTTCAGTGCGGGGCCTGCGAACAGCGTCAGCAGGACGAGGCCCAGAACGGTGCCGAATATGGCAGTGAAGGCCAGCCCGGGCTGAGGTTCGGGGGCAGCCTGTGACCGGGCCCCCTCGTCGTTGTCGGGGTCCGGTTCGGGGGTGTACCGCGCGTCGTGGCTTTTCCAGAAGATCAGCGCCCCGGCCCGCGCCAGACCGACGATGGTGACGAACGACCCGATCAGCACCACCGCCCAGATCGCATTGGCATCTGGCGCACCGCGCGATGCGTCCAGTACCAGCAGCTTGCCGATGAACCCCGACAGCGGCGGCATACCCGCCAGCGCGATGGCCCCCACGAAAAACAGCGCCGAGATCAGCCCGCTTTGCGGCATCGGCGGTTTGGGGGCGATGGCTCCGCCCTGACGGGTGATCACCAGATCAGCGACGAGGAACAGCAGCGCGGTCGCCAGTGTCGAGTGGAAGATGTAGTACAGCGCGGCGGCGGTGGCGGCCTCGGTGAACAGCGAAATGGCGATTAGCAGCGTGCCCATCGACGCGATGGCGCAGAACGCCACCATGCGCGCGATATGCTGCGCGCCTAGGATGCCGATTGTGCCCACGGCCAGCGTCAGCAGGGCAGCGGGTTGCAGCCAGTCGCCGACCAGCCCCTCGGTCACGGCGACGTCCGGGCCGAAGGCCAGCGTATAGACCCGCAGGATCGAATAGGCTCCGACCTTGGTCATGATTGCAAACAGAGCGGCCACGGGCAGCGGTGCGTTGGCATAGCTGGCGGGTAGCCAGAAATGCAGCGGCAGGACGGCGGCCTTGATGCAGAACACCAGCAGCAGCAGCACCGCACCGACCCGCAGCAGGGCGGTATCGTCAGCGGGCAGTTCGGCCACCCGCGCGGCGATATCTGCCATGTTCAGCGTGCCGGTCACCGCATAGATCGTGCCCAGCGCAAACAGGAACAGGGTCGAGCCCAGCAGGTTATAGGCCACGTACTGTACGCCTGCCTTCAACCGCACCGCGCCGCCTCCGTGGGTCATCAGGCCGTAGGACGCGATCAGCAGCACTTCGAAGAACACGAACAGGTTGAAGGCGTCGCCGGTCAGGAAGGCTCCGCATACGCCCATGAGCTGAAAGTGGAACAGCGCGTGGAAATGCTTGCCCCGGTCATCCCAGCCCGATGCAATGGCATACAGCACAATCGGCAGCGCCAGCAGCGCCGTCAGGGTTACCATCATGGCCGACAACCGGTCCAGCACCAGCACGATGCCAAAGGGCGCGGGCCAGTCGCCCAGTTCATAGACCTGAATATCACCGCCCGAAGCCTGCGCGGTGATGGTCAGCGCGATGCCCAGCAGCCCGACCACACCGGCGACCGAGAAGATGCGCTGCAGGTCCAGATGGTACCGCAGGACCATGATGATGAAGGGGGCCAGAATTGCGGGCAGAACGACCGGCGCAACGATCCAGTGGTTCATGCGTCTTCTCCCGGCGCGTCCACGCTGTCGCTTGCGGTCATGTCGATATGGTCATCCTTTGAGGATAGATAGGCGCTGAGCGCGATCATAACGATCACCGCCGTCATCCCGAACGAGATCACGATGGCCGTCAGCACCAGCGCCTGCGGCAGGGGGTCCGTATAGGGGACCTCTTCGTATTTGTTCAGAACGGCGGGCGCATCCAGCGCCAGCCGTCCGGTAGCGAACAGGAACACGTTCACCGCATAGGTCAGCAGCGACAGGCCCAGAATGACGGGAAAGGTGCGGCGACGCAGGATCAGAAAGATCCCGGCAGCGGTCATCACGCCTACGGCAGAGGCTACGAGCGCTTCCATCAGGCGGGCTCCTTCTCGTTGTCTTTATCTTCTTCCGGAGGGTCGTCCCGCAGCGGATTGATATCCATCGGGAACTCTTGTGCCATACCGGGTTGCCATGCGAACCGCGACAGGCTGTCCAGCGCCAGCATCACCGCGCCCAGAACCGCAAGGAACACGCCGGTGTCGAACAGAATGGCGGTGGCCCATTCGAACTCTTCCAGCGGTGGCCAGTGCAGATAGCCGAAATCGCTGGTCAGGAATGGACGCTCGTTGAACCATGCGCCCAGACCGGTGGCGGCGGCGATCAGCACACCCCAGCCAATCGAGCCGTGATAGTAGAACCGCTGCCGTTCGATGGCCCAGGTATAGCCGCTGGCCATGTATTGCATCAGGAACGCGATGGCGACGACCAGACCGGCGATGAAGCCGCCTCCGGGCTGGTTGTGGCCGCGGAAGAAGATATAGGCCCCGACCATCAGCGCCAGCGGCATCATCATGCGGGTTGCCACGACCATCATCAGCGGATGCGAATCCCCCGATTGCGGCCAGTGGGGTTTGCGGTTCAGCAGATAGCTGCGGACATTGGTGCCCAGAACCGCCTCGGTCAGGGCAAAGATGATCAGCGCGGCGATGCCCAGAACGATGATCTCGCCAAAGGTATCAAAGCCCCGGAAGTCGACGAGGATCACGTTGACCACATTAGTCCCGCCGCCGCCTTTATACGAGTTCGCCAGATGGAACTCGGAAATCGTCGGAAAGGCAAAATCCCGCAGCATCAGCGCATAAATCAGAGCGCCCGAGCCGATCCCGGCCACCACCGAGATTGCCGCGTCGCGCCAGCGCCGGGCGGCGGTGCTGTCCCACGGGGTCTCGGTCGGAAGGAAGTTCAGCGACAGAAGCAGCAGGATCATCGTCACCACCTCGACCGAGATCTGCGTCAGGGCAAGGTCGGGGGCCGAGAGATAGTTGAACGCCATCGACACGATCAGGCCGACGACCCCGATCAGCACCAGCGACAGCAGGCGGTTGCGGTGGAACCACATGATCGCCAGCGTCGCGCCCACCAGACAGATCCAGCCGATGATCGGAATGATCTGCGCGGGCAGCGGCACCCGTGTTTCGACGCCAATGGTGCCGGTGGAATAGGCATAATAGCCCAACCCGACCGTGAACGCGATCAGGATGATGGCATAGCGGCTGATGACGCCGTTATGCAGCTCGTCGGTGATCCAGCGGCTGACGCGGGTCAGGGCCTCGATGATCGCCTCGAAGATGACCTTGGCCTCGGGGCGGGGCAGCGCGTTCCAGACCTGCTCGGCCCGGCGGTGCAGCGACAGCAGGAACAGACCGCCCAGCGTGGCCACCACCGACATATACAGCGCAGGCGTAAATCCGTGCCACAGTTTCAGCGAGTAATAGGGCAGCTTCTCGCCGCCGATCACCGCGCTGGACACGACGGCCACCAGCGGACCGACAATGGCTGCAGAGTTGAGGCCGATCAGGACGACCAGCACCACAAGGAACGCGGGTGCCAGCCACAGACCCACCGGTGGGTCATGGGGATGCGCGGGATAGTCGTCCCGCTCGGGGCCCAGAAAGACATGGCCGACGAAGCGGAAGGAATACGCCGCCGAGAACAGCGCTGCCAGTAGCGCCAGCCCGGGAACCAGATAGTGCGAATGCAGCCAGGTGGTGTGGACGGTCTCCTCTAGCATCATCTCTTTTGACAGGAACCCGTTCAGCGGCGGCAGGCCCGCCATCGACAGCGCGGCAATCGTGCCGATGGTAAAGGTGATCGGCATCAGGTGCCGCAGCCCGCCCAGCCGCTTGACATCGCGCGTGCCGGTTTCGTGGTCGACAATGCCAGCTGTCATGAACAGCGCCGCCTTGAAAGTGGCGTGGTTGATGATGTGAAAGATCGCGGCCACGGCAGCGAACTTGGTGCCAAAGCCCAGCAGCATCGTCACCAGCCCCAGATGCGAGACGGTGGAAAATGCCAGCAGCGCCTTGAGGTCATCCTTGAACAGCGCAATCACCGCACCGATGAGCATAGTCACCAGACCTGTGGTTGCGACGATATAGAACCACGCGTCGGTCCCCGCCAGAACCGGCCACATCCGCGCCATCAGGAACAGCCCGGCCTTCACCATCGTGGCCGAGTGCAGATAGGCCGATACTGGTGTCGGAGCGGCCATCGCGTGCGGCAGCCAGAAGTGGAACGGGAACTGTGCAGACTTGGTGAAACAGCCGAGCAGGATCAGGATCAGCGCGGGCAGGTAATAGGGCGAGGCCTGGATCAGCTCTTTGTTCTGCAAAATGACGCTCAGGTCGTAAGACCCCACGATATTGCCGAGGATCAGCATCCCTGCGATCATCGCCAGCCCGCCCGAACCGGTCACGGCCAGCGCCATCCGCGCGCCCTGACGGCCCTCGGGCAGGTGTTTCCAATAGCCGATCAGCAGGAATGAGCTAAGCGATGTAAGCTCCCAGAAAATCAGCAGAAGAAGGATGTTGTCGGACAGGACAATGCCGACCATCGCGCCCTGAAACAGCAGCAGATAGGTATAGAACTGCCCCATCGGGTCTTCGCGCGACAGGTAGAACCGGGCGTAGAGGATGATGAGCAGGCCGATCCCCAGAATCAGCAACGCGAACAAAAAGCCCAGACCGTCCAGCATGAAGTTCGCATTCAGCCCTAGCCCGGGTATCCAGTCGAACCGGGCGGTCACCACGTCGCCGCGCATGACGCTGGGGATGTGGATCAGCAGTCCCATAAGGGCCAGAAAAGTAGTTAATCCCGCCGCAGATGCTGCTGCGTTTCGTCCTGCCCGGATCAGGAGGGCCGGAAAGACAGCTCCGAGGAAGGGAAGGGCCGCGATAAGGAATAGGGACAAGTGCGATACTCCGGTCTGGGCGGTCAAACTAGTCCTGATTTTGTAGGGAAAAATTACCAACTGTCCAGTGATCGGGCTATTTTTTCGCAGACCATGACTAGGATTGAGACTGCTGTTGAGGGATGACGCGATCTTGAACGGGTGCCGCGAACAGGGCGGCGAAATGAGGCGCGGGTTGTGATATGACCCGTGGTGATGACAGGAGATCTGGCGTGGCCGCACAAGTGAACAGAACCCGCCGTTGGGCATTATTCGGGATTGGTGTCGCCATCGCTGCCGGTTTTGCGATCCGCGAATATAGGCTGATCCCTCCGGCCTACGCCGGTGGGCGGCTCTCGGTGACCGAAGCCCGCGATGGCGCGGTTGAAGGCTCGGTTGTCCTGATCGACAT
This sequence comes from Ruegeria sp. AD2(2025), assembly GCF_056542385.1. Classification (NCBI taxonomy): domain Bacteria; kingdom Pseudomonadati; phylum Pseudomonadota; class Alphaproteobacteria; order Rhodobacterales; family Roseobacteraceae; genus Ruegeria; species Ruegeria sp. AD2(2025). The sequence goes on from NZ_JBQFZS010000001.1 coordinate 413,601, forward strand.
CCGTACACCTCGGGAATGGCGTGCGACCGGTGTGGGCGAGGGGGCGTATCCTCTGGACATGCGCCGCGACGACTTCGTGCAGGCGCTGGATCGGATCACCGGCGGCGACCGGTCCGCCCCGATCGCATTGATCTGCGCGCGTGGGGTGCGCTCGGCGCGGATGAGCAATCAACTGACGCAGGCCGGATTCACCAATATCATTGACGTGCCCGAGGGGATGCTGGGTTCGGCCGCCGGGCCCGGTTGGGTGCGGGCTGGCCTGCCGGTCAGCGAGTACAAAGAGGATAAGTGATGCGTGTAAAGCTTTGGCTGGCTTTGGGATTTGCGTTTGCGGGACAGGCCGGTCAGGCCGCTTGCGGTGATCAGGATGGGATGTGCCAGACGGACGCCGGCTACTACCAGATCGAACTGCCCGCCGCCGAAAACCCGCCGCTTGTGGTGTTCCTGCACGGGTATGGCGGCACCGGCACGGGGACGCTGAAGAACCGCTCGATGGTCGAGCCGCTGCTGGAACGTGGTTATGCCGTGATGGCCCCGGAAGGGTCCGAGCGGAATGGCCGCCAAAGCTGGAACTTCTTTCCCGGCTGGGAAGGCCGGGATGAGCCCGCCTTCCTGACCGAAGTGGTGCAGGACGCCGCCAGCCGCTTTGGCGTTGATCCCGACCGCGTGGTACTGAGCGGATTTTCGGCGGGCGCGTTCATGGTCTATTACCTCGCCTGCGCCGCGCCCGATGCGTTTTCGGCCTATGCGCCTGTCTCGGGTGGATTCTGGAGGCCACATCCCGTCTCGTGCCAGGGGCCTGTGCGTCTTTTCCACACTCATGGCTGGACCGACAACGTTGTCCCGCTTGAAGGGCGCATTCTGGGCGGTGGCCGGTTCCATCAGGGTGATATCTTTGCCGGTCTGGAAATCTGGCGCGTTGCCAACGAATGCGCCGATACCAAGCCCGGAGGCTTTGGCACCACGGGCCCGTTCATGCGCCGCAAGTGGAACCGCTGCGCCGAGGACAGCGCATTGGAATTTGCGCTGTTTCCGGGCGGTCATTCGGTGCCAAAAGGCTGGGCCGACATGATGGTGGACTGGTACGAGGATCTGCCGGCCGAGTGATCATTCCGCTGGGGTAATGACACCCTTGCCTTCGATCAGCCGCTTCAACTCATCCCGATACCGCCGGGCCGAGCGGGTGATGGCGGGCTCGCTGACATCTTCGCGCATCCCGACCATGCGGCGCGCGGTGCCCGCCGACACACCGCTGAGTGCGGACAGCGGGATGGCCAGCGCAAGGCTGATCGCAATCGGGGCCAGCCAGACCGAGACCAGACCAGCGAGGATACCGACGCTCAGCGCCACGCCGCTGACAGTTTCCAGCGTATGACACAGGATCAGCGTGCGCAGCCCGTAGCTGCCACCGTCGCGCGCCTGCGGGGACCAGCCCTTTTGCAGGCCCAAGGCGGTGCGGAACACGGCGATCATCTGCTGCACCATCAGGATCGGGGCATAGAGGATCGACAGAACGACCTCGGACAGGAACGAGGTGAAGAATTTCCGCGTGCCGCCGAACTCGGAATAGCGCACACCGCTGAGGGGCAGGGCCGCAACGCCCAGAACCTTAGGGGCCAGCAGCATCGCGTACATTACGAGAATGATCAGCACATGGCGGGTTTCGGACATCTCGGGCCATTGCGGGAACAGCGGGTTGTCCGGGCTGAAATAGTGCAGGACCGAGGCATCCTCGCCCTGACCGATCAGCGCCCACATTACCAGTAGCGCGAACCACAGCGGCGACATCAGATAGCCGACCGCGCCGTGGAACATATGGAACCGAGACACCGCGCGGAAACCGGTCGAGCCCAGCAGCTTCAGATGCTGCAGGTTACCCTGACACCAGCGACGGTCGCGCATGGCGTGGTCGATGAGGGTGGGTGGTGTTTCTTCATACGACCCGCGGATGCGCGGCAGGAACCGCACGGCCCATCCGGCACGGCGCAACAACCCGGCCTCGACAAAATCGTGGCTCATGATCAGCTTGTCCTGCCCGCTGAACGAGCGCAGCTTGGGCAGGCCCGCGCTGGAGGCGAAGGCGCGAGTGCGGATGATGGCGTTGTGGCCCCAATAGTTGCCCTCTTGCCCGCACCAACGGGCGAGGCCCTCGGCGAAGGCGATGCCATAGACACCATTGGCGAACTGCTGCATCCGCGCAAAGACCGATTGTGCACCGATCAGTTGCGGATAGCTTTGGATCAAGCCTGCGCCCGGATCGCGCGCCAGCGCGTCGGTCAGGCGGGTGATTGCACGACCGGTCATCAGGCTGTCGGCGTCCAGCACCAGCATTGCATCCCAATCCGCGCCCCAGCGGCTGACCCAATCGGCGATGTTTCCGACCTTGCGGTCAGTGTTCTCAGGACGGCGGCGGTAATAAAGCTCCAGACCGGGGGCCAGCGTGGTGCGCAGCGCCTCGACGCTGGCCTGTTCCTGCGCAGCGATCTCGGGGTCGCGCGTGTCGGACAGGATGAACATAGCATAGTGGTGCTGACCGCCGCGTTTCTGCAGGTCTTCCAGCATCGTGCGGGCATTGCCCAGCACGTTCCACGGCACCTCGTTATAGACCGGAGTCAAAAGCGCAACGCGCAGGGGCTGCGGGCGGGTTTCGCGCTTGGGCTGCTCTTGCCGGGACAGCGACACCATGCCCAGCAGCACAGTGCAGACCGTGAAGGAAATCCAGAAGAAGTTGAACGAGATCAGCGTCAGCAGGATGCCTTCGACCAGATTGATCCCTTCGGCGCTGAACCAATCGGACATGACCCAGAGCAGACCCAGAGCCGCCGCCATAGCGGGGGAAAAGGCCAGCGCACGCCAGAACCCGGACGAGGGTTTACGCCCCCCCGCAGGCACCTGCGCGTCGCGAAAGCCCTGCGCAAAACTCTGCGCGGGCATCGCCAGCGGGGCCTCGGGTGGCATGATATGCAGATCGCGGCTCATGTGGTCCAACGGTAGAGCCACACCTCAGAGGCGGGCTGTTTGTCTTTCAGAAGCTGCGCGCGCAGCTCAACATAGGTGCGGTCCCCCGGCTCAAACGAAAACGCCAGCCGCAGACCGCCGGTATCGGGGTTGCGCTGCAGCACACCGTCAGAGGTTTCGGCATGCGGCGAGTCGACAAAAATGCTGATGGCCTCGGGGTCCTCAAACAATTCGCTGTCTTCGAAATCGATCACGGCCAAACGGCCTTCGCCGAACGTGTTGTCGCCCATGGCTGTGTTGATCACGCGCGGCATCGGCGTGCGCTGCGGTTCCTCACCCCAGATCAGGCGATAGGACAGGTCAATCTGGCTGCCTGCGGCGTAGGGCTCCATCGGACGCCAATAGGCGACGATGTTGTCATAGATCTCTTGATCCGCCGGGATTTCGACCAGCGTGACGGTGCCTTTGCCCCAATCGCCATTGGGTTCGACCCACAGGCCGGGGCGTTTGTGATAATTCGCCTCAAGGTCCGCATAGTCCGAGAACTTGCGTTTCCGCTGCATCAGGCCAAAGCCGCGCGGGTTGGTGTCGACGAAAGACGAGATTTGCAGGCGGGTCGGGTTGGCTAGTGGTCGCCACAGGACTTCTCCGGCGCCGTTGCGGATCAGCAGGCCGTCGCTGTCGTGGACGGCGGGGCGGAAATCGTCGAAGCGGCTGTGGTTGGTCTGGTCGAACAGGAACATCGACGTACCGGGCGCGATGCCGACATGGGGCAGTTCGGTGCGCGGAAACAGCGTCGCTTCGACATCCATTACGCAGTCTGCTCCGGCGGTGACGTTGAAGCGATAGGCCCCGGTGACGCTGGGGCTGTCCATCAGGGCGTGGACCACCATGTCGCGCTGACCGGGTTTGGGACGTTCCAGCCAGAAGCGGATGAATTCGGGGAATTCCTCGCCATCCGGGTCGCCGGTTTTCAGGGCCAGACCACGGGCCGAGAGGCCATAGACCTCGTGCAGACCAATGGCGCGGAAATAGCTGGCCCCTTGCCAGACGCAGAATTCATCGGTCTCACCCGGTCGGTGCATCTCGGTCCGCAGGCGCAGGCCCGAGAAGCCCAGCGTGTCGTCGATCGGCAGTTGCGGCACGTCTTCGGATTTGTCGAACATCGCCAGATCGAAGGCGACCGGTGTCGTCATCCCGTCCTCGACCGTGTGCACCTTGACGGTTCGCGGGAAATAGAGGCCCGGGGTGAAGAAATCGACGTTGAAAGGCGTCTCGGTCTCGTACCACAGCGCGCGATCCAGCCGGAACCGGATGGATCGGTACTGCTGGTATGTCAGGTCCTGCCATTCCTGCGGGACCATCTCACGCTCGGCATAATCGCGGCTGGCCAGATCGCGGGCCATGGCGATGACATCATCACGGCTGAACGGGGTCTCTCCGCCCGTGGCATAGGCAGCCGGGGCGAAGGCCAGAGCCGTTGATGAGGCGAGAAATGCGCGACGGGTAAAATTCATTTCTTCGATTTCCAAGGATGGGACTTAAACCACGCGGCCAGATAGGCCACACCGATGATCATGGCAAAGCCAATCATGTTAGCGACAAAGACACTGGCAACATCCCGCCCACTCAGGTCCAGTCCGACGCCGATAAGCCGTGCTGCTGCCATGGAAAATACGAACACCGCCAGTGATTGCTGACCCACTTTGGTGATCACGGTCAGCAGGACCTGCCATACCCGCGCAGCCGCGCTATGGCCGGTGGCGATCAGGCGATGGCCGTGCTCTCCGGCGACGACCCAGCCCAGATAGGCCAGCGACAGGAAGTGCAGATAACGGAACAGGCCAAAGTCGGTCTTGTCGCGGAACTCTTTCGTGACCGGCCAGACCTTGCGAATTTCATCCGCCAGATCGGGCGCTGCAGCATTGATCCAGGTGAACACTTTCCACGACCCAAACGGCATCGAGAAGATCAGGAACAGCGCCGCCGCCCAGATCAGGGTTTTCGACACCGGAGGGGCCGGGATCCATCCGCGCATGAAGGCAAAACCGGTGAAGAACAGCAATTGCCAGCCAAACGGGTTGAAGAACCACTGACGATCCGACCACGGCTCGGCAGGCAGGGCCAATACACCTGTCTGCGCCACCAGCCAGATCGTGACCGAGGCCAAGGCCGCGGCCCAGAACCCGATCCGGTGCAACCCCATGAACAACGGCATCATCGCCAGAACCACCAGATACATTGGCAGGATGTCAAAGTAATTCGGCACATAGGTCAGGGTGAACAGCCCCACGATCTGCGAGGCCGGGTCGTTGAAGAAATGCTGCAGGTTCAGGGAGGAGATATAGTTTTTCTCGAACAACCCGCTTTCGTTCAGCGCAGCCATGGACATAGCGACGAAGAAGAACAGGCAGATATGCGCCCAGTAGACCTGCCAGATGCGGAACGTCACGCGGGCGGTGCCCATCCACCATCCCTTGCGCATGAACGCGCCGCCAAAGGCGATGGCCGAGGCCATGCCCGAACAGAACACAAAAATCTCGGTCGCGTCCGAAAATCCGAACCGGGCGGGAATCCACTTGGCCCATGGGTCGTTGGGGATATGAGCGATCAGGATGATGAACATCGCAATGCCGCGATAGAAATCCAGACGCGGATCGCGCGTACGGGCAGGGGTGGCTGCCGCAGAAGCCACCGGAGCAAAATCAGAAGCGGGCGATGCAGTCGCCATACAGTTCTGTCCTTCTTGGTCTTTTTTGTTGTTATTCGGCTGGGACGCTTTGTGCGTCACCGCTGTCGCGTGCGGCCTCGATCAGAGCGCGGCGGGCGAGGGCATAGTTGTCTTCGCCTCCTGCACGTTTGGCGCGGCGGTCGTCCAGGATGTGCTCGACCTCATCCAGACGGCCGGCGCGCAGGCCGGAATCAATTGTGATGCGCTCGAATACATCACGTTGGGCGTGGCTGCCACCCGCCAGTTGCATCCCGCCGCGCGCATTCGACAGGAAATCAAAGGCTTGACCGTAGAGCCCGTCTCCGAACGCCTCAAGCCCCTTGGCTGCGGCGATGCCGGGGTCGGACATGCGAATGGGCGTGTCGCCTTGATTGCGCTGGGCGTCCTTCTGGATACGCTGCAACATCTTGCCAGTCGCATCCGAGCGGTTGTCACCGGTCAGGGCCAGCAAGTAATGCAGGTCAGCAAAAATCAGGCAGCCGTCTTCGGTGCGCGCAGCACTGAGGTCAGCCAGTTCTTCCCAGCGGCCACCGACATCGATCCCCTCAAGCTCCATCCGGGACAGAAGTGAGGTGGCGTTCGAAATATCGCGGTAATCGTCAGTTTTGTCCTGACGAATATGGTGGTCGTAAAGTTCCATCACCTGATCGACCTGACCCAGATCCAGATGCATCAGCGCCTTGTGCCACCAGACGTGATAGCGGAAGTTGTTGCAATGCGCCCAGGCATCCTCGCGCCCCGCCAGCCAGTCCAGACCAAGCTGTGCGTTGCCCGTCATTTCATGCACATGCGCAACCGCGTGCAAGCCCCAGGCATCATCTGACACCATCCACAGCGCCTGACGTCCGGCGATCTCGGCCTTCTCGTACGCTCCCGTTTCCTCCAGCGCGAAAGAGTGGCAGCCCAGCAGGTAGCCGCGACCGGCGTGATTTGGCTCATAGGCGGGCATCACACGTTCAATCGACCGGCGCATCCCCTGCGCGTCGCCCAGAACAAACCGGGTGGCATGGCTGAGCTTCATCGCCAGTGTGTCTGTGGGGTGCGCCCGCAAGATCTCTTCGAATTTCTGCACCGCCTGCGAGGGCAGGTCCGCCATGTAGAGCGCCAGTGCGTCGACATACAGCCTTTCGCGCGCCGAGACTGGCTGACGTTCCATCGCAGCATTGGCGGCCGTCAGCGCTTCGGCGGCAACGGCGATCATCTCGCGCCGGCCCAGCAGAACCATGAACAGACCTTTGACCGCATGACCCAGCGCAAAATCGGGCTCAAGCTCGAGCACCTTGCCCAGATGCTGAGGCGTGACAGCCGCGTGCGCCATGAACCCGAGCAGAACACCATTCCAGGCCTCGACACTGGCGGGCTGGCTCAGGGTGTTCATCTGTCCAAAAACGTCTTGTTTCATGCTCGGGGTCCAATCTGGTTGCGATTATTACACTCTACGACTTAGCAGAGTGTGCAGACGCGTCGTATCAGTATCGACCCTGCTCTCGAATTGGTGAAAGCCCGTGTGTGCAAAAAGCGAAAAAAACCGCCGATTCAACGGCATGTTTCAGCAACTTGCTGCCGAATTAGGCGGAGTGTTTCAATCGTCGAAGGGGTTTTCGGCGCTTAGAACCGCATCGGTATCAGCCCCGCAGACCGGCGGTGCGCTGCGATATGTTACAGGCGTACGCGACAGGTTCAGCGGATTCCCGATCAGATTGACCTTGCCCGGTTCGGCCTGCATCGAAATCTGCATGCCCCGCGCGGCAACCTGATCGGTGGCAAAGACCTGATCCAGCGTCTGCACCGGCCCGACCGGGACTTTCAACTCTTCCAACCCTGCGATAACCGCCTGCGTCTTCAGCGCCAGCAAGCCGGGGCGGAGGATGGTATTCAGGGCCTCTCGATGAGCCAGGCGTTGCGGGTTTGTTGCAAATTTCGGATCATCGGCGAGCTCAGATCTTTCGATGAAACTGCAAAATCTTTTGAACTGACTGTCATTTCCGACGGCCAGAATCACATGCCCGTCGGCAGTCTGATAGACGTCATATGGCACAATGTTTGGGTGCCCATTGCCGCGCCGCTGGGGTACGTCGCCTGACGTCAGATAGTTCACGCCCTCATTGATCAGCCACGCGATCTGCGCATCAACCAGAGCCAGATCGATCTGTTGCCCTTCACCAGTCTGATCCCGGTGGCGCAGCGCGGCGAGGATGCCGACACAGGCATACATGCCGCACATCACATCCGCGATCCCGACGCCGACCTTCATCGGTGACCCTTCGGGATCACCCGTCAGGGACATGACCCCTCCGTAGCCTTGCGCCATAAGGTCATAGCCGGGCTTGCTGGCATTTGGTCCGGTCTGCCCGTAGCCCGAGATTGAGCAATAGACGAGGCTGGGGAACTCCTGCGAAAGAGTGGCATAGTCGAGCCCGTACTTCGCCAGCCCGCCGGGTTTGAAATTCTCGATCAGGATATCCGCATGGGCCGCCAACCGCCGGATTTCGGCCTGACCTTCGGGGGTTGCAATATCCAAGGCCACGGATTTCTTGTTACGGTTCGAGGACATGAAATAGGCGCTCAGGTCAGATCGGTTGCCGTCCGCGTCCTCGACATAGGGCGGGCCCCATTGCCGCGTATCGTCCCCTCCGGTGGCGGGGTTTTCGATCTTGATGACCGTTGCGCCAAGATCGCCCAGCAACTGCGTACAGGTCGGCCCGGCCAGGATGCGACTAAGGTCCAGAACCTTGACGCCCTTCAGCGGTCCCTCAGATGCGGCCATCATATCCCCCACGCTCGATCTCCGCGGCAATCACTGTGAATTTGTCCGCTTTTACAGCATCTTCCAGCGCAGAGCGCAACTCGGATCGGGTGCGTACAGTATGGCCATAACCGCCAAAGGCGCGGCCCATGGCGGCAAAGTCGTGACGGTCGAAGTCAACCCCGCGATTGCCCATCTGGCGCTGGCGTTGCTTTAGCTCGATCAGCGCAAGACTGGCGTCGACAAAGATCAGAAAGATCGGGTTGCCGCCCAGCTCAGCGGCAGTCGAAAGCTCTCCGGCGACCATCAGGAACCCGGCATCGCCCGAAAAGCTGATCACGGGGCGGTCGGGTTCAGCCAGTTTCAGGCCGATCGCCATCGGCACCGCGCAGCCCATGGTGCACAGCGCCGAGGACTGGATCAGCCCGCGCTCCTCGGTGCATTGCCACATCTGGCTGAGAAGAATGCGATGCGCGCCACTGTCGGCGGTGGCCAGCGTTTCGGCGGGCAGAGCGGCGCGGGTCTCGGCGATGATCGCTGCTGGTCCCCAGTCTTCATCCGTCGGAAAGGCCTGCGCCAATGCGGCCTTGACCTGCGCGGGTTCTCCGCCCGGCCACGTCGCCCGGGCAGGGTTGCCCTTGGCGATGGCCTCAAGCGTGGCACCGGTATCGGCAACCAGATTCAACCCGGACTGATGCATATAGTGATCGTTGACCACTGCCGAGATGTCGATGACGCGTTTGTCTTCGGGGTCCCAAATCTCGCGCCAGCCGGGGCGCATTTCGATCGGGTCATAGCCCAGACACAGCACCAGATCGGCCTTTTCCACCAACGGCACCAGATGTTTGTCGGCCAGCGGGGACAGCCCCGCGCCGCCCAGACACAAAGGGTGATCCTCGGGCACCACGCCTTTGGCTTTGTAGGTGGTCACGAAGGGAATACTGAAATGTTCCAGAAACGCCTGCACCACCGAGCGCGAGTCGTCATACAGGACATCCAGCCCGACAATGGCGATGGGCCGTTCGGCCTCGGCCACCCAGCGGCGGGCCTTTTCTAGGCATTCACCCTCGGGCGCGACGGGGGCGACCTTGGCCAGACGGCGGCGTTTCACATGCGCCACGCGGGTATCGGCGACTGAAATCGGCACGTCGATATGGACCGGGCCGGGGCGCGGCTGGTTGGCCAGCGATACGGCCTTGTCAGCAATGATATCAGCACCCTCGGCCGTCAACATGAACGTACCCTTGGTGATCGAGCGATAGACCTGCGCGTGGTCCATCACCTGATGGGTGTAGGTCAGCGCTTCGTCCGCGTCGACGCAGCCGGTCAGCACGATCATCGGCACCCGGTCCTGCAGCGCGTTGGCGACCACGTTGATCCCGTTCATTGCGCCGGGCCCCAGCGTAGCCACCAGAATCGCGGGCGCGCCGTCGCGGTGGTGGACCGCCTCGGCCATGAAACCGGCGGAATTCTCGTGTTTGGCCAGATGGAAGGTGATGCCTGCCTGCTCCAAAGCGTCCACCAGCGTCAAAACCTCTCCGCCCGGCATACCAAAGGCGTGGCGGCATCCGGCCTCGTATAGGCGTTGCGCCAACAGGTCCGCAGCGCGGGGGGACAGGTCCTGCATCACTCAAGCTCCGATCATCATGTCATGCTGCAGATTGCGGAGGACGCCCCCGGACGCAAGCAGGTTCACGTCAGTGTGACTATTTGACTGCGCTTTCCGCTACTGCCTGAAACTTGGTGTCCAGTTCCTCTGCGATCTCGCGCAGGGGATCTCCGCCCTCGTAGACGTAAGGCGCAAAGACGAAGCCCGGGGTCTTGTAGGACAGGGTTGCAGTGCCGTCGTCATTTTCGGTCACGTAGAACCGGATGGGCGCTTCGATCATGGCGTTGGTCGAGGTCTCAAGCACCCGCACTGCATAGTCGTTGTTAAACGCTCCGATCACCCGGTTGCCCGGAATGGTGATGCCGCGCGCGGCGGCGGCCTTGGTCGGACCCGCCTGCGTAACCACGATCAGCCCGTTTTCCTTGATGGCCGCTTTGGTGTCGTCGACCAGTTGGTCATAGCTCTTGTCGCTTGGAAAAACCGCCCATCCCGACAACGGCTCGGCCTCGTCCGCCAAGGCGGGCAGGGCCAGCAGGAAAAGTGCAATCCAGAACGCTTTCATGTCCGACCTCTTTTTCGGCAGCTATTGAAAGTGATGGCAGAAAAGCGCTGAAATCACACTCACAATCTCGTGGGGAAGTGTGCGGGTGGGGCTTGTGTTGGCTGGGCAGAGCGCCCAGAAACTCTGGGAGGCACCAAAGAATGGGCACGTGCATGGATCAGATTCGGCTGTCGATATGCAGCAGTTGCGCAGGTGAGCGCGACCCAGAGGCCGAACACCGCGCGGTCCGGGCCGCATTGCAGCGTGCGGGGCTGGCTGAGCGGGTTGATCTGGGTGTCCATGCCTGTTTCAGCAGTTGCGAGACGCCGGTGGCCCTGTCCCTGCAGGGGCCGGGGATGGCTTCTTATGTGTTCTCGGGGCTCGACCTCAGCGCCGATGCCGATGACATCGCTGCGACCTGTCGCACTTATCTGGACAGCCCTGCGGGCTGGATCGAAGACGCCCGGCCCTGCGGGCGGCTTCGGATGTGTCTGCGGGCACGGATACCCGCGTTTCAGTCCACCTGAACGGTAACCGAGGCCACCACAGGCGTGCCATCCACCGTCAGCGCGCTGTGGCTGTTGGCGTTCAGCGACACCTCGACCTCGACCGCGCCTTTGGGCAATTCGGCGATGTGCATCCAGTTGCCATAGAGCCGGGCCAGCTTCGCGCCGTTGACATAGACATGAGCATGGCCTTCGCCCGGCTGGTCCGCGCCCGAGGCGTTTTCGGGCGCAAAGCGGAAGTTCTGGGGCAAAACCTGCAGGTTCCAGCCGGACATCGGGTCAGGCGTCAGCACGATCTCAAGACCCGGCGCATCCGGTCCTGCGGGCAAGTTCACCGATTTGGAGTGATCATGCGCCATGGCCTCGGCCTGGCCGCTGCCGTGGTGGGCGGGATCGCCATGATCGTGGCCATCGAACGTGATCCCATTTCCCGCGGCCAGTACGAAACCTGCGCCGCCGCCAAAGACCAGACCGATTGCAAACAAAGCAAGTGAGCGGGACATTTCTTATCCTTGAAGCAAAAAGAAACGCGCCGGGCGGGGGCCCGGCGCGCAGTCGTTCAGATCTCAGGCCGTAGCCGTGGCGTGGTCGGCTTCCTTTTGCCAGAAATACCCAGCGAAAGAGCCCACCAGAACCCACGCCACCAGACCAACCCCAAATGCGCGGGCCGCGAACAGAGCGCCGATCTCGGTGGGGACAGGGCCGGTAAACACGTCCGGTTCCGGCGCACCGATCAGGTGCGGGGCCAACAGCAACAAGGCCGCGACCACATAGCTGACGATGTTGCCGCCAAAGGCGATCAGCCACAGGGCAATCGCGGCCGCTGCGACGGTGGCAAACCACCAGATCTGCCGTGCATAGACATCTGCCGCTGCAACGCCGGGTACCTCGGGGGCCAGCGTGAAGCCCGGGGCCAGATGGAAGGCAATGAACCCTGCCAGCCCCCACAGGACGCCCGTGCGGCCATCGATCTTGTGCCCCTGACCTTCGGCCAAGGACATCAAAGCCACCAGCACCAGCGCATAGCCGGTATAGGTCAGCATGGTGAAGATCACGCTCAGCGCGTCGCGGGTCAGGTCCGTGAACATGCCCGGCAGTTCGGGATGGGCCGAAACGGCCTCGGTCCCGAAATGGACCAGTTCACCAGATTCATAAAGTTCGGCGTGCAACAGAACAGGCTGCACAAATACAAGCTGCAGCAAGGCGGCAATCAGCCCCGCTGCGGCACCAGCGAACAACGCGCTGGTCAGAATGCGACTGAACATGGTCTCAGTGGCAGGGGAAGCCGGTGGCGTGACGGACGTCATGCGCCGCGTCATGCAGGGCGGCGGCCTGCACATGGCCGGTCAGGGTGATGATGCCCAGACCCAGCGCAACTGCGAAAAAGGCCGACAGTACGCCGGTACGTGCGCCCGAGACGGTTTGAGTTTGCGTCGTCATGTTTGGTCCTCCAGTGCCGTCGCACCCGACGGCTGGTGTTTCATTTGTCGCCTGGCAGGTCTCCTGGCTTGCGGGTCGATGCCTGTGTTCGCCTTCCCCCCGGAAGGCCGGGAGTGGCTGGTTGAACAAGGCTCACCGCTTACAGTCGCGGGGGCGGCTTTGGGTTTGACGGCTAGGGCAGTCGCACCAAATTCCCTCTTAGCTTGCCGGTATCTCCGGCAGGACCAGACGAGTCCATTTAGCCGCGAACATCGACAGCGCGCAATCTCCATTTGCGACGCTTCGCATCAGATCACGCGCTTTTTTAGCAAGTAGATATCCATGATCCAGCCATGGTCGGTCCGGGCGCGGGCGCGTGTGTCCAGAATTTCCTGGGCCACATCGGCCAGAGGACCGCTGATCAGCACCTCTTCTTTCATGCCCACATACGCCCCCCACCAGATTTCATAGTCTTGCATCTCGAGGCGTTGAAACGAACACTCGCCATCCAGCATCACCGCGACAGTCGACGCGTCATCCGGCCAACCCTCGTCCCGGACGCGCCGCCCGGTGGTGACGACATAGGGCGCGCCCAGATCGTTGATCGGAATCGCATGGGCCGCGGTCAGCGCCTGCAGGGCGGTGATGCCGGGGATGACCCGCGTTGGCGGCTGCGGGTCCAGCCGCGCCGCAATGCGCAGCGAACTGTCGTAGAGCGACGGGTCGCCCCAAATCAGTAGCGCCGCATGGCGGGCCTGCGGGTGGGCTGCCATCGCCTGCTGCCAGCGCAGGGCGATGGCGTCGTGCCAGTCGTCGACACCGCGCAGATAGCCGTCGTCGGACCGGCGCTCGGGGATGTCGAAATAGGCGATCTGCGGGGGCGCATCGGTCACGCGCGCAATGATCTCTTCCCGCAGCCCCGCCAGATCAGACTTGTTGTCGCCCTTGCGCGGGATCAGGATCAGATCCGCCGCGCGGATCGCCTCGGCTCCCTGAAAGGTGACGTGATCGGGGTTGCCGGTGCCGATCCCGATCAAGGTCAGGTCAATCATCGTCAAGCTCCGCCAGCGGGCCGTACAGGATCAGCGCGGGGGCCGTGCCGACATCAGCGGCCAGCCGGTCCGATAGCGCGCCGATGGTCGACCGATGTAGTGTCTGATCGGGGGTCGAGACCGCCTCGGCTATCAACGCGGGTGTGTCCAGTGGCAGGCCATGGGCGTGCAATGCTTCGACCAGCAAGGGAAAGGTGCGCTTGCCCATGAACACTACCGAGGTCGCCCCCGGATCGGCCAGCGCGGGCAGGTTCAGGTCTTGCGGTAGCTTGCCGCTGACATCGTGTCCGGTGACGAACTGCACCCGCCGCGCGGTCAGGCGCCGGGTCAGCGGGATACCCGCCGCTGCCGCTGCCGCGATAGCCGAGGGGATGCCGGGGATGATCTCATAATCAATCCCGGCCGCGCGCAGGGCGACCAGTTCTTCTTCCAGCCGTCCGAACAGCCCTCCGTCACCGGATTTCAGCCGCACGACACGTTGACCGGTCTGGGCATATTCGACCAGCAACCGGCTGACATGATCCTGCTTGGGCGAGGGGCGTCCGGCCCGTTTTCCCACGCCGACCAGATCGGCATCGTCGCGCGCATGGCCTAGGATCGGGCCGCTGCTCAGGTCGTCGAACAGCACTGCATCGGCCTTTTGCAACCGGTCCACGGCCTTCAACGTCAGCAGTTCCGGATCACCGGGCCCGGAGCCGACGAAAGAGACAAACCCGCTCATACCGAGGCCTCCGCAATCAGGTGAAAGAAGGTGCCCGTGACGTTGCCCCGAACCGACCCGGTTTGCGGCCCTTCGGCCCCTTCTGCATCGAACACACGGGCCAGAGGCGCGTCGGGTTGTTCGATGATCGAGGAATAGTGGAATTCATGTCCCCTCAGGGCGGTCCCTGTGGCAAATCCGGGCATCGGGGCCAGCAGTTCCGCCTTGCGGTAGCCCAGATTGAACTTGCGCTTCTGGTACGAGGTCTGCAGCCCCAGCAGCCCAGCCATCCGGTGCGGTGTGCCGTCCTTGTCGATCAGCACCTCGCCCAAGGTCATATAGCCACCGCATTCGCCATGCACGGGCCGGGTCTCGGCATGTTTGCGCAGCCCGCTCAGGAACTGGCCTGCCGCAGCCAAGGTGCCCGCGTGCAGTTCGGGGTATCCGCCGGGCAGCCAGACCAGATCGGCGTCCGGGGCAGGTGCCTCATCGGCCAGCGGAGAAAACGGCAGGATTTCAGCCCCTGCCGCGCGCCAGCCTTCCAGCAAATGGGGATAGGTAAAGGAAAACGCCGCATCCCGGGCCAGTGCGATCCGTTGCGCCGGTGGGCGCGGCAGCGTGGCCGACGATGGCCCCGAGGGGCCTGAGGAGGCCGCCCGTTTGATCGCCTCAAGATCCACATGCTCGCGCAGAAACGCGGCGTATCCGGCAATCGCGCTTTCCAGATCGGGATGCTCGACCGCCTGTATCAGCCCCAGATGCCGCTCGGGCAGGGTCAGGTCGCCGCGTCGGGGCAACACGCCCAGAACCGGCAGACCCGCGCGCTCCATTCCCAGCCGGGTCAGGCGCTCATGCCGGGGGCTGGCGCAGCGGTTCAGGATCACGCCCGCAAAGGGCAATTCGGGGTCATACATCCGAAACCCCAGCGCGGTTGCTGCCGCCGATTGCGCCTGACCGCCCACATCCAGCACTAGCACCACCGGCCAGCCCATGCGCAGAGCGGTCTCGGCGCTGGACCCGTGGCCTGTCTCGCCCGGCTTTGCGACACCGTCGAACAGCCCCATTGATCCCTCGGCGACCACGATATCTGCCCCTTGGCCCTGCGCGGAAATCGCGCTCAGCAGAGGGTCGCCCATTGCCCAACTGTCCAGATTGAACGAGGGGCGGCGGGCCGCGGCCAGATGAAAGGCCGGGTCTATATAATCCGGCCCACTCTTGAACGGCTGCACGGCCATACCATCCTCGGCCAGCGCTCGCAGCAGGCCCAGCATCACAGTGGTCTTCCCGGTCCCCGAAGAGGGCGCGGAAATCAAAAGGCCCGGAGGATTAGTCATCACCATGGCTCCAGCTTGACCATGGGCTGTCGGCGCTTTGCGGGCGATAGCGGCGGTCATAGGTCTTTGAATACAGGCAGCTTTCGTCAAAACCCTCTCCGGCCAGTGCCGGGCCGACCAGAATCAGAGCGGTGCGCGAGATGCTCTCGTCCAGCGCCTCCTTCAGCGTCGCCAGCGTCGCGCGGATGATCCGCTCGTCCGGCCAGCTGGCACGGTAGACCACCGCAACCGGGCAGTCGGTCCCGTAAGCAGGGGTCAGATCAGCGATCACACGGTCCAGATTTCCGATCGACAGGTGAATGGCCAGCGTCGCGCCGGTGCGGGCGAAGTTCTCAAGCGTCTCACCTTCCGGCATTGAGGACGCACGTCCCGGTGTGCGGGTCAGCACCACCGATTGCGCCAGCCCGGGCAGGGTCAGTTCGGTGCCCAAGGCCGCTGCGGCAGCGGCAAAGGACGGAACACCGGGGGTCACGCTGACCGGGATGCCCATCTCTTTCAGGCGGCGGATTTGTTCACCCATTGCCGACCAGACCGACAGGTCGCCCGAGTGCAACCGCGCCACGTCCTGACCGGCCTGATGCGCGGCTTCGATCTCGGCCATGATCTGATCCAGATCCATCGGCGCAGTGTTGATGATTTTTGCACCTTTGGGGCAATGGCCAAGGATTTCCTCGGGCACCAGCGAGCCCGCGTACAGGCACACGGGGCAGGAGGCGATGATATCGCGCCCGCGCAGGGTCAGCAGGTCGGCAGCGCCGGGTCCGGCGCCGATGAAATGAACGGTCATGATTGTCCTCCGATGGCAATGGCGCAGGTGGCCAGCCGGTCGTCCGAGATATGTCTGGGGGCTAGCAGCCGCGCGCCAATCCCGGCGGCAGCCAATGCGGATGCTTCGGCCACGCTGCCGGTGCCATAGGTCGCCCGGCTGCGGTTCGAGCACGTGAGGGTTCGCTGCCCTGCCAGATCGGATGCGGCAACGAAATGCACTGGCACCCGCAGGTCTTCGGCGAAGGCGACAAGGGCGGGGTGCCCTTCTTTGTCCGCCACGGTTGCCAGCGCCTCGACCTCATGTCCGGTCGATGCGGCGCGGTATGCGGCGCGCAGGCTGTCCGCTGTCGCGGCTGAGGAAAATCCGACCCCGGCAACGATCATAGCGTCACGCTCCACTGCACGACCGGATAGGCCGACTTCCAGCCCCGGCGCGGCCCCAGAGGCGCGGACTGCGCCAGTTCGATGCGCAATAGGTCTCCGCCCAGTTCGTCGTGCCACCGGGCCAACAGTGCTTCGCTTTCCAGGGTCACCGCATTCGCGACCAACCGTGTTCCGGCTGGCAGGGCATCGCGCAGCCATGCGAGCAGGTTCGCGCTGAGCCCACCTCCGATGAACACGACATCTGGCAAGGGAAGACCAGGCAGCGCGTCCGGGGCCGTGCCGTGCACGACGTTCAGGCGGTCTTGTCCCAGAGCGTCGGCATTGCGCCGAATACGCTCGGCGCGGTCTTCGCGCGGTTCAATGGTCGTGGCCGTCAGCGTCGGATCACACATCAGCCATTCGATGCTGATCGATCCGGTGCCGCCGCCGATATCCCACAGATGCTCACCGCGTTGCGGAGCCAGCGCCGATAGGGTCAACGCCCGGATCGGACGTTTGGTGATCTGGCCGTCGGTCTCGAAAATCTCGTCTGGCCTGCCCGTGGCCTTGGGCATGGCCCGGCCCTGACCTGCGACCTCAAGGCCCACGCAAACCGGATGTTCGAAAGCACCCAGCAGCGCCTCGGTCAGCGACATGCTGCGGGCGCGCTCGCGGGGGCCGCCGAGCGCCTCCATCACGTGCAGTTGGGTATCGGCAAAGCCGGTTTCGGTCAGATAGGTCGCCAGTTCGGCCACTGCCGCGCCGTTGCGCAGCAGCAGGATCGCGCGCAACCCGGCGGACAAATGCGGGCGCAGGCGTGTCAGAGGGGCGGCGTGCAGGCCAAAGGTCAGAACGTTTTCCAGAGGCCAGCCCAGCCGTGCGGCAGCCAGCGAAAAGGTTGACTGGCCGGGCAGGGCCGTCCATTCGCCCGCTTCGAAATGGCGCGCAATGACCGAGCCCGCACCGAACCAGAACGGATCGCCCGAGGCCAACACCACCGTGCGCCGCCCGCGCAAGCCCTCCAGAACCGGCAGGCCGTCGGCAAAGGGCACAGGCCATTCAACGCGCTCGGGCCCGTGGTCCGGGATCAGCGACAGATGCCGGGGCGGGCCCATGACGACTTCGGCCCGGTCCAGCACTTGACGGCTTGCGGGCGACAGGCCATCCAGTCCATCTTCGCCCAAACCCAAAACGGTCAGCCACGGAGCCTTATGCATGTCCAACCTCCTGCTTCTGGGCGGCACGACCGAAGCGAATGCCCTTGCCAGAACGCTGGCCGAGCGGGGCGTGCCCGCGACCTATTCCTATGCGGGCCGGGTCGACAATCCGCGCCCGCAACCCATCCCGGTGAGTGTGGGTGGCTTTGGCGGGGTCGGCGGGCTGGCCCGCCATATCCGCGATCATCAGATTACCCATGTCATCGACGCAACGCATCCCTTTGCCGCCCAGATGAGCCGAAATGCGATTGAGGCTTGCCGTCAGACCAGGGTGCCGCTGGCCGCCCTGACTCGCCCGACCTGGGTGAAGCAGAAGGGTGACAACTGGCAGCACGTGCCCGACATCCCCGCAGCGGTGCAGGCGCTGGCAGGCGCGCCGCGCCGCGTGTTTCTGGCCGTGGGCCGGATGCATCTTGAGGATTTCTCGGCCCAGCCCCAACACCACTATCTGTTGCGGCTGGTCGACGAGCCCACTGCGCTGCCGCTGCCGAATTGCGAGGTTGTTGTGTCTAGGGGGCCGTTCACCGAGGCCGGAGACCACGCGTTGATGCAACGGCACGGCACGCAACTGGTCGTCTCCAAGAATGCGGGTGGCACCGGCGCGCGGGCCAAGCTGGACGCCGCGCGGACGCTGGGGGTGCCGGTGCTGATGATCGACCGACCGGCCTTGCCGCAGCGGACCGAACTGGAAAGCGTGGCGCAGGTTCTGGACTGGCTCGCTCATTCCGGAGTGAACCTCGGGGTGTAGACGATCGGGGGACCGTCGCGCTCGATCACACGGGTCAGGGATGACCCGACGATGACCACCGTCTGCATGTCCGCCATCTCGGGTGTTGCCTCGGCCAGCGTTGAAATCCGGATCGCCTCGTCCGGGCGCGAGACCGCGCGGGCGAACAGGATCAGCCGTTCGGGCTCACATTCCTCACGCAGGATTTCCAGCGTTTTTACAAAACCTTCCGGGCGGGATTTCGAGCGCGGATTGTAGAAGGCCATGGCGAAATCGCCCTGTGCTGCGAGCCGCAGACGTTTCTCGATCAATGCCCAGGGCTTGAGGTTGTCACTAAGGTTTATGGCGCAGAAATCATGCCCCAGCGGTGCCCCTGCACGGGCCGAGGCCGCCAGCATCGCCGTGATCCCCGGCAGCACATCAATCGGAATGTTACTCCATTCGGATGGCCCGTTTTCCAGCGCTTCGAACACCGCAGCTGCCATGGCGAATACGCCGGGGTCACCCGACGAGACCACGACAACGCGTTTGCCATCGGCTGCCATTTGCAAAGCGTGCTGCGACCGGTCGATCTCGACCCGATTGTCGCTGGCGTGCAGGGTCAGGCCGGGGCGCTCGGCGACGCGCGCGACATAGGGGATGTAGCCGACCACATCGGTGGCCTCGGCCAAAGCGGCGGTCACTTCGGGGGTGACCAAAGCCTCATCACCCGGCCCGAGCCCCGCAATTTTGACCCATCCGCTCATGGTCGTCGGCCCTGTCCGTGGACGAGGATGATCGAGAAATATGGGGTGATCTTGTCGCAGGCTTCCGACAGCTTCGTTACGGTCTGGTTGGGCATCTGGGCGTATTCCACAATCCAAGCGCGGTCATACAGTCCTGCGGTTTTCAGCGCCCGCTTCACCTTGTCGATGTTACGCCCGATCTTCATGACGACCAGAGCGTCCGTCTGCGTCATCCGCTCGGCCAGCGTGTCTTCGGGCAGCGTGCCCATCAGAACCGTCAGAACATCATCGCCCCATGTGATCGGGTCTCCGGTCGCCGTCCACGCGCCGGACATACCGGTGATGGCGGGCACAACTTCTACATCAGCTTCATCGCGCAAACGACTGTAAAGATGCATGAAAGACCCGTAGAAAAAGGGGTCTCCCTCGCACAGGACCACCACATCCTCACCCCGTTCGGACAGCGTCTTCAAATGTGCGGCGCAGTCCTTATAGAAGGCCGACAGCAGTTCATTGTAACGCGGGTCGGTCACGGGGATTTCGGTGGTGACGGGATACTCCATCGGGAATTCGACCGCACAATCCGGGATCATGCCATTGACAATCTTGCGCGCCTGACCGCTGCGGCCCGGCTTGCGGAAGAACGCCACATGCCGCGCATTGCGCAGCAACCGGTCGGCGCGCACGCTCATCAGGTCGGGGTCGCCGGGGCCGAGGCCCACGCCGTATATCGTGCCGCCGCTCATTCCGCACGGCTCGCGATGGCGTTGACGGCGGCGACGGTGATGGCGCTGCCGCCAAGACGGCCTTTGACGATGCTGCAAGGCACCGGTTGTGCGGCCCACAGGGCGTCCTTCGATTCCACCGCACCGACGAACCCGACGGGGCAGCCGATGATGGCTGCGGGGCGCGGGCAGTCGGGGTCTTCCAGCATGTTCAGCAGGTGGAACAGCGCAGTGGGCGCGTTCCCGATGGCGACTACGGCACCCTGCAGATGCGGACGCCACAGCTCAAGTGCGGCAGCAGAACGGGTGTTGCTCATCTCGGCCGCCAAGGGGCGCACGCGTTCGTCATGCAGGGTACAGATCACCTCATTCTCGGCGGGCAGGCGAAAGCGGGTGACGCCCTCGCTGACCATACGCGCGTCACACAGGATCGGCGCACCACCTTCCAGCGCGGTACGGGCGGCGGTTACGAAACCGGGCGAGAAATGCACGAATTCTTCCAGCCCGACCATTCCGGCGGCGTGGATCATGCGGACGGCAACCTGTTCCTCGTCCGTGTCAAACCGGGCCAGATCGGCCTCGGACCGGATGGTGGCAAAGCTTTCCTTATAGATCGCCGCGCCATCAGTTTCGTAAGTGTAGGGCATCAGGAGAAGTCCATGGTCATTAGTGTTTCTTCGGTCAGGCCGGTCTGGCAGGGCTCATCCCCTGCGCGGCCCTGTTTGACAAGATCAAATCGTCCATCATGGCCGACCAAAGTGACATCGGCAGCCCCCATGCGCGCGCATCCCTTGGCGCAGCCCGAGACGTGCAACGTGCCGGGGACGCGCGGGGCCAGCGCTTGCGCGATGTCTCGGGTCGCCACTTGCGCTTGTGGGCAGAGCGGCGCGCCGGGGCAGGCGTCGGTGGTCATAAGCGGGTCGGTGCCGTCCGTAACAAAGGCCGGGGCAGGTTTCGCCGCCCCGCCTTCCAGCAGGATCAGCCGCCACGGGGTGACACGTATGGCTGTCGCCCCACTTTTCTCAATCAACCGGGCAAGCTCACGCGCAGGCAATTGCCCGAACGCAGCGCCGTAAAGTGTCCCTTGTGCGCAAGAGCCGGGTTGAAGCTTTGGGCCAACCGGACCGGGCGCGGTGCCTTGCCATTCTGGCGGTAGACCATGTGCGGTTACGGCCCGAGCCATGCGGCGCGTCTCGGGCGTGTAGGTCTTAGCGAACCATCCGGCCAGCGCGATCAGTCGATCGATGGCTTCAGCCTCCGAGACTTGTCGTCCTGTCTCGACCTCGTCAGCGCGCAGAATCAGACCATCCGGGCTGGCTTCCAGTCGAATATCCGCCGAATCCGCTGCAAGCAGCCGCTCGGGTCCGGTGTCCACCGCAAACCCGAATTTGGCGGGCAGGGAAGGCAATTCCGACAGGCGGTCAATCAGTTCCTGCGTCAGTCGCGTAGTCAGGTCGTCTGTTTCGTAAAGCGGCGAGACCAGAATGTTGCGCCGTACCTCAATGCCGGGTTCGGTGTCCAGCAAGTCCAGCGCGGACAGTTCGGCCAGTAGTGGCTGATGATCCGCCTCGGCCACCCCGCGCAGTTGCAGGTTGGCGCGGTTGGTCAGATCGATGGTGCCATTGCCGAATTGTTCGGCCAGTTCGCACAAGCCCAAGGCCTGCACGGCGTTCAATCGCGCCAGTCGCGGACGAACACGCACCACCAGGCCGTCGCCCGACATCATCGGACGGTGCGCGCCGGGGCACCACCCCTGAACGATGGGGCCGCTCATCCCAGCCCCTCCAGATTGGCGCGGATCGAATTCCGGCGGGTGTCCCACAGACCCGCCTCCAGCAGCGCGCGGAACCGGTCCTGCATGGCCTGATGCGCTTGCGGATTGGATTCCTGCAAAAACGCATCCACCTCGGCATCGCCCAGCGTGGCATCATGATAGAGGTCGAACAGATGCGGCGCGACGGTGCCCGACAGGTGCGCAAACGATGCCATGTGGTCCAGCGTCGCCGCGATCTCGGCGGCCCCGCGGAACCCGTGGCGTTGCATCCCGGCGATCCAGCCGGGGTTTGCGGCGCGGGCGTGGACCACGCGGCTGATTTCCTCGGGCAAGGTGCGCGCGCGGGGCGTATCGGGGTTGGTGTTGTCCAGATGGTAAAGCTGTGCGCTGCCGCCGGTGATCTTCTTGGCCGCCGCAAACCCGGCCTCATGCGTGGCATAGTCATTGGCCAGCAGCAGGTCGGTTTCGGTCAGGTCCTGCAGGTGGACAAAGCTGTCGGCATTGGCAACGCGCTGGGTAATGCCGTCTTTGTCCTGCGCGATATGCTCGCCTTCCAGCGCAAAGGAACTGGCATCCAGCCAAGCTTCACCCGCCTGTGCGCGGGCCTGGTCAGTGTAGGTTTCGGACAGGTGGGTCATGTTCAGGCCATAGCTGCCGGGGGCCGGGCCGTAGACGCGAGCCGCCGGTTCGTGACCGGCATAGGGGTTCCAGTCCGGGGCCTCATCCCGAGCGGACAGGGCGCGAATGGCTTGGCCGTAAAGCGCCGAGAGCGTCGGGAATACGTCGCGGAACAGGCCCGAGACCCGCAGCGTCACGTCCAGACGCGGGCGGCTGAGGTCGGTGATCGGCAGTACCTCGATGCCCGACACCCGCTCGGACCCTTTGTCCCAGACCGGTTTGACGCCCAACAGGTGCAAGGCCATGGCGAATTCCTCACCCGCGGTGCGCATTGTGGCCGAGCCCCAGAGGTCAACGATCAGGCCCTTTGGATAGTCGCCTTCCTCTTGCAGGTGCCGCCGCACCAGTTCCTCGGCTAGTTTCACACCTTGGGTATACGCCGCGCGGGTCGGGACCGAACGCGGGTCGGTGGTGTAGAGGTTCCGCCCTGTCGGCAGCACGTCCGAGCGTCCGCGATAGGGCGACCCGGACGGTCCTGCTTCGATCCGTTTCCCTGCCAGCGCAGCCAGCAGGCCTTCGCGTTCGGCATGGGCCGAGGGCGCAGGGTCGAAATTGCCCGTTACGTCGGGCACGCGGCCAAAGATATGCAGCCCGTCGCCAAACTGGCTTTCCTTGATGTCGCAGACGAAACGGTCGATGCGGGTGATGGCCTCGGCGGTGCAGGTAGCCTGATCAAGGCCAAGGTCGTTTTCCAGCCCGATGGCCTGTGCTTCGTCGCGGATGTCTTCTTGCAGCCTGTCACGGCGCTTGGGGTCGAGGCCATCGGCGTTCGAAAACTCATCCAGCAGCGATTCCAGCCGCACCATACGATCCGGCGTGCCGCTTTCTTTCATGGCGGGCGGGATATGGCCCAGCGTGACGGCCCCGATGCGGCGCTTGGCCTGCGCGGCTTCGCCGGGGTCGTTGACGATGAAAGGGTAGATCACCGGTAGGTCGTGGATCAAAGCCTCGGGCCAGCAATCCGCGGACAAAGCGACCGATTTGCCCGGCAGCCATTCCAGCGTGCCATGGGCGCCGATATGGATCAGCGCATCTGCACCCAGGCCCTTTCGCACCCACAGATAGAAGGCGACATAGCTGTGGCGCGGAGTGCGGGACAGGTCGTGATAGTCGTCATCGCGCAGTTCGGGCGTGCCGCGCTCTGGCTGCAGAGCGATCAGAGCCTTGCCACGGCGCAGGGCGGTGAAATGGAATGCGCCGTCTGAGAATACCGGGTCATCTTCGGCGTTACCCCAGACGGTTTGCAGGTCTGCGTGCAGGTTTTCAGGCAATTCGGTCAGCGCGGTCAGATAATCCGCCAGAGGCCATGAAATCCGCGCATCCAGCAGCGTCTCAGCAATCGGCTCAGCAGGCGCGGTGTCATAGCCTTCGTCTTGCAGATCGGCCAGCATCGCCTCGGCCGAGGCCAGTGCGTCCAGACCCACCGCATGAGCCATCTGCCAGTCTTTGCCGGGATAGGTGGACAGCACCAGCGCCGGAACCTGATCTGCTTTGGGTCTGTCCACCAGATTCAGCCAGCCGGTGACGCGGTCGATGATGGCCTCGATCCGTTCGGGCTCGGCGCGGTGGGCAAAGCGGGAATATTCCAGATGCGGGTCGCGTTTGCCGGGTTCCTTGAAGGATGCGATGCCCGCGCTAATTCGCCCGTCGACCTCGGGCAGAACCACATGCATGGCCAGATCGGCAGGGGACAAGCCGCGTTCCGCCTCGGCCCATGCTTTGCGGCGCGAGGTGGCCAGTGCGACCTGAAACACCGGCACATTGGCGGCGTCCAGAGGCGAGGTGCCTGACGCGCCCTTGCCCGAGAAGGACGTCGCGTTGATGATCGCCGATGGTTTCATGGCCACAATGGTGTCGCGCAACCAATCGGCGGCGGCGGGTGCTTTGAGAGATGGCGAGAACAGGCCCACAGCCTCCAGACCCCGCGCGCGCAGGCTGCGGATCAGGGCTGCGACAGGCGCGGTGTCCGCTGAGGTCAGATAGGCACGGTAAAAGGTGACAAGGATGCGTTTGGCATCGTTTGAAAACGCCTCAGCTGCCGGGATAACCCCGCGATCCGGGCACCATGCGCCGCATTCGGGGATCGTCTTGGCCCCCATCACCGGCCCCGCATAAAGGCCCGCTGCCAGCGCCATCTGCGCCAGTGCCGCCTGCGCCGCAACTTCTCCGCCCGTGTCGCAGAGATGCGCCAGCCGCCGCAGGGTCGAGACGGGCAGGGTGGAATACTCATCCAGCCGCGTATCCTCGCGCCCATCGGCGGGCAGGACGGCCAGAGCAATCCCTTTGGCCTGCGCCAGTGCCAGAACCTGCTGCAACCCATAGGACCAATAGGGCACCCCGCCGATCAGACGGATCAGGATGCCCTTGGCACCCTCCAGCGTCTGTTCGACATAGGTGTCAACGGACAAAGGATGTTTCAGCGCCGTCAGATTGGCCAGCCGGAGCGTCGGCATCCGCCCTTCTGAGCCACCGCCGCGATGCCAGCCAGCCGCGAAAGCGCCGAGGTCGCTGTCAGAGAATGACAGCACCACCAGATCCGCCGGGCTCTGGCCCAGATCGGTCGGGGTCTCGGTTTCCTCGAGCCCGTGGCTTTCGCGGAAGACGACGTGCATGGCTTACTCGGCGGCCTCGGCCACACCCACGAGGATGTCGCGGATTTCGGCCTCTTTGATGTCATCATGCTCGGCAATGACCACAAGGCGCGAGCGGCGGTCTTCGCCGGGCTCCCATGGGCGGTCGTACTGATGGCGCACACGCGCACCAACGGCCTGCACCAGCAGGCGCATCGGTTTGCCCTGAACGGCGGCATAGCCTTTGACGCGCAGGATGTTCAGCTCCTTGGCCAGACGTTCGATCTTGGCAACCAGATCCAGCGGGTCAGACTGTTCCGGCAACTCGACGATGATGCTTTCGAAATCGTCATGCTCATGATCGTGGTGGCCGTCGTGATGCGAGGGACGTGCGTCCATGTCATCCTCGGCGGCGGCTTCAAGACCCAGCACGACGCGGACGTCAACGGCTCCCTCGGCGACCTCAACTACGGGCAGGGGACGCGGGGCTTCGGCGGCGATGATCTCTCGCGCTTTGGCGACACCTTCGGGACCGGCCAGATCGGGCTTGGTCAGCAGGATGATATCGGCGCAGGAAATCTGATCCTCGAACACTTCGGACAGGGGCGTTTCGTGGTCAATCGAGTCATCGGCCATGCGCTGGGCGTCCACCGCCTCGACATTGGGCGCGAAGCGACCTGCGGCCACGGCTTCGGCATCGGCCAGAGCGATCACGCCATCAACCGTGATTTTTGAGCGGATGTCCGGCCAGTCGAACGCTTTCAGCAGCGGTTTGGGCAGGGCGAGGCCGGAAGTTTCGATTAGAATATGATCGGGGCGCGGCTCCAGCGCCATCAGGGCCTCAATCGTGGGGATGAAATCGTCGGCCACGGTGCAGCAGATGCAACCGTTCGCCAGTTCCATGATGTTTTCCGCCGGGCAATCCGGGATGGCGCAGGATTTCAGGATATCGCCATCAACACCAACATCGCCGAATTCGTTGACGACAACGGCCAAACGCTTGCCCTGCGGGTTCTGCATCAGGTGGCGCACCAGCGTGGTCTTGCCTGAACCCAGAAAGCCGGTGATCACGGTGACGGGGAGTTTTTCGAGATTGCTCATTTCAGGGCTCCAATCGGGGGAATGCGGGCCGCACAGTTTTTGCGGAAATGTTCAGGGCGCTCGCGCCATTTGACCAGACCGTCCTCGGTCGCGAGGTACTTGGTGGCGCCGTCAACGATCACGTCGACATGGTCGACCTCGTTCAGATGCTCGTAAACAAAGGTCCAGCGATCCGGCCCGCCGCGCAGCACGATGGAACAGCCCTCGTCACAGTTCGAAAGGCATTCTACGGCTTTCAGGGTTATCCCTTCGGGTAGCTCCGCCTGTTCCAAAGCCTTGTGCAACAGGGTGCCGGGGCGTTGCGCATCATCTTCTACGGGCAGCCCGCGACGACAAGTGGTGCAAACCAGCAATTCGACCGGAGCGGTCTCGGTCATGTCTCTCATCCCCCCAAATCCTCATCGTGGGGGACGGGGTTTCATGCGGGTCCCTTGACCCGACACCGGAACACCCCGTCCGGTTTCATCTTCGGGTGTTGGCAGGTCTCCCGGCTTGCGGATGTCAGAGGAGGCCTCTGTCGGATGTCCCGCCTTCCCGGCATTCGCCAGTGGCTTGGGCACCCTCTCCGGTCACGGTCGCGGGGGCGGCTGCGTTTGACGGATGATCCGCTGACGCATTCCCTTTTCATCTGCTGTCGCAGACACCAACGAAAGGGACATGCGGCAGGGTTACCCCGCTTGTCAAGCGCAACACGCTGATCCGTGATCACGCGGGTAAAAAGCGACCTGTCCGGGTCGCTGGGCGGCATGATCCGGTTGGGCCGACATGCTGGCATGGTTCGCAAGACGCGAACAGGAGGATGCGGCGGATGAAAGTAGGGTTTATCGGGTTGGGAAATGTGGGGGGCAAGCTCTCGGGATCGCTGCTGCGCAACGGAATCGATCTGACGGTGCATGATCTGAACCCGGATCTGGTGGGCGCGTTTGTCACGAAAGGGGCCAAGGCCGCTGAAAGCCCGGCCCAGCTAATGCGCGATTGCGATGCGGTGATCACCTGCCTGCCATCCCCCGCCGCCTCGGATGCCGTGATGCAGGAAATGCTGCCCGAGGTCGCCCCCGGCAAAATCTGGATGGAGATGTCGACCACCGACGAAGCCGAGGTCAAACGCCTTGGCGCGATGGTGATCGAGCGGGGCGGGGCTGCGGTGGACTGCCCGGTTTCGGGCGGATGCCACCGGGCCGCGACGGGCAATATCTCGATCTTCGCGGGCTGTGACCGCGCCACGTTCGAGCGTATCCTGCCCTTCCTGACCACCATGGGGCGGCGCATTCTGCATACGGGTGATCTGGGATCGGCATCGGTTCTGAAAGTGCTGACCAACTATCTCGCCACCGCCAACCTGATCACCTGCGCCGAGGCCTTGGTGACTGCAAAGGCCGCTGGGATGGATCTTGGCACCACTTATGAGGCGATCAAGATTTCGTCGGGCACCTCCTTTGTGCATGAGACCGAAAGTCAGGTCATCCTGAATGGCTCGCGCGATATTTCGTTCACAATGGATCTGGTAAAAAAGGATATTGGCCTGTTTCAGGAGGTCGCCGACCGCGCCGGAGTGCCGCTTGAGATCAACCCGCTGATGATCAAGATTTTCGAAGACGGGATCGCGCGCTATGGCGAGCGCGAGCTGTCTCCGAACATTATCAAACGGCTCGAGGACGCGACCGGGCTTGAAATTCGTGCCCCGGGCTTTCCACCCGAAATGCTGGACGATGAACCCGAAGAACCCGGCTATGAGGTCGTCCCGCAAAACCGCAGCACAGCATAGGCCGGGTGTTGTCTGGACCACCAAGGTCCCGGATCACGTTGAAATGTTTGGAAAAATGGTAGCCCGTAGGGGAATCGAACCCCTCTTTCCAGGTTGAAAACCTGGCGTCCTAACCGATAGACGAACGGGCCATTTTGGCCATACAAACGCAAATGGTAGCCCGTAGGGGAATCGAACCCCTCTTTCCAGGTTGAAAACCTGGCGTCCTAACCGATAGACGAACGGGCCACGCTGGCTTGTGGAGGGCCTTTTACGGTCTACCTTCCCCCCCCGCAAGACGAAAAACGCAGGGCTGCGAAACTTTTTTGGTCGTCTTCCAAGGGCTTTTGAACAGGCGTCAGACGGCTTCTGCGGCGTCCTCCAACCGCAGTTGCACGCTCTGCCGACCGCCCCATGAATTCACTTCAAGCCGACCCGCAAAATGAAACCGCGCCCCGCCATGGTTGGACAGTCGATTCCCCAGCGGGCCATCGAAGGCCCCGAAGGCGATGGCGTCCAAGCCGCCGGACATGCCATCCGACAGCGAGAGCTTCAGATGGGTCTCGCCCACGCGCTTGGCAAAGCGCACCTGCAGATCGGGCAGGGCATAGCGCGGGGCAGGGGCTCCGGCCCCGAAGGGACCCGCCTTTTCGATCTGTTCGATCAGATCAACCGTCGCGGCCCCCGGCATCAGCGCGCCGTCCAGTTTCAGATCGGCCGGGCCGCTTTGCCCCGCGCCCTGTTTGGCCAGCAGTTCCGACAGCCGCGCCATCGCGGGTTCCAACTGATCACGCATCACGGTCAGCCCCGCCGCCATCTTGTGACCACCGCCTTTGACCAGCAGCCCCTCAGCCGCCAGCCGCTGGATCGAGGCACCCAGATCAACGCCCGAGACCGAACGGCCCGAACCCTTGCCCTCATCCCCGTCAAACCCGATCACGATAGCGGGGCGGTTCGCGGTCTCTTTCAGGCGCGAGGCAACGATGCCCACGACGCCCGGATGCCAGCCGTCGCCCGCCGCCCAGACCAGCGGCGCATCCAGCCCTCGCTCTTCGGCCTGCGCTAGCGCGGCTGCGCGCACCGTGTTCTCGATCTCTCGCCGCTCCGCGTTCAGCGCATCCAGCCGCTCGGATAAGGCTTCGGCCTCGGTCGTCGAGTCGGTGCTCAGCAGCCGCGCGCCCAGATCGGCCTGCCCAATGCGCCCGCCTGCATTCACGCGCGGCCCCAGCAGGAACCCCAGATGATAGCTGTTGGGTGCGGTATCCATACGCGCCACGTCCGACAGCGCAACCAGCCCCGGCCTTTGTCTCTGGGCCATGACCTTCAAACCCTGACGAACCAGCGCCCTGTTGGCCTCGATCAGAGGCGCAACATCAGCCACCGTGGCCAGAGCCACCAGATCAAGCATCGCCATCAGGTCCGGCCCCTTGGCCCCGGCCTCGCGCAGCTGCCGCCCGGCCTCGACGAGCATCAGAAACACCACCGCAGCGGCACACAGATAGCCCAGATCGCCGCTTTCATCCTGCCGGTTC
This sequence comes from Ruegeria sp. AD2(2025), assembly GCF_056542385.1. Taxonomy (NCBI): domain Bacteria; kingdom Pseudomonadati; phylum Pseudomonadota; class Alphaproteobacteria; order Rhodobacterales; family Roseobacteraceae; genus Ruegeria; species Ruegeria sp. AD2(2025). Next base: position 443,121 of record NZ_JBQFZS010000001.1, read on the forward strand.
GGGTTCACCACCGCCACGCAATCCGGCAGGGTTTCCCCGCCCAGATGGTGGTCAAGCACGATTACGTCCGAGCCTTTGGCCGCAGCGATGGGTTCGTGGCTCAGCGTTCCGCAATCCACGCAGATGATCAGATCATGGTTCGCCGCCAGCTCCTGCATGGCGGGCACGTTGGGCCCATAGCCCTCGTCAATCCGATCCGGCACATAGAGCGTTGCAGCAATCCCCATCTGTCGCAGCCACACCAGCAACAGCGCCGCCGAAGACCCGCCATCCACGTCATAATCCGCAAACACCGCGATCTTCTGACGCTTACGCACGGCCTGCAGAAACCGGGCCGCAGCAACCTCCATATCCTTCATTGCACGGGGATCGGGCAGCAGCTCTTTCAGCTTGGGCTCCAGAAATCCCGCGGCCTCCATCGCCGGAACCCCGCGCCGGGCCAGAACCTGGCACAGAGCGCGCGGCAGATCGGTCTGCTGCGCCATCATCTCGGCCGCCCGTTCGACCTCGATCCCCGGTCCAACCCAGCGCCGCCCGCTCAACGATTGCTCAACACCCAGAAACGCCACATCTCACCTCATGCACCAAGGCCGGACCCATCAGGACCCGGCCTCTTCATCTTTTCACAAATACTCTCGCCGAAGGCAGCGGCGCAAGCCGCTATGCGTCGGTATGCGACCACATCGGCGTGCGGTAGGACATGCGCCGGACCGAGCCTGTCTTGGACCGCATCAACAGTGTCGTCGTTTCCACCCAGCCCGGTTCCCGCTTGATGCGCGGCAGCAGCGAGCCTCCGGTCACGCCAGTGGCGGCAAAGATCACATCCGCGGTCACCATCTCGTCGCGCGCGTACACGCGGTCCAGATCGGTGATGCCTGCCTTGGCGGCGCGGCCGCGCTCGTCGTCATTGCGGAACAACAGCCGACCAAAAATCTGGCCACCCATGCATTTCAGAGCCGCTGCAGCAAGAACACCCTCAGGTGCACCGCCCTGACCCATATACATATCGATGCCGGTCACTTCGCTTTCGGCGCAATGCATGACACCGGCCACGTCGCCATCGGTGATCAGACGGATCGATGCACCGGTCTCGCGCACCTCGGCGATCATCGCCTCGTGGCGCGGACGTTCCAGAATGCAGACGGTGATATCGGCAGGTTCGCAGCCTTTGGCCTTGGCCAGCGCCTCGACGCGTTCGCGCGCGGTCATGTCCAGATTGACCACGTTCTCGGGGTAACCCGGACCAACCGCTAGCTTGTCCATGTAGACATCCGGCGCATGCAGCATCGAGCCGCGCGGGCCCATGGCAATCACGGTCAGCGCGTTGGGCATGTCCTTGGCGGTCAGAGTGGTGCCTTCCAGCGGATCCAGTGCGATATCCACGCCGGGGCCGTTGCCGGTACCGACTTCTTCGCCGATATACAGCATGGGGGCCTCGTCGCGCTCGCCTTCGCCGATGACCACAACGCCCGCGATGTCCAGCAGGTTCAGCTGCTCGCGCATGGCGTTAACCGCAGCCTGATCGGCTGCTTTTTCATCGCCCCGCCCAACCAGAGAGGCCGAGGCCAGTGCGGCCTGTTCTGCCACCCTTGCCAGCCCCAGCGACAGCAGGCGGTCGTTAAAATCGATCTTGGCAGCACTCATTTGTTCTTATCCTCAGGTCAATAAAGCCGTTTCTTCCGGCATAGCTTGCGTTTCATGCAGGCCGCAAGCTCAAACCTCTTCAATGCGCAGGGCAACGGGTTCGCCCGCAATAACATCGGTCTCGCGTAGGCCTTCAAGCGCGACGCCCAGCGTGGCGCGGGTGGTCTTGTGGGTGACGATCAGAACCGGCGCGGTGCTTTCAGCGTGGGCATACTGGCGCATCCGGTCGATTGAAACGCCAGCATCGCCCAGAATGGCGGCCACCTTGGCCAGCGCGCCGGGCTTGTCCAGCAGACCCAGACGCAGGTAATACGGCGCAGGCAGGCCGGTAACGGCGGGCGTTGCCTCTTGCAGCGAGGTGGCGGGGCGTCCGAAGGTCGGGATGTGCAGCCCGCGCGCCAGATCGCAGACATCGCCCATCACGGCACTGGCGGTCGGGCCTTCGCCTGCACCGGGGCCGCGCAGAACGATTTGCTCGATCGAGTCGCCATCCAGTACCACCATATTCGTGCCGCCTTCCAGCTGCCCCAAGGGCGAGTCGCTGGGCACCAGACAGGGCTGCATGCGCTGAACCAGACCGCGCGCGGTGCGTTGCGCCACGCCGAGCAGCTTGATCCGATAGCCCATGTCGTCGGCCTGATGGATATCATCCAGACTGATCTGCTGAATGCCCTCAATCTCGATCCCGTCGAAGTTCGGCTTGGTGCCAAAGGCAATCGAGGACAAGAGCGCCAGCTTGTGCGCCGCATCAATGCCGCCCACGTCCAGATTGGGATCAGCTTCCAGATACCCAAGCTGGGCACATTCCTCGAACAATGCGTTATAGCCCAGTTCCTGCGACTGCATCCGGGTCAGGATGTAATTGCAGGTGCCGTTCATCACGCCCATGACGCGGGTGATTTCATTGCCCGCCAAGCCTTCGGTCAAAGATTTGATAACCGGGATGCCGCCGGCAACAGCGGCCTCGAACCGGATCACACGACCGGCGGCCTCGGCCTTTTCGGCCAGTTCCTGACCATGGATCGCCAGCAGCGCCTTGTTGGCGGTGACCACATCCTTACCACTGGCCAGCGCCGCCTCGACCGAGGCCTTGGCGGGGCCGTTTTCGCCACCCATCAACTCGACATAGACGTCGATATCGTCACGCTTGGCCAGAGCAACCGGGTCGGTCTCCCACGCGTAATCCGATAGGTTCACGCCGCGATCCTTGCCAGCATCACGGGCCGAGACTGCGGTGATTTCGATGGGCCGCCCGGTGCGGGCCTGCAGCAGTTCCGCGTGGCGGCGGACGATCTTGACCACGCCAATGCCCACGGTTCCCAAACCGGCAATTCCAAGCCGCAGCGCCTGTGTCATCCCCATGGGTCCTTTCCGCTCGAAATTCCGCCAGTGGCGGGCGATCCTTTGCGGGCTGCCTTAGCGGGTTCAGGGCAGGGGTGCAATCCGTCTGAGCATCAGGCGCTAGTTTATCTCGGCGTTCTGCAGCGCCTCGGCCCGTTTTGCCAGTGCTTCGCTGCGGGCGGTCAGGTCCTCTTCGACCTCTGCCGCCTCGCTGACAGGATCGACGGGTGGGCCCAGCGTGGCGTCCAGCGGCAGCAGCTTGGGGTAAGCCGCCTTGCGCAATGCCTTGGATTCGCTGCCCTCAAGTTCGGGGATATCGGCGCAGCCAGCGATGACGAGCATCAGAGCGATCAGCGGCAGGGGTTTCATGGCCATCCTTTGGGTTGCGGCATGGGTCCTGTGATGCACCTTTTGCCGGATCGGTTCAAGCGGGCTTCTATCTGAACAAATGTTCAGATACGGTGAGCCCATGGCGCGTACTCAAGGCTCACATTCGGATATCACCGGCCCCCGCATCCGCAAGGCGGCATTGGGGTTGTTTGCCCGTCACGGCTATGCTGCCGTGTCGATGCGCCAGATCGCCGGAGAGGTCGGGGTGCAGGCCGGTGCGCTGTATAACTACACACCGGACAAGCAAAGCCTGCTTTACGATCTGATGCGCGTGCACATGCAGGACCTGTCAGCCGCGTATGACGATCTGCCACGCCGCGAAAATCCGCAGGACGCGCTGCGCCAGTTTGTGGGCTTTCACATCCGCTTTCATCTGGAACGCCCGGATGAGGTTTTCATCGCCTATATGGAACTGCGCAACCTGACGCCGGAAAACTTCGCTGAGATCGAGGCCTTGCGCGGGCAGTATGAGGACTCGCTCGAGAGTATTCTACGCCGCGGCCACGAGACCGGGCAATTTGCGGTGACCGACACCAAGATCGCCACCCTTGCCGTCATCGCCATGCTGAACGGTGTGATCACCTGGTATCGCAGCGGCGGACGGCTGTCTCTGGATGAGGTCGAACAGGTCTATTGGGACATGGTGCGCAAGGCCGTATCCGCCTGACCCTAGTGAGCCGGGCGAATGAACGTCCCATTGCGCAATTCCCGAAAGGCCTGTTGCAACTCGGCCTGCGTGTTCATCACAATCGGGCCGTGCCACGCGACCGGCTCATTGATCGGAGCACCCGAGATTAACAGAAACCGCACCCCCTCAGGCCCGGCCTGAACCGTCACTTCATCGCCCGAACCAAAGCGGATCAGCGTCCGGTCGCCGGATATATCGCGGATATTGACCTCATGCCCCGCCACCTCTTTTTCCAGCAGAACGCCAGTGGGCTGCGAGGCATCGGCAAAGGCGGCCTGACCTTCGAATACATAGGCGAACGCGCGGCGATAGGTGTCGATGCGAAAGGTCTTTTTCACGCCTGCCGGGATGCTGATGTCCAGATATTGCGGATCGGCTGCAATGCCATCCACAGGGCCTGTACGCCCCCAGAACTCACCCACGATTACCCGCACCGTGGTTCCGTCATCATCGACGATCTCCGGGATGTCCCGGCTTTGAACATCCTGATAGCGCGGCGCAGTCATCTTCTGATCCGAAGGCAAGTTGCCCCAGAGTTGGAACCCATGCATCTGACCGCTGGCGGTGCCCTTCGGCATCTCCTGATGCAGAATGCCCGAGCCTGCGGTCATCCATTGCACATCTCCGGCCCCAAGCGTCCCGCTGTTGCCCAGCGAGTCGCTGTGATCGACTGTTCCCGACAGAACATAGGTAATTGTCTCGATTCCGCGATGCGGATGCCATGGGAAACCGGCCATGTAGTCCTGCGGGTGTTCGTTCCGGAAGTCGTCAAACAGCAGGAAAGGGTCCAGCTCCGACGGGTCCTGAAACCCAAAGGCCCGGTGCAGTTTGACACCCGCGCCCTCCATCGTCGGCACGGCTTTGCGGGTTTCCAAAGTGGGTCTGAGCGACATCGAAGCCTCCATCATCGTTGGCTGCAAATCTAAGCCGGGCACGCGGGCGATCAATTCGCGCAAACACACGCATCCCGTGCAGGGGTGCTCAGACCCGTGACGCGGCCCTGTCCTTTGCGTATCAAAGCGGCTAAAGCAGGCAGGCAAGCAGGAGAGACACATGCAACAAGACGTGCTGGCCACTGTCGCGGCATCCGCCCCGCGCCGCTGGACTGGGGTAGGGATGCTGACCACGGTCGGAGCGCTGGTAATCTATGTCGCGCTGGCCAGCCCGCCACAGCTGGGCTGGCAGGTGTTTTTGCTAGTGATCGGGGCGGCGTCTTTCTGGCTGTCCCACCGCATGTGGAGCGCGACCGCAGACACGATCGAACTTACCCAATCCGAGCTACGCACCGGATCAGGGCAGCTGATATGTCACGTGGATGAGATCGAAGCGGTCGACCGAGGCACCTTTGCCTTCAAGCCCTCAAACGGCTTTCTGATCAAAACCCGAACCCCTGCAGCGATCGCCTGGGCACCAGGCCTCTGGTGGCGGCTGGGTCGCCGGGTCGGCATCGGAGGCATGACAGCAGCCACCGAGGCCAAGTTCATGTCCGAGGCGCTGTCGGTGATGGTCAGCGAGACCCGCGAGATTTAGTCTGTTCAGGCCCCGCTGTTTTCTTCGGCTTCATCGATATCGTTGTCGACATCTTCAAGATCAATGATTAGGTCCTTGAAAACCGCAGCAATCTCATTTGTGAAACGCGGACGTGTGAAAACAAAGTTGTCAAATGTGACATCTTTGACCAGGTTCTCGTTAAAGATCGGCTGGTATTTGTTTGATGTCTCAACGAGGATCAGCGTATCGCGATTCGGCATCGGTGGCAGCGCGTCGCGCAGATTCTCGATGTTGTCGTCGGTCCAAATCCACTGATATCCACGTGCAGTCGACCACTGAACGAAGTGACGGTCTTCATCTTCGTCAAAAACCAGCAATGAAACGCGCATCGAAAGCGGCGAGTCGTTGTTGATCATACGAGTCATCAATTGATGCAGCGAGTTTATATATGTATCGTTAATAGTGGCCGTCTCACGCGAGATGAGGTCGCCGACCGTGTAGGCAGCTTTCAGGTTTGAGGCGCTCTGCCGAAATCCATCAAACCACGTGAACGTCGCGGTCGCAGTCCACAGCAGCATCGGGAACATCAAGACGGCTTCGACCGTCATCGACCCGGATTCGCCGCGCTTCAGAAAATTAAGACGTTTGAGGAATTTTACTGCGTGTTTCATGGCTTAAATCGGCTCCTGAACGAACGCGGTCGTCGCAGTTAGGGAATACTGACCAGTCGCATCTGTTATCCCTTTGGCGAGTTTCGACGTTGGGAAAATCGGGTCGATGCGGGCGCAGGCGCGCAGGATCATCAACTCGTTTGAAACTCCATTGATGAAGTTCCTTACTGGTTTCACCTCTTCCGAATTGTCGGTGCAGTCTGGCTGCTCAGGAAGAACGATACCCTCGAAAGCGCTCTGCTGAATCATCTCAAGGCGCAGATTGTTCGAGCAACTCTTGATGAAAAGAGAGCGTTCACAGATGACATCTTTGATGTCATCATGCTCCATGGCTGTTCCCGTTCCGAGGCGAATGTCGCGTACAGTCAGATCGACGGCTCTTTCCAGCATGGTCTGCTGCATCGTCACTACAGCTAATTCAGCCCCAGACAGGGTGAAAAACATGAACGCGGGAAAGAGCAAGACAAACTCTAGTGTTACATTCCCGCGTTCTGACCGGCAAAACCGCCGCATGAAGGAAGCGCGTTTACCAATCATTGCGTCAGTCTCAGCTTGCGGATCGAGGACGCGATCGACGCAAATGCATCTTCAAGGTCCAGTCCTTTGACATTGTAGACGTGGCTCTCAGAACTGGCGCAGCGCTCGAGCAGCTGATACCCGCTCCGAGGTGCTTCAAACGCGATACCATAAACGACGATGCCCTGTTTCTTCGCCGCGGTGCAAACATGGTTCGTGTGCTGGTTCTTGGCGGTCGAATTCACTTTCGAGAAGGCCTTCTGGTACCACTCGGCCCATGCGCTGGACTGCCAGTAGTAGTTATACTGTGCATTCCAAGCCAGCGAAACGCGATTGAAGAGTTCAGGATAGGTTAGGCGTCGAGCTTCACCAGGCTCTTGATTCTCAGCGGTTTCTGGTTTGGGGGTGCCATAAGGATGATCGGCCCAGTCATAAGGGCGCTTGCCGCGCTGATTGCGCTGGGGCCAGAAGAAGTTTGGATTACCCTGGGAGTGATAGATAGAGTAGTCGCCTTCGACGGTGCCTCGGCTCCATTTGGTCAGGTTGCCGGAATCCGGATTGTACCATACATCCGAGTATCCCTGACGAAGCGAGGGGTTCAGCATGTATTGGTCGGTGTTTTTTCCGTCGGTCATCACGATGGCGATTTTCAGAACATCGGTGTTGTAGTCAGACGGGCGGACGCCGAAATCCTTCGGAACGATTGTCGACGATGCAAACTGAGGATCCGGATCGGTTTGCGCAGACAACTGGCTGACGATACCGCGCATACTGGGATCCAGTAGGGCGACGCCCCATTTCATACCGATGTCGATCGACGTGTTGCCGTTAGGCGTCAGTTGACTGATCTGCTTCAACAGCTTGGCACGGTTGTTTGTCACAGCGGTGATCGCGCTGCCCTGCCGGACTGGGCAAACCGGTATTCTGATGCCGTTCTCAGAGTAGGTGAACGGGTCAAAATGCGCTGTGCGCTCAAGTCTATCGTCACGATCCAGGTCCGAATCGCTATATTGCTCAGGAATGAAGTTCACGCAGTGGGAATATCTGTGCTCCTGCGTGACATTCGTGAACTTGTCCAGAATGTTCTCTCCGGCGTTGACTTGGGTTGCATACGGGATGATTGAAATTGAAATCTGGTTTTCGCCGGGTTTGTCCAACATCAGGTTTACAAACTGGGACGCCGCATCCCTCAGAACGGCCATCTTGGTGTAGCGGCGATCGGCAGAGGATTCGCTCATCGATCCTGAGATATCCAGAATCAGCGAAATTTCTACGGCCCCGATCGACTCCTCAGCTGTGCTTGCGGCTGGTGCAATCATAGTGTCAACGCCAGAAAGACGCATGAAGTTTGTTTTCACGACGGTTTCTGCAGTCGCGGAAACTCTACGCGAGCCAAAGCTCTCCTGCACGTCGATGGTCTTCAGCTTGTCTCCAAGACCTGCCTTTTCCAGGTAGGCTTCGACCACGACTTTTGGCGGCTCGGTCTGATCAAGGTCCGCGGCGGCAAGCACCGCACGGTCCAGAGTAGACTGAAGCGTTGCCCGGTCGCGTTCATAGTTCATCATGTCGACGCCAATACCAGTGGCGGCGAGCATTGCCATAAACAGGAACACCACGAGGATGGTAAACGACCCCTCCTCATTTTTGGGGAATTGCCGGATGGTTCCGAATTTGTTTTTTGACTTGGCAGTGTCGAATTTCAACAGGTTGTTTTTCATATTTGGTGACTCCGCTGAGCAGGCCGATAAAGCCCCCAAGGAAAAATTTACTGTATAAGATTAGTTTTCAAACATGGCGGGAATTGGGCGAAAAAGGCTTGCTTTTGGCTGGTTTGCGATAAACGCGAAGATAATCCGGTGGGCGTGCGGGGTTCTGTTGTCAGGCTGTGGACAATTTGCCTCGGATGCTTGGGGAACAGCGACTCAGTTCTGTTCGGTTGTTCTGGAAATGCAAAATGATCAAGAAATATTCAGTTGATGATTGCGGCTGGTGGTTCGGGGTGCGACAAAACGTCAAGGTGTTTGTCAGCTGTCTGCGCGGAGGATTCTATGGCCGGCATTAAGGAACCCAGCTTTCGTGAAAGTGTTGATCTGATGTTCAACAGGGCTGCGTCCCTGATGGACCTGCCGCCGGGGCTGGAGGAGAAGATAAGGGTTTGTAACGCGACTTATACCGTGCGGTTCGGCGTGCGCCTGCGGGGACAGATTCATACCTTTACCGGATATCGCTCGGTCCATTCCGAGCATATGGAACCAGTGAAAGGCGGCATCCGCTATGCGCTGGCGGTGAACCAGGATGAGGTCGAGGCGCTGGCTGCGTTGATGACCTATAAATGCGCGCTGGTCGAGGCTCCGTTCGGGGGCTCGAAGGGCGGGTTGTGCATTGATCCGCGCAAATATGAAGAACACGAGATGGAGCAGATCACCCGCCGGTTCGCTTATGAGCTGGCCAAGCGGGACCTGATCAACCCGTCTCAGAACGTCCCGGCCCCTGACATGGGAACCGGCGAGCGTGAGATGGCCTGGATGGCCGACCAATATGCGCGGATGAACACCACCGACATCAATGCGCGCGCCTGTGTGACAGGCAAACCGCTTAACGCTGGTGGTATCGCAGGTCGGGTCGAGGCGACCGGGCGCGGGATCCAATATGCGCTGCGCGAGTTCTTCCGCAATCCGGATGACGTCAAGAAGGCTGGCATGACCGGGACACTGGACGGCAAGCGCGTCGTCGTGCAGGGGCTGGGTAATGTGGGCTATCATGCGGCCAAGTTCCTCAGCGAAGAAGACGGGTCGCGTATCATTGGCGTCATCGAATGGGATGGGGCGCTGTTCAATCCCGAGGGTATTGATGTCGAGGCGGTGCGCCAGTGGATCGTCAAGCATGGCGGCGTGAAGGACTATCCCGATGCGACACACTCGGCCGAGGGCAGCGCGGTGCTGGAATCAGACTGCGATATCCTGATCCCGGCGGCGCTGGAGGGGGTTATCAACCTTTCGAACGCTGATCGGATTCAGGCGCCGCTGATCATCGAGGCGGCGAACGGGCCGGTCACGGCGGGCGCGGATGAGGTGCTGCGCAAGAAGGGCACCGTGATCATTCCGGATATGTACGCTAACGCGGGCGGTGTGACGGTGTCTTACTTCGAATGGGTCAAGAACCTCAGCCACATCCGCTTTGGCCGGATGCAGCGCCGTCAGGAAGAGGCGCGCCATGAGTTGATCGTCAGCGAACTGGAGCGTCTGGATCGCTACCTGGGCGATGCCTGGTCAATGTCACCGGACTTCAAGGCCAAGTATCTCAAGGGTGCGGATGAGCTTGAGCTGGTGCGCTCGGGTCTCGATGATACGATGCGGATCGCCTATCAGTCGATGAGCGAGGTCTGGCATGACCGTGCGGATGTGGATGATCTGCGCACCGCGGCCTATATCGTGGCGATTGATCGCGTCTCAAAAAGCTATCGCGCCAAGGGGCTGTAAACGCCGCGCCAGAATGGCAGGAGAAGTAATGGAAGGCGTGGCGATGTCGTCACGCCTTCTTTATGTGTCGCTGTGTGGCAAGTTCTTGTCGAAATCAGAGGCGGCATCGGGTTTGCGTCCGGGTACCTCTGATCTGACTGGAGCAGGTTCCAGCGCAGCGCAAGGAGGGGCGAATGCGGTTTTCCGGGTTTCGGGTTCTCAGAGAAGGACTGACCGGCAACAAGGGATGGACCCCTCATTGGCGCGATCCTGCGCCGAAGCCCGAATATGACATCGTCATCATCGGCGGCGGCGGTCATGGGTTGAGCACGGCTTATTATCTGGTCAAGGAACATGGTCTGACCAATGTTGCCGTGCTGGAAAAAGGTTACATCGGTGGGGGGAATGTTGGGCGCAACACCACGATTGTGCGGGCCAATTATTTCCTGCAGGGCAATTCCGAGTTCTATTCGCATTCGCTGAAACTGTGGGAAGGTCTTGAGGAGGACCTGAACTACAACGTGATGCACTCGCAGCGCGGGATCATCAACTTGTTTCACTCCGACGGCCAGCGCGATGCGGCTGCGCGGCGTGGGAACATGATGATCAGCCAGGGCGACGACGCCATCCTGCTGAGCCGCGATCAGCTGCGCGGGATGTTGCCCTATCTGAACTACGACGATCTGCGGTTTCCGCTATATGGCGGGCTGTATCACCCGCGAGGGGGCACGGCGCGGCATGACGCGGTTGCGTGGGGTTATGCCCGTGGCGCGGATCAGCGCGGGGTGGATCTGATCCAGAATTGCGAAGTCACCGGTATCGATATCGAAAACGGTGCCGTGCGTGGTGTGCAAACCTCACGCGGGGCGATCCGGGCCAAGAAGGTTGCGATGGTCGCCGCGGGTCGATCCGGACAGGTGGCGGCTATGGCTGGCATGCGCCTGCCGATTGAAAGCCATGTGTTGCAGGCCTTTGTAACCGAAGGCTTGAAGCCCTGCATCGACCATGTGGTGACCTTTGGCATGGGGCATTTCTATATCAGCCAGTCGGATAAGGGCGGGTTGGTGTTTGGCGGCGATTTGGATTTCTATGCCTCTTACGCGGCGCGGGGGAACCTGCCGACCGTTGAAAGCGTGATGGAGGCTGGGGTCGCCCTGATGCCGATGATCGGCAAGGCGCGAGTGCTGCGGTCATGGGGCGGGATCATGGATATGTCGCCGGATGGCTCTCCGATCATCGACCGGACGGATATCGACGGGCTCTATCTGAATTGCGGCTGGAACTATGGGGGGTTCAAGGCGGTGCCGGGCTCGGGCAATGTGTTTGCCCATCTGATCGCGACGGATCGCTATCATGAGAACGCCACCGGGTTCCGGCTTGATCGGTTCCGCACCGGGCGGGGGATTATTGATGAAGAGGGCAAGGGCTCTCAACACAATCTGCATTGAGGGTGGCGATGTTGGATTTGAGTATTTTTGAAAAGATGAAGCAACGGGTGTGGGTATGAGGGTTACCTGTCCCTATTGCGGTGAGCGTGATCGGCGCGAGTTTTACTATCGTGGCGCGGCGGTGGATCTGGACCGTCCGGCCCCGGATGCGGGGGATGAGGTCTGGGACGATTTTGTCTATCTGCGCGATAACCCGGCGGGTATGACACCGGAGCTTTGGTATCACGAAGGCGGTTGCGGCGCGTGGATCGTCGTGACGCGCGATACGGTCACGCATGAGATGTTGGGCTCTCAACTGGCGTCTGAGGTGAAGGCATGAGGATCGCGGGCAAGGGTCTGATCGATCGGGCGCAAACGGTGCCGTTTGTGTTTGACGGCGTCGGCTATGAAGGGTTTCAGGGCGACACGCTGGCCTCGGCTTTGTTGGCCAATGGCGTGAAGCTTGTGGGTCGGTCGTTCAAGTATCACCGCCCGCGCGGTGTTCTGACAGCAGGCAGCGAAGAACCCAACGCGCTGGTGACGGTCGGCCATGGAGGCGGACAGGAACCGAACGTGCGGGCCACCATGCAGGAGATTTACCCCGGGCTTGAGGCGCGCAGTCAGAACCGCTGGCCCAGCCTCGGGTTCGATGTGATGGCGGTCAATGATCTGGCCGCGCCGTTTCTAGGGGCGGGGTTCTACTACAAGACCTTCATGTGGCCGAAAAGCTTTTGGGAAAAGCTATACGAACCGGTGATCCGCCGCGCCGCCGGGCTGGGCGCGTTGTCCGGCGAGGACAATGCGGACAAGTACGAGAGCGCCTATGCCTTCTGCGATCTGTTGGTCATTGGTGCCGGACCTGCCGGGTTGATGGCCGCGCTGACAGCTGCGCGCGCCGGGGTGGATGTCATACTGGCGGATGAAAACGCGCGGATGGGCGGGCGGTTGTTGGCGGAGACCTATGAGGTCGATGGCAAGCCGGGCCCCGTCTGGGCGGATGAGGTTCTGGCCGAACTCAGCAGCATGGACAATGTGCGCTTGATGGCCCGCACCACGGTCGCTGGTGTCTATGATCAGGGCACCTACGCGGCGCTGGAGCGGGTGCTGCATCATTCGGATCGCCGCCCGAATGGGGCACCGCTGGAAACATATTGGCGGATCGTGGCGAAGCGATCTGTTCTGGCCGCAGGCGCGCTGGAACGCCCGGTCGCCTTCCGCGACAATGACCGTCCGGGGATCATGACGGCCGGGGCTGTGCGAGCCTATCTGAACCGCTGGGGCGTCAGCCCGGGGCAGAATGTGACCATCTTTGGCAACACCAACGACATCCACCGAACCGCCCGGGATTTGCTGGACGCCGGAGTACATGTCGCCGCAGTGATCGACAGCCGTCATGATGCGCCTTTGTCTGATGAGTACGAAGTGCTGCGCGGTGCTCAGGTCTGTGGCAGTTCCGGTCGCAAGGGGCTGGAATCGATCACGGTGCGGCGTCCGAGCGGCGAAGAACGTATTCAATCGGATTGTCTGGCGATGACGGGCGGGTGGAATCCCTCGGTCCACCTGACCTGTCACATGAACGGTCGTCCGACATGGAAGCGGGAGATCGAAGGGTTTGTGCCCACACCTGGCGCTGTTCCGGGCATGATGACGGCAGGGGCCTGCAACGGCGCGTTCTCGACCGCGTCCTGCCTGCGCGAAGGGGTTGAGGCGGCTGAAAGCGTGCTGGATGATCTGGGGTTGAAGGCACCTAAAACCGTTCTGCCGCCGGCCGAGGATGCGCCCTATGAGATTACTCAGCTTTGGGCCGTTCCCGGCAAGGGGCGCGCGTGGCTGGATTTTCAGAACGATGTGACGGTGAAAGACGTCAAACAGGCCGCGACCGAGAACTTCCGGTCCGTCGAGCATATGAAGCGTTACACCACGCAAGGTATGGCGACCGATCAGGGCAAGAACTCGAATGTGGCGGCGCTGGCCATTCTGGCCGATGCCACCGGGCGGGGGATACCCGAAACCGGGACCACCACTTTCCGTCCGCCATATTCCCCGATTGCCATTGCGGCGCTGGGTGCTGGTGCGGAAGGAAAGGGGTTCAAACCTCAGCGGTTTACCACATCGCATAAGGCGACCGTCGCGCGGAAGGCGCCTTTGATTGAGGCGGGTTTGTGGTATCGGCCCAGCTATTTCCCGCAGGACGGAGAAACCAACTGGCGGCAATCCTGTGATCGTGAGGTCAACATGGTGCGTCAGGCGGTTGGGGTGTGCGATGTCTCGACGCTTGGCAAGATCGACATTCAGGGGCCGGATGCGGGGGTATTTCTGGATTTCGTCTACACGAACATGTTCTCAACCCTCAAGGTCGGTCGCGCGCGGTATGGCCTGATGCTGCGCGAGGATGGGTTCGTCATGGATGATGGCACCACGGCACGGCTGGGTGAGACGCATTACCTGATGACCACGACCACCGCTGCGGCGGGCGAGGTGATGAAACATCTGGAGTTCGTGCATCAGGGCCTGCGCCCCGATCTGGATGTCTCGTTCACCTCGGTGACCGAGCAATGGGCCCAATTCGCAGTGGCCGGGCCGAAATCGCGCGAATTGCTGAACGGCTTGCTGGATACCCCGCTGGATGATGACAACTGGCCGTTCATGGCCTGTGGGCCGGTCTCGGTGCTGGGTGTTCAGGGACGTCTGTTCCGGATCTCGTTCTCAGGTGAGCACGCCTATGAGGTCGCCGTGCCAGCGCGCTATGGCGCGAGCTTGTTCGACATTCTGACTGAACGGGCCGAAGCGCTGGGCGGAGGTCTATACGGAATGGAGGCACTGAATGTTCTGCGCATCGAAAAGGGCTTTATCACGCATTCCGAAATCCATGGTCGGACAACGGCATATGATATCGGCATGGGGCGGATGGTGTCGCAGAAGAAAGACTGTATCGGCAAGACCATGTCTGAACGTCCCGGTCTGGAAGAGGCAGGACGCGAACGGTTGGTTGGGCTGAAACCCATCGGGGAAAGCAAGGAACTGCTGGCCGGGGCGCATCTGTATGACGAAGAGGCCGAGCCGGTGCGCACCAATGATCAGGGCTATCTGACTTCTGTCTGCTATTCGCCCACGCTCGGGACCATGCTGGGGCTGGGTTTCCTTGCGGACGGGCCGGACAGGTACGGGGAAATCGTGAAGATGGTCGATCACCTGCGCGGTGTGACCACCCTGTGCGAAGTGGTGAATCCGGTCTTCTTTGACCCCGAAGGAGGGCGCGTTCGTGGATAAGCTGATCGCCGAAACCCCCTGCGACGGGCTGCTGCCGTTGACAGTCGGATCTGTGACAGTCAGCGAAGAAGATGCGGGTGCGATCCATTCGATCTCGCCCTTCAAAGGCAAGCAAAAGACGGTGTCCGAGGCGTTGAAGGCCGCGCATGGGATGGCCTATCCGGCAGCCAATCGGGCGACGGGAAAGACAGGGGCGCGGGTGATCTGGTTCGGACCGTCCCATGCGATGCTGATGGGGTCTGTGCCCGATGCGGTGCTTGGTGAACACGCGGCCGTTGTGGATCAATCGGATGCGTGGACGGTCGTTCGGTTAGAGGGTGCTGGCGTCGAGGACGTGCTGGCCCGCGTGGTACCTGTTGATCTGCGCAGCGCACAGTTCAAGCGGGGACACACCGCCCGGACTTTGCTGTTTCACATGACAGCTTCGATCACCCGTGTCGGAGAAAACGCATTTCAGATCATGGTCTTCCGGTCCATGGCTGAGACATTGGTTCACGATTTGAAAAGGGCGATGGAAGGCGTCGCCACACGCCGGTAAACTGCCCGGAACGAAACGAATCCTCGGAGAACTTCATGTTGCGTATCGCCATTGTCGCGGCCCTGCTTGCCACCCCGGTAGTTGCTCAGGAAACCAAGGAGCAAAGCTGCAAGTATCAGGCAGAGGTTGTGGCCGCGATCCAGAAGGCGCGCCTTGATCGGGTCAAGGAACGGGACGTGGCGCAGGCCGTCGCTGACAGTGGCCCGACATGGCCCGAGAATTACAACGCGGCGGTCCCGCTGATCACGCCGTGGGTTTATGAACAAAAGATGCGCGACGTGCGAAACAAGGACCTTGGTGCAGCGTGGCTGGAGCTGTGCCTGCAGCAGTAATCCACAAGGCGCGCATTTCCTTGTGGACAACCGCGCGCCTTCCCCTTGGCGCGCGTTTTCATTTCTGGCAGGTTTGATCCATGTCTTTGCCCCCCGGATTTCTGGATGAACTGCGCACGCGCCTCAGCCTGTCTCAGGTTGTCGGGCGCAAGGTCATGTGGGATCAGCGCAAATCCAATCAGGGCAAGGGGGATATGTGGGCGCCGTGCCCGTTCCACCACGAAAAAACGGCCTCGTTCCACGTCGATGACCAGAAGGGGTTCTATTACTGTTTCGGCTGCCATGCCAAAGGCGACGCCATCAGTTTCGTGAAAGAGACCGAGAATGTCTCGTTCATCGAAGCGGTCGAGATTCTGGCGCGCGAGGCCGGGATGCCGATGCCCGCGCGCGATCCCAAGGCGCAGCAGAAACAGGACCGCCGCGCGCAATTGGCCGAGGTGATGGAACAGGCGGTGCAGTTCTTCCGCCTGCAGCTCAAGACTGGGGCAGGGGCAGCAGCGCGAGATTACCTGACCCGGCGTGGTTTGGATGCTGAGGCGCTGGATCGGTGGGAGATCGGCTTTGCCCCCGATGGCTGGCAGGCGTTGTGGGATCATCTGACTGGCAAGAACGTGGCCGAGGATCTGATCCTCGGGGCCGGACTGGCCAAGCCATCGAACAAGGGCAAAAAGCCATATGACACCTTCCGCAACCGGATCATGTACCCGATCCGCGACCCGCGCGGGCGGTGTATCGCGTTTGGTGGTCGGGCGATGGACCCCAATGGCAACGCGAAATACCTGAACTCGCCCGAGACCGAATTGTTCGATAAAGGCCGCAGCCTCTATAACCACGGCCCCGCGCGACAGGCGGCGGGCAAGGGACAGCCGCTGATCGTGGCCGAAGGGTATATGGACGTGATCGCGCTGGCCGAAGCCGGGTTCGGCGCGTCGGTCGCGCCTTTGGGAACCGCGATCACCGAGCATCAGTTGCAACTGCTCTGGCGGATTTCCGATGAGCCGATCATTGCGCTGGATGGCGACACGGCTGGCCTGCGCGCAGCGATGCGAGCCGTTGATCTGGCCTTGCCGTTGCTGGAGGCGGGCAAGTCCCTACGCTTTGCCCTGATGCCCGAGGGTAAAGACCCGGACGACCTGCTGCGCGCCGATGGGCCGGGGGCGGTGCAGGCCGTACTGGAAAGCGCGATACCGATGGTCAAGCTGCTCTGGCAACGTGAGACCGAGGGCAAAGTGTTCGATAGCCCCGAGCGCAAGGCGGCACTGGAGCAGGCTTTCAATATCAAAACGGCTTCCATCCGGGATGGGGCCATTCGCTCTCACTACGAAAAAGAAATTAAAGACCTTTGCTGGCAATTGTTTCGCCCGCAGCGACAATCGTCAAATCGCCAATGGCAGCCGCGTGGCAAGTGGCAACCGCAGGCGCAGCCCGCGACACCGGGCGCGCGGGCCTCGTTTCTGGCGTCGGCCGAGAATGCGGATATTCAATTGCGTGAAGCGGCCATTCTGGCAATTGCCATTCTAAATCCGCAGGTTGTCGTGCAATTCGAAACCCAATTGGAAGAAATGGAGTGCCACGATCCCGACCACGCGGCGCTGCGCGGTGCAATCCTGCGGCACGCGATTGACGATCCCGAAAACCTGCAAGACCACATCATGCAAACTTTGGGGCCTGAACCCCTTGAAAACCTGCTGGCCCTTCGCCATGTGGCAGTGATCCCCTGTGTGTATAAACCGGGCGACGTTGAAAAGGCCGAGATGACGCTGGCCGAGGAACTCGCAAAGATCAAAGCGCTCCGGGGGTTGGATGCTGAGATTGCCGAAGCGGCGGAGGAACAACAGTCTGATCTGGCCGATGAGGCGCTGACATACCGGCTGGCGCAAGCCGCCGAAGAGCGCAACCGCACAAGCCGCAGCCAGAATGAGGACAGGGCCGTTTTCGACATCGCCGACAATGGTGCGCGAATCAACCGCGACGAGAAAGACGCGTTTGAGGCCATCATGTCTGGTATCAATTTCGAGCGGAAACGCCGGTAAACTGGTGTTTTCGTAAGGCACTGGAAAAGAAAAACAGGTAAACGGGTGGCCGAATCACTTCTACGCGCTAATGATTCGGCTTTAACGAATCACCCATCCCTGCAGGAGCATTGAATGGCCGCCAAGGATACGAACGAAGACCGCAAATCCGACGAGCAGGAACAGGAAATCTCGCTGGACATGAGCCAGGCCCAGGTCAAGAAGATGATCGCCGAGGCCCGCGAGAAAGGCTACATCACATACGACCAGCTTAATCAGGTGCTGCCGCCTGATCAGGTCAGCTCGGAACAGATCGAAGACGTGATGTCGATGCTGTCCGAGATGGGCATCAACATCATCGAAGATGAAGAGGCCGAAGAAGAAGAGAACAAAGGCTCGACCGAACTGGTCACGACCGAAGGCCCGCGCGAGGTTGCGCTTGCGGGTGCTGCGACAGAAAAGCTGGACCGCACCGACGACCCCGTGCGCATGTATCTGCGCGAGATGGGCTCGGTCGAACTTCTGAGCCGTGAGGGCGAGATTGCCATCGCCAAGCGGATCGAGGCAGGCCGGAATACGATGATCGCCGGGCTGTGCGAAAGCCCGCTGACCTTCCAGGCGATCACCATCTGGCATGACGAACTTCTGTCCGAAGACATTCTGCTGCGCGACGTCATCGATCTGGAAACCACCTTTGGCAACCAGATGGACGAAGATGGCGATGTGTCCGAGCCGGTCGTCGACACCTCGGCGGTGCAAGCGGCGAAGCCTGCCAAGGATGAGGGCCCCGAGCTGGATGCCGATGGCAATCCGATTGCCAACGATGACGACGATGATGACGACGATCAGGCCAATATGTCCCTCGCCGCAATGGAAGCGGCGCTGAAGGATCAGGTTCTGACCACATTGGAACGGATCTCGACCGACTTTGCCATGTTGTCCGAGATGCAGGACAGTCGGATTTCGGCGACGCTGAACGAGGATGGCTCGTTCAGCGAAAAGGATGAGGACACCTATCAGAAGCTGCGCGCCGAGATTGTCGAGTTGGTGAACGGCCTTCACCTGCACAACAACCGGATCGAGGCGCTGATCGACCAGCTGTATGGCATCAACCGTCGCGTGATGTCGCTGGACAGTTCTATGGTGAAATTGGCCGACCAGGCCCGCATCAACCGGCGCGAGTTCATTGATGCTTATCGTGGCCGTGAGCTTGACCCGAACTGGCTGTCCGAGATGGCCGAAAAGCCGGGCCGGGGTTGGCAGATGTTCATCGAACGCTCGACCGAGAAGGTTGAGGAATTGCGCAACGATATGGCTCAGGTCGGGCAATATGTCGGCCTCGATATCCCCGAATTCCGCCGCATCGTGCAGCAAGTTCAGAAGGGTGAGAAAGAGGCGCGGCAGGCCAAGAAGGAAATGGTCGAAGCGAACCTGCGTCTGGTGATCTCGATCGCCAAAAAATACACGAACCGCGGCCTGCAATTCCTTGATCTTATTCAGGAAGGCAACATTGGCCTGATGAAGGCGGTGGACAAGTTCGAGTATCGTCGTGGTTATAAATTCTCGACCTATGCGACGTGGTGGATTCGTCAGGCGATCACGCGGTCTATCGCGGATCAGGCGCGGACGATCCGTATCCCGGTTCATATGATCGAGACAATCAACAAACTGGTTCGGACCGGTCGTCAGATGCTGCACGAAATCGGCCGCGAACCGACACCGGAAGAACTGGCCGAAAAGCTTCAGATGCCGCTTGAGAAGGTGCGCAAGGTGATGAAAATCGCCAAGGAGCCGATCAGCCTTGAGACTCCGATTGGCGACGAGGAAGACAGCCAGCTGGGCGACTTCATCGAGGACAAGAATGCCGTGCTGCCTCTGGACAGCGCCATTCAGGAAAACCTCAAGGAAACCACGACCCGCGTTCTGGCTTCGCTCACCCCGCGTGAGGAACGGGTGCTGCGGATGCGCTTTGGCATCGGCATGAACACCGACCATACGCTGGAAGAGGTGGGCCAGCAGTTCAGCGTGACCCGCGAACGTATCCGTCAGATCGAGGCGAAGGCGCTGCGCAAGCTCAAGCATCCCAGCCGGTCGCGGAAGTTGCGGTCTTTCCTGGACCAATAAGCCGGATCATCAAGACCAAAGGCGCCTCAATCCCGAGGCGCCTTTTTTGTGTCCGCTCACGATGTCCGAACTTCACTTCAAATTGGCGAGAACGCACAAGGACGGGGCGGGGTGCCTCTCTATATCCCCGGTGTCCACTCATGGACAGGCCGGGGCGAGGCGGCAACGCCGATGACCCCCGGCCACCTTACCCCGGGGACAGCGGATGTTCCACGCGCTTGCGAAAGGCGCTGGGGGCCTGCCCGGTCCAACGCTTGAAGGCGGTGGAAAAACCGGCCTGATCGGAATAGCCCAGCGAATAGGAAATCTCGGCCAGGCTCATGCCGTTCTTGATGAAGGTCTGCGCCAGATCACAGCGAAGATCCTCGACGATTTCGCGATAGCTTGTGCCTTCATCGGCCAGCCGACGGGCTAATGTGCGGGGGCTCAGGCCCAGCTGCGCGGCGGCGTTTTCGGCCTGGATGATCGTGCCTGGCATCGACCGGGTGATCAGCCCTTCGACCTGCGCCCGGGTCTTTTGCCGGGGTAAGCGGTGCTCGGCCAGCAATCGTTCGCCATATTCCAGAAGATGCGCGCGCAGGCTGGGGTCGTAGGTGGGGACCGGGATCTCGAGCGCGGGCAGAGACAGGATGATCTCAAGTCGCTCGGTTCCAAAGGTGACAGGGAAGCCGCCGATCCTGGCGAATGCATCGGCTTGGCTGCCTACCTCATGCTGAAACCGCATCTCGATCGGGTGCAGGTGTACCTGCGTCAGGGCGCGCATCCGGGCGATGGCGGCAAACAGCAGGAATTCAGTGCGCCGATGATAGCGGGAGAACCCGGGGTCTTTCCAGTTCGCCTCCAGCGAGGCGGAATTGCCCGACACACGCAGATTGAATGCCAGCGCCGGGTCAATGATGCCGTGAAACCGGGCGGTGTTTTCCAGCACCTGCTTGAGGTCGCGCGAATACTTACTGATGTAGGCGGTGACGCTTGAGGACGACGTGAACCCAAGCCCGGCCTGCGCGCCGAAGGTGATATCACCAAGCGCGTCGCAGGCATGGCGAACGAAAAGCGCCTCTTTGTGGGCGCTATAGCTGGTGGCGGGCGGTGTGATGTCAGGACGAGTTAGCCCGCTGTCGCTGAGAACCTGATCGACGATGTCGGCTCCCGCGTGCTGGTCCAAAGACCGCGACAGCAGCTGTATTCTTGCAATATCGACGTCCATGGCCGTGTCTGAAACCCGTTTTGATCGCCCCGCCGGGCCAAGCCGCAGCCCCCCGGAGCAGTTGTCCCCATGCTGCCGGGTTTGTCCGCGTCTCGCAAGTATTTGACCGGAATTGCAAAGACCGGCGCGCTTGTCGGGCATAAAGTGGGCGTGTTGTCGGGTCAGCACCTTCGGGGATGAGGTCAGAGCCTGAGCGGACGGTCCACCAAGCCGTTTCGACGGGTTCCCCGGCACATTCTACCTTGCGATAGTCTACGCCCCATGGGCACCAGCGGACCGCGTCCGCCGCTCGATAACGAAAAACGGGGTGTCGCCTGAAATGATTGTGAGGCACACTGTTCTGAAGAACGCGTCGTCCTAAACTATACTTCAGGTGGAAACAGGAAGATGGTAACGATGAAACAGTTTATCTCAGGTACTTTCGTGGCTTTGACGGTGCTCAGCTCACCGGCCGTCGCTGCCGCCGGGCGCGGCGGTTATCAGACCGAGGCGATCAGCAACACCGAGTTCGAGGTGATCCCGCGCGCTCGGCGCGACATTGACGGCTATTGGTGCGCCGCCGCCGATTTTGCGCGTCGGACGTTGGGCGCGGGCTGGCAGCAGCGGATCTATGTGCTGCGCGGCTATGGCCCAAGCGTAACGACGGGGCGTAAGACCGCGGTTCAGTTCTCGTTGAAGATGCCTGCCAATACTGCCCAGAGCGGCAGTATCTCGGTCGGCTTCAAACCCGGCGAGAGCATGTCGGTTCAGGGCGCGAATGGGCGCTGTAACCGCCGTCAGATTTTCGAGTGATCGGTGGCGCAAACCGAATTCACGATTCAGACGCAAGGGGCGGGGCTTTATGAGTTCACCGCCCCCGTGCGATCTTGGGTGCAGCCGTTTTCGGACGGGCTGCTGACGCTGTTTGTGCGGCATACCTCATGCTCGCTGTTGATACAGGAAAACGCCGACCCCGAGGTTCAGACGGACTTGCAAGCATTCTTCGACCGGCTTGTGCCGCCTTCGGATCATCCGTCGATGTCTTATCTGCGCCACACCTATGAGGGACCCGACGATATGCCCGCGCATATCAAGGCCGTGGTGATGCCCGTATCGCTGTCGATCCCGGTCGTGGGTGGCCAGCCGGTGTTGGGCACCTGGCAGGGCATCTACCTGTTCGAACACCGCAACGCGCCGCATCGGCGCAAGGTTGCAGCGCATTTCGCCTGACCCTTTATCTTGGGGTCGAAAATTCCGACTACCCAAACTCTAGCGGCTGTCCTATAGTTGTGGATAAGTAAGCCGTAGCGCTTACAAACAGAGGCGGAACTAGGGACGAGGAGACGGCGGATGCGCTGCCCGTTTTGCGGAAATATCGACACTCAGGTCAAAGACTCACGCCCGGCAGAGGATCATGTCGCGATCCGCAGACGTCGGTTCTGCCCCGCTTGCGGCGGTCGCTTTACCACATATGAGCGGGTGCAACTGCGCGATCTGGTGGTCATCAAAACCAACGGCAAGCGCGAGGATTTCGACCGCGACAAGCTGGAACGCTCGATCCGCATTTCGATGCAGAAACGCCCGATTGAACCGGATCGGATCGACCAGATGATCTCGGGCATCGTACGCCGTCTGGAAAGCATGGGTGAGACGGATATACCGTCCAACAAAATCGGTGAAATCGTCATGGAGGCGCTGGCCCGGATTGACACGGTTGCATATGTTCGCTTTGCAAGTGTCTACAAGAATTTCCAGGCGGCCGATGATTTCGAGGAGTTCGTCCACGAGTTGCGCCCGCCGCAGCCCACAACGGATGAGTGAGCGAAACAGATAAGCGATATATGGCGCTGGCCCTGTCCCTGGGGCGGCGCGGCCAGGGGCAATGCTGGCCCAACCCTGCCGTCGGCTGCGTCATCGTGCGCGAGGGCAGGATTGTCGGGTGTGGCTGGACCCAGCCCGGCGGACGTCCCCATGCCGAAACCGAGGCCTTGGCCCAGGCCGGAGCGGCTGCAAAGGGGGCGACCGCTTATGTGTCGCTGGAACCCTGCGCGCATCACGGAAAAACCCCGCCCTGTGCGCAGGCTTTGATCGACGCAGACGTCGTGCGCGTTGTCTGCGCTGTCGAGGACAGCGATCCGCGTGTGGCCGGGCAGGGCTTTGACATGCTGCGATCCGCCGGGATCGAGGTGCAGACCGGCATTTTGGCTTATGAAGCCGAGCAAGATCATGCGGGGTTCTTCCTGAAGACCGAACAGGGCCGCCCTTTCGTAACGCTCAAACTCGCCAACAGCTTTGACGGTCGGATCGCGACAGAGACCGGCCACAGCCAATGGATCACCGGCCCCGAAGCGCGCCGCGCGGTACATGCCATGCGCGCCCGCCATGACGCGGTGATGGTCGGGGCAGGGACGGCCCGTGCGGACGATCCGTCGCTGACCGTGCGCGATCTGGGCATTGCACGGCAACCGGTGCGCGTGGTCGTCTCGCGCCATCTGGACCTGCCGCTGATGGGGCAGTTGGCCCGTACCGCGGCTGAGGTTCCGGTCTGGTTCTGCCATGGTCCGCATCCCGACCCCGAACGCGTCCGCGCGTGGGAGGGGCTTGGCGCGCGCCTGATCCCCTGCGCGCTGCAAGGGCACCACGTCGATGCCGCTGACCTGCTGCAACAGCTTGGGCAGGCGGGGCTGACCCGCGTGTTCTGTGAAGGGGGATCGGCCCTTGCGGCGTCTTTGCTGAAGGCTGATCTGGTGGATGAACTTGTGGGCTTTACCGCAGGTCTGGCCATCGGCGCAGAGGGCCTGCCCGCGATCGGGGCGCTGGGCCTCGACACGCTGGGGGCCGCGCCTCGGTTCGATCTGAGTGAAACGCGGGTTCTGGGCGGCGACATCCTGCACCGCTGGTCACGCGCTGCGGGCTGAGCTTTAGCGCCACAGATGCGCGTGGGTGGCCAGCGCGCCCTGAAGTTTCGACAGGATTCGGTTGATCGGCCCTGTTGCCGAGGCACCTTTGTGGACCAGCCGGTCAACAGCGACCTCCACCGGGCAGGGGTGACCGGTGACCGGATCGAAATAGCGCGGATAGTCGATCAGGACCGCGTGTACCAACCCGGGTAACGTGGGCCGAGCCCCCCGCCGCGCTGGAACCGCACCCAGATCGGTTGTCAGCCCCCAGCCCGCGTAAAAGGGCGCGCCCAGAGTGGTGACCCGCACGCCGCGCAATAACGCCTCGAACCCCATCAGCGAGGTCATGGTCCACAGCTCGTCCACCTGTGTCAGCAACATCGCCGGATCGGTGTGATCTGCGATTATATCCGCCAGACCCTCGGCGTCGATCCGTCCCTCGCGCAGTCCGGCCTCGACATCGGGGTGGGGTTTGTAGATCAGAAGCGCATCCGGATTGGCCTCGCGCGCGGCACGCAGCAGGTCGAGGTTGGTGCAGACCGTGTTGGTCCCCAACCGGATCGAGGCATCGTCTTCGACCTGCCCGGGCACCAGAATGCGGTGGCCTTCGGGAAGCTGTGGTGCCGGATCGCCGGTATTGTATTTGCTCAGGCCCTCGGACAGCAGCTGCGCCACCAGTTGCTCGGCCCGTTGCTGCTGATCCGGGCGCAGAGTTTCGCGCGCCGCGATCCATTCCTCAAGGCGACTTGGTCGGGTGGGATCATAGTAGATGCCCAGATCATCGGTCACCAGCGACAGCGGAGGCACCAGCTCGGCCCCCAACCCGCGTGAGCGCAGGAACCCGTCCTCGACTCGGACCACATCCCCGGTGTCTCCGGCCCGGCTGGCCCAGGCCATATGGGGCGTCTGGCTGCGCCCTGGCGGCTCAGAGGTAAAGCGCATCTTGCCATGTTGCCCGAACATCTGTTGCAGATGCCGACGTTTCCACACGCGCATTCCCGAGGCCGTCCAGCCCTTGTGATCCTGCCGCCAAGCGCGGCTTTGCGCCTCAAGCGTGTTCAGGACGGTTTCCAGCTCGCACAACTGATCGCGATAGGGGTCGTACCAGACCGGGTACAGGATCATGGCCGCTGCAAAAAGCTGCGCGCGTGTCAGGTTGCGTTGCAGGCGGCGGGGCAGGGGAATCTCTTCCTGCGTCAGGCCCCATCCGGCATAGAAGGGCTGGCCAAAAACGCGCGGTTTATGACCGGCGAGAATGGCTTCGAAACCCATTTGCGAGGACAGGGTATAGACCGCAACCGCGCCGTCCAGCAAAGCCCAGGGGCTGACCGGAGCGTCCAGCATCGAAACCCGGTCGTTCTGGTCGTCGGCGGTGTAGTGTCCGGGTCGGTGACCGGCGACGGTTTCGGGGTGCGTTTTGATGATCACGCGCGCGCCGGGGTTTTCCTCTTGCGCGATGAATAGCATCTCGAGAAACCGGGCGCGGTCGCCCCGGCTGGCGATCACGGACGCATCGCCCTGCGTCTGGTCGATCACCAGTACATAGCCGGGATCGGGGGGTGTCAGATCAAGGTCGAAAGCCGAGTATTTGCTCAGATGCAGTTCCCGAATGCGGTCCATCGCGCCGCGCGCGCGGTTCAGCAGCGCGGTGTCATCCAGCGGATGGGTGGCCAGCAGCACCTCAAGATCGGACGGGGTGTCGGGGTCGAAATGGACGCCCGCGCGGTCCAGCAGCAGGCCCAGCGGCGGCTCACCCGCGCGCCCGGGATGCAGCGAGCGTAGAAAGGCATCCTCGACCCGCAGCACCGGCGCGCCGCGCTTTGCGGCGATGGTCAGCCCGCGATGGGCGGTCGGGCTGTTGCCCCAGACGCCGACCAGATCGCCGTCCTGCGGCAGGCCCAGCCGGATATCATACCCCGCCAGCGACAGAATACGCCGCACCCGCCGCTGTGTCAGAAACCCGCCATTGTAAACAAAAAGCCGAGGGCGTTCGCCCCCGGCATCGTGTTCCGTTTCAGGCAGCATGTATCAGCCGCCCGTCAGGGTTGCCACATTCGCAATCGGCGTCAGCCCCCCTGCGATCAGCGAGATGGACTTGGTCCATTGCGCGTATGGGGCCTCGGTCACATAGATCGTATCGTCGTCGCGGATGACGAAATCGCGGGCCACGAAAAGCCCGTTGGGCGCGGTCAGGTTCAGCAGGTAGATCATGCGCTGATCACCCTGCAGATCGGCGCGGCCCATGACGTTGCGGGCGATGTCCTGACGTTCCTTGCGCAGCACGAAGATGCCGGTCGGGTCCGAGGACAGCGACTGCAGCCCGCCGACCTGCGCCAGCGCTTCCAGCGCCGAGAGGTCCTGGCTTTCGAAAGCCACGCGGGATTGCCCGCCCGTCGAGCCAAGCGCGATGTAAGACCGGCTGTCCTGTTCCACCAAGATCCGGTCACCGCCACGCAGAGCGATGTCTGTCTCGGGCTTATGGAACAGGTCGTCATACCAGATCGTCCCGCGCTGATTGCCACGGATGACGGTGACCAGCGCGATGTCCGAGGCCACGGCCACGCCACCGGCGCTTGCCAGCATGGTGGACAAGGTGCCTGTGGGCCGTTCAATCGGATAAATCCCCGGCGCGCCGATGGTGCCGGTCAGCGAAACGGTCGAGCCATCGCCGGGCGTGCGGCTGACCTGAACCTGCGGGTCCGGTGTCTGCTCTTCCAGCTTGGAGGAGATCAGAGCGCGCAGCTGCTCGGGCGTGTTGCCCGCCGCGCGCAGGCGTCCGGCATAGGGCACGAAGATATAGCCGTCGCTGTCCACTTGCACTTCGGTCAGATTGGTGGCCCCTCCGGCGGCCGAGGTCAGCAGGCCATCTTCGACGTTCTCCCATACGGTCAGGCTGAGGGTGTCGCCGGGCCGGACGGTGTCGGATGCAACGCTTTGGGCGCTGCGGAAGGATTGCGAGAAGCCGTATTGAGGGACGGCAGCGGTGGCGCGGGCGACGCGGTCGTCAACCTCGACCACAAAGGCGTTGCCGCCGTTCTGGACCGATCCGGCCAGGATTTCGGTCTTGTTCGGGCCGGATTTCGGAAGCTGGCACGCCGCCAGCAGGCCAAGGGCCGCCACAAAGGAAGCCCCCCGTATCCATCGGGTTGGAAAGCGCTGCACTGCCGATTTTCCTCAGTCGTTTTTTTGTTTGGGGCAAGGTAGCTGGTTGATGGCAAAACTTCCAGCGACAGTTGCCTTGGATCTAGCGAACAAGACGCAACTGTGGCGTCGACGCCGCGTTGGTTGCGGGAAGGCTCTGATAGGGGTCTGCGGGATGCAACATCATGTCGACCGCGCGCCGCAGCAGCTGACGTCGGCCTCTGCGCGAATAGAAGCCGCCCGGCACTTGGCTGGTTGCCAGCAGAAACTGCCGATAAGCGCGATAGGCAGCGCTGTCGGGGGCGTCGGGTCGGGCAAAGAACGCCTCCAGTGGTTGCCGGGATACGAATTCCGGCTTGTCATAGACGGATCGTCCAAAAATCCGCAGCGGGATGCCGCGCCACAACACCTGCTGCCCTGCGGTCGAATTCACGGTGATCGCCGAGCGCGCCTCGTCCAGCAACCGGGCAAGCTTGCCCCCGGGGACGTAATGCACACGGCCTGCGAGGTCGTGCCTGCGTGCAGCCTGTCTGGCCTGCCGCCGCAGCGGTTCGCGATGGTTTTCCAGCGGGTGTTCCTTGATGACAAGGTGGTGATGGGCGGGTGCGCCAGCGGCAAATCCGGCGACGACTTGTTCCAGAAACTCGCTCATGCAGGTGTAGTTCGAATGGCACTGGACCGAGCTGTCATGGCCAAGCTGCAACAGCACCAGATGATAGGGCGAACCGCTCCACCGGACCCGGGCGCTGGCCCAGCCGCGTTGAATGCGGTGAAACGGCATCAGCGCCAGCCGTTTGAAATACAAGCGGAATTCCTTTGATACCGGCAGGTCTCGGTGCGGGCGGAAGTTGCGGTAGCGGTGGTTCAGGAACAGCACGAACCAGTGATAAAGCGCGCCGTAAAAGATGTGTTGGCGCATGTCGCCCCAATGGGATGGCGGCGGCGGCGTAGGCCGTTCGGACCGCTCCAGTGCGGCCTGCATCCCATCGACGTCCAGATCCATCAGGCGCGAGTTTCCGTTGGACCCGCCCCGCTCATAGGTGACCCACCAGGGGCGCAGATAGCCTTCTTCGAACACATGCACGGTCAACCCGCGTGCCTGCGCGATACGGATGGCGTGGGCATGGATGGGGCGGGTGTCGCCGTAAAGCACAATGTCGGTCACGCCTAGGTCGCGGATCAGGCCACTGAATCTTGCGGGCCAGTCGTCCGGGTTGCCCCGATAGGGGATATAGCTGTTCGCATCGCGCCAGAACGCTTGATCGCCCGCGTTAAAGCCAACCCGCCAGACCTTCGCGCCGGTGGCCCGCAGCTTGCGGCCCAAAGCGTTGAAGAAAGGGCCATGGGGTCCCTGCAAGAACAGGAACACACGCCGGTCGGGGCGGGGTGGGGAAGGTGTCATGCTGTCTGCTCGTGCGGTGGTGCGTGTCGTCAAATTATGCCCGTTTCCCGTTTTCCCGGCAAGGCGGGGCTTGCCCGTGGGGCATTGGGCCTTTACCTCGGCTGTTGAAGCTAGGTTCAGAGGGTAAAGGAAATGTTCACAGGGATCGTCACCGATATCGGCACTGTCACCGAACTGGATCAGCAGGGTGATCTGCGGGCGCGGATCGCCACCGGGTATGATACCGCCTCAATCGACATCGGCGCGTCGATTGCCAGCGACGGTGTGTGCCTGACGGTCATCGCGCTGGGCGAGGACTGGTACGATGTGCAGATCAGCGCCGAGACCGTGTCAAAAACCAATCTGGACACGTGGCGCGTGGGCAAACGGGTCAATCTGGAACGCGCGCTGAAAGTGGGCGACGAGTTGGGCGGTCATATCGTCTCGGGCCATGTCGACGGCGTGGCCGAGGTTGTGGCGGTCGCGGACGAGGGCGACAGTACCCGTGTCACCCTGCGCGCGCCCGCCGATCTTGCGCGGTTCATTGCGCCCAAGGGTTCGGTCGCGCTGAACGGCACGTCCCTGACGGTGAACGATGTCGAAGGCTGCGATTTCGGCATCAATTTCATCCCGCACACCAAAGAGGTCACGACTTGGGGTGACGTCGCCGTGGGCGACCGCGTTAACCTCGAGATCGACACGCTGGCCCGTTACGTGGCCCGGCTGGCCGAGATGACCTGACGTTTGCGGTCTGGTCTTTGCGCGCGCTCTGGTCTATCTCGCCTGCAACACATGCCATGCGAAAGGCTGCCCCATGAGCTTTGAAACCCCCGGACCGGTCGAGGCCCAGTTGCGCGAGGCGATCAGCCCGATCGAAGAGATCATCGAAGAGGCCCGCAAAGGCCGGATGTATATTCTGGTCGATCATGAAGATCGCGAGAATGAGGGCGATCTGGTCATCCCCGCCGAATTCGCCGATGCCGAGGCGATCAACTTCATGGCTACCCATGGGCGCGGTTTGATCTGCCTGCCGATGACGGCGGAACGGATCGAGGCGCTGGGCCTGCCGATGATGGCCGTGAACAACTCTTCCCGGCATGAGACGGCGTTCACGGTCTCCATTGAGGCGCGCGAAGGGGTCTCGACCGGGATCTCTGCTGCTGATCGTGCGCTGACCGTAGCGACGGCGATTAATGAACAAAACACGATGGCGCATATCGCAACGCCGGGGCATGTCTTTCCGCTGCGTGCCAAGCGGGGCGGGGTGCTGGTGCGCGCGGGCCATACCGAGGCTGCGGTAGATATCTCGCGCCTTGCGGGTCTGAATCCGGCAGGTGTGATCTGTGAAATCATGAAACCCGACGGCACCATGGCACGTCTGCCCGATCTGGTGGCCTTCGCCCGCGAACACGGCATGAAGATCGGCACCATCAGCGACCTGATCACCTACCGCTCGCGCAATGACAATCTGGTTGTAGAAACCTCGCGCGATACGGTGACATCGGAATATGGCGGCGATTGGGAGATGAGGATTTTCACCGATCAGACCCACGGCATCGAGCACGTCGTCATGGTCAAAGGCGACATCACCACCCCCGAGCCGGTTCTGACCCGGACCCACGCCCTGCACGAAGCGCCCGACATTCTGGGCCTCGGCCCGAAATCGCCGCAAGAGCTGCCCCGCGCGATGCAGATCATCGCCGAGGAAGGCCGCGGCGTGGTGTGCCTGTTCCGGCAGCCGCGCAACTCGCTTTATGCGGTGGATGACGATGGCCCACGCACGATCAAGCAAACCGGTCTGGGCGCGCAGATGCTGTCCAAGATGGGTATTCAGGAACTGGTGCTGCTGACCGACTCGCCCGAAACCGTATATCTGGGGCTCGACGCATTTGGCCTGTCCATCGTCGGCACCCGTTCCATTCTCAAGGAGGGCTGATCGTGGCTGAACAAGACAAACACGGCGTCCTGCCGACCCCGACATTCGATAAACCGGTGAAACTGCTACTGGTGGTGGCCCCGTTCTATCGCGCCATCGCCGACAACATGGTCGCCGGTGCCAAGGGCGAGATCGAGGCCGCAGGCGGCACATGCGATGTGGTTGAAGTGCCCGGCGCGCTGGAAATCCCGACTGCTATCGCCATGGCCGACCGTCAGTGCAACTATGACGGCTATGTTGCGCTGGGCTGTGTGATCCGCGGCGAGACCACACATTATGAGACCGTCTGTAATGACTCGAGCCGTGCCATTCAACTGATGGGTCTTCAGGGCCTGTGTATCGGCAACGGTATTCTGACCGTCGAGAATGACGATCAGGCCGAGGTGCGTGCCAACCCCGAAAAGATGAATAAAGGCGGCGGGGCGGCCGCTGCGGCCTTGCATCTGATCGCGCTCAGCCGTAAGTGGGGCTCTTCCAAAAAGGGCGTCGGTTTCAAGCCGCCGTCCGAGTCCATCCTTGTGGCGGGCGACAGCAACGGACCCTCGACAGCATGACAAAGACCGACGCGCCGAAACCGGCCAACCAGAAACGCCTGATGAAATCCGCCGCGCGCCTCTATGCCGTGCAGGCGCTGTTCCAG
The DNA here is from genome assembly GCF_056542385.1 of Ruegeria sp. AD2(2025). Lineage (NCBI taxonomy): Bacteria > Pseudomonadati > Pseudomonadota > Alphaproteobacteria > Rhodobacterales > Roseobacteraceae > Ruegeria > Ruegeria sp. AD2(2025). The sequence continues at coordinate 474,207 of NZ_JBQFZS010000001.1, forward strand.
ATGGAGCAGTCAGGCCAGACGACCGAACAGGTTGTGCTTGAGTTTCTGGATCACCGGTTTGGCGCGGTCTATGAGGGCGAGGAGATGCTGGATGGCGATATCAGCGTCTTCCGCAAGCTGGTTGATGATGCGGTGAACTATCAGGCCCCGATCGACCAGATGACCGACCGGGCGCTGGTCGCCAAATGGCCCATTGCCCGCATCGACCCGACGCTGCGCGCCGTCTTCCGTGCCGCGGGCGCTGAACTGACCCAAAGCGACACGCCGCCCAAGGTCGTCATCACCGAATTCGTCGATGTGGCTCGCGCCTTCTTCCCCGAGGGCAAAGAGCCGAAATTCGTTAACGCCGTGCTGGATCACATGGCGCGCGAGGCCCAGCCCGAGGCGTTCTGACGCCTTTACCGCGACCAGACCTGCGCTAGACTGAAGTCAGAGCGCAAGGAGGTTCGCGATGCCCAAGCTGGTCCGTCTCTATATCACGCAGGTTGCATGGGGTTTTGTCATCTCGGCAGTGTTTGTCGGGGTGCTGCTGGCGCTGAACGTCGCCAATTTGCGCCACCTGATCACCAGTTCGGAAATCGGCCTGATCGCGCTGCTGATGATCTGGTTCATGAACGGCATCGTCTTTGCCGGTGTGCAATTCGCCTATGCCATCATGAGCATGGCAGAAAAGCCCAACAAACCGCGCGGCGGCACGCCGGTTGCGCATGGCTTGAAACCCGCGCCCGTGAAGCAGGAAGCCCGCGCAGGGCGCTGAAATATCTTGGAAAATGTGGCGGGACCACCAGTCAACCGTGCGGTTTGATTCCCGAGGACCTGTATGTACAGGTGGGCGCCGGGTAATCAGGCCAGGACCTGAACAGAGCCAGCCCCCTCGGAATTGCTTAAGGCCACCAGAATGCTACCTGTCACAAGAAGGGCAGAACCCGCCACGGGCCTAAGTAGGGCGTAAAGCGGGTTCGCACAAGAGGTCAGGCATCAACAGTTTCGTGCAGCGCGGTGCGCATCTTGCCGAAATGCTCGTCCCAGCCGTTATCCAGCGCAAGGATCAGGCCAAAGGCGTCAGCACCCTGCGGCAGACCTTCGTGCTGCAAGGCCAGCCGGGTGCCGCCCGCAACGGGATCGAGCGTCCATTTGACCACGCTAACGGCATCGCCCATCGGCTTTATCGTGAACGTATATTCCAGATAATGAGGTTTGCGCGCTTCGCGGACCTCTCCCCAGATCAGAAGATCGCCGCTGGTGGTGCCGAACATTTCAAGTTTCTGTCCTGAGGTCAGAGGGCGCTCGGGCTTGTGGAACCATTCGGCCAGCCGATCGGACTCGGTCAGATAGGCCCAGACGGTTTCGGGATCGGCGCGCAGGAAGATGGTCTTTTGCAGAATGGCATTCGTCATTTCTGTTTCCTTTCAATAGCGTCTTTCAGATTGGCAAGGCGGTCATCCCAAAACCGGTCGAAAAAGCTGAGCCAGTCCAGAACGGGGGCCATCCCTTGGGGTTCAAGCCGGTTGATGCGTTCCCGGCCTCTGGCCTCGACCGTAATCAGCCCGCCATCGGACAGCACAGTCAGGTGTTTTTTGACCGCGGCGCGGGTCATGTCGAATTGCTCGGTCAGTTGTGCAATCGTCATGTCCTGCGCCGCCAGCATCTGAACGATGTCCCTGCGGGTCGGGTCAGCCAGCGCACGAAACGCGTTTTGGGTTTGGGGCGTCATGGGATACCTCGAATGGAGTACCATCTGGTATCATTTATACGAGATACCTTTTGGTATCATGTCAAGCGACTTGATTTTTGTTCATGAATTGTTCACATTTCAGGAATGACACTGGACCTGCAACCCGGACAGAAGCTGGCGCGCGGCGTTTCACGCCACCTGTTGACCCATGGCTATGTTTCAATTGAGGAATTCGTGCCCGCCCGAGGGTTGCGGGTCGATGTGATGGGACTAGGCCCGAAGGGCGAGCTATGGGTGGTCGAATGCAAATCCAGTCGCGCTGATTATCAGTCGGATGCCAAATGGCAGGGCTATCTGGAGTGGTGCGATCGATTCTTCTGGGCAGTTGATACCGACTTTCCGACCGAGTTGCTGCCACCGGAAACCGGTTTGATCATCGCAGATGCCTATGATGCCGAAATCATTCGTATGAGCCCGGAAAGCAAGCTGGCCCCGGCGCGGCGCAAAAAGATGATCCAGAAATTTGCCGTGGATGCGGCCCGCCGGTTGCAGGCCCTGCGTGATCCGCGACTTTAGCCTTTGACGGCGCGCGCAGCCTGGGCGGCGGCGCGGATTTCCTCGGCGATTTCTTCGGCCTCTTCGGGGTCGAAATCCATCGGAACCTCGATCCCGGCACCTTCGATGAACAGGCGCACCATGCCCTGATCGGTCGGACCGATCTGCAGGTTCGCTTCGATGTCGCGTTCGGTGTTGATGCCCATATACGCCTCCGGGAATTGTGCCTTGGTGCTATCGTGCAAAGGGTTGAGAATCAAGCGGCCTATGCGGTCAGATGGGGCATGAAACAGATCTCCCTCAGGTCTTTCAGGGCGGAAGATGCGCCGTGGCTGGTCGAACAGCATGACCGGCTTTATACCCGCGACGAAGGGTTCGACGACAGTTTCGGCCCGCTGGTGGCCCGCATTCTGGAGGATTTCACCGCCGATCACGATCCGACATGCGAGCGGGGCTGGATCGCCGAACAGGCAGGTGAGCGGCTGGGCAGCATCTTTTGTGTTCGGCAGGACCAAACGACCGCCAAGCTGCGCCTGTTTCTGCTGCTGCCCGAGGCGCGCGGGCAGGGGGTGGGCAAGCGCCTCCTGACGACCTGCATGAGCTTCGCGCGCGATGCCGGATACTGTCAGATGGTGCTGTGGACCCATGAAAGTCATGCCGCGGCGTGCGGGTTGTACCGGTCGTTTGGATGGCAGCTGACGGAGAGCAAGCCGGTGCATTCTTTTGGCGTCGATCTGGTCGAACAAAGCTGGCAAATTCGGCTTTAATCCTCTTGCAATCCCTGCACGCGTTCGCTAAATCGCCCCTCACGAGTGCCGCCTTAGCTCAGTTGGTTAGAGCGCTGGATTGTGGATCCAGAGGTCCCCTGTTCAAGCCAGGGAGGCGGTACCATCTTCCCAACCTTGAGAACGGTTTGCCGAATACGTGCCTTTCGGTATATCCGATGCTTGCCATAAGCCGCATCCTGATAAAATAGTCGAGACATGCCGGAAGAAACCCCCAGTGATATCCGCAGAAGCGCCCGCCTGAGCGTGGCACCCATGATGGATTGGACCGACAGGCATTGCCGTTATCTGCACCGGCTGCTCAGCTCGGAAACGCTGCTTTACACCGAGATGGTCACAGCACCCGCGCTGGTGCGCGGCGGGGCGTTGCATCTGTTGGACTACAGCCCGCAGGAACATCCCGTTGCCCTGCAACTGGGGGGCTCGGACCCGCGGGAACTGGCGCGGGCGGCCAAATTGGGGGCCGAGGCAGGGTATGATGAGATCAATCTGAACTGCGGCTGCCCATCGGACCGGGTACAGTCGGGGACTTTTGGTGCGGTGCTCATGCGGTCGCCCGAGAAGGTCGCCGATTGTGTTGCCGCGATGCGCGAGGCTGTAGATGTCGAGGTTACAGTGAAATGCCGTATCGGGGTCGACGAGCAGGAGCCTGCCGAGGTTCTGCCCACGTTCCTCGACCAGCTCCGCGCGGCGGGGTGCACGCGCGTCACAATTCATGCGCGCAAGGCGTGGCTGCAGGGGCTAAGCCCCAAGGAAAACAGGGATATTCCGCCGCTGGATTATGATCTGGTGCACCAAATGAAGGTGGGTTTCCCGGACATGCATATCTCGATCAACGGCGGCATCACCTCGCTTGCGCAGGCACAACAGCATCTGCAGGCGGGGCTGGACGGTGTCATGATCGGGCGCGCGGCTTATCATCAGCCCACCGATATTCTGGCTGCAGCTGACTCGCTGATTTTCGGAGCTGGAGAGATCGCCGACCCCATAGACGTGGTGCATAGGATGCTGCCCTATGTCGAGGCGCATCTTGCCCACGGCGGGCGCTTGCACCAGATCACCCGGCATATGCTCGGCCTGTTTGCCGGGCGTCCCGGCGCGCGCGGCTGGCGGCGGATATTGTCGGAAGGAGCGGTGCGTGACCATGCGGGGCCCGAGGTGATCCTGCAGGCGCTGGACTCAGTCGCGTCGCAGCCTCAGGTGGAACAGGCGGTCTGATGCAAAGCTGCGCCCGACACCTGGAGTTTGCGCCGAGGAGACCAGAATGACCGGGGCCTATCAGACCCGGGGGTGGATCAAATTTCCTCATGACGCTGCGTTGGCGCGATGGGTAGATCAGATAATGCCCGCCGCCCGGGCCTCGGTTTCGGATCCGGCCCATTCGGAGTGGCACGATTGCGCGGGCACTTGGTTCATCGGTGTCGATGCACTGAACAACGACGCAGAGGGCAGGGTCGGCGGGTCGTCTGTCTTGCCGGGGACGGCCGTCGAATTTGCCCGGCGGCAGTTCGGTCCGATTGATTTGCACAAAGGGCAGGTCTCGGTGATTTATCCCGGCTACCCGCAGCCGCGGCGCGGCGAAAGCGCAGCGGCTGCGCGGTATCGGGCCAACCGCGACGCCGCCCATGTGGACGGCCTCAAGCCTGCGGGGCCTGATCGGCGGCGGCGGGTCGATGAACCTCATGCCTGGATACTGGGCATCCCGCTGACTACGGCCAGCGCGGACGCATCGCCGATGGTGGTGTGGGACGGCAGCCACAGGATATTGGGGGCCGCGTTCCGCAAGGCGCTTCAGGACCTGCCGCCCGAAGAACTGGCCAGCACCGATATCACCGATATCTACCAGACCGCGCGCCGCGAGGCCTTTGAGACCTGCCCCCGGATCGAACTTCCAGCGCGTCCGGGCGAGGCCTATCTGCTGCATCGCCACTGTCTGCACGGGGTCGCACCTTGGGGGGCTGAGGCCAGCGCGGGGCCGGACGGCCGAATGATCGCTTATTTCCGCCCCGAGCTGCCCGGCGGTGTGGCGCAATGGATCGAATCTCCGTAACCTTCTGCCATTGTTTGGCTTTGGAGAGTTGGTTCAATGATTACGGTTCGCACAAATTCCGATGGCGCTTTGATTGAAGTGGAACTGTCGGGGCAGGTTACAAGCGCCGATTACGCGACGACGCTTGTACCCGCGATCGAGGCTGCCTTGGAAGAACATGACTCGGTGCGCCTGCTGGCCATCGTGGATGCCGATTTCAAGGGGTATGATCTGGGGGCTGCGTGGTCGGACACCAAGTTGGGGCTGAGCCATTGGCGCGGCTTCGACCGGATCGGTGTTGTGGCGGATCAGGGCTGGGTGCAGACCAGCATCCGTCTGGCCGCGCCGATCCTGCCCTGTCCGGTGCAGGTATTTGAGATGGCCGAACTGGAAACCGCCCGCCGCTGGATGCGGGAATCTCTGGGCGCGATTCATGTGACCGATCTGGGTGGCCCCTGCATTCAGATCAGCCTGATGGGCAAGCTCGATTCGAATGAGTACCAGCAGGCGCAAACGGATCTGGACGCGCTGCTGCAAGACCGCGACGGGTTTCGCCTGTTGATTGATCTGCGTGAGTTTGACGGTTGGCAGGGCCTCACGGCGATGGGGGCGCATTTCCGGCTGGCGGCGGGTCATATCGGTTTGTTGGACCGGGCGGCGATTGTAGGGGACAAGAACTGGCAGAAGATGGCACAGCGCATGGCCAGCCACGTTCTGGGGACGCGCACGCAGTATTTCCCGGCTGCCGAGTACGAAAACGCCAAGACCTGGCTGGCGGCGGGGTGAGACGGCCATGTCGATCAGAGAGGAACTCAACGCGTTCTATAAGACCTATCTGATAGCCTATCGTGACGGAGACGCAAAAGGATGTGCTTCGGTGTTTGCCGAAGATGCCCGGCTGTTTTCCCCCTATGGCTCGGCGCATGGGCGGCAGGCTATCGCTGCGCTGCACGAAGAATGGGTCGCTGAAGGTGGCGAAGACAAGCAGTTGGAAGTCGTCGACGCCGGGCAGTCCGGCGATATGGCGTGGTGTCTTGCGCACTACTCGGAGGGCGATGATGCAGGCATGTCGCTGAATATCTGCAGACAGCAGGCTGATGGCAGCTGGCTTATTGAAATGTGCAGTCTGAACGCGCGTTAGTCGCGGTTCATCCGTGCGGCCCGTCCGCCGCGGCGTTTGGCCAGCTGGGGTTTGCGATCCGGCAGGGCCTGCATGATTTCGGCCCGCTCGGCACTGTGCATTTTGGACCAGCGCGAGATTTCGTCGATGGTGCGGTAGCAGCCTGTACAGATGCGTTCGCTCGGGTGGACGACGCAAATCTGGATACAAGGGCTTTCGACCTCATCCCGTTTCCAAACCATGTTCGTCATTGGCGTTTCCCGATCCGTCACAGAAAGCGCAACCTGTCCAGCGCTCCTTGCAGGATATAACCTGCGGCGACGTGATCAATAACCTGTCCGCGACGTTTTCGTGTCGTATCCGCCTCCAGCAGCGCCTTTTCGGCGGCCACGGTACTCAGCCGTTCGTCCCAGAACCCGATGGGGATATCCGTCAAGCGTGACAGATTACGGGCAAAAGCGCGCGTGGACTGGCACCGCGGGCCTTCGCTGCCGTCCATGTTCCGGGGCAGGCCCAGAACGATTCCGCCGATCTCACGCTCGGTCACGATCTCGATCAGGCGGGCTGAATCCAGCGTGAATTTCTTGCGCCGCACCGTTTCCAGCGGGCTGGCAACCCCACGCATCCGGTCCGAGACCGCCACACCGATGGTCTTCTCACCCAGATCAAGCCCCATCAGAGCCCGCATCGGGGTCAGCGCTGCGGCGAAATCTTCGAATGCATCAAAGATCATTGCGCGATGCCGGCCTGCGCGGCCGCTGCAGCGATCACTGAAAGCGCGGCATCGTTTCCGGCAAAGACGGCCTGTGCTTCGTCCCGGATGGCGACGGCCCGGTCGGCGTCGCCCAGCACGCCGAGGGCCGCGATCAGTCGTCCCCACTCCTCAGGTGAACCGCCCTCGGTCGCCAGCCGGTCGGACAACTGATCGACCATGCCGCGGATCATCTCTTGCCGTTCTTCGGGGGTCAGTGCAGCGGCGGCCTCCATGTCCTGTTGGCTGGGGCCGGGGGTCGCGCTCGGGCCGGGGACTGCGCTCAGGTCGGGGGCGTTGAATACGCCCGCGCGAAAGGCCAGTTCGTCGATCTGCCCGCGAATGGCCTCGGCCCAGGGCGCACCGGCAGGGGCGTCGCGCAGCGTGTCCACCCAGACGCGATAGGCCATGTCAGGCCGCCCGGTCTGCGCCAGCATCTGCCCCCAGTAATAGCGCGCGGGCCCCAGCGTGGGATCGCGGTCCAGCGCCTGCCGCAAGGCGTCCTCGGCCTCGGGTGACACGTAGCCACCCGCGGCCAGGATCATCATCTCGGCCAAATCGTAATACGCTTCGGCTGGGGCGTTGCCGTCCGACAGTTCGATCAAGCGCGTCTGCGCCTGATAACCCGCCTTGAAGTTCCCCGCATTGGTTTCATGCTGTGCCAGCAGAAGATGCCCCTGAAGGTCATCGGGACGTTCAGCTACGGTTTCACGCAGGCGGGCCAGCAGAGTGGCATAGCTTTCTTCCAGCGCGGGGGGCTCGAACGGGGTGGCCATGTCCTCGGCGTCGGCCTGGCTGGGGCGGTTTTCGCGTAGCTCATCGGCCATCTCGATGCGGGCGGTCAGCGGCATATCGGGAAATCCCGCCGCGCCCATCTGGCGGTACATCCACATACCTCCACCGATCAGCAGCGCTGCCATTATCAGTAGCGCCACCGCTGATACGACGCGCGAGGGACCCGCCCCCTTGGTCTCGCCCCTGATCTGCGCATCAGCCGCCAGAATGCGACGAGAGATTTCGGTGCGTACCCGTTCGGCGTCGGCCTCGGCAATTACGCCACGGGCCAGATCGCGGTCGACGCTGGCCAGCTGTTCGCGGTAGACGCGCAGGTCATAGGCTGCTGCTGGTTCGCCGCCACGGCGCCCGCGCAGCATGGAATACCCCAGAAACACCACGATCAGCAGCGCAATGAGAAAGATCAGAACCCAGAACGTCATGGTGCCTCCGAAATGACTGCCCTGACTTAGACCTGTCGGCGGCGCGAAAAAAGGGACAAATGGCCGCGAATGACGTTCATGTCGCAATAGTGCATTATTGCGGCGTTGCTTGGCACGGGTAAAATGGCGCCGCACGGCATATCTGCGCCCAATCACGGAACCGAATGGATTCGCTCATGAGACACTATTCTGCCTTTGCTGTGGCCCGCGAGGCGCTGCGCTATCACACCGGATGGGAACGCGCATGGCGTTCGCCCCAGCCCAAGAAACGCTATGATGTCATCATTGTTGGTGCGGGCGGGCATGGTCTGGCGACTGCGTATTACCTTGGCAAGAACTATGGCATCCAGAATGTCGCCGTGATCGAGAAAGGCTGGCTGGGCGGTGGTAACACCGGACGGAACACCACGATCATCCGGTCGAACTATCTGCAGGATCCGTCGGCGGCGCTGTATGAGAAGGCGCGGGGCCTCTATGAGGACCTGAGCCAGGACCTGAACTATAACATCATGTTCAGCCCCCGCGGTGTGATCATGCTGGCGCAGACCCAGCATGAGATTCGCGGCTATCAGCGTACGGCACACGCCAACGCGCTGCAGGGCGTGAAGACCGAGTGGATCGGCCCCGAGCGCGTCAAAGAGCTGGTTCCAATTATCAATCTCGAAGGTCCGCGCTATCCGGTTCTGGGTGGCCTTTGGCAAGAACGCGGCGGCACCGCGCGTCATGATGCGGTGGCGTGGGGCTATGCCCGCGCCTGTTCGGCGATGGGGATGGACATCATCCAGCAATGCGAAGTTACCGGCGTGCGGTCCGAAAATGGCCGTGTCATCGGCGTCGACACCACCAAAGGTGCCATCGACTGTGACAAGCTGGGCATCGTCGTTGCGGGCCACTCGGGCCAGCTGGCCGAGATGGCGGGCTTCCGATTGCCGCTGGAGGCCGTTGCGCTGCAGGCGCTGGTGTCTGAGCCGATCAAGCCCTGCATGGACGTGGTTGTGATGGCCAACACCGTGCATGGTTATATGTCTCAGTCCGACAAGGGTGAGATGGTGATCGGGGGCGGTACCGACGGGTTCAACAACTACACCCAGCGCGGATCGTTCCATCATATCGAGGAAACCGTGCGGGCGCTGGTCGAGACCTTCCCGATGATCTCGCGCCTGAAGATGCTGCGCCAGTGGGGCGGGATCGTGGATATGACCGGCGACCGGTCTCCGATCCTGTCGAAAACGCCTCTGGGCGGGTGCTTCATCAATGCGGGCTGGGGGACCGGCGGTTTCAAGGCCATTCCGGGTTCGGGCTGGGGTATGGCGCAACTGATGGCCACGGGCCATTCGCCGCTGACCGAGGCCTTTACGCTGGACCGTTTCAAAGAAGGCCGCTTCATCGATGAAAGCGTCGCCGCCGGGGTGGCGCACTGATGAAGATTTTTCGTCGAAAAATCTCGCGCGCCTTCTACGTAATTTTGCGGGCCGCCCCGTCGCGCCTGCCGAAAGGATGACCATATGCTGATCCTGAATTGCCCCTATTGCGGCGTCGATGCCGAAGAAACCGAACTGGCCGCCGGTGGCGAGGCGCATCTGAAGCGCTATGGCCCCGGCTCGTCGGATGATGACTTCCACGATTACCTGTTCATGCGCGAAAACCCCAAAGGCGTGCATTTCGAACGCTGGCGCCACGCCAATGGCTGCGGCAAGTGGTTCCACGCGGCGCGCTGCACACAAACGCTGGAAATCTTTGGCACCTATTCGGCGCAAACCACCGAGCCGCCGCAAGAGATTAAGGATGCCATCTCTGCCAAGCGCCCGGGCTGGACGTGGAGAGAATTCTCCTGATGTTTCACCTTTTCAAAAATACTCCCGCCGGAGGCCCCTGCGCCTCCACATGCGAAAGGTCCGCACCATGAGCACCCGCCTCGCGAAACAAGGCCGCCTGATCGATCGGTCGAAACAGGTCACGTTCATCTTTAATGGCACCTCGATGCAGGGCTATGCGGGCGATACGCTCGCCTCGGCGCTGCTGGCCAATGATCAGATGATGATGGGCCGCTCGTTCAAATACCACCGCCCACGCGGCGTGGTTGCCAGCGGCGCAGAGGAACCCAACGCGTTGGTCGGTTTGGGGCAGGGTGCCCGGTTCGAGCCTAACCAGCGCGCCACCACGACCGAGCTGTTCGACGGCCTGACCTCGATCTCGCAGAACCACTGGCCGAGCCTTGAACACGATATCGGCGCCGTGAACACCGCCTTCGCACGGTTCCTGCCTGCCGGGTTCTATTACAAGACGTTCATTCACCCCAAACCGTTCTGGAAACACGTCTATGAGCCGTTCATCCGGCAATCGGCGGGTCTGGGCAAAGCGCCTGACAAAGAGACGAAGGATGCCGACACGTATGAACACTTCTATGCCTTCACCGATGTTCTGATCATCGGTGGCGGAGTGGCGGGTCTGCAGGCGGCCAAAACGGCGGCTCAGTCGGGGGCCAAAGTGCTGCTGATCGAGCAGGCCGCGCATTGGGGCGGTCGTGCGCCGGTTGATGGTGGCACGGTCAACGATGAACCTGTGGATAAGTTCGTGGAACAATTAGTTTCCGAACTCGAAACAATGAGCAACGTGACCATGCGCAATCGCTGCATGGGCGCGGGTGTCTATGACCACGGTTACGTGCTGGGTTACGAGCGTCTGACGGACCATACTCCGGGTGTGCAAGGACCCCGTCACCGTCTGTGGCGCATCCGGGCGAAACAGGTCGTTACCGCAACGGGCGCTATTGAGCGGCCGTTGTCCTTTGCGGGCAATGATGTGCCTGGCGTGATGCTGGCCTCGGCCATGCGGGACTATGTCGTGAACTGGGGCGTGACGCCCGGGGAACGGGTCATTGTCGCCACCAATAACGACGACGCCTATCGCACCGCGATTATCCTGAAACAGGCGGGTGTGGATGTTTTACGCGTTATTGACGCGAGGGCCGCTGCTGGTCCGCTGGCGGAAGAGGCGCGCCAGTTGGGCATCCGCGTCGATCCGGGCAAGGCGATTGCCAAGGTCAAAGGCGGCAAGCGGGTCAAGAAGGTCGAACTGTGTAACCAAGACGGCATCGGCGGCGCGCGGGAAGAGGTCGAATGCGATGCGGTCGCCATGTCGGGTGGCTGGTCTCCGGTCGTCCATATGTGGTCCCATTGCGGCGGCAAGCTGATCTGGGATGAAACGAACGCCCATTTCCGCCCCGATGCCTCGCGTCCTCCGTTGGGGGCCAATGGTGAAGGGTTTGTTCTGGCGGCAGGGTCTTCGAACGGCCCGTTGGCGCTGGGCCAAGTCCTGACCGATGCACATGCAGCGGGCAAGGCTGCGGCCAAGGCGGCGGGCTTCAAGCCCAAGACTGCGAAGGCCCCGGTGGGCGAAACGACGGATGAGGCCCCGATGGAGGCCGTCTGGCTGATGCCCGCCGATGCCGACGTTCAGTTGCGGATGAAATCCTGGCTGGATTTCCAGAACGACGTCAAAGTGTCCGACGTGCAATTGGCTGCCCGCGAAGGGTATGAAAGCGTTGAGCACACAAAGCGCTATACCACGCTGGGTATGGCGACTGATCAGGGTAAGTTAAGTAATATCAATGGTTTGGCGATCTTGGCTGATGCCTTGGATTCGGAGATTCCGAAGGTCGGCACCACCACGTTCCGCCCGCCTTATACCCCCATCTCGATGGGTGCGATTGGCGGCGAGGCGCGCGGTGAGGTGTTCCAACCGATCCGGCAGACTCCGATGCACAACTGGCACGACAAGAACGGCGCTGATTGGGAGCCGGTCGGTCACTGGCGCCGGACTTATGCTTATGTCCGAGCCGGTGAATCCGTGCACGACGCGGTGAACCGTGAGGTGAAGAACACCCGCGAGAACCTCGGCCTGCTGGACGCCTCGACGCTGGGTAAGCTGATCGTCAAGGGCCCGGATGCGGGCAAATTCCTGGACATGCTGTACACCAACATGATGTCCACGCTGAAAGTTGGCAAATGCCGCTATGGCCTGATGTGTTCGGAAAACGGCTTCCTGATTGATGACGGCGTTGTCGCTCGTATCGATGACGACACGTGGCTGTGCCACACCACCACCGGCGGGGCCGAGCGTATCCACGGCCACATGGAAGAATGGCTGCAAACCGAATGGTGGGACTGGAAAGTCTATGTCGCCAACGTGACCGAGCAATATGCTCAGGTCGCTGTCGTGGGTCCGAATGCGCGCAAGGTGCTGGACAAGCTGAACGCCCAAGCAGGCGGCGGCATGGACCTGTCGAAAGAGGCGCTGCCATTCATGGAATGGCGTGACGGCAAGATCGGTGAGTTCGATGCGCGCGCCTATCGCATCTCGTTCTCGGGTGAGCTGTCTTACGAGATCGCCGTCCCGGCCTCGCAGGGTCAGGCGTTCTGGGACGCTCTGATGGACGCAGGCAAAGAGTTCGGCGTGATGCCTTACGGCACCGAATGTCTGCACATCCTGCGGGCCGAGAAGGGCTTTATCATGATCGGCGACGAGACCGACGGCACCGTGATCCCGCAGGATCTGGGGCTGCACTGGGCGCTGTCGAAAAAGAAAGAGGACTACCTTGGCAAACGCGCCCATACGCGCACGCACATGGCCGATCCGGACCGCTGGAAACTGGTGGGTCTTGAGACTGTGGATGGTTCTGTCATCCCCGACGGGGCCTATGCGGTGGGCGAGGGTGTCAATGCCAACGGTCAGCGCAACATGATCGGGCGTGTGACCTCGACCTATTACTCGGCCAATCTGGGCAAGGGCATCGCCATGGGCCTGATCAAGCACGGGCCGGACCGGATGGGCGAGATTGTCGAATTCCCCGGCACGGACGGCAAAACCTACAAAGCCAAGATCGTGGACCCGATCTTCTACGACAAGGACGGGGAGAAGCAGAATGTCTGAACCCATCAGCGCACTGAACCACGCCAGCTATGAGGGCATCGCCAAGGTCGAGGAATGCGGCCTGCAGGGCATGATCACCCTGCGCGGCGATCTGTCGGACAGGGTGCTGGCCAAGGCGGTCAAGGACGCCACCGGGCAGAAAGTGCCCGGCCAGCGCGAGGCTTTGGTCAACGGCGATACCGGCGTCTGCTGGATGTCCTCGGACGAGTTACTGGTGCTGGTGCCTTATGCCGAGGTGAATGAGAAACTGGCAGCAATGGTCAACGCGCTGAGCGGTACGCATGCGCTGGCCGTGAATGTGTCGGACGCGCGTGCGGTGTTCCGTGTCTCGGGTGGCAGCGCCCGGGAGGTGCTTGGAAAGGTTGCCCCGGTCGAGTTGTCGGCGGACGCGTTTCAACCGGGGCAGATTCGCCGGTCGCGTCTGGCGCAGGTAGCGGGTGCGTTCTGGATGGACGACGCCGATAGCTTTCGGGTGGTCTGCTTCCGCTCGGCCGCCGACTATGTCTTCAAGCTTTTGAAGGCTGCGGCACAGCCGGGTAGTGAAGTCGGTTACTACTAAGCGTGTGCTTAAGGAAAACTGGGAGAGGGGGCGTTGCCCCCTCGGCCTGCGGCCTCACCCCCAGGATATTTTTAGCCAGATGAAGTTTGGATCAGGTGCGGTGGGTTTTAGGCGTTCGCGCTGAACAGGAATGTAGGGAATTGGGTGAGGGCGCGTTGACCGGTCAGGGCTTTTCTTCCGGTTTCACCTGTGAACGGGTCTCGGCACCGGGGGTAGAAGGCGAGTTCGTTCGCGAGTTCCTCCATTGCGGTTTCCCGGTTTCCCGCCTCGAGATATGGCGCGTGCGTTGAAAGAAAGAGGGCAGGGCCTGCCTTTTGCAACCAGGGGACCAGCGAAGGCAGAACCGCGTATTCGGCCCCTTCGATGTCCATTTTTACCAGAGACACGTCGGATAGATCGACCGATGCTGCGAATTGATCCCAGCCTATGGTCAGGGCGTCGGTGCCGTGGTTGCCGTCATTGAGTAACGATGAGGTGGAATCGCCTGCTTCGCCGTGGGCAGAGGCCATTCGGGTAACGCCAAAACCGTCCGATAAGGCGATGCTGAAGGCGGAGACATTGCGGATGTTGTTGAGTTCGAGGTTCCATACCAGATGGCGGTAGGCCACAGGATCGGGTTCAAAGCACCAGACATGGCGGGCGCGGCGTGCGGCGTAGAGGACGGTGGGTCCGATCCAGGCGCCGATGTCCAGATAGTCTTTCTCGGGCGAAAGGTACTGGTCGAGCACAGCGAAGGTCTCGGGTTCCCAATCGCCTGCCGAGGCCTTGCGCCAGAATTTCGAATGGTAGGGATCGAGGCGAAAGGGCTCTTTGTTCAAAGAGCCCGCATAATATCCGCGGGCGCGGTAAAACATCTTGCGCGCCTGCGTCAGCATCGCGGACCTCCGGGTTTTCTTGTCTCTGCCCTTGACCTATGGCCGTTGCCAAAGCATTTAACCTTTGGAACCACAACAATCATTTTCAACAGGGGGCCGAGATGGCTTTTGAACTTCCTGATCTTCCTTATGCACATGACGCGCTGGCAGCCAAGGGCATGTCCGCAGAAACGCTGGAATATCACCACGATCTGCACCACAAGGCCTATGTCGACAACGGCAACAAGCTGATCGCCGGGACCGAGTGGGATGGCAAGTCGCTGGAAGAGATCATCACCGGCACCTATGACGCCGGTGCTGTCGCGCAGAACGGTATCTTCAACAACATCAGCCAGTTGTGGAACCACAATCAGTTCTGGGAGATGATGGGCCCCGGTGATGCGGGGATGCCGGGCGAACTGGAGAAGGCTCTGACCGAAAGCTTCGGCTCGGTTGACGAATTCAAATCGCAGTTCAGCGCGGCTGGTGCTGGTCAGTTCGGCTCGGGCTGGGCTTGGCTGGTCAAGAATGCTGATGGCTCGCTGGCCGTGACCAAGACCGAGAACGGTGTGAACCCGCTGTGCTTTGGTCAGACCGCCTTGCTGGGCTGTGATGTCTGGGAGCATTCCTACTACATCGATTTCCGCAACAAGCGCCCGGCTTACCTGTCGAACTTTCTCGACAATCTGGTGAACTGGGAAAACGTTGCCTCGCGGATGTGATTTTACCCGAACGGGGTATCAAGGGCCTGTCGGCAGCGATGCTGGCAGGCCTTTTTATATTCTTGAAGGCTATCAACTTGGTCTGCTCTGGGGGCAGACCTTTGGGGCCATTGGCAGGCCTGCCGTGAAATCGAGCAGTGCTGTCCTAAGCTTTCCAAAGCTCTTGCGTATGCGCTGAGTTAGCTCTCGGGACGTCCGGGATAGGTCTCAGTCAGGCTGTATCGCCGGGATACGTGCGACCACCAGTTTGCGAGAGTTGGATAATGGCGTAGGGCGTCAGATCCTTCGGGCGCTTGAACGAAGTAAGCAAGCATCGGTGCAAGGTGACAATCCGCGATTGTGAAGCTTTGGCCGTCAAGGACAAGCCCTTCTGACGCTATGGTATTCAGCGCGGCCAATACCTGGACCGAACCGGCCAAACCTTCGATGACCTCGGCTTCGTCCCCGGTTTCGCCCAGTGCTGGGCGAAAAACCGGATTAGTAAAGACCTTTCTGACCAACGGCTGATAGCCGTAGCTGTCGATTATGGAAACAACTTGCGTCGCGCGGGCGTGTGCCCGGGCTTCTGCTGGCGTCAGTATCGGACCGTCAAAGGCGGAATCGATATATCGGACGATGGCGGCTGTCTCAAAGATTTCGAAAGCACCGTGGCTCAGGACGGGTACTCGTCCGAAGGGGTGATGCCCCAGATCGTTTTCTGAGGTACTTTCGGCAAATGGATCAACCTCGATCGTTTCATACGAAACGCCTTTTTCGTGAAGCGCAACACGCGCGATCCAGTTATAAACGCTGTATTTATACCCACGAAGCAGGACAGAATTTGCCATGCCCGAAGGATATGGATTTTAGCCGCTGGAAAGAAGCCCATTTCGGGTGACACTCCAATCCTTGTATCTGAACGAGGATAGGGTAACCCGATCTAATTGCGCGCCTCGCTGCCCAAACCGTCCCCGCCGGTGAAAACCTGCCGGAACGTCAACTTTCGGTCGCGGACCTATTGTACCGGCCCCCGCAACCCCTAGCTATAGTATGCGGAGGGAGAGAGCCGCCAACCAATTGAAAACAGACCCTTCAGCGCGCCGAAACACCTCGGTCGCGTCGGAAGGAAAGTGTGCCCGAGGGACGGGGAAATCCACGTCAATCTTTGCAGGAGACCGTAATGGCCGCACTTGAACAGGGAACTTGGGTTATCATCGCCGACGGGGAAAAGGCTCTGGTGATGGAGAACATCACGGACGCACAGGACCCCAATCTGGTTGTCGTATCCGTCGAGGAGTTGGAGGCCGCCCCGGCCAAGCCCACCGATCGGGCAGGGCGCAGGACCGATACGGGGCCGAACCAGAAATCTGCTGTGGAAGAGGATAACTGGAAGACCCACGCCAGATCTCTGTTCGTGCAGGATGTGGCGAACCTGTTGAACCGGAAAGGGTTGAAGGGGGCCTATGACAGGCTGGTCCTGGTCGCCAGCCCGCATGTTCTGGGCCTGCTGCGCCGTCGTTTGCACAGCGAGGTGCTGGCCAAGGTTGTGGCGGAAGTCGACAAAACGCTGACCAACCATCCGATTCACAAGGTCGAGAAATTGCTCAGGAATCGGCTGGCCCGCCCGGCGTGACATCGCTGTGAAATTGCGGATTTAATGAGCGCTTCATGGAAAATTGACGTGGGGTAATGTAATTTCCCCTCAACTGAGGCGTTTGTTCCTGACAGGCTTTTCAATCATAAGGTCGCCGCACCAACGCGGCGACCGTTTCGCAGTGGAGGATTGCAGAAAATGAAGACAGCGCTAACCGCAGCGGTGCTGAGCGTTGTGGCCGCAGGGGCCACATGGGCCGACAGCACAACCCACGAAAGCTTTCTGATCGTTGAACTTGCGGATTCGGCTCAGATTGCCGATGGCGTGCTGACCTTGGACGGCATCGATGGCTCGGTGATTGCCTTCGCTGACCGTCCCTATCGCGACACCAAGACGCTGCCGGTCGCGTCTATGCTGGAAAACTGGTCGAAAGGCGCGAACGATCTGGCCTCTGACCCGCCCAACGCCGCTTTGTCCGGCGTCGTGGATGGCGAAGAAGTGGGGCTGGTGCTTGAGTTGAGCGGCCCGAAACAGACAGGTGAGCAGCTCAGCTTTTCGATCAAGCAGCTTGCAGGCCCCGAAGTGTCGCAATTGCAGAATGTCTCTCTGATCATTGACGACATCTGCATCGATGGGACGTCTTATTGCCTGATGACTGGAAATTGGGGTGACATCGGCGGCTAGGAAATTGATTGCGCGCGTTAATTTAGAAACGCGCGCAGCTTTTCCATCGCGCCTTGCGGTGTATCTACCCATGTGACGAATTCGGCCAGCGACGCATCGGCAAAACCCTGATCGATCACCTGATCCAGCAATGCGCGCAGCCCGTCCCAATACCCATCCACATTCAGCACCAGAATGGGCTTGTCATGCAGGCCCAACTGCCGCCATGTGAGCGCCTCGAACAGCTCGTCCAGCGAGCCGGGGCCGCCGGGCAGCACGATCACCGCGTCGGCGTTCATGATCATGACCTTCTTGCGCTCGTGCATCGTCTCGGTCACCACAAAACGCGTCAGGTCGGTCTTGCCCACCTCGCGCTGCAGCAGGTGCACGGGGATAACGCCGAACGTGTCTCCTCCGGCGGCCTGGGCGGCGCGGGCGACTTCGCCCATCAGGCCCACATCTCCTGCGCCATAGACCAGCCGCCAGCCTTCATGGGCCAGCAGGGTGCCAAAGGATCGGGCGGCCTCGGCATAGGCAGCGGTTGCACCATTGCGTGACCCGCAATACACACAGACGGATTTCTGGGGCATAAGTCGGTCTCTCTGCTCTTGTGTTCGGGGTTTTGACCCCTGATAGCGGGATTGATAGGTTGGCTCAACCGCTTGGTGGAATACGTGTCTGTCAAGGCATTTACCGGGCGGAGTGAAAGGAAAAGAATGAACGCCAATTCGGGAAGCGGAAGCTCGGGCACCTTCATCTGGGGGCTGGTTGCCGGGATCGTCGCAGTAGCGGCTGCAGGCGGGTTGTACCTGTCGGGGTTCTTTGGCGGAACGCCCGAGCCGACCGCACCAGACGAGGTTGTGACCACCGAGGCGTCACCCTCCGAGGCTACACTGGAGCCCGAGGCGACCCCAGTGGAAGAAACACCGACCGAGACCGCCGAGGCCGAAAACGAGGAGGTCGAAGCCCCCGCAGCGCAGGCCCCGGTTCTTGATCAGATTTTCGTCGAGGCCGATGGCAATGCGCTGCTCTCTGGCAATGCCGAGCCGGGGTCCGAGGTCAACGTGCTGCTGGACGGAGAGTCCGTGCACAGGTTCACCGTCGATGACAGCGGTCAGTTTGCCGAGTTCGTGACGATCCCCTTTGCCGATGCCGCGCGTGGATTGGTGTTGGAGACGCAGGGTGAAGGCGAAACCACGCGGTCGGACGACTACCTGATCGCGGCGTTACCGAAACCGCCAGAACCTGAGCCATCCGCCCAGGCGGAGGACGGCCCGGACGAGGATGTCGTCGCAACCGAAGCCGCGCCCGAACCCGAAGAACCGACTGTGGAGACCGCCGCGCTGGAAGAAACGTCAGAGCCCGAGCTTCCCGCGTCAGAAACAGCCGCGGGCCAAGCGACGCCGGAACCTGAGACCCCCGCTACTGAGACGGCGGATGCGACTGACGTCGCCAGCGCCGAGCCGCAGGAGACGGAACAGACCGCCCCGACATCCGAGCCCGAGGCGGAAACGCCCCAAGCAGAGCAGGACCAGCAGGTTGCGATCCTGCGGTCGGGTGAGCAGGGCGTGGAACTGGTTCAACCTCCAACCGTTAGGGATGTGCCGCCCAAGCAGATCGCTCTGGATACGATCGGCTATTCGGACACTGGCGATGTGCAACTGACCGGGCGGGCGCAGGATGGGTCGGCTGTGCGCCTTTATCTGAACAATCGTCTGATCGCCGACCTGCCGCCCGCTGCGGATGGCCAGTGGCGGGGCGAGGTCGAGGGCATCGATCCCGGCGTCTATACTCTGCGCGTGGATGAGGTCGCGCCGGATGGCACTGTGGTCAGCCGGCTTGAAACCCCGTTCAAACGCGAACCGGTCGAGGTTCTGCGCGCCGCCGAAGACGCCGGGCTGGGCGACACCCCGACCGAAACGCCGCCGATCCGGTCGGTGACCGTGCAGCAGGGCGATACGCTCTGGGCGATCTCTCGGGAACGGTTTGGGGATGGCATCCTTTACGTTCGGCTGTTCGAGGCCAATCGGGAATCCATTCGCGATCCTGACCTGATTTTCCCGGGGCAGATTTTCACCATTCCTGAATAACACAACGCTTCGGCCCTACGGGCCGGGCGTATTCTCTGACCGCAGTTAAGGTACGTGATGAGACGATCCTCAGCCCTGCAAGTGGACACTGACGAACATCGCTCAGGCTGGCGCACGATCCGCAAGGCCGCGCCTTACCTGTGGCCCGATGATGAGCCATGGGTGAAACGCCGCGTCGTGTTGGCGCTGGTGATGCTGGTGGTGGCCAAGCTGATCGCGGTCTATACGCCGATCCTGTATAAGGGAGCAGTCGACGGCCTGGCGGGCGAAGGCGTGCCACCGCTGGCGCTGGGCGCGATTGGGTTAACCGTGGCCTATGGCGTGGCCCGGATGATGACCGTGGGCTTTCAGCAATTGCGCGACGCGTTTTTCGCGCCTGTGGGGCAGCGCGCGCTGCGGGCGCTGGCGCTTGAGACGTTTCAGCATATCCACCAGCTTTCGATGCGCTACCACGTCACCCGGCGCACCGGCGGGCTGAGCCGGATCATCGAGCGCGGCGTCAAAGGTGTCGAATTTTTGCTGCGCTTCCTGCTGTTTTCCATCGGGCCGCTGATACTGGAACTGCTGCTGGTCGCGATCATCCTGATGTGGTTGTTCGATGTCTGGTATCTGGTGGTCGTGGCCGCGACCATCGCGCTGTACATCTGGTTCACCTTCGCCGTGACCGAGTGGCGCGTGAAGCTGCGTCGCGAGATGAACGATCAGGACACCGAGGCCAATCAGCGTGCCATTGACAGCCTGCTGAATTTCGAAACCGTCAAGTATTTCAATGCTGAAACCCGCGAAGCTGAACGCTATGACGTGTCGATGAAAGCCTATGCCAAGGCCGCGCTCAAGACGGCGTACTCGCTGGCCTTCCTGAACTTTGGTCAGTCCTTCCTGATCACCTGCGGCCTGATCGGCGTAATGGTTCTGGCCGCCATCGGGGTACAGCAGGGGCAGCTGACCGTCGGTGATTTCGTGATGGTCAACGCCTACATGATCCAGATCACCGTGCCGTTGAACTTTCTGGGCACGGTCTATCGCGAAATTCGCCAATCGCTGGTGGATATGGGGCAGATGTTCGACCTGCTTGAACAGCCTGCCGAGGTCACCGACAAACCCTGTGCACCGAACCTGAAGGTCAGCGGGGGCGAGGTCACGCTGGACAATGTACACTTTGGCTATGACGCGGATCGCGAAATCCTCAAGGGCGTGTCGCTGACTGTTCCTGCGGGGCAGACCGTAGCCATCGTCGGGGCGACCGGATCGGGCAAGTCCACCATCGGGCGGCTGTTGTTCCGGTTCTATGATGTCACCGGTGGCGCGTTGAAAATCGACGGGCAGGACGTGCGCGATGTCAGCCAGACCAGCCTGCACGCCTCCATTGGCGTGGTGCCGCAGGACACGGTGCTGTTCAACGACACGATCCGCTACAACATTGCCTATGGCCGCGAAGGGGCCACGCAGCAGGATGTCGAGGCCGCCGCGCGCGCCGCCCAGATCCATGACTTCATTGCCAGCCTCCCCGAGGGATATGACACCAAGGTCGGCGAACGCGGTCTGAAACTCTCGGGCGGTGAAAAGCAGCGCGTGGGCATCGCGCGCACGCTGCTCAAGAACCCGCCGATCCTGCTGCTGGACGAGGCGACCTCGGCACTGGACACGGACACTGAACAGGACATCAAGGATGCGCTGGCCCGCGCGGGTGAGGGCCGTACGGTGATCACCATCGCCCACCGCCTCAGCACCATCGCCGAGGCCGACCGGATCGTGGTTCTGGAAAGCGGTGAGATCATCGAGCAGGGCACCCATGACGAGCTGCTGGCGCGCGAAGGCCGCTATGCCCAGCTGTGGAGCCGTCAGCAATCGGACGCGCAGGCCGCCTGATCCGGCGCGCCCGGTATGCTATGATGGGGCATTGATAGTCGGAGGATTTCAGATGCACAGACGATTGCCCCTTGTCGCAGCCTTGCTTTTTGCCCCCGCCTTGGCTGCGGCGGACCCGATTGAAGGGATCTGGAAGACCGAACCGGATCGCAAGAACCTGACCTCTCACATCAAGATCACGGCCTGCGGCGATAAGTTCTGCGGCCAGATCATGTCGGCCTATGATCCATCGGGCAAAGAGGTACAGACGCCGAATATCGGCAAGAAGCTGTTCTGGGATGTGGCCAGCGAAGGCGGCGGTAAATACGGCGGCGGAGAGTTCTGGGTACCCCTGATCGACGTGGATGCGGTGCCGCAGATGACGTTGCAGGGGGACAGTCTGAAGGTCAAAGGATGCGAGCATCTGGTCTGCGCGCATCAGACGTGGTCGCGGTTGAAGGGCTAAGAAAAAGGGCCGGAACGACCGGCCCTGATCCTGCTATTCGGCGGCTTTAAGCGGTGGCCCCGGCGGGTGATCGGGGTCCTGCTTGGCCTCGGATGTGCCGTCGTTCCAGACAATCTCGGTCGACTGCATGTCGCGCGCGCTTTGGTCAATCGCCATGTCCTGCGCGATCTTGCTGGATCGTCCTTGCGTGGCCCGCGCCAGCGCCCTTCCACCCCAGACAAGGTAGGTCGTCACCCAGACCCGCAGCGCCAGGAACGAGGGCGTCACGATCAGCGTCAGCACCGTGGCGATGCCCAGACCGAACACCACCGCCGTCGCCAGCTGCTTCCACCACAGCGCGGTGGGGCTGTCGATGGAATAGCCGCCATTGATGAAATCCAGCGACAGGCCGAACATCATCGGAGTCAGGCCCGCCATGGTGGTCAGCGTGGTCAGTAGAACGGGGCGGATACGCGCCTCGGCGGTGCGGACGATGGCCTCGATCCGGGGCATGTAGCGGCTGTATTCCTGATAGGTGTCGATCAGAACAATGTTGTTGTTCACCACGATCCCCGCCAGCGCCACAATGCCCGTCCCGGTCATGATGATCGAGAAGGGCTGTTGCATCACCATCATCCCGATCAGAACCCCGGTGGTCGACAGCACAACCGCCAGCAGCACCAGCACCGAGTTGTAGAACGAGTTGAACTGCGCCAGCAGGATCACGAACATCAGCCCCAAAGCCGCGAGGAATGCGCTGGACAGGAAAGCCTGGCTTTCAGCCTGATCCTCCTGATCGCCGGTCCATTCCCATGCGATGGTTCTTCCGAACGGGTCGGTCTGCAGCCATTCGGTCAGGACCGCAATCCGTTCATTGGGATTGATCAACGAAAACCGGGCGTCGCCATTGTCAATCGCGGCGCGCAGGTCGCCAACGCTGTCCGCACCGGTTAGTTGCACCAGCTCGAACTCGGTCCCTTCAGGAGTGCTGAGGACCGTACCGGTCGGCGCGGTCTCTTCACGCACCGGGCGGACCACGGCCAGCCGTTGCTCGGCCCCGTCCGGTCCGTCGATGACGACCTTGCTGAGACCGGGTTCGACATCGGCCTTCACGTCGTAATACCGTTGCTGATCCACCCGGTTGATCTCGGCCAGCTTGGCCACGGGCTTGCGGGTCACAAAGTTCGACAGCGGCACCAGCCCGTCCGGCGTGCGGACCTTAAGCGTATCGAGTGTCGACAGAACGCGGTCCTGCTCGGGCAGGCGTACGCGGATTTCGATCTCTTCATCGGTGGTGTCGGGGCGCATCTCACCCAGCAGGATGCCGCGGGTGACAAGCTGCACCATTGCGCCCACGGTCGCCACATCGGCCCCGAAACGGCCCGCCTTGGCGACATCCACATCGATCTGCCAGTCGATGCCGGGCAGGGGAAGGGTGTCCTCGATCTTGATCAGGCCCGGGGTGCTCTCGAACGTCTCGCGCGCGGTCAGGGCGGCGGCGTTCAGTTCTTCCCAACCTTCGCCCTTGATGCGCAAATGCACAGGTTTGGCCGAGGCAGGGCCCTGTTCCAGCGGCAGAATCTCGACCACGAAACCGGGAATTTCAGCCAGTTGCGCGTTCAGTTCGTCCAAAACATAGTCACCGTCATAATCCGGCGCGATGATCTGCCGGTCAAACAGGCCACCCAGTATCGGTTCCGAGACATTGGGGCGATCTTCCCATGGGATGATTTCGAACTGTACGCGCCCCACGGTATCTGCCGGGGCGGTCGCGCCACCGTTATTCTGGTTCAACCCGCCTTCGCCCGCAAACGAGAACACGTTGATCACCGCCGGATGGGCGCTGATGACCTGTTCGGCCTCCTGAACCATCCTGTCCTTTTCGACCAGGGACAGGTTGCCGCGCGCCCGGACATAGGCGGTGGCCTGTTCGGGTTCGCTCTCGACAAAGAACTCGACGCCGCGATTATTCTGGCCGTAGGCGGACATGACGCTGAAAACCGCGAAACCGACCAGAAGGATCGACACGACAGGCATGATCGGATTGCCGACAAGGAAGCGGATGACATAGCCGAAACGCGTGTGTTCCCTGGCCGTGTGCACGTGATCATCGGGCGCGCGCTCAATCCGCGCGGCGCTGAGCGTGACCGACCCGGCAAAGGCGCCGAACAGGAACAGCAGCGCCCCGGCAAGGGCACCTCCGGGCAGCAGGTAGTCGGGGTTCAGCACCTGCATCGCCCCAAGGAAGATCATATAGAGCGATGGTGGCACCATCAGCGCGCGCAGCCACCACGGCGTCCGCGCCCGCAGCCAGGTCGAGCTGCGGTCGAATGTCCGGCTCATCCGGCCCGAGACACCGCCCATAACGGGCAGGTAGATCAGCGCCACGATCAGCGAGGCCGACAGGACGAAGATCAGCGTGACCGGCAGCATCCCCATGAATTCGCCGGGAATGCCGGGCCAGAACAGCATCGGCAAGAAGGCACACAGCGTTGTCGCGGTTGACGAGACAATGGGCCAGAACATCCGCTGCGCCGCCTCGACATAGGCATGCATCGGGCCAACGCCTTCCTTGATGCGCTTGTCGGCATATTCAACCACCACGATGGCCCCATCGACCAGCATCCCCACCGCGAGGATCAGACCAAACATCACGATGTTCGAGATGCTGACGCCCATCACCGCCAGGAAGGCAAAACACAGCAGGAATGACGTGGGAATCGCAAAACCCACCAGCAGCGCCGCGCGCGTACCCAGCGAGGCCAGCACCACGATCATCACCAGCGCAATCGCCGTCAGCACCGAGCCCTCAAGCTGGCTGACCATGGACCCCACGATGCGGCTCTGGTCGTTCGAGGTGCCCAGATCGACGGCGGCCTGCAACTCGGGCGGCCATTTGGCCTGTGCCGCGGCGATGGTTTCCTTGACCTGCGCGACCGTGTCGATCAGGTTGAACCCCTTGCGCTTGACCACCTGCAGCGCCACGGTCGGCTCTCCGTCAAAGCGGGCGGTGCCTTCGCGGTCTTCAAAGGTATAGTTGATCTGCGCCAGCTCGCCCAATGTCACCACGCGGTCGCCATTGACCTTGATCGGCAGGCCATAGACATCCTGCGCCGTCTTGAACGACGACGGAATCTTGACCGAGAACGTGCCCTGTGCGGTTTCCACCTCACCTGCGGCGATCAGCTGATTGTTGTTCTGAACCACGCTGATCAGCTCGGCGGCGGTGACGTTATACGCCTCAAGCCGCAGCGGGTCGATCACCACCTCGAGCATCTCGTCCCGGTTGCCAGCGATCCCGGCCTCCAGCACCGAATCCAGCGCCTCAAGCTCGTCCTGCAGGTCCTTGGCGATGCGCGCCATGGTCCGTTCGGGCACCGCGCCCGAGAGGTTGACGATGACGATGGGGAATTCCGAGAAATTGATCTCGTGCAGGGCGTATTGCTCGGCCCCTTCGGGGAATTCGGCCTGCGCGCTGTTCATCGCGTCGCGCACATCGGCCATGATGGCAGTCTTGTCCCAGCCGAAATCGAACTCGAGCGCGATACCGGCATAGTTCTCGGCGGCGGTCGAGGTCATCTCTTTCAGACCATCCAGATCCGCCAGTTCGGTCTCCATTGGCTTGATCAGCAGGTTCTCGGAATCCTCGGCCGAGATGCCGGGGAACGAGACCGACACGAACAGCGCCGGGATTTCGATATCCGGCTCGCCCTCTTTCGGCAGGCCGACATAGGCGAACCCGCCGATCACCAGCGAGATGGCGATGAACGCCAGGACCATGCGGGCGCGGTCGGCGGCCCAACTGACGATGCCGGTCATTGCAAGGCGTCCCGATATGTGGGCGCGACGGCGACGCCGCGCGTGACAAACTCCTGCCCGACCACGATGATGTCAGTGGTTTCGGGCAGCCCGCCGATCCAGACACCGTCCGAGGTGTCGCGCAGCAGCTGTACCGGCATGAAATCCACCACATTGCCTGCGGCGATGGTGCGGACACCCAGCTGCCCTTCGTTGTTCAGGGTCAGCGCCGATTGCGGCAGCAGATGCGCCTTGACGCCTTCGGCAGCGATCTGGATCGTCGCGGTCTGGCCGTCGCGGATCAGCAGCTCGGGATTGGGCACGGTGATCTCGACCTCGAAGGTGCGGGTGGTTTCATCCGCCGACCGGCTGAGGAAGGTCACGCGGCCTTCGACCTGCAAACCGGTCGCCAGTTGCGCCGACGCGGTCGAGCCGACAACCACGCGGTTCACCTCGGTCTCGGGGACAAAGCCCACAAGTTTGATCGGGTCAAGCTGGATCACCGTGGCACACAGCGATCCGGGCTGCATCAGGCTGCCCAGCTCGGCGGTATCGCTTTCCAGAAGGCCCTTGAAGGGGGCCTCAATGGTCAGACGGTCCATTTCGCGGCGGGCGGCAGCGACCTCGGCGGTGGCAGCTTCGATGCCCGCTTGCGTGGCCTCAAGCCCGGCCTCGGCGGATTTGATCCCGGCCTGCGCGGTGCTCATCTCGGCCTCGCTGGAAATCCGGCGGGTTTCCGAACCGAACCCGGTTTCCGACAGCTTGCGCGCCGCTTTCAGGTTGATCTCGGCCTCGGCCAGACGGGCATGCGACTCGGCCAGGCGGGCCTCGGCCTCGGGTACGCGGCTTTCAGCCTCGAGCTTGCCTGCCATCGCTTCGGCCAGGCTGGCGGGGCGGGTGCCGGGATCAAGTTCGCACAGAAGGTCTCCGGCCTCGACAAAGGCACCTTTGCGTTTCGGCTCGGACAGCACGGTCGAGGTCGTCTCGGCCAGCACTTCGACCTGACGGTTGGCTTTGGTCTGGCCGCGCAGTTGCACCGCACTTCCGATCTCGCGCGCGGTTGAGCGCAGGGCGACCACGCCCACCGCCTCGGCGACCTGTTCGGTTTCGGCTTCGGCTGTCTGCGCTGCCGTTTCTGTCTGATCCTCGCCGCGACCGGCGAAGGCGAACAACGCGTCGCGTTCGAATACAAGAAAATACAACGCAATGATGACCAAAATGGCGTTGACGAATGAAATCAATCGCATTCGATGCGTTCTCCAGATCTGATCGCCCACCCGGCTGTGGCGTGTTGCCTTGAAATGGGGCCGGGTTCAGGCCTTGTCCATACTAAACTGAATAGTTCGGTTCACTTTTTTACGCAAGACCCCGGTGCATCCGGCCAAATGTGTGGATTCGGGCACTTGGCTTGGCCCCGGTGGCGGGGTAAGACATGGCGCCAGAGAATTCGACACACGAGCCCGGGGGCAGGGATGAGCGACGCCGACAGTTTTATTGATGAGGTCACCGAAGAGGTGCGCCGCGACCGCATGTACCTGCTTTTGCGCCGCTGGGGCTGGGTTGGTGTTGTAGCTGTCATTGCCATCGTCGGCGGGGCGGCGTTCAACGAATACCGCAAGGCGCGCGACACCGGTCAGGCCGAGGCGCTGGGCGATGCGATTCTAACCGCGCTGGCCGAAAACGGGTCTGCCGAACGCGCCGCCAGCCTGCAGGGGGTTGACGCGCAATCCGTGGGCGGCGATGCGGTGCTGAACATGCTGCTGTCGGCCGCACAGGTCGAAGCCGGATCCGAGCAGGACGCCATCAACAGCCTGAACGCCATCGCCACGCAGGGTGAGCTGCCCGAGATCTATCGAGCCATCGCAAGCTTTAAGGCGCTGTTGCTGCAGACCGATACGCTGCCCGCAGCCGACCGCCGCCAACAGTTCGAGGCGCTGGCCATCCCTGGCGCGCCGCTGCGCCTGCTGGCCCAAGAGCAACTGGCCCTGATCGACGTGGCCGAAGGTGACACGCAAGCCGCGCTGGACCGGTTGCAGGCGCTGCGTCAGGACGCCGAGGCCAGCCTTGATATCCAGCAGCGGGCCGCGCAGCTGATCGTGGCGCTGGGCGGTGAGCCCGAGCCCGTCGCGGCACAACAAGGTTGACCCGGCGGCAAAACGGAATTTCACAGGCGAGTTCGTAAGATCATGGTAGCACGTTATTTCTCACGCTTTGCTTTGCCCGTTGCGGCGATTGCCCTGACCACCCTGAGCGCCTGTCGGGAACCTGAGGTCATTCTGCCCGGCGAGCGCGAGGACATCCGCGCCGCCATCGACAATGAAACCGTCGAGACGCGCGGTGCCAAGCCCATCAGCCTGCCGGCGCAAAGCCGGAATGCAAGCTGGTCGCAAAGCCCCGGCACGCCGGCCTTTCGCACCACCAATGCCGCCCTTGGCAAGACGCCGCAGCGAATTTGGTCGACGAATATCGGCAGCGGCGACAGCCGCAAGCAGCGGATCACCGCCGATCCGGTCGTGGGTGGCGGGCTGATCTATACGCTCGATTCTGGTGCCAATGTCTCGGCGGTGACACCGCAGGGGCAGGTCGCGTGGACGACGAACCTGATTCCGTCCAACGAGAAAGAGGGCGACGCCACCGGCGGGGGCCTCGCCTATGCCGACGGGGTGCTTTACGTCTCGTCCGGGTTTGGCCGCCTGACGGCGATCGATGCAAAGACCGGAGCGCAGCGATGGCAGAAACGTCTGAACGCGACGGGCAGCGGCGCGCCTCTGGTCAGTGGCGGATTGCTGTATCTGGTCGCCGGGGACGAGACCGGATGGGCCGTGAACATCAAGGACGGACGTATCGCATGGCAGCTTGAAGGCACGCCCAGCGTCGGCAACGTTCTGGGCGCGCCAGCGCCGGTCATCGCCTCGGATCTGGCTGTTTTTGCCTTTGGATCAGGCGATGTCGCCGCCGCATTCCGGCAGGGCGGCATCCGCCGCTGGAACGCCTCGGCCGCGGGCGGGCGCCGGGGGCGCGCCGCCGCGCAGATCGTGGATGTCACGGCGGGGCCGATGGTGTCGGGCGATGCAATCCTGATCGGCAACCACTCGGGCCGGACGGTGTCTTTCAACGCAGGAACGGGAGAGCGCAACTGGACAGCCCCCGAAGGGGCGGTGGATACCGTGTGGCCTGCCGGGAACAGCATTTTCCTGATCAGCGACCGCAGCCAGCTGGTGCGGTTGAACGCGGCAGATGGCGCGATCGTCTGGGCGATCGACCTGCCGGGCTTTGTGAAAGACAAGCCGGGTCGCCGTGGCCCGATCTTTGCCCATTACGGCCCGATCATGGCCGGGGGGCGGGCGGTTGTGGCCTCAAATGACGGCTTCCTGCGGTTCTTCAACCCCGTGGACGGGGCGCTGGTGCATCAGGTCGAAGTGCCCGGTGGCGCGACCACGGCCCCGGTCGTGGCGGGGCAGACGCTGTATGTCGTGTCCACCAAGGGTGAACTGCACGCTTTCCGTTGACGAAAAGATGCGTTAAAGGGCGCATCTTGAGTCTTGAAAGATTGGTATCATGTCGCTGACCCTCGCCATCGTGGGGCGCCCGAATGTGGGCAAATCCACCCTGTTCAACCGCCTTGTGGGCAAACGCCTGGCCCTGGTCGACGACCAGCCCGGTGTGACGCGCGACCTGCGCGAAGGCGAAGGGCGTCTGGGCGATCTGCGTTTTACCGTGATCGACACGGCGGGTCTTGAGGACGCAACCGATGACAGTTTGCAGGGCCGGATGCGCCGTCTGACCGAGCGGGCGGTGGATATGGCCGATGTCTGCCTGTTCATGATCGACGCGCGGGTTGGGCTGACGCCGACCGATGAGATGTTCGCCGAAATTCTGCGGAAACGCTCGAAGCATGTGATTTTGGCCGCCAACAAGGCCGAGGGCAACGCGGCGGATGCGGGTGTGCTTGAAGCCTATAATCTGGGCCTTGGTGAACCCGTGCGCTTGTCGGGTGAGCATGGCGAGGGGATGACGGACCTCTATGCGCAATTGATGCCTTTGGCGGATGCGGCTGAAGAGCAGGCCGTCGATGACACCCCACAAACAGATATTGAACTGGATGAGGATGGCGAGGGCGAAGCGCCTCTGATAACCGCCGCCAAGCCCTTGCAGGTCGCTGTGGTGGGTCGTCCGAACGCAGGGAAATCCACGCTGATCAACAAGATCATGGGCGAAGATCGCCTGCTGACCGGGCCTGAGGCCGGGATCACCCGCGATGCGATCAGCCTGCGCATCGATTGGGCTGATCCCGATGGCGACAGCACTCCGATGCGGATCTTTGATACCGCCGGGATGCGCAAAAAGGCCAAGGTGCAGGAGAAGCTGGAAAAACTCTCGGTCTCGGATGGTCTGCGCGCGGTGAAATTTGCCGAGGTTGTGGTGGTCCTGCTGGATGCTGCGATTCCGTTTGAACAACAGGACCTGCGCATCGCCGATCTGGCCGAGCGTGAGGGCCGCGCCGTCGTGGTCGCCGTGAACAAGTGGGACGTCGAGGACAACAAACAGGAAAAGCTGCGCGATCTGAAAGAGTCCTTTGAACGGCTGCTGCCGCAATTACGCGGCGCTCCGCTGATCACCGTTTCGGCGAAGACAGGCCGGGGTTTGGAACGTCTGCGCGCCGCGATCCTGCGCGCCCATGACGTCTGGAACCGCCGTGTGCCGACGGCGGCGTTGAACCGCTGGCTGACGGCCATGCTGGAACAGCACCCGCCGCCCGCACCACAGGGCCGCCGGATCAAGCTGCGTTATATGACCCAAGCCAAGACCCGCCCGCCGGGATTCGTGGTGATGTGCTCGCATCCCGACAAGATGCCCGAGAGCTATAACCGCTATCTGGTCAATGGTCTGCGTGAGGATTTTGACATGCCGGGCACCCCGATCCGGCTGACGTTGCGTGGGCAGGGCGACAAGAACCCCTATAAAGGGCGGCGCAAGAAAAACGCCGGTGCCTTGGCCAAACATCTCAAGGGACGCGCGTAACTGCGCTAATTTTCAGCATTTTCAGACAGGGGGCGTGACAGCCCCCGTTCCCCGCGCTAGCATTCAACTGCGTGCATTTGTTTTCGCACGCGGCTTGTTTGCGGGTTGCCCGCATATCATTTTGCAACAGTACATAACCGGACCACCCTGGGGAGCGGGCGCGATGGATCTGAGGGAATACACAAGGCAATACGCGGTGCAGGATAACCGGCTGGCCGCACTCAGCTATTTCGGGACCTTTGCGGTGTATTTCGCATCGCTGACGCTGGCGATCGTCTATGTGGATCGCTGGTATATCATGATCCCGGCGGGGGTCGTTTTTGCCTTCTCTGCCGTGCGTCTCTATGTGCTGCAACATGATTGCGGGCATCACTCGCTGTTTGAGACGCGGGCGCAGAATGAATGGGCAGGCCACGGCCTGTCTCCGTTCACCTTTGCACCGTTCGAGGTGATGAAGCAGAACCATAATCTGCACCATGGGGGCATCGGCAACCTCGAACACCGCGAGACCGGTGAAATCCACACCATGACGCTGCGCGAATGGAATGAGGCGGATTGGAAAAAGCGCCTGTTTTACCGTCTTTACCGGAACCCGTTCATCCTTGTGCCTGTG
Organism: Ruegeria sp. AD2(2025); assembly: GCF_056542385.1. NCBI lineage: Bacteria > Pseudomonadati > Pseudomonadota > Alphaproteobacteria > Rhodobacterales > Roseobacteraceae > Ruegeria > Ruegeria sp. AD2(2025). The sequence goes on from NZ_JBQFZS010000001.1 coordinate 505,458, forward strand.
GGCGCGCTGTTTACCTATTTCATCCGTTATCGCTGGCCCAAGAACACCATTCGCTTCGGCGTGAAGGGCGTGTTGCTGCATAATCTGTCGATCATTGTGTTTCTGGGGCTGCTCTATCTGATCGCGGGGTCCACGGGCATTCTGGTCTGGCTGGTCTTCTCGTTGCTGGGCGGGATGCTGGGCGTGTTCCTTGTCTATCTGCAGCATAATTTCGAGGACACCTATTGGGATCGCCGTCCCGATCTCGATCCGCAGCTGGCCGCGCTGCAGGGGTCCTCGGCGCTGGATTTTGGGTGGTGGTTCGATAATGCGGTGGCCTGCATCACATTGCACGACATCCACCATTTCAACGCGCGTATCCCGTCCTACCGGCTGCGCGCGTGCCACTATGACCTGCCGCCCGAATACACGCCGCGTCGGATCAAGTTCCCCGAGGCGGTTGCGGCGCTGAACCTAAAGCTGTGGGATGAAGAGGCGAAACGTCTGGTCCCGTTCCCCAAGCGCCCGCAAGAGCAAGGTTTGGCACAGAGCGGCTGATCGGGCCGCGCGGCTGACGCTCTTGTCAGGGCGTATATGCCGCGTATATGCGTATATGCGAGATGACAGGAAAGGACCCGTGATGACAGCAGTTACCGATGTGCGTGGCGTAGGACAGGCGCTGGCACAGGCGCTGAGCGCGAACGGCTTCAAAACCGCCGAGGCTGTTGCGAAGGCCAAACCCGAAGATCTGGTGAAAGTGCCGCGTATCGGTGTTGCCCGGGCCGCTATTCTGATTGCCGCCGCGAACGAGGCTGTGGTCAAGCCGACCCCGGCCAAGGCTCCTGCGCGCCGTGCGCCGGCCCGGAAGCCCCCGGCGCGCCGGACGCCTGCGCGCAAGTCTGCCGCCGCGAAAAAGGCCGAGGCCGAGCGCAAGGCTGCCGAAGAACGCGCTGCGGCAGAGCTGGCGGCGGCTGAGGCAAAGGCGAAGAAAAAAGCCAAGGCCAAGGCGAAGGCCGAGAAAGCGGCCCGCAAGAAATCCGAGATGGAGGCCGTTTTCTCGAAGGCCAAGGAAAAGGTCAAAGAGAAAGCCAAGAAGGACAAAAAGTCCAAATCTGGCGGCAAGAAAAAGGCCGAAAAGAAGAAGGCAGACAAGAAGTCGGACAAAAAGTCTGACAAGAAATCCGCCAAGAAGAAGGATAAGAAAAAGGCGAAGAAGTAACACCTTCTCCGCCTCGTTCAATCCGACCGGCACCCGCAGGTGCCGGTCTTCTTATGCCAAGGTGCCGTCGGTCTGCAGCGTCAGCTTGCCGCCCAGATAGGGGGCCAGAACGTCGGGCAGGGTAACCGTGCCATCCGCATTCTGACCGTTTTCCAGCACAGCAATCAGGCAACGCCCGACCGCAAGCCCCGAGCCGTTCAGCGTATGCACATATTCCGGCTTGCCGCCACCTTCGGGGCGGAATCGGGCGTTCATGCGGCGGGCCTGAAAATCACCACAGGTCGAGACCGAGCTGATCTCGCGGTACGTGTCCTGACCGGGCAGCCATGCCTCGATGTCGAAAGTCCGACGCGCGCCAAAGCCCATGTCGCCAGTGCACAGGATCACGGTGCGATAGGGGATGCCCAGCTTTTCCAGTATACCTTCGGCGCAGCGGAGCATACGCTTCTGTTCGTCGTCGGATTTGTCCGGGTGGGTTACCGAGACCATCTCGACCTTTTCGAACTGGTGCTGACGCAGCATCCCACGGGTGTCTTTACCGGCCGATCCAGCCTCGGACCGGAAGCAGAGCGAATGCGCGGTATAGCGGCGGGGCAGGTAGCTTTCGTCGATCATCGTGTCGTTGACGATATTGGTCAGCGAAACCTCGGAGGTCGGGATCAGCCACCAGCCTTCGCGGGTCTGATAGCTGTCTTCGCCGAATTTCGGTAATTGGCCGGTGCCCTGCATCATTTCCGACAGAACCAGAACCGGGCCGTTCACCTCGGTCAGTTCGTTCTCGTTGATGTGGGTGTCCAGCATGAACTGCGCCAGCGCGCGGTGAATGCGCGCCACACCGCCGGACAGCAGCACAAACCGCGAGCCAGAGAGCTTGGCAGCCGTTTCGAAATCCATACCGTTTTGAACGGCTTCGATCTCGAAATGCTCTTTCGGTGCAAAATCCAGTGCGCGCGGGGTGCCCCAGCGCGAAACCTCGACATTGTCTTCCTCATCCGCACCTTCGGGCACGTCGTCAGCAGGCAGGTTAGCGATGCGGATCAGCTGGTCGGTCAGCAGAGCGTCCAGATCCTTGGCCTCATTCTGCATCTGCGCGATCTCGGCCTTTTTCTCGGCGACCAGAGCGCGCAGGCGCTCGAACTCAGCCTCGTCGCCGCGGCCCTTGGCAGCACCTACTTCTTTCGAGGCTTTGTTCTGTTCGGCCTGCGCGGTTTCGGCGGCCAGAATCTTGGCGCGGCGGCTTTCGTCCAGCCGTAGCAGGTCTGACGACACCGGCGCGTCCCCACGGCGCGCGAGGGCGGCGTCGAAGGCGGCAGGGTTTTCGCGAATGGCGCGGATGTCGTGCATGTCTCAGATCCTTGAATGCGTGAATCACTGAAACCGCTTATGCACCATCTTAATGTCAGGGTGTAGCACCGGTTACGACTTATCGTCGCCCTCGTGCGTTTCATGCGCCAGATGGCCATCCCAACCCTCTGCCGGGATCTTCGGCTCGGGCGGGTCGGCGATATACGAGGGCGTCATGATCTGCACGTTGTTCTCGTTGAAGACCGCCACGATATTGCGATGCAGGTCTGATCGGATTTTCGGAATGATGCTGCCCCGCGTGGTGTAGCCATTGATCTGATAGTTGATGGCGTAGTCTGCCAAAGCGGTCCACAGAACAAAGGGTTCCGGCTTGGCCTTGATGCCCTTGGTGCGATGGGCCGCCTCGATCAGCATTGCCTCGACCTTCTCGGGCGGTTCCTCATAGCCGATGCCCACGGTGGTGTGCAGCAGCAACCCGCTGCCATCGGTTTTCTTCGAGAAGTTCACCACATCCGAATTCATCAACTGCGCGTTCGGGATCGAGATTAGCTCGTTCTTGATCGATTTCAGATGCGTCTCCATCAGCTTTATCTGCACCACGTCGCCGATATGGTCGCCGATCTGGATACGATCCCCTATCGAGGTAGACCGGCGATAGATCACGAACAGCCCCGCCAGCATGTTCGACACGACCGAGTTCGCGCCCAGCGACAGCATTGCGCCCACTAGAATGGTCAGCCCTTGAAACGCCGCCGAATCCGAGCCCGGAATGTAGGGTACCGCAAAGACCAGCGCGATCAGGATGACCACGACGCGGGCGATGTTGAAGGTGGGGTTGACCCAGTGGCTTTCGAAATCGCGCATCTCGAACGTGCCGGCCTCGACCGCGTCGAAGAACACGCGCATCCCCTTGATGATATAAAGCGTGATCCAGGTGATCAGCCCCAGCATGATCAGGTTTGGGATATAGCTGATGACGCCCCGAAAGATCAGCAGCACCGGCTCGGTCAGATAAGTCAGCAGAAGCTGCGCGAAATAGCGGGTTTCGGCAAAGGCCAGCAGGACGAAGGACAGATAATAGTAAAAGCCCAGGAAAAAGACGACCAGCAGAACCAGATTCAGCCCATAACGCACCAGCGCGGCGATGGCTTCGGCTTGTACGCTCTTGGCGGTGGCGGTTTCGACCTCTTTCAGGTGGCGCTGGACAAACCGCAACGTCCGCCGGCGGACCCGGCGGTGCAACCAGAGGATGATCAGGATGAACAGGCCGAACCCGATGGTCCAGCCTGCGGCCTCGATGGCGCCGGAGACGCGCGCCTGCTCGGTGCGATTGGCGCGGTAGGACTCGATGGAGTCGCGGATCGCGTTGCCGTGCAGGACACTGACGACGCTGCGGTCCATCTGATCTAGATCGGCATCCGCATCGGTGACGATCGACACCCGTTCACCATCAGCCATGACCCAGGTGCCGAACTCGGTTTCCTCGAAACTGATATCGACCGTGGGGTCGTCCGACGACTCGGCAATCTCGATGATCTTGTCCTGAACCCCTTCGGCACGCTCGGACGCCGGCAGGGCGCTTGAGCCGCGCAGATGGAACAGGGTATCCCCGTCGACAATCACGGGGGCCTTGAAAATATCGCTGTCTTCGGCTGGAGTTTCGACGGCTTCACCCGCGGTGTCCTGCGCGACGGCCAGCGGGGAAAACCCGCAGATCAAGACCACGGCCCAAAGCAAATAAGGCAGCAAACGGAAGGGCTTGAAGATCGGCGTCATAGGTCCTCCTGTCTGTTGACTATATCCGCTTTGGGGCTGGTTCCTAGGGCATATCTGCAACGCTTGACGGCATCCGTGGGTGCCGATGCCGGTCCAGTGGAGATTCCCGTGCCGCCTTTGCTTGCAAACGCCCGGTTCAGGGCATAGGTTCCCGCCAAATTTGCAGAGAGCCCTCTGCAGCATCAGAACAAAGGAATATCCCATGGAAGGTGGCGCATTCGCCCAGTTTCTCCCCCTCATCCTGATCTTTGCGATCATGTATTTCCTGCTGATCCGTCCGCAGCAGAAAAAGATGAAAGAACACAAGGCGATGGTCGAGGCGCTGCGCCGCGGGGATCAGGTGGTCACCCAAGGTGGCCTGATCGGCAAGGTCGCCAAGGTCAAGGACGACGGCGAGGTCGAGGTCGAGATCGCCGAAGGCGTCAAGGTGCGTGTGGTGCAGGCCACCATCGCACAGGTTCTGAACAAGACTGAACCGGCGAAGTAACCTCGCGCGACAATCCCTTGAAAAGGCAGGGTAATGCTGCAAATTGATACCTGGAAGCGGGTTCTGATCTGGTCGGTCTGCGTGATCGGCCTGCTCTTGGCCCTGCCAAATGCGTTTTATACGCGCGTCGAACAATCCAACGATGCCAAGGCCGCGATCGAGCTTGGCATCGACACCCCCGAAATGCAGGCCGAGGCCGGGCAATGGCCCAACTGGCTGCCATCTTCGCTGGTCAATCTGGGCCTTGACCTGCGCGGCGGCGCGCATCTGCTGGCTGAGGTCAAGGTCGGCGACGTCTACGAATCCCGGATGGAGGCGATGTGGCCCGAAATCCGCGACGCCCTGCGGGATGAGCGCGCCACGGTCGGCACCATTCGCAAACAACCCTCGGCCCCGGACGAGATTCGCGTGAAGATCAGCCAGCCCGACGGCATGTCCCGCGCGCTGGAGGTCGTCCGCGGTCTGGCCCGTCAGGTGCAGACCCTGACCGGAGTGGGCGCCACCGATATCGAGGCCCGCGCCGATGGCGACGAGATCGTGGTGCAACTGTCCGAGGCCGAAAAGCTGGCCTCAGACGACCGCACCGTGCGTCAGTCTCTTGAAATCATCCGGCGCCGGATCGACGAGGTCGGCACCCGCGAACCCACCATTCAGCGTCAGGGTGCAGACCGTATTCTGATTCAGGTCCCCGGTATCGGCAGCGCGGGTGAGTTGAAAGAGATCATCGGCACCACCGCTCAGCTGACCTTCAACCCGGTGGTGGGCCGTGGCTCTGACCCGGACGCGGTGCCGGGCGTGGGTGAAAAGATCGTACCTTCGATTGACGAAAGCGGCGTGTATTACACGCTGGAATCGGCCCCCGTCGTCACCGGCGAGGAACTGGTGGACGCCCAGCCCTCGTTCGACCAGAATGGCCGCCCGGCGGTTAGTTTTCGGTTCAACACCTCCGGCGCGCGCAAGTTTGGCGACTATACGCTGGAAAACATCGGCGCACCGTTTGCCATCGTGCTAGATGCCGAGGTCATCTCGGCCCCCGTGATCCAAAGCCATATCCCTGGCGGGTCGGGCATCATCACCGGCAATTTCACCGTCGAGGAAAGCACCAATCTGGCCGTTCTGCTGCGTGCGGGTGCGCTGCCGGCGGGCCTGGACTTCCTCGAAGAACGCACCATCGGCCCCGAACTGGGACAGGACAGCATCGACGCGGGCAAAGTCGCAACCATGGTGGCCTTCGCCGCCGTGCTGGTCTTCATGGCGCTTAGCTATGGCCTGTTTGGTCTTTTTGCCAATATTGCGCTGATCCTGAACGTCGGGCTACTGTTCGGCCTGCTGTCGCTGATCGGTGCGACGCTGACCCTGCCGGGCATCGCTGGCATCGTTCTGACGGTCGGAATGGCCGTGGACGCCAACGTGCTGATCTTTGAACGTATCCGCGAGGAACTGAAATCCGCCAAAGGTCCCGCACGGGCCATCGAACTGGGCTATGAAAAGGCGCTGTCGGCCATTCTGGACGCCAACGTGACCACATTCATCACCGCAACGATCCTGTTTGCCATGGGCAGCGGCCCGGTACGCGGGTTCGCCATCACTCTGGGTCTGGGCATTCTGACCTCGGTCTTCACCGCGATCTTCGTGACGCGCCTGATGATCGTGATGTGGTTCGAACGCCGTCGTCCGAAAATGATCGAGGTTTGACATGAGACTGAAACTCGTACCGCAAAACACCTCGTTCGACTTCTTCAGCCGCTGGAAAGTCTGGCTGGGCATCTCTGGCCTTATGATGGTGATCGCCTTCACTTCGTTCCTGCTGCAGGGGCTGAACTTCGGCATCGACTTCCGCGGCGGCACCACGATCCGCACCCAAAGCACCCAACAGATCGACGTCGGTGCCTACCGCGACGCCATTGCGCCGCTGGAGCTGGGCGACATCACCATCACCGAGATCTTCGACCCGACCTTCGGACCTGATGAAAATGTCGCCATGATCCGCATTCAGGCGCAGGACGACGCCGAGGCCGTTGCCGCCAGCACCATCACCGCCGTCGAAGATGCGCTCAGCACCGCCGCCCCCGATATCCAGTTCGTGTCCGTCGAATCCGTTGGCCCCAAGGTGTCGGGCGAGTTGATCCAAACCGCCGTCATCGCCGTGGCCTTGGCTATCGGAGCCGTCCTTGTCTACATCTGGCTGCGCTTCGAATGGCAGTTTGCCCTGGGGGCTGTGGCTGCGCTGGTGCATGACGTGATCCTGACGATCGGCATCTTCTCGGAACTGCAGATCCGTTTCGATCTGGCCATCATCGCGGCGCTTCTGACCATCGTGGGCTATTCGCTGAACGATACCGTGGTCGTCTTTGACCGGGTCCGTGAGAACTTGCGCAAATACAAAAAGAAAGACCTCAAAGAGGTCCTGAACATCTCGATCAACGAAACGCTCAGTCGAACGGTCATGACCTCGGTCACCACGCTGCTGGCGCTGATCTCGCTCTATGTGCTGGGCGGAGACGTCATCCGAGGCTTCGTCTTCGCGATGATCTGGGGTGTGATCGTCGGAACCTATTCGTCGGTCTTCGTGGCCTCGACCATCCTGCTGTGGCTGGGAGTCAAACGCGACTGGTCCAAACCGTCGAACACGGCGGGCAACCAGTTCGCCAATATTGATGCCTGATCTTTTCGGCCAGACCCCAACCGGTCTGGCCGTAATCATTCTGGCCGCTTTTGTCGGCGGCCTTGTGCGCGGGTTTTCCGGCTTTGGCACGGCTCTGATCTTCCTACCGCTCGCCAGCCCCCACCTAGGCCCCTTCGGGGCAATCATCGCGCTGACCATCATGGACATCTTTGGCCCGCTGCCGAACCTGCGCCGCGCATGGGCCGTGGTTGAAAAGGGCGATCTCGCGCGCCTTTTGTGGGGATGCGCCCTGGTCCTGCCTGTCGGCCTTTGGCTGCTCACCCGCTCGGACCCGGTGCTGTTTCGCTATCTCGTCAGCCTGATCTCGCTGTCGATGCTGGCGGCGTTGATCCTGGGGCTGCGGTATCGCGGCGCGGTTCGCCGGGGCATGGTCACAGCCATCGGCGGGGCCGCGGGCTTCCTCGGAGGCGTCGCCGGAATACCGGGCCCAGCGGTGATCCTGTTCTATATGTCCCGCCCACTTCCAGTCGCTGTCATTCGCGCCACGATCCTGCTGTTCCTGTTCGCCTTCGACTTCCTGATCCTCGGCTATCTCGCTGGCATGGGGCGCGTCACCCTGCCAGCTGTCGGGATCGGGCTGATGCTTGCCATCCCCAACATGGCAGGCAACGGGCTGGGCGGCTGGATGTTCCGCCCCGAGCGCGAGAAACTCTATCGCGCAACCGCCTATCTGGTGATCGCATCCGCAGCCTTGTCCGGCCTTCCGCTTTGGGGTTAAAACCCCACCATGCGCCTGAACGAGATCACCTACACAAACGCCCAACCCATCGACGGCTACGGACCCGGATTTTTTCGCATCGGTGGCCAGGTCCACCAAGGCTCGGTGCTGACCGGCCCCACAGGAACCACTGTTTGGGGCGGCTACACCGACGAAAGCCCGCTGCTCGCTTTGTCCGATCACATCGACGTCCTCTTCATCGGCACCGGCAAAGATCTTACTCATATCCCAGCCACCCTGCGCACAAAGCTGGACGAGGCGGGCATCGGCGTTGAAATCATGAACTCCCCCGCCGCCTGCCGCACCTATAACGTGCTGCTCTCCGAAGGCCGCCGCGTCGCGCTCGCCCTGATCCCCGCCTAAGGATCCAATCTTCATCTGGCTAAAAATATCCCGGGGAGCGCGAGGGGCTGGCCCCTCGCTCCAACCTCGCCACAAAAACCAACACCGCCACTCTGCGGCATTTCCGACCTTTTGCCGACACCCACAATCCGCTAAGCGGGCAGCATGACATTGAAAGTAACCGATCTGGCCATCGCCCGCGGCGGCGTTCCCGTGCTCGAAGGGCTAAGCTTCTCGCTCGAACCCGGGCGCGCGCTGATCCTGCGTGGCCCCAATGGCATTGGCAAGACAACCCTGCTGCGCACGCTGGCCGGGCTGCAGCCACCGTTGGCCGGGCAGATCGATGGGGCCGAGGATCAGATCGCCTATGCCTCGCATTCCGACGGGCTGAAACCCACGCTCACCGTGGTCGAGAACCTCAACTTCTGGGCCTCGGTTTTCGGGACCCACGATATCCAATCCGCGCTTGACGCATTTGCCCTGAACGAACTGGTGGATCGCCACGCGGGGAACCTCTCGGCCGGGCAAAAGCGCCGCCTCGGGCTGGCGCGGATGCTGGTGACGGGCCGCCCCGTCTGGATGCTGGACGAGCCGACCGTTTCGCTGGACAAGAACGCCGTGCAGATGTTCGCCGATTCCGTCCGCGCGCATCTGGGGCAGGGCGGGTCCGCCCTGATCGCCACCCATATCGACCTGGGCCTTGACGGAGAGGTTCTGGACGTCGGCCCCAACAAGGCCAAACCCAAACCCATCGACGATTTCGACGGAGGTTTCCTGTGATCGCCCTGCTGCTGCGTGACCTGAAACTGGCCCTCCGCGCGGGCGGAGGGTTCGGCCTTGGCCTCGCGTTCTTCCTGATCGTGACCGTGCTGGTGCCCTTTTCGGTCGGTCCGCAATCCTCGTTGCTGTCGACCATCGCCCCCGGCGTGCTGTGGTTAGGCGCGCTGCTGGCCTGCCTGCTGTCGCTCGACCGCCTGCTGGCGCTGGACTGGGAGGACGGCTCGCTCGACCTGCTCGCCACCGCGCCCTTGCCGCTCGAGGCGGTGGTGACGATCAAGGCACTGGCCCATTGGCTGACCACCGGCCTGCCGCTGGTGCTGGCAGCTCCGTTTCTGGGAGTTCTGCTGAACCTGCCCGTTCCCGGCTTCTCTTGGTTGGTCATCTCGCTGCTGATCGGCACCCCGGCCATGAGCGTCATCGGCACCTTCGGCGCAGCCCTGACCGTGGGCTTGAAACGCGGCGGCCTGCTGCTGTCGCTGCTGGTCCTGCCGCTTTATGTCCCAACCCTGATCTTCGGGGCCGAGGTCGCCCGCCGCGGCGCCACAGGGATGGAGACGCAAACCCCGCTGCTGATGCTGGCCGGGATCACCGCCGCCACGGTCGCGCTGTTGCCTTTCGCCAGCGCCGCCGTTCTGCGTATCAATCTTAGGTGACGGGGAACAAAGATTGACCGAGGTCAATTGAGAACCACACCGACTCGGACTAGATAGGGCCCATGTCAATCGCAGCCAAAGCCAACGCCCTCTGGGAATACGCCAATCCGCGCAAATTCCTCGCCACGACCGAGCGGGCCTTGCCGTTTTTCTGGATCACTTCGGCGATCTGTCTGGTGGTCGGGTTGATCTGGGGATTCTTCTTCACCCCCGATGACTACAAACAGGGCTCGACCGTCAAAATCATCTACCTGCATGTGCCTGCAGCGTTGATGGCGATCAACTGCTGGCTGATGATGCTGGCCACCTCGCTGGTCTGGCTGGTCCGCCGTCACCATGTAAGCGCGCTCGCTGCCCGCGCGGCTGCGCCGATCGGCATCGTCATGACGCTGATTGCGCTGGCAACCGGCGCAATCTGGGGTCAGCCCATGTGGGGCACCTGGTGGGCCTGGGATCCGCGCCTGACCTCGTTCCTGATCCTGTTCCTGTTCTATCTGGGCTATGTCGCGCTGTGGGAGGCTATCGAAGACCCCGACACGGCGGCCGATCTGACCGCGGTCCTCTGCCTCGTGGGCTCGGTCTTTGCGCTGCTCAGCCGCTATGCGGTGAATTTCTGGAACCAAGGCCTGCATCAGGGCGCATCGGTGATGCGCGCCGCTGCGGTCACCGGTACGGATACCGAAGAAAAGGTCAGCAATATCTACTTCTACCCGCTGTTTCTGTGCATCATCGGCTTCGTGCTTCTGTTCATCGCGCTTGTCTTCTACCGCACCGGCACGGAAATCCGTGCCCGCCGGATCAAGGCCCTGCTGGCGCGGGAAAGGGTTAACGGATGATCCCCGATCTTGGAAAATACGCCGATACCGTCTTGTCGTCCTACGCGGCCTCGATCGTCTTGCTAGTGGCTCTGGTCGCGTTCAGTATCCTGCGCGGGCGCAAAGTGCGGGCCGAGATGGAGAAGGTCGAACAACGGATGTCACGCCATGGCTAAGATATCACCCCTCATGATCGCACCGCCTCTGATCTTCGGAGCCTTTGCGGTATTGGCCGGGATCGGCATGTTCCGCGATGACCCCAACGCGCTGCCCTCGGCGCGCGAAGGACAACCCGCGCCGCCCGTGGTTCTGACCGAATTCGCCGGCAAACCGGGCTTTGACGATGCCACCCTGCGCGATGGTCAGGTCAAGCTGGTCAATTACTGGGCCAGCTGGTGCGCGCCCTGCCGCGTCGAACACCCCAATCTGCAGGCCCTGTCGGACGAAGGCATACCCGTCTACGGCATCAACTACAAAGATAAGCTGAACAATGCCGAGGCCTTCTTAACCGAGCTCGGCGATCCCTACACTGGCATCGGGCGGGACGAACAAGGCCGCATGGGCCTCGATTGGGGCGTTTACGGCGTGCCCGAAACCTATGTGATCGACGGAGAGGGCACGATCCTCCTGCGCTTCGCCGGGCCGATCACCCAGCGCGTCATCGAGAACACGATCCGCCCCGCGCTCGAGAAAGCTGCGGGCGGTTCATAAGCGATAGCCACCGGTGACAGCCAGAACCTCACCGGTGACAAATGACGCCGCATCGGACGCCAGAAACCTGACCGCCTTGGCGATATCCTCGGGCCGTCCCGCCCGGCCCAGGGCCGTGTCCTTTACGAACAGTTCTGTCAGCTCGTCCGATCGCGGCGCTTCTGGAATGTTGATTGCGCCCGGGGCCACCGCATTGACGCGTATCCCCTCCGGCCCCAACTCCTTGGCCATGGCGCGGGTCCACAGGTTCAACGCCGCTTTGCTGGCCCCATAGGTGACCGCGTCGCGGGGCGGCAACACCGCATTCATCGACGAGATGCTGACAATCGCGGCTTCTCTCTGCAGATACGGCAAGGCGGCCGCCAGCAGGGCCGCAGGCACCAGCAAGTTCAGGTCCAGAATGGCGCGATGCGCATCTGCCTGAAACGCCTCTTTCGGCGTCGCCCGCACCAACCCGGCATTGTTGACGATCACATCAAGCCGTGCAAACCGCTCTATCACTTGCGCGATCACCGCCTCTGCCTGACCCGGCGCAGCCAGATCCGAGCGGATCGCCAAATTCTCGCCACGCAGCAGTTCGGGCACGGGCTCGGTCGAAAGCCACGTAAATGCAACCAGATGATCGCGGCTCAAATCCTCGACAATGGCGCGGCCAATACCCCGCGCCCCACCTGTCACCAATGCCACCTTGTCCATGAGCGCCTCCCAGTTTCACCAGACCCGGAAAACCGCACAGCTTCAACTTCTTCTGTTCAAAAATACTTCGGAGCGCGAGGCAGAGCCTCGCAAAAAAGAAAGGACGCCCGAAGGCGTCCTTTCAAACCTCTCAACCAATGCGGCGTTAGCCTGCCTTGGCCAGATTCCGCAGCACGTAATGCAGCACGCCACCGTTTTCGATATATTCGATCTCGGGCGCGGTATCGATGCGGCATTTCAAGGTGATGGTCTTCTCGGTCCCGTCGCCATAGACGATGGTGCAGGGTACCTCCTGCAGCGGCTGGATCGTATCCAGCCCGTGGATCGAGACGGTCTCGTCCCCCGTCAGACCCAGCGACTTTCGGGTATCCCCACTGGTGAATTCGAACGGGATCACACCCATGCCAACCAGGTTCGACCGGTGAATACGCTCAAAGCTCTCGGCGATCACCGCCTTGACGCCCAGCAGAGCGGTTCCTTTGGCGGCCCAGTCACGCGAAGACCCCGCGCCATACTGTTCGCCACCAAAGACGACCAGCGGGGTGCCCTGTTCCTGATAGGCCATCGACGCCTCATAGACCGAGGACTGCGCGCCATCGGGGCCCTTGGTGTAGCCGCCTTCGACACCGTCCAGCATCTCGTTCTTGACGCGGATGTTGGCGAAGGTGCCGCGCATCATGATCTCGTGATTGCCACGGCGCGAGCCATACGAGTTGAACTCGCGCGGTTGCACCTGACGGTCAACCAGATACTTGCCGGCCGGAGTGGTCGTCGCAAATGAGCCTGCGGGCGAGATATGGTCGGTCGTGATCATGTCGCCCAGGATCAGCAGAACCTTGGCGCCGTCGATATTCGAGATCGTGCCGGGCTCGGTCCCCATGCCCTGGAAATAGGGCGGGTTCTGGATATAGGTCGAGGTCGGCGGCCAGTCATAGGTTTCGGCGTCGGTGGTTTCAACCGATTGCCATTTCTCGTCGCCCTTGAAGACATCGGCATATTTCGACTGGAACGCTTCACGCGTCACGGTCTGTTCGACCAGTTCCGCAACCTCTTGCTGGGTCGGCCAGATGTCTTTCATGTAGACGTCGTTACCGTCCTTGTCCTGACCAATCGGCTCAGACGTCAGATCAATATCCATCGTACCTGCCAGCGCATAAACGACAACCAGCGGCGGTGAGGCCAGATAGTTGGCGCGCACATCCGGCGAAATCCGGCCTTCAAAGTTACGGTTGCCCGACAGAACCGACGTGGCGACCAGATCGCCCTCGGCAATCGCCTCGGACAGTTCAGCCTGAATGGGGCCGGAGTTACCGATGCAGGTGGTGCAGCCATACCCCACAAGGTTAAAGCCAACCTTGTCCAGATCCTCTTGCAGGCCTGCGGCTTCCAAGTAGGCGCTCACAACCTGCGAGCCCGGTGCCAGCGAGGTCTTGACCCAAGGCTGTCGGTTCAGGCCCAACGCCGCGGCCTTGCGTGCCACCAGACCGGCACCGATCATCACATAGGGGTTCGACGTGTTGGTGCAGGATGTGATCGAGGCGATCACGACCTTGCCCGATTCCATGGTATATTCCTCGCCCTTGACGGCGACTTCCTTGCCCATGGGACGTTTGAAGGTCTCTTCCATCTCTTTGGTGAAAGCGGCCTTGGCATTGGTCAGCGCAACGTAATCCTGCGGGCGTTTCGGGCCCGAGATCGCGGGGACGATGGTGCCCATATCCAGCGAGAGCGTGTCGGTGTAGATCGGCGCATAATCCGCATCGCGCCAGAAGCCGTTTTCCTTGGCATAAGCTTCGACCAAGGCGATACGATCCTCGTCCCGACCGGTATTGCGCAGGTAGCGCAGGGTCTCGCCGTCGATCGGGAAGAAGCCGCAGGTCGCGCCGTATTCGGGGGCCATGTTAGCGATGGTGGCACGGTCGGCCAGCGGCAGACGGTCCAGACCTTCGCCGTAGAACTCGACGAACTTGCCGACAACGCCCTTTTCGCGCAGCATCTCGACAACCTTCAGAACAAGGTCGGTGCCAGTGGTGCCTTCGACCAGATCGCCGGTCAGCTCAAAACCGACAACCTCGGGGATCAGCATCGAGATCGGCTGACCCAGCATCGCGGCCTCGGCCTCGATCCCGCCAACACCCCAGCCCAGAACGGCCATGCCGTTGACCATGGTGGTGTGGCTGTCGGTGCCGACCAGCGTGTCGGGATAGGCGACCTCTTCACCGCTCTGGTCGGTGTCGGTCCAGACGGTCTGGGCCAGATATTCAAGGTTCACCTGGTGGCAGATGCCGGTGCCGGGGGGCACAACGCGGAAGTTGTTGAACGCGTTCTGGCCCCATTTCAGGAACTGGTAGCGTTCCATGTTCCGCTCATATTCGCGGTCCACATTCATCTGGAACGCGCGCGGGTTGCCGAATTCGTCGATCATGACCGAATGGTCGATGACCAGATCAACCGGGTTCAGCGGGTTGATCTTCTGGGCGTCACCACCCAGCCCTTTGATGCCGTCACGCATCGCGGCGAGGTCAACAACCGCCGGAACACCGGTGAAATCCTGCATCAGCACGCGGGCAGGGCGATACGCAATTTCGCGCGGGTTCTTACCGCCGTTCGCGCCCCATTCGGCAAAAGCCTTGATGTCGTCGACCGAGACCGAGAATCCGTCATCCTCGAACCGCAGCATATTTTCCAGCACCACTTTCAGCGCGGCGGGCAGTTTCGAGAAATCACCCAGACCGGCCTCTTGCGCGGCGGGGATCGAGTAATAGGAAATGGACTTGCCATTCACGCTCAGGCTGCGGCGTGTCTTGGCGGTATCCTGTCCGACTTTGATGGGCATCTTATGGCCTCCCTCTCAAATGACGTGGAATATGGGATTCGCTGAGGGGTATCTGCATCACCAGCGACGCTGGTTCAAGGTCCAACAGGCCCCCTGCGTCAATTTTTGTATACCATTGCACACATTTTTGCGAAATTCCGCTGCCCGGCTCTCAAGAAACCTTGATTGGTGGTTTATGTGATTCCCGATTAGACCTTTGGAACGCCACCCAAGCCGAGAGATTTCATGCTCAGATCAGCCACCCTGACCGCGATTGCTTCACTCTTTCTGACCGCCGCCGCCACTGCCGAGACCGACCCGGTCGTGGTCGAACTGTTTACCTCGCAGGGCTGTTCATCCTGTCCGCCTGCGGATCGGATCATGGAACAGTTGGCGCAGCGCGAGGACGTCATCGGTTTGGCGTTGCACGTGGACTACTGGGACTACATCGGCTGGAAGGACGAATACGCCAAGCCGGACCATACCCTGCGTCAGCGCGCCTATGCCCGAGAGGGCGGGCGCACGATGATCTATACTCCGCAGATGGTGGTTAACGGTCAGCAGGATGTGGTGGGGGCCAAGGCGGGTGAGTTGGATCGTCTGATCAACGCCCATCTGACCGCCGCGCCCGAGGCCGAGGTCACCGCAAAGCGCACCGGTGACGATCTGGTCGTGGATGTCGCCCCGGTCGAACTGCCTGCCGGTCAGACTTATGAGGTGCGGGTGGTGCAATATTCACCGATGCGCCACGCCTCGATCCGGCGCGGAGAACTGGCGGGGCACGAGTTGGACTATGCCAACGTGGTTGAAAACTGGCAGATCGCGGGGCATTGGGACGGCGTTGCGCCGCAGGAGTTCACGGCGTCTTTGACCGGAGATCTGCCTGCCGTGGTCCTGATCCAGCGGGTTGGCCACGGGCCGATCGTGGCGGCTGCGCGGGTTAAGTGATCAGGGCATGTCCTGCGGCTGAACACCCAGTTTCTTCCACGCTTTCCAGCGGCGGTGAATCCAGAACCATTGTCCCATGTGCTGTCGCACCATCGCCTCGAGGTCGTCATTGGTGAACTGCGTCATGGTTTTGGCGTCGGTATGCGGCACCGGGTCGTGCAGTACGATTTCAAAATCAATACCGTTGGGCTGGCGCACCGCGTAGCAGGGAATCAGGACCGCCTTGTACTTGATCGCCAGTTCGGCATTCAGCACCGAGGTCACGGCGGGTTTGCCGAAGAACGTCAGTTCTTCGCCGCCATGGGCGTGCAGGTCTGATACAATCGCGATGATGCCGCCGTTTTTAAGCGCACGCACCATCTCGACCATGCCGCGGCGGCCCTGTTCGAACATCGGCGCGCCGGTCTGGTAGAAGGCGTCAACATACATATCGTTGAAATAAGGGTTGGCCATGCGGCGATAGAGGCAGCCGATCGGCTGGCCGCTGCGCGCCTGCAGCGCGACGCGGGCGGCCAGATAGTGCCCGAAATGCGCGGTGATCATCATCACGGGCTTGCCTTCGGCCACGGCCTTGTCAAACGCCTCAACCCCCGAGCCTGACACTTTGGCCTTGCTCTGCCGGTCGATGAACCCATCAGCCGAGAAGTGCTCCATAATCGCGCGCCCGGCGTTGTCGGGCACGGCCCGGCAGATACGTTTGACTTCGTCCTCGGGCAACTCGGGGCAAGTGAGTTTCAGGTTGCGTCGCACTCGCGAGCGGAACCCGACGACCGGGGCCAGCCAACGGGTCACAGCGCCCATCGCACCGATGCGCCGTTCATAGGGCAGCAGGCGCATACCGCCGATCACCCCTTTCAGGAACAGGTTGGCGAGGTAGTATTTTCCAAGCTCAAATCGGCTCAGTTCCGACTTTTCGACGGGCATGGGGAAGGACACCTGGGTGTTGTGAACTGCGCGGACAGACATACAGGCCCCGTTCTTTGATCACAAGTGGGGCTAGCCCTCCTCATCCATCTCGACCAGCGCGATGGTGCCGTCATCCAGCAGGGCCCGGATAACGCCCACGATCTGCGCCATCGCGTCTTCGGCCTCGGATTGCCTGACCCTGCCGCGATCTGCCATCTCTTCGCGCAGATTGTCGGCCATGCGCGAGGACATATTGGCCAGCATGAATTCAACCGCCGCCGCATCCTCTTCGGTCGCCGCCCCGGCCAGAGCGGTTACAAGAACCGGCTGATCCACCCCGCGCAGGATGACGGGAACATCACGCGGCTGAATGCGGGCAGGGATATGGGCGAAGATGAAGATCGACTGCCGGACTGCGCTGGCAAATTCGGCATCTTCTTCGTCCAGAGCGGTCAGCAGTCCGTCGCGCGTCGCCGCGGCGGACTGGTTGAGGATCGCCCCGACCCGCGCGCCGGGACCATCGGGAAAAGCCAGCGTCGGGCGCTGGTCCAACTGTGCGGCCAGCGACCAGCCGATCCGCTCGACCGCTTCGGGCGTCACATTTGCCGTTTTCGAGACTGCATAGGTGATCTGCCGCGCCGTGGGGCCGGGCAGGTGGCCCAGCACTTGCGCCGCCGTTGCGGTTTCCAGCTTTGACAGCATCACCGCCGCCACCTCGGTGCTTTCGGCCCTGGCCATTTCGGCCAGTTCTTCGGGCGGCACCTCGCGTAGACGTTGCCAAGGGTCGCCGATCTGGCGCACACCCGCCACCTTGCGCAGCCGCGCGGCGGTCGCAGGGGCGATCTTGCCGTTGACCGCATCCAGCGCCCCGGCCAGCCCGTGCGGGAAAGACAGTCCCACACCGTCCAGAGCGTCCGCGAACTCCTGCGCGACAGAGGCCAGGGTGACCCGGTCAACAAGGCCCATCTGCCCCAGCTGATGGGTCAGCTTTTCTTGTAAAGGGTCGGGCAATTCCTCAAGCGGGATGTCTGCGCCCTCGTTCAGCAGCAGCCGAACCACGACAGCCGCCTTTTCGCGGCTGCTGAGTCGCCGGGCCACCACCCGGGGTGCCCCGTCATCGTGATCGGTGACAGGGGCCTGCGCCCCCGGTGCCATCTGTACCAATGCGTGTGTGTCCTGCATCTGCCTGCAATGCCAATTCGCGTTGCGGGCAGATTAGGGCGAGTCGGGTAAAGAAACCCTGAAACTCAGTAGCTGTAGGTCAGCCCGGTGCGGATCGCCTCGCGCAGCGATGCCTCGGCCCAAGTGCCTTCACCGCCACGCGCCTTGATCTCGCGCCATTGGGCGATGGCCAGCTCGGTCTTGCCTTCGGCAACAAAGCCCTGACCCATATAGCTGCGGGCCAGAATGTTGTCGGGGTTGCTGTCGATGGCTTTCTGATAGAAGGCATTGGCCAGCTCAATCTCGCCCATCTTGCGATAGGTGAAGCCCCAGTAGGTCTGAACCCGGTCGTCTTCCTGATCCATGATGCGCAGAATGCCCTGAGCATTCTCAAACTGCCCGTCATAGGCCAGTTCGCGCACGGCATCGTACAGTTGATCTTCGGTCAGATTGGATTGGTTCGGCTTCACGCAGCGCCCGCGATCCGCGTCATAGACGCGCCCGAACAGGCATTTCTTGGTGGTGTTGGTCGGCTTGGGCGGGCTGCTGTCGCCACCGCCCGCCGCAAGGGCCATGGGGGCAAAGGTAAAGGCCTGAAGGGCGATGGCCGAGGCAAATACGAGGCGCATAACGGGTCTCCGATCATTGGACTGCTTGGTTAAATCATAGCGTGTTCTGTGTAAAAGCTAACAACTTGTGGCTCGCTTTTATTCACGACCGGGGCAAACCCGAGATCGTGGGGCACCCGCCCGCCCAAAAACAAGGGCCCGCGCGGAGGTGTCCGCACGGGCCTTTGGCGGATATTTCAGGTGTTATTCGCCGAAAACACGCGCAAAAATCGTGTCGACATGCTTGGTGTGATAGCCCAGATCGAACTTTTCCTCGATCTCTTCGGCGCTCAGCGCGGCGGTCACATCTGCGTCAGCCAGAAGCTCGGTTTTGAAATCTTTGCCTTCTTCCCAGACCTTCATCGCGTTGCGCTGGACCAGACGATAGGCATCCTCGCGGCTGACACCAGCCTGTGTCAGGGCCAGCAGCACGCGCTGGCTCATCACCAGACCGCGGAACTTGTTCATGTTGGCCAGCATGTTTTCGGGGTAGACGACCAGCTTGTCGACCACGCTGGTCAGGCGCGCCAGCGCGAAGTCCAGCGTGATCGTGGCGTCGGGGCCGATGTTGCGTTCGACCGAAGAGTGCGAGATGTCACGCTCGTGCCACAGGGCCACATTCTCCATCGCGGGCACGACGGCCATGCGGACAAGGCGGGCCAGACCGGTCAGGTTCTCGGTCAGAACCGGGTTGCGTTTGTGCGGCATCGCCGACGAGCCCTTTTGGCCTTTCGAGAAGAACTCCTCGGCCTCCAGCACCTCGGTCCGCTGCATGTGCCGCACCTCGATGGCGATGTTTTCGATGCTGCTGGCGATCACGCCCAACGTGGCAAAGAAGGCAGCATGGCGGTCGCGGGGGATGACTTGCGTGCTGATCGGCTCGGGCACCAGCCCCAGCTTGTCACAGACGTGTTCCTCGACCTGAGGGTCGATATTGGCGAAGGTGCCAACCGCGCCGCTGATCGCGCCGGTGGCGATCTCGGCACGGGCGTCGCGCATCCGGGACAGGTTACGGTCCATCTCGGCGTAGAACCGCGCGAAGGTCAGGCCCATTGTGGTCGGCTCGGCGTGGATGCCGTGGCTGCGACCGATGCGAACGGTTTCCTTATGCTCATACGCGCGGCGCTTCAGGGCGGCCAGCAGACCTTCGAGATCGTCAATCAGAATGTCGGCGGCGCGGGTCAGCTGGACGTTGAAACAGGTATCCAGCACGTCCGAGCTGGTCATGCCCTGATGCACAAAGCGTGCCTCGTCACTGCCCACATGCTCGGCCAGATGGGTGAGGAAGGCGATGACGTCGTGTTTGGTGACGGCCTCGATCTCGTCGATGCGGGCCACGTCGAATTCCACGTCCTTGGCTTTCCACACGGCGTCAGCGTTTTCGCGCGGGATCACACCCAGATCGGCCATGGCGTCGCAGGCATGGGCCTCGATCTCGTACCAGATGCGGAACTTGGTCTCGGGCGACCAGATGGCGACCATGTCAGGGCGGGAATAGCGGGGAATCATTGGCGGCAGCACCTTTTTGTGATTGGGATGAGGCGTTGGCGCGGGGTTTAGCCGCGCAGGTCTGCGGGAACAAGGCGCGAGTGCTGGTATGAGACGGTTTGCCCTGATTTTATTGCTCTGGCCGGGTATTCTGGCCGCAGAAGAGTTCCGCGCGTTGAGCGGAGATGAAATCCTGCAGGCACTGACCGACCGAAAGCTCGACTATGGTGGGGGTATCTGGCAGCGTTTTGATGGGTCGATGCTGACCCAGTATTTCTCGGGCCGCCCCAGCGCAGGGCGGTGGACGGTGCGGGGTGATCAATATTGCTCGCTCTGGCCGCCGTCAGCGCTGTGGGCCTGCTATGATGTCCGGCAAAGCGGCGACACGATCCGGTTTGTGGATCAGGCCGGTGGTACGACGGACGGGGTGTATGCCCGGTGAGCCTACCTGAAACCCTGTCCGATTTCGAAGGCAGCTGGAGCCTTGAGCGGTTGATCCGCGATGCCCGGGCAGGGCAGGTGATTCAGGCCGATGGCAGCGCGGTCCTGCGGCCCGAGGGCGATGGGTTGATCTATGACGAAACCGTCACCCTGCGCATTCCCGGGCAGCCCGAGATGACCGGGACACGCCGGTATCTGTGGCGCGCCTCGGGTGACCGGATCGCCATTCATTTCGACGACGACCGGTATTTTCACATGCTGCAACTAGGACAGGACCGGCCCGAGGACCATCACGATTGCCCGCCCGACAGCTATGATGCATTATACGATTTCACGGGATGGCCGCGCTGGACGGTGCGCTGGACCGTGTCGGGGCCGCGAAAATCCTATGAGATGGAGACCAAATATACGCGGCGATAGCGTAATCATCTTGCAGCACCGCCCCGGAACGGGCATTGCTGCACCTGCAAATAGGTCCACAAGTGGAGAAAACAACATGAATGCAAACGTTCTGGCCAATGCCTTTGGCCCGCGTGAGGGGACGGCGCTGCGCGTCAAACAGGTGGTTCTGGTTGCTCTGGGCATCGTAGCGCTGGCCGTGGCCGCCAAGATCAAAGTGCCGATGTGGCCGGTTCCGATCACCATGGGCACCTTTGCCGTGCTGACCATCGGTACCGCCTATGGCGCGCGTCTGGGCCTGATCACCATGCTGGGCTACCTGCTGGTCGGCGCACTGGGCTTTGACGTTTTCGCAGGGTCCTCGGCTGAGAAATTTGGCCTGACCTACATGATGGGCGGCACCGGCGGCTATCTGGTCGGCTATGTTCTGGCGGTACTGACGCTGGGTGCTCTGGCTGCGCGCGGCTGGGACCGTTCGGTTGGCAAGCTGGCGCTGGCGCTGGTTCTGGCCAACGTGCTGATCTATGTGCCCGGCCTGCTGTGGCTGGGTCAGCTTTACGGCTGGGACAAGCCGATCCTGGAATGGGGCCTGACACCCTTCCTGGTCGGTGATGTGATCAAGCTGGCGCTGGCCGCGCTGCTGATCCCCGGCCTGTGGAAGCTGGTGGGCGACGCCCGCACCTGATCCAACGCCGTTCTGGCAAATTCCGAACCCGCATCCGAGAGCCTCGGGTGCGGGTTTTTCGTTGTGCCTCCAAGGTCATACTGGACAAAGGCGGCAACGGCAGTTCAATCTGAGACCTGAGAAATCATCAGGTTATTGAGATATGCGTATTCCATTGACATCAGCGCTCGCCCTGTGCGGGACGTTGTGGCTTGCGGGCACTGCCGGGGCCGACACACCTGTGACCTACACGGACGCAGGGCAGGCTCTGTTCAGCTTTGAGGTCCCCGATTTCTGGACCGTCCGCACCGGAGGCCCACGCGAGATCGAGGATACCCAGCTGGGCGATGCGCGCGCCGTCGCAAGGGTCATGGGGATCAGGCCGTTTACGGATGACACGGTCTGGATGGGCTTTGTCTCGCCCGCAGGCGTCCGCGACATTCAGGGTGGCATCCGGTATCTGGAAGATATCGACAAGTTCCTGGTCAAAGAGCCGGTCGTCAGCGGCACCAGCGACACAAGGATCGGCGGTCAGCCCGCCCGGGTGATCCGGGGCACGGGCAGGCGGAACGGACGCGGGGTGAGCTTTACCGTGACACTGATCGACCTGCCAAAGGGCCGTGTGGCCATTGCAGTGGCGATCCTGCGGGATGGGGCCGATCCGGCCTATGTGGACGATCTGAACGATGTCTTCGCGTCGTTCCGGTCCCTGAACTGACGGAGGCCCGGATGACACGCAAACTGCTCAAACGATCCGCTCTGGCTCTGGGCCTTGGTGTGGCGACGCTGACCCTCTCGGCCTGCGACGGGGTCACGGTTGGCGTCGGCTACGGGTATGATCCGTTCTATGACTCGCTGTTGTGGAATGATTACTACCATGATCACGACGTGGACATAGACGTCGACATCAACCGTCCTGATCGTCCGGACCGTCCCAAGCCTCCGGTTTCGAAGCCGCCCGCGCGCCCGAAACCGCCGGTCGCCAAACCACCCACCCGTCCGCGCCCGCCTGTGGCGCGCCCTCCGGCGGCGCGGCCTCCGATCCACCGACCGGCACCGCGGCGGCGTTAGATAAAGGGGGCTGCATGGGCGGCCCCTTTCGCGTTCAGATAAATCACCTGCGTGGTTCGGGGGTTTCCTCGGTCTGTGATAGGATGGGGCAGGGGCGGGTCCGACCGGTGCCGCGCATGCCCCAAGCCCACGCGCATCATTCCGGCCCTGCCCAATTTCTGCAAACAGGAGCCGACCATGCTGACCGAAGACCAACTCCGCGCCATCGCCGCCGCGATCTGTGGCATCCTGGCAGTTCCCGATATCGGGCTGCCAAATCCGTTCCGCATCAACCTTACGCCCAAGGCGGTGCCTGACCACTTCATCGATGAGATCGAGGACGGTATGGGAACCTTCCGCTTTGCCGCTTACCCGCCCGGGCCGCGCGGAAAAGACATCCGCGAGGCCTTTATGGAGATTTCGCGTGACCAGCGCGGTTGCGCCTATTCCGTGACCGTGGTTGGCGGGGTCATCGAGGGGAGCGGTGCGACCCGAACCCGCACGGCCAAGACGACCGAATGGAAAACACTGTGATCTCGGGCTTCAGGCGATCAACTCGGTGGTGATCTGGGCGCTGCCCTCAAGGGTGCGATGGACAGGGCACTTGTCCGCAATCTCCAGCAGCCTGGCCCTCTGATCTGCATCCAGCGGCCCGTCCAGCCGGATCTTGCGACGGAACTGGTCGACCTTGCCCTCGCTGGCAAGACCGGCATCCTGAGCGTGCACCTTGTTGTGGCAAACATCCACGGTGACCCCAGTCAGCGGCCACCGCTTGCGCCGGGCATACATCCGGATCGTCATTGAGGTGCAGGCCCCAAGGCCCGAGGATACAAACCCATAAGGCGACATCCCCCGATCCGTCCCACCATACGAGGCCGGCTCATCCGCCACCGCATGATGGCGTGGCCCCGACTGGATGTCCTGCAAGAAGCCCGCAGGATCGGCTTCGGTCACGCGCACGACGCCTTCGGGCGCACCGGGCGGCGGGGCAGGCGGGCACAGCTTGACATAGCGCGACACCCAGGCGGCGATGACATCGGCGGCATATTCGGCATCCACCGCGCGGGTGATCAGATGGTCCGCATCATCGAGCGTAACAAAGCTCTTGGGATGTTTCGCGGCCAGAAAGATGGCGCTGGCATTGTCGATGCTGACGGTTTCATCGCGTGGTGCGTGCAAGATCAGCAGCGCAGCCTTCAGATCGGCGATGGACGGGGTCAGCGCAGCTTCTGAAATGTCATCCACAAAGGCTTTGCCGATCCGGAACGGCCGTCCGCCCAGCGACACCTCGGCACTCCCTTCGGCCTCGATCTCGGGCAGAGCGGCCTCGAAATGATGCCACACATGGCCGGGATCGGCAGGGGCACCCAGCGTCACGACCGCCTTGACCGAGGGGATGCCCGCCCGCGCCCGCAAAACCGCCGCCCCGCCCAGAGAATGCCCGATCAGCAAAGCCGGAGCCATGTCGCGCCCCGCCAGATACTGCGCCGCCGCGATCAGGTCCGACACATTCGAGGTGAAAGTGGTATTGGCAAACTCGCCGCCCGAATGGCCCAGCCCGGTAAAGTCGAACCGCAGCACGGCGATTCCCATCGCCGCCAGCCGCGCCGAAATACGCCGCGCCGCCGGAATATCCTTCGAGCATGTAAAGCAATGCGCAAACAGCGCCGTCGCCAGAACCGGCCCATCCGGCAGATCAAGGCGCGCGGCCAATTGGCTGCCGTCGTGACCGGCAAAAGTGATGCGTTCGGTGGGCATGGAAAAACTCCTGTATCTTCCCTTACAGAGTGTGCCGCCCATCGCCACATCTCAACCCGCAAGGCCGCCCGCTCACGCGGAGGTGACTACCGGCCCCAATCCTTCTTCTGTTCAAAATACTTCGGAGAGCGCGAGAGGCAGCGCCTCTCGCCCGGATCGCCGCGCGAAAGGCGCGGTGATCCGGCCCCTAGCGCGCGCCCATCAACTGCGCGTCAAACGGATAGGTGGTCAGATTCTCATAACCTTCCTCGGTGATAAGCACCTGATCTTCCAGCTTGATCGAGAAATCGCCGCCAACCTCACCCACCGCGGCCTCGACGCACAGCACCATGCCCGGTTCCAGCGGATAGTCATAGGCCCCCTCAACCGCCTTGTCCGGATAGGCCACCAAGGGCCACTCGTCGCACAGACCGACCCCATGCATCAGGCAGCCGTATTTCTGCGCCTGAAACTTGTCGTCCAGCCGATGCGTGTTCGCGGTTAGCTCGGGGATCATGACGCCGGGTTTCAGCATCTCCATATTGGTCATGATGTGCTCATGCGCGTGCTGCATGGCATAGATCATGTCAGGGCGCGGTTTCTCATCCCCGATCCACCAGGTCCGCGAGATATCGACGCAAATGCCATAGGACCCGATCAGGTCCGTATCGAAGGCGATGATCTCGTTCCGCCGCGTGATCCGGGGGCCGCATTCCTGAAACCACGGGTTCGTGCGCGGCCCCGAGGCCAGCAGACGGGTCTCGATCCACTCGCCGCCCCGGCGAATGTTCTCGGCGTGCAGAACTGCCCAGATATCATCCTCGGACGTCCTGCCATCGCCCACATTGGCCCGCGCGAACCGCTCCATTTCGGCCACGGCGGTTTCGCAGGCATGGCTGGCGCAGCGCATGGCGAGGATTTCATCCGGCCCTTTCACGGCGCGAGTCTTCTCGGTCAGTTCCTCTCCTTCCATGACCTCGAACCCCTGCGCCTCAAGTGCGCGCAGCCCGTGCAGCATGATCTTGTCGACACCCAACCGCCGGTTGCGGCCGCCATGGGCGTCGATCAGCACCCGTACCTCGTTTGCAAACACATCCGCCGCCACATCCACCTTGTCACCCCGGTCGAAATAGAACAGGTCCGCGCCCGAGCGCTGCTCGCGTACCAGCGGGTTGAACTTCGACAGAAACGGAGAGTTCTTGTAGTCCCAGATCACCATGTATCCGTCAGCGCAGACCAGCACGGCCCGGAACGGATTATGCGTATTCCACAGCTGCATATTTGTGCTGTCAGTCGCATAGCGGATGTTGAGCGGATCAAACAGCAGCACACCGCCCCAGCCCCGCGCGACAATGCCTTGGGTCAGCCGCCGCCAGCGGTATTCACGCATCCGCTCAAGATCGGGCAGGCGCAGGCCTGCAGCGGCCCATTCGTCAAAGGCAAGCTGCGTGGGCCCGATCTCAATCCGGTCATTGTCGTTGGGACTGCCGTCACCCAGCGCCGCCCCTTTAGTCGGGTCGATCTTGCGGTTGTCGCGGTGGTGCTCGTTCACGGGCGGACCTCTCTGCTTGCCCATTCAGCCTGCAAAGCTCCTGACGCTGCGTCTTTGAGATTTGCGACGGAACAAGCGTCGCTTTTTGACCGACAGGGCGGGGGCGGGATGTTATGGCTGCGGCATGACGGTGATTTTGCAGCAAGATATTCCCTATGATCCGCTGGCCCCGAACCCCTTGCCGGGGATGCGGCCGGCCGATCCGGACGACTGGTTGCACCGCGACGATGCCTTTGCAGCGCAGATGCAGCGGCGGGCCGACCTGTTGGCGCAGCACGGGGCCGAGGTTCTGGCCCAAAGCGCGCAAGCGCTGGCCCCGGCGCAGGAACTGCTGGATCTCGTTCTGGCGCAGGCCTACCCGGGCCAGTCCGCCCATGTCACCCGCCCTGACGGAGTTCAGGTCCAAATTGACCGGGCTTGCCCGCTCGAAACGCTGTGCCATCTGGTGCAGGAGGATTTCTGTATCCTGCAGAAACAGGGCGACGAGCACGTCCTGACCGGGGCGATCCTGTGCTTTCCGGCCAGTTGGCGGCTGTCCGAGAAATTCATGCGGCCCCTGCTTGCGATCCATGCGCCGGTCGACGCCTATGACCAGAACATCGCCCGCCGGGTCCAGCGCCTGTTCGACGGCATTCAACCCGGACGCCCGCTGTGGCGGTTCAATGCGCTGTGGTATGAGGAGGCCGAACTGTTCCAGCCCCGCAGCATACATCAGCGCCGCGACCCGCGTGACAGGGGCACGGCCCGCTATCTGCGCAGCGAACGCCAGACCCTGCTGCGACTGCTGCAGAGCAAAGCCGTGGTGTTCGCCATCCACACCTATGTCATGGCGGCGGAACGCTTGCCCCAAATGGAAAACCCCGCCTGACGGCGGGGCCTCCAAGGAGGGTCTTCGGTTATTCGTTTACATGCCCAGGACGCTGGCGACCTCGGCAAAGGCATTTGTGCTATTCAAGCCAAAGATGGCGGTGGTGAAGGCCAGAACCTGAGTGTTCAGGCGGAAATCCTCGCCCCGGATCAGG
The DNA here is from genome assembly GCF_056542385.1 of Ruegeria sp. AD2(2025). Taxonomy (NCBI): domain Bacteria; kingdom Pseudomonadati; phylum Pseudomonadota; class Alphaproteobacteria; order Rhodobacterales; family Roseobacteraceae; genus Ruegeria; species Ruegeria sp. AD2(2025). The sequence continues at coordinate 532,416 of NZ_JBQFZS010000001.1, forward strand.
TTGACGGCGGCCATGGAAATGGCGATGGGGGCAGACACACTGGCCACCGCGCCGGTCATTCCCCAGCTTGTCAGCCGCAGGATATCGCTGGGGCGCTCGGGGTCATCGGGCGCTTGTTCCGGGGCCTCGGGGGACTGGGTGGTCTCGGTTTCGGTCCGAAAGGCGATGCTCAGCAGTTGCTCGTCGCTCAGCTGGATCGGGCGCGGGTTCGGCTTGCTGGGTTCGGCGAAGGCCTCATCTGCTTCGGACAGATCAAGGCCCGCAAAGGGCCCGCTGACAGATTCGAAAATCTGCTTGCGGTTCCGGGGCTTGCGCGGCGCAATTGAATCGAATGCGCTCATGAACTGCTCGAGCGTCAGCACCGTTTTGGGTGACAGCCATTCGACCCGTTGGGTCGAACAGATATCGACCATGCGATAGAGGATCACGACAAGCATCAGCTCGGAAAGCTCGCTGTCATCAAGCAGGCTGGACACCGGGCTGATCGAGATCGCCAGACGGTTGTCGGGCATCGATACAGCAGGCCGGGCCAACGTCCGCAAGCCTGCGGCCCGGTCCATCCGTTCGTGGTGTGACCGATCCGTTTGCTCGGAGGAGGGGTCCAGCGTCAGGCGGACAAGATACTGGCTGGTGACGATACTGGCCTCGGACGGGCTCAGCAGCGTCTTGCGCTCGACCAGATGCCCATAATCCTCAAGCGTGGCCGTCACCACATCGCAGAACCGCTTGAGCGCGCCGTCCGCCGCGCCGTTGAACTGAAGACCACCGTGATAGCTATGCTTTGAGGTCACAGCATGTTCCTTCGCCGTAATAATTCTCACGACAGGTTAACCGCCGATCTGGCGGAAATTTTGACGGAAAGGGAAAAAAGTCAGAAATCTTCGGTATTGATTACGCTTTGGAAACCAAGAAATTAAAGGGCGGTGTTAATCTATGTGGCGGGAATGTGGCCAAATCTGGGTTGCGCCATGTCGAAGGCGGGGCCGGCTCAGTTATCGATTCGCCACGCCATGATCGCGATGGATTGCTGATAGACCGAGGCCGCGTTCCACTGCTGAATGACCGCGAAATTCGGCTCGCCGGGTTGATAGCCTTTTCCCGGTTTCCACCCTTTCTTACGCAGAAAATTTGCGGTCGAGGCCAGTGCGTCGGTCATGTTGTAAAAGTCGACCTGACGGTCCCCGGTGGCGTCGACGCCATAGGTCAGCGCGTTGCCGGGCAGGAATTGCGTATGGCCCAACTCGCCATGTTTTGCCCCTTTTGTCGCCATGGTGAGGCTGCCCTGATCCACCAGTTTCAGTGCACCGATGGCGTGAGGGATGAAGAATTCGGATCGGCGACAATCATAGGCCAGCGTGGTGATTGCTGACACAACCGGGCTGTCCCCCATAAAGCCGCCGAACCCGGTTTCCATCCCGTGGATGGCAATCAGCACACCGGCGGGTACGCCGTACTGACGCTCGAACGCGGCATAGAATTGCGGGTTGCGCGCTTTGCGTTTGCGCCCTTGTGCGACGATGGTGTCCGCGCCGCGCACCTGCATGAACTTGTCCAGCGAGTATTTGAAGCTTTTCTGGTTCCGGTCGGCCGCGATTGTCCGCGTCTCGTACCGAGTTTGGGCCAGGGCCTGCAGCCCCTTCTTTTTGACACCGGCGCGTTTGGCCTGTTTTGCAAAATCCCGCTTCCAATCCTCGAACCCCGCGCTGGTGTTGCCGCAAGGGGCCGAGAGGGCGAGGCCGGGAACCGTCAGGGCGAGTGTCAGAAGGAAAAGGCGGAGCATGGGCAAATCCAAACGGCTGAAATGAAGGTATGGGGCTGCTAGTACAAATCCAGTTCTCCGGCGGCTTTCAGGCTTTCGAACCATTCATCCGGAGTTTTGTCGATTTTGGCGTGTTTGACCATCATCGCGTTCATGTTCGGCAGATGGGACGAGTCCGGCCATGCCTCGGGCTGCCACAGATTCCCGCGGATGACGCATTTGGGGCAATGGGCAAAGACCGTCTGGACATGGATCAGTAGCGCCAGCTTGGGCGGATGTGCGTTCACAGCCATGGTTTGCAGCAGATCGGGATCTGCGCAAAGACGGGCGGTGCCGCGCAGGCGCAGGGTTTCCATCTTGCCGGGGACAAGGAAAATCACGCTGGCACGTGGGTCTTGCAGGATGTTGTGAAACGTATCCACCCGCTTGTTGCCGGGCCGGTCCGGGATTGCGATCAGATTGTCCGAGATCACCCGCACAAAACCCGCCGGATCGCCGCGTGGCGAGATGTCGAGATGCCCGGACGGGTTGGCCGAGGCGATCAGGCAAAAGGGAGAGGTGGCGATGAAGTCGCGGCACATCTGATCCAGCGTCGGCAGTTCCTTGGCAACGATCTGGGGCAGCGGGGTTCCGACGACCTGTTCCAGCTGTTCGGTCGAGGTGATGAAATCTGAAAACTGTGAGAAAGCGGCATCTGAGGGCATTCGATCTCTCCTGTTTCGGGTCATCCGAGTTTGAAAGATCGTGCCAGATGAAACAAGGGCGTCCGTTCGGACGCCCTTGCGAGAATTTTCGTCGAAAATTCTTGGTCAGCAGCTGTAGTACATGCCGTATTCTACAGGGTGCGGAGTGTGCTCGTAGGTTTCGACCTCTTCCATCTTCAGCGCGATGTAGCCGTCGATCTGGTCTTTGGTGAACACGTCGCCCTGCAGCAGGAAGTCGTGATCGGATGCCAGAGCCTCCAGCGCTTCGCGCAGCGAGCCGCAGACGGTCGGGATGTCGGCCAGTTCCTCGGCAGGCAGATCGTACAGGTTCTTGTCCATGGCTTCGCCCGGGTCGATCTTGTTCTTGATGCCGTCCAGACCGGCCATCAACAAGGCGGCGAACGCCAGATAGGGGTTTGCGGCCGGATCGGGGAAGCGAGCCTCGACGCGCTTGGCTTTCGGGCTTTCGGTCCACGGGATACGGACACAACCCGAACGGTTACGGGCCGAGTAAGCGCGCAGAACAGGCGCTTCAAAGCCCGGGATCAGGCGCTTGTAGCTGTTGGTCGCCGGGTTGGTGAAGGCGTTCAGCGTTTTGGCGTGCTTCAGGATGCCACCGATGAAGTACAGTGCTTCGTCCGACAGATCGGCGTATTTGTCGCCAGCGAACAGCGGCTTGCCGTCTTTCCAGATCGACATATTCACGTGCATCCCGGTGCCGTTGTCGCCCGCGATCGGCTTCGGCATGAAGGTGGCCGATTTGCCATAGGCGTGGGCCACGTTGTGGATGACGTATTTGTACTTCTGCAGCTCGTCGGCCTGTTTGGTCAGGCTGTCGAAGATCAGGCCCAACTCGTGCTGGCAGGACGCAACCTCGTGGTGGTGCTTGTCGACCTTCATGCCCAGACGCTTCATGGTCGACAGCATTTCCGACCGCAGGTCCTGCGCTTCGTCGATGGGGTTGACCGGGAAGTAGCCACCTTTGACGCCCGGACGATGGCCCATGTTGCCCATCTCATACTCGGTGTCGGTGTTCCACGACGCATCAGTCGCATCAACTTCGTAGGATACCTTGTTGATGCTGTTCGAGAAACGCACGTCGTCGAACAGGAAGAACTCGGCCTCGGGGCCCATATAGGCGACGTCGCCGATGCCAGAGGCTTTCAGGTAGGCTTCGGCCTTCTGGGCGGTGCCGCGCGGGTCGCGCTCATAGGCTTCGCCGGTGTCTGGCTCGACCACCGAGCAATGTACGCAGATGGTTTTTTCCGCATAGAAAGGATCGACATAGGCGCTGTCGGTATCGACCATCAGTTTCATGTCGGAGGCTTCAATCGACTTCCAGCCCGCGATGGACGAGCCGTCGAACATGAAGCCTTCTTCGAGGAAGTCTTCATCGACCTGATCGGCCATAAGGGTCACGTGCTGAAGCTTGCCGCGCGGGTCGGTAAAACGAACGTCGACATATTCGGCGCCTTCGTCCTTGATCAGCTGAAGAACTGCGTCCTTGCTCATTCTCTTGGTCCTCTGCTTGGAGAATTGGGTAAGATTACAGGGCGTCCGAACCGGTCTCGCCGGTACGGATGCGAATGGCTTGCTCAACGGGCGAGACAAAGATTTTGCCGTCGCCGATCTTGTCGGTCTTCGCAGCGCCGACGATGGCTTCGATCGCGGCATCGACCTGATCGTCGTCCAGAACGACCTCGACCTTCACCTTGGGCAGGAAGTCGACGACATATTCCGCGCCGCGATACAGCTCGGTATGGCCCTTCTGGCGGCCAAAGCCCTTAACCTCGATCACGCTGAGGCCCTGGACGCCCACGTCCTGCAGCGCCTCTTTCACTTCGTCCAGTTTGAACGGCTTGATGATCGCTTCGATCTTTTTCATTCCGGCTCACCTTGCATGGTTGTCAGGGACGCAATGATCACGTCTAAGATCGGGCGGCAATAAGGTTGCGGGTTTGCCTAGTCTGCAGTGCGGCGAAATTGAGCAATGGATTAAATTTTGATCTTATTGCGTAAAAAATGACCAGAATTGAATCGCTGGAGGGGTGTGATGGCGGAATTACTGACCGCGGCGCAGATGCGGCTGATCGAACAGGCGGCGATTTCGTCCGGCAAGGTTTCCGGTCTGGAGTTGATGGAGCGGGCCGGGCAGGGCGTTGTCGAGGCGGTTCTTGCTGAGTGGCCAGCGCTGCGCAAGCGAGGGGCCAGCCCCTCGCACTCCCCGGGATATTTGGGGCCAGATGAAGGGGATCCCTTGCGCGCGGTGGTGATGTGCGGGCCGGGGAATAACGGTGGGGATGGGTTTGTCGTCGCGCGCCTGTTGCGGGAGCGGGGATGGGATGTGGATGTGTTCCTTTATGGTGATCCCCAGAAACTGCCGCCGGATGCTCGGGTGAACTACGACCGGTGGTGTGCGGGCGGAGAGGTTGAGGCTTGGTCAGCGACGGCGGTAGCAGGTTTGCCCGGCTATGATCTTTATGTGGACGCGCTATTCGGGGCGGGTCTGACGCGCGCGCCCGAGGCTGAGGTGCTGGAGCCGCTGGTGCAGCTCTATGCGGCGGGGGAAACCTTTGGCCGGATGGTGTGTGTGGACGCTCCGACCGGGTTGTGCATGGATAGCGGACGGGCGTTGAGCGCCGAGTTCGGGGCGGTTTACGGGTTTTTGACGGTTACGTTTCATCGTGGGCGCGTGGGACAGTTTCTTGCGGACGGGCCGCATTATTGCGGGGCGTTGCGGGTCGTCGATATCGGGCTGGACGATGCAGGCGGCAGCGATGTGAGGCTGGTTGATCAGGTTCATGGCGATCTGCTTTTGAAGGGCGGTGGTGAGCATAAATACTCTCACGGCCATGCGTTGGTTCTGTCGGGCGGTCTTGGCAAGACCGGCGCGGCCCGATTGGCGGCGCGGGGGGCGCTGCGGATCGGGGCCGGGTTGGTGACGCTGGGCGTGCCGCCTTCGGCGCAGCTTGAGGTGGCGGGGCAGATCACCGCCTTGATGATGCGCCGCGTCGAGGATGCAGAAGGGTTGTCGGGCATTCTGCAGGATGAGCGCCTGAACGCCTTGTGTCTGGGTCCGGGGCTGGGAGTGCAGCGTGCGCGTGATGTGGCAAGTTCGGCGCTGGCGGCGCGGCGAGCAACGGTGCTGGATGCCGATGCGCTGACGGCCTTTACCGATGACCCTCAGGTGTTGTTCGACCAGTTGCACGACCAGTGCATCTTAACCCCGCACGAGGGCGAGTTTACCCGCCTGTTCCCGGATATTGCAGAGAGGTTGTCGGCAACTCGCACCGGCGGACTGGCCTGTTCAAAGGTTGACGCCACGCGCGCGGCTGCAGAGCGGGTGGGATGCGTGGTTCTGTTCAAGGGAGCCGATACGGTGATTGCCGCGCCGGATGGGCGATGCTCGATCAATGCGGCGGTGTATGAGCGTTCCGCGCCGTGGCTGGCAACAGCCGGGTCGGGCGATGTGCTTGCCGGGTTCATCACCGGGCTGCTGGCGCGTGGGTTTGAACCTATGCAGGCCGCTGAAACTGCCGCCTGGTTGCATGTCGAATGCGCACGGCAATTCGGACCGGGCCTGATCGCCGAAGACCTGCCTGAGCAGTTACCTTCAATATTCAGAGAACTTGATATTTAGTTATTATAAGCCCAGAATGACTGGCAGGAGGTCAAAGCTGCAATGTTCGCCGGTTGGCGGCGAAGTTGGACGTGACGGGTGTTTGCTTCAGGCAGAGCGCAGCGTCACTCTTCATCAGAGAGACCGGCCGGGGGTCTCTCACGCGTGGATGTAAATTATTGATAATAAATTATTCCCTGCAGTTCCCGGCGTTTTGTGTAGCGGATAGGCGATGCCGCCCGGATAAGGGCAGCGGGATATTGAAACCATTTCGTGTTTCGGGGGCGTTTGAGCAGGACCTGAAACAAAACCATTCATGGTGAATGATATGACAGTGAATATTAAGCTGACTTCGATAACTGCAGCGCTGGTCGCAACAACCGCGATCCCCGCAGCCGCCGAGTTGAAATACGAAAACAACACCGGCGGATATGTGCTGCTGTATGGGCAGCTACACCCGGCCATCGTATCGGTCGATGATGGGCAGGAGACCGAAACCCGACTGCTGGACAATGACCTGTCCAACAGCCGCGTTGGCCTTCGGCTGATGCAGCCCTATGGCAACAGTGAATTCATGTTCCGTTTTGAAACCGGTCTTGGACTGCCCAGCACCGGCACGGCCAATCAGGACGGGACAAACAACGACGGTTGGAGCCGCGAGGACATCCGGCATGTCGATTTCTCGCTAGAAGGGTCCTACGGCAAGTTTTCAGCCGGGCAGGGCAGCATGGTTGCCGATGGCGCGGCCGAGGTCGATCTGTCCTATGTTGGAACCGCCCTCTATTCCTTTACCAATGACGAGAATGGTGCCTTTTTCTATCGTGCCACCGACGGCGTGCTGAGCGATATTACCGTCGGGGATTCCAGCAGCAACTTTGACGGCCCGCGCCGGGGGCGCATTCGCTATGACACGCCCAGCTTCAGCGGGTTCACCGCCGGGATCGCCTATGGTCAGAACATCCTGTCCAGCAGCGATGATGACGACTATTTCGACATCGGCGTGAACTATCGCAACACCTTTGCCGGGGGCGTCGAATTCGCCGCAGCGCTGGCCTATGCGGTGCGTTCGCGTGATGGCGGCGGCGGAGACCGGAAGGATACGCTGGGCTCGGCCTCGGTTCTGCTGCAGAACGGGCTGAGCTTTACCATTGCCGCCGGGACGCGGGATGATGATGCCGAAGGTGCGTCTGACCCGAACTACTGGTACGGCAAGATTGCCTATCAGGCCGATTGGGTGTCCTGGGGCCAGACCGGTATTGGCATCGACTATTATGACGGCTCCGATTTCGTCACCGATGGTTCGGACACCAAGGCTTGGGGCATCGCCGTCGTGCAGCGGATCGATAGCATCAATACCGATGCCTATCTGAAATATCGCAACCACGACTTTGATGACGGCACCTCGTTCGACAACAACGAGGCGTGGGTTCTGGGCGCGCGCTGGCGCTTCTGATCGCAAACCGTCACGAGGATCAAACGCCCCGGTCTGTTCCGGGGCGTTTTTTCACCTGTGGCGCAGGCAAAACCGGGCTGATCCGGGCTTTGCCTCTTGCGCGCAGGCGGCTGGGCAAATAGAAGGCGTCAAATTTGCCCGGCGCGCCCGTTTTGCGCGCCCCGAATCCTATGGGGACTACCATAATGCAGGTTACCGAGACGCTGAACGAAGGTCTGAAACGCGGCTACAACATCGTTGTGACCGCAGCCGAGCTGGACGACAAGGTCAACGAAAAGCTGACCGAGGCGCAGCCCGAAGTTGAAATGAAGGGTTTCCGCAAAGGCAAGGTGCCGATGGCGCTGCTGAAAAAGCAGTTCGGCCAGCGCCTGCTGGGCGAAGCGATGCAGGAAACCATCGACGGTGCGATGAACAAGCACTTTGAAGACAGCGGCGACCGCCCTGCGCTGCAGCCCGAGGTCAAGATGACCAATGAGGACTGGAAAGAAGGCGACGACGTGCATGTCGAGATGTCCTATGAAGCGCTGCCCGCGATCCCCGAGGTCGACCTGAAATCGGTCGAACTGGAGAAGCTGGTTGTCAAAGCCGATGACGCCGCCGTCGAAGAGGCGCTGAACAATCTGGCCGAGACCGCGCAGAACTTCAAAGCGCGCCGCAAAGGATCCAAGGCCAAGGACGGCGACCAGATCGTATTCGACTTTGTCGGCAAGGTTGACGGCGAAGAGTTCGAAGGCGGTTCGGCAGAAGACTATCCGCTGGTTCTGGGCTCGAACAGCTTCATCCCCGGCTTTGAAGAGCAGCTGGTCGGCGTGAAGGCCGAGGAAGAGAAAGACGTCAACGTCACCTTCCCCGAGGAATACGGTGCCGAGCATCTGGCTGGTAAGGACGCGGTCTTCACCTGCACCATCAAAGAGGTGAAGGAACCCGTCGCGGCCGAGGTCGACGATGAGCTGGCCAAGAAATTCGGCGCCGAAGATCTGGCCGCGCTGAAAGAACAGATCGCCGAGCGTCTGGAAGCCGAATACGCCGGTGCCTCGCGCGCGGTTATGAAGCGCGCTCTGCTGGACGCGCTGGACGAGAAGGTTTCGTTCGACCTGCCGCCGTCGCTGGTCGAGGCCGAGGCCAAGCAGATCGCGCATCAGCTGTGGCACGAGGAAAACCCCGACGTTGAAGGCCACGACCACGATCCGATCGAGCCCACCGAAGAGCACACCAAGCTGGCCGAACGCCGCGTACGTCTGGGCCTGCTGCTGGCCGAGCTGGGTCAGAAGGCCGAGGTTGAGGTCACCGATGCCGAGATGACCCAGGCGATCATGAACCAGGCGCGTCAGTACCCGGGTCAGGAACGCCAGTTCTTCGAGTTCGTCCAGCAGAACGCCCAGATGCAGCAGCAACTGCGCGCGCCGCTGTTCGAGGACAAGGTCGTCGACTACGTATTCGAGCTGGCTCAGGTCGCGGACAAGGAAGTCAGCAAGGACGACCTGCAAAAAGCCGTTGAGGCGCTGGAAGAGGAGTAATCCTCTTTCCCCCAACACTGGGGGCACAAAAATACGGAGCCGTCTGGAAAGGACGGCTCCGCTTGGGTGGCTTTATGCTATGAGGTGAGGGGGTCAGGCCTCATGAGCTAAAGCACGGGGGGTTCGCAGCAAAGCGGTTTTCTGTTCGGGGGTGAACCGATCCGAAAGCGCTTCGATCAATTTCAGAACATCTTTGACTTCGGCCTCTGACCGGGCCGCGTGCATCTGTTCGACAAAGTACTTCTCAAGCTCGGACAGCGGCTGATGGTTGCGGTTTGCAACACTGGATTCTGCCGATTTCTTTTTGTTGAACAAAGCAAGTGCTTGTTCTTCTTCAAGGAAAACATCCTCGTGGATGCCGGCAAACTCACGCAGGCTGTCGATGCGTTCCTGGGTGCAGTCTACCAGAGCTGCGAGGGCAGAGACTTTGCCCATCGGCACGGTCTTCCCGACATAGTCATACGGGGCACAGTTCGAGCGCTTGAGCACCCGATCCATCACGGGGTCGATCACCGTCACGATGTCCTGAACACCTGCCTTGATCGCATATTCCAGCGAGCCAATCATCAGCTCGCAGGTGGCGTAAGACAGCGAGTTTTCGCCGACGCCGCGCTTCAACCGCTGGGTATCGACGCAGAAGCGGGTCGATTCCCACAGCGTCGCACTTCGGATCGGCGGCTCACCATCCAAAATGGCCGAGAATACGTCCGCCAGCATATGAGGGCCGGTGGTCTGCAAGGCACGTACCGCGGCGACGACATTCCCCCCGTCGTCGAGCCCGATTACGTATGTTGGATCCAAATGATCGAACTCGTCGATCTCTTTGCCGTCTTCGATTTTTACTTCCCAGCCAAGACGTTCGCCAAATACGCGTGCTCTTAACTCGAACATCTCGTCAAGAATTTCGCCGAACACGTGTCTGTTCAGCCCATCTACTACGATGATCATGTCATCCCCCTTCGAGTGGTCATTCGGTAAGTAGAAGGTTACCTCGACGGGGAAGAAATTCTATTGGGGGTTTCCCGTATTTTGTTCAGATTGTGTTGTTTTTGGCCTAACCCGTACCGATCAGGCCGACGGCGATGGCGCGTCCTACCGCCTGCGGCGTGGTCAGAGCGCAAAGCTTTTCGCGACTGGATCGCAGATGGACCTCAACGGTGCGGTGCGAAATCGACAGGATATCGCCGATGTCCTGCTGCGACTTCCCTGCTGCGACCCACTGAAGAATCTCGGCTTCACGGGTGGACAGGTTCGGATGATACAGCGTTCCGGTGAACTCATCGGATGTAATCACGTTGTCGTGAATATGTACCGCCATGGACTGAAGGTCACCAATGACATGAGCATAGAGCTTGGCCCACTCTTCCTTTGAACAATCGCGGGTTACGCTCAGAAAGCCGATATCGCCATAGGGTCCGCGAACCGGAATGGTAACCCCTTGACTGGGAAGGCCAAAATCATGCGCGTCCCGAAAGACGCGTTGGAAGTTGGGATTGCGTTCCAGTCGGCTCCAGTCAACCGGCGCAATGCTGCGTTTTGCCACGTGCAGGGTCGGGTCGATCATTACCAGATCGTGTTTCTGGTAATGCTCTTTCCAATCGTCGTTGTAGGTAACGTGGCCAGCAACTTTGCCCTCTGACGGGTTCATACCGGCATAGGCTGCATGGTCCATTTCAAACTTGTCGCATACCTGTTTCAAAAACTCGGTGTACCGAGTTTCGATGCCTGGCAGCGTACTTAGATCGATTATCTCCATTCTTCGCCTACAGACTGTGGTGTGTACTATGGTCCGGTGGTGCTTTCGAACCCGCAACTTAACCTAGAGTGAACCCAACTTTTATCTAGCGAAGATTACGACAGCACATTTTCAAGCGTATCACAAGATATAGGGGCATTCGTCTATGCTTTTAGGCTGAGCTTTAGACAATACAGCAAAATTGTCACTGTTTTTGTGCTCTGGTGCCAAGATGAAGCCCACAAATGTGGGATCATTCAGCCGGAACCAAACCGGTCTCAACCAGCATCCCGCGCTTTTTCGCCTCGGGGTAGTAGCCCTTGGCATAGAGGAAGATCGCGCGTTGCTGATCACCGTCCGACAGCAGCCATGCGCCACGCAGGTATTTGCCTGCAAATTCCAGATTGGTGTCAGCATCCAGCAGCCCCTGCGCATTGCCGGTATATCCCATCGAGCGGGCGGTGGCGGGCAGGATCTGCAGCAGTCCGTAGTAGGGCCGGCTCACGGCCCAGGGACGGTGGGTGCTTTCGCGGATGGCCAGCTTGTGCACCAGTTCGCGCGGCAATTCGTAGTGGTCTGCCCATTTATTGATCGAGGCGCGCAACTCGGGCGTTTCATTGGGATAGAGCGGCGGATCGAACGTATCCCCCCGGCTGGCTGTGTCGGGGCCACCACAGGCGGCGAGCGGCGCAATAATCAACCAAGTCAATACGGTACGGCGAAGGAGAGGGGTCATGAAAATGCTCCTGATTGCGAAGGCCGATGATATTGATCGCCTGCCCGATCACAAGGGCGGCGCGGCGTTCGGCTGAAATCTGCCGGTTTCATCGCGAAAGAAAAAGGGCCACGCAACCGCGCGGCCCCCTATACGTTCAAGGCGTCGCCGATCAGGCTTTGGCTTCGTCTTCCTCAGCCGGAGCGTCCTCGACAACCAGATCTTCGTCTTCCGACGCGGCCGAACCGATATCGTCGAACAGTTCGGCGATTTCGAATTCAGCAGCGGCTTCTTCTTCAGCAGCCAGTTCCTGAATCGATTTGCCCGATGCCTGCAGTTCGGCTTCTTCTTCCGAACGGGCGACGTTCATCTTGATCTCGACTTCGACTTCGGGGTGCAGTTTGACTGCCAGCGAGTGCAGACCCAGTTCCTTGATTGGTGCGATCAGGGCAATCTGTTTCTTGTCGACGGTGAAACCAGCCTCGGTTGCGGCGTCTGCGGCGTCACGCGGGGTGACCGAACCATACAGCGCGCCGGCATCCGATGCTGAGCGAATCACGATGAACTGCTGACCGTCCAGCTTTTCAGCCAGGGCTTCAGCTTCTTTCTTGGTTTCCAGGTTGCGGGCCTCAAGCTGCGCTTTCTGGGCTTCGAACGAGGCGATGTTCGACTCGGACGCGCTCAGCGCTTTGCCCTGAGGCAGCAGGAAGTTGCGGGCATAGCCGGGCTTGACGTCAACGACGTCGCCCATCTGACCCAGTTTCGCAACGCGTTCCAGCAGGATAACTTGCATGTCAGTCTCTCCTTACTTCACGGCGTAGGGCAGCAGGGCGAGGAAGCGGGCGCGCTTGATAGCACGGGCCAGTTCACGCTGCTTTTTCGCCGAAACGGCGGTGATGCGCGAAGGTACGATCTTGCCACGCTCAGAGATGTAGCGCTGCAGCAGACGGGTGTCTTTGTAGTCGATTTTCGGCGCGTTCTCACCCGAGAACGGGCAGACCTTGCGGCGGCGGAAAAATGGTTTTGCGGCCATGGTTTAAGTCCTTTCGTCAGGCGTTGATCAACGGCGCTCGCGGCGGCCTTCGCGCTCATCGCGCTTCTGCATCTGGACCGAGGGGCCCTCGGCATGCTCGTCGACCTTGATGGTCAGAACGCGCATGACGTCTTCATGCAGGCGCATCAGGCGCTCCATTTCCTGAACGGCGCCAGCGGGGGCGTCGGTCTTCAGGAAGGAATAGTGACCTTTGCGGTTTTTGTTGATTTTGTAAGCCATCGTCTTGACGCCCCAGTACTCGCTGTCGACGACGTTGCCGCCGTTGTCAGCTAGAACGGTGCCGAAATGTTCGACAAGGCTTTCTGCCTGCGCGTTGGACAGATCCTGACGCGCGATCATTACATGCTCATACAGTGGCATGTGCACTCCTGTTTATATCAAGGCGCATTTCAAAGGCGGGGCCATATGGTCCTTCGCGACCCTGCCACGAGAGGCTGCGCGATTCATAACTCTTGCGAAGGATGGCCCCGTATACACGTTTATGACGGCGGGGCAAGCCCTGCCACATATGCCCCTGTGAAGTCGCCCAATTTCCACTGGCGCGCCCAATTCCTGACGCTTTTCAAGCCGAGGTTGTTCTCAACCCCGGCGACACCCGGGCATTTGGAAAACCACAGACAGGGCAGGACAATGGCCGTCATGAACACAAATACCTTTGAAAAAGCAGCGCCCGCCGCGGTCTTTGAAAAATCCGTTCCGGTTCTGATTACTTTCGCCCCGAACTGGCGTGCCCGCATGGTGCTTTTGCGTGTCGTCGGAGCCTTTGTCATCCTGTCCGCCTTCTCGATGTGGCTGATGCCCGGTTCGGTCATGGGGGCCGAGGTCTGGCCGATCAAGCTGGTGGCGTCGCTGATGTTCCTGATCGTTGGTGTCAGCCTGCTGACCATCGATGTGATGGATGCCCGCCCCGATGCCTATTTCGACCCCATCCGCCGCGAGGTTCGCATTCTGCAAAAGAACGAAAACGGTCGCCCGCAAACGGTTCTGCGCCGCAGCTACGAGTCGCTGGGTGGCGCACGGTTTGCCGATGATCAGGTCGAACTGTTTGACGTCGACGGCAGCCTGCTGATGAAGCTGCCGCTGGAATCGGCGGATGTCGGCTCAGCGCTGAAAGGCCAACTTAGCCAAAACGTAACAATTTTCGCCTGAATTCTATTCTGTTCAAAAAGGAACAGAGTTTGTGAATCAAAAAAACTTGTGTGCCGCCCTTGGGCGGCACATTTTTGTTGGTGAGCAACCCACACGGTTTGCAACACCAACATTGCGGAGATTGTCATGAAATCCACCCTTCTTGCTGCTGCACTGGCCGTTTCGGCGACCACAGCCTTTGCGAGCGCCGAAAAATACGTTCTGGACCCCAGCCACAGCCAGGTCATCTTCAGCTATAACCACCTTGGTTTTTCGACCACCACCGGCATGTTCTCGGGTTTTGAGGGCGAAATTCTGTTCGATCAGGAAGATCCCGCCGCCTCAAGCGTGAATGTGTCGATGCCGGTGATCGAAATGATCACAGGCTGGAAGCCGCGCGAAGATCACTTCATGACCGAGGATTTCTTTGGCGCAGCCGAGGGCGATCTGGTCACCTTCACCTCGACCGGTATCGAGGTGACGGGCGAGAACACGGCCAACATCACTGGTGATCTGACCATGAACGGCGTCACCAAGTCGGTGGTTCTGGACGCCAAGCTGAACCAGGTGGGCGAGCACCCGATGGCGGGCAAGCCCTGGGCCGGTTTTGACGCCACCACCACGCTGGTGCGCAGCGATTTCGATCTGGGCCAGTTCGCACCGTTCGTCGGCGATGAGGTCGAAGTGCGTATCTCGGTCGAGGCGCAGAAAGCCGACTAAGGCATCGCCGACAGGTGAGTCAGACCGCCGGAGGCATCCCCTCCGGCGGTTTTTTATTCGCCGCGGGTCGCGGTGAGGTCGATGGCGACCGTGACGGCAAAACCCAGCGAATCCTCTTTGGGTTGGGATGTGCCGACGTTGAAATCCAGCCGGTTCAGGTCGACCGACCCCGCCGCGCGGGCGGTGTTGCCTTCGACCTCAAGCGTAAACGGCAGCACGATGTCCAGCGCTGTACCCTTGATGGTCAGCGGCCCACGCGCCTCGTACCCGGTTTCAGTCTTGAAGAGATCCGCTTTGAACTGCGCGGTTGGAAACTGGGTGTTGTCGAAGAAATCCGCCCCCATCGCCTGTTCCGCAACGGTGCCGAGGCTGAGCGAGCCGATAGCGATGGTCACATCCGCCGACCCCGCCAGCCCGGGCTCTGCGGGTTCGTCAAACGCAATCGCGGCGGTCCAGTCGGCAAAGCTGCCGGTGACGGGGCTGCCCAGCTGGGTGATGGTGATCGACAGCGATCCGTCCTGAACCTGCCAGTCTGATTGCACCTCGGTCAGTTCGGCGGTGTCGGTGGCCGCGTCCGAATGGTGCGAGAAGATGCCGATAGACCAGCCGCCGCCCAATACCGCCATCCAGACTGCCAGCGCCGCGAGTGCGGGGGCGGCCGAGTGATGCTGCGCGGGGGGCTCGGGGGCATGTGCGTCTCCGGGCAGCATCCGGCGCAGGGTGCTGTCTTTGTCGACGACATGGTGTTTCAGCGCGCCCATGATATGCAGCACCAGCGACCCGCCCAGTATCCAGACGAACAGCCAATGCAGGCTGGCGGTGAACTCGGCAACGGCTGCGGATTTCGGCACCAGAGGCAGGTTCTGACCAAAGGGCCACAGGATCGGGGCAAAGCCTTCGGCTGCGGCGTGGTGTATCCAACCCGTAAGCGGCACCAGAACCAGCGAGCCGTAAAGCAGCCAGTGCACGGTCTCGGCGGCAAAAGCCTCGGGCTTGTTGTCGGCGTTCAGCAGGCCGGGCTTGGTCTGCGTCAGCGCCCAGAGGATTCGGGCAAGGGCTACGAAGAACACGGTAACCCCGACGGTTTTGTGCAGCGAAAACAGGCGGGCGGCGCGGGCGATGTCATCCTCGGTCGTAGCGATGTTCGGATCATAGATCGCGTGGGCCAGATCGTTGGCGAACCAGCCCAGCGGCAGCGCGGTCAGGATAAGCAGGGCGGTCAGCCAGTGAAACGTCTTGGTGACGCCGCCATAGCTGGCAGGGGTGTTCGTCAGGGGCATGGGCGGGCTCTCTGTTTTTGCTGCGCTGGCGACAGGTTAAAGGGATGGCCTGCGGACACAAGGCAGAGAAATGCACAGCAAAGGTGTCCTAGCGCAGAACGCAGGCAATGCTTGTGCCGCGACGTCAGTCGGTTTACACCCCGCCGCAACCTGACATCACGCAAGAGGCACCAATGACACGCGCGTTTGTTTTCCCCGGGCAGGGCGCCCAGACCATCGGCATGGGCAAGGCCTTGGCCGAGGCATATCCCGCTGCCCGCGCCGTATTTGATGAGGTCGACGAAGCCCTGGGCGAAAAGCTGAGCGATCTGATCTGGGACGGTGATATTGCCGATCTGACCCTGACGCAGAATGCGCAGCCCGCGCTGATGGCGACCTCGATGGCGGCGATGCGCGCGCTCGAGGCCGAGGGGGCCTCGATCTCGATGGCGTCTTTTGTGGCGGGGCACTCGCTGGGTGAATATTCCGCACTGGCCGCGGCCGGGGCACTGTCCTTGGCCGATACCGCGCGCCTGCTGCGCACCCGTGGGCAGGCGATGCAAAGCGCCGTGCCGGTAGGCCAGGGCGCGATGGCTGCGATTCTGGGGCTGGACCTCGAAGCGGTGCGCGCCGTTGCCGAAGAAGCCGCGCAGGGCGAGGTCTGTCAGGCCGCCAATGATAACGACCCGACGCAGGTCGTGGTGTCGGGAGCGAAGGCCGCCGTCGAGCGTGCGGCTGAGATCGCGAAAGAAAAAGGCGCCAAACGCGCGGTTATGTTGCCGGTAAGTGCTCCATTTCACTGTGCGCTGATGCAACCTGCTGCAGATGTAATGGCAGAGGCTTTGTCTGCTGTTGAAATCAAGGCTCCTGCCGTGCCGCTGGTCGCGAATGTGCGCGCCGAGGCGGTGACCGACCCGGATGTGATCCGTCAGTTGCTGGTCGAGCAGGTCACGGGCTCGGTGCGGTGGCGCGAAAGCGTTCAGTACATGGTCGCACAAGGCGTGACCGAGGCGTGGGAGATTGGTGCGGGCAAGGCTTTGTCCGGCATGATCCGCAAGATTGATCGCGCCCTTGCATGCCAGGCGGTCGGCTCGCCGGACGACGTGAAAAAAGTGACCGGTGACGGCGCATAACGGATAAACCGCCCAGCTCTGGGGCGAGGGAAGGACTGGAAATGTTTGATTTGACGGGAAAGAATGCCCTGATCACCGGGGCCTCTGGTGGTATCGGTGGCGACATTGCGCGGGCGCTGCATGGTGCTGGGGCTACGGTCGGTTTGTCGGGCACACGGGTCGAGCCGCTGCAGGCGCTGGCGGCGGAACTGGGCGAACGTGCGCATGTTCTGCCGTGCAATCTCGGCGATATGGAGGCCGTTGCAGAGCTGCCAAAACAGGCGACCGAGGCGATGGGATCGGTTGATATTCTGGTCAACAACGCCGGCATCACGCGCGACAACCTGTTCATGCGCATGTCGGACGAGGAATGGCAGAGCGTGATCGACGTGAACCTGACCGCCACCGCCATGCTGTGCAGGGGTGTGCTGCGGGGCATGATGAAGGCGCGCTGGGGGCGGATCATCAATATCTCTTCCATCGTGGGCGCGACGGGCAATCCGGGGCAGGTGAACTATGCGGCCTCAAAGGCGGGTATGGTCGGGATGACCAAATCGATAGCCTGTGAGGTGGCAAGCCGCGGGATTACGGCAAATGCCGTCGCACCGGGCTTTATCACCACGGCCATGACCGACAAGCTGACCGACGATCAGAAGTCGGGCCTCCTGACGCAGGTGCCGGCAGGGCGCATGGGCGATCCGTTGGAAATTGCCGCAGCCGTTCTGTATCTTGCAAGCCCCGAGGCCGGTTATGTTACCGGAGCCACCTTGCATGTGAACGGCGGCATGGCCATGTTGTGAGCGCGAGTCAGGGCAGATGCGAAAGCGTTTGCCTTGCGCGTTGTCTGTGTTATAGGCGGCGCATGAATCCAAGGCCGGTCGTTTAGGTCGGCCTTCTACTTTCCCGGGTCCCGGGACGCAAACCGCCCGAACGGGCACATCAAGGCCAACCCCATCGGGCAAGGGCAGAACCGGGCGGATCGCCCTGAAATTGAAATGAGGAATAGACATGAGCGACGTCGCAGATCGCGTTAAGAAGATCGTTGTTGAGCATCTGGGTGTGGAAGAGGACAAGGTTGCTGAAAACGCCTCGTTCATCGACGATCTGGGCGCAGACAGCCTGGACACCGTTGAGCTGGTAATGGCGTTCGAAGAAGAGTTCGGCATCGAAATCCCTGATGACGCAGCCGAGACCATCCAGACCTTTGGCGACGCCGTCAAATTCATCAGCGAAGCTTCCTAAGCTTATCGTTCTGAGACAAAAGCGGCGCTTCCGGGCAACGGAGGCGCCGTTTTTTTGTGCCTTGCCGCAATTCGCACTTGCCCCAAGGGGGTTACGCTCCGCACTCTGAGCCCCGAGGCAAAAATTCTGAGCGGGCAAGGGCATGATAAGATCCACCCCGATGATCAACACGGCGCGTCTGACCCTGTGTGCGATGCGACCCGAAGATTTCAACCGGTTCGCCGAGATCTGGCGCGACCCGGATGTTGTGCGCCATATCGGCGGCACCCCAAAAACACGCGGCGAGGCATGGGATTCGTTTCTGCGCAATGCTGGGCACTGGCAGATGACCGGATTCGGGCAATGGGGCGTGATGCTGCAGTCGAATCGCTCTTTGATCGGGCAGGCCGGGTTCTTTTACGGCAACCGGTCGCTGGGCGAGGATTTCGACGGCTTCCCCGAGGCCGGGTGGGTTCTGGCCCCGGAAATGCAGGGGCAAGGTTATGGGCACGAGGCCGCGCAGGCCGCACATGACTGGTTCGACAGAGTTATTCCCGGTCCGCTGGTTGCGCTGATCGATGTCGATCACGCTGCCTCGCGCCGATTGGCCGAAAAGCTTGGATACAAGCTGTTGCGCGAGGCGGAATACCACGACACAGCGGTTCATCTGTTTCGCCGGGATGGCCCTCCGGCACGGGCGTGAAACGCATCCAGCGCTGCAATGCCGCAAACAGCATTTACTGTGCCGATCCTGTGAAAGGATGGGGTATGGGGCGGCGATATGCTATCGTGGAATTGCCAAAGGATTGAGCGGAGGAGTTGGCTCATGAGGATTTACCCCACGATGGAGTTGCAGAACGGCCGGTGCGTGACGCTGGACAAAGGCCGTCTGGACGAGGCGATGATCTGGCATGTGAACCCGGTGGAAACCGCGCGCAGCTGGTCCGCGGCGGGTGCCGAGTGGATGCATCTGACAGATTTTGACGCCATCGAAGGGCGCGATACCAACTCCGAACTGGTTGAAGAGATCATTCGGTCAGCCGAAATGCCGGTACAACTGGCCGGCGGTATGCGCACCCGCGAACATGTCGAATACTGGATCAACAAGGGCGCGGGCCGAATCGTGATCGGGACGCTGGCGGCCTGGGATCCTCAGCTGGTCAAGGAACTGGCCAAACTGTATCCCGACCAGATCGTGCTGGCCGTGGATGTATGGCAGGGGCAGGTGATGACCGAAGGCTGGCGCAGCCAGAGTGCCTTTACGCCGGACGCGTTCATCGAAGCGTTTGCAGATACGCCGTTCGCCGCCATTCTGGTCACCGATATCGACAGCGACATGGAGGATGTCGAGGCGCAGCTGGGTCTGATCTCGGGTCTGGCCGAGAAATCACGCACGCCGATCATAGCCAGCGGTGTCGTGCGGACAACCGACGATATCTCGCGTCTGGCTTATGTCTCGAACATCTCGGGTGCAATCGTTGGCCGTGCGCTGTTCCGCAAGACCGTGGACCTGAGCGAGGCGCTGGAGGTTGCAAAATCCGCTCACGAGCCGATTGCCGAATTTCAGTAAGCCTGCGAAAGCAAAGAAGATCCGCCCCTGCCGCTTTGCAGCAGGGGCTTTTTTTGAGCTCAGTGAGTGGATGCGAACAAACCCACAGGGCCGACAGTGCCTCATGAGCGATATGATGCCCGGTCAGAATCCGCCGTAGCTCTTGCCCCCGGACCCCGGGCCGGGGTATGAGCGGTTCTCATAACAGGAAGCAGGCAAGAGGCATTTTCATGCGCAGAGTCGTTGTAACCGGTCTGGGATTGGTCACTCCTTTGGCCAGCGGGGTCGAGGAAACATGGTCGCGTCTGTTGGACGGTGAGTCCGGCGCAGGCCCCATCACGCTGTTTGATGCCGAAGCAAGCGGCGTCACCACGACCTATGCCTGCGAAGTCCCGCGCGGCGATGGCACCAACGGGACCTTCAACCCCGATGACTGGATGCCGCCGAAAGAGCAGCGCAAGATCGAGGATTTCATTCTTTATTCTATCGCGGCGGCCGAGATGGCCTGCAAGGACGCGAACTGGCTGCCTGAGGACGAAGAAGACCGTCTGCGCACGGGCGTACTGATCGGTTCGGGAATCGGTGGTCTGGGTTCGATTGCCGAGACTGCGAACCTGATCCGCGACAAGGGCCCGCGCCGCGTATCGCCGTTCTTTATTCCCGGCGCGCTGATCAACCTGGCCTCGGGCCAGGTCTCGATCCGGTTTGGCTTCAAGGGGCCGAACCATTCGGTCGTGACGGCCTGTTCGACCGGCGCCCATGCGATTGGCGATGCCAGCCGGATCATCCGTTCGGGCGATGCGGATGTCATGATCGCGGGCGGCGGCGAGGGCTGCATCTGCGAGATCGGCATTGCCGGTTTCAACTCGTGCAAGGCGCTGTCTACGAAATATGCTGACGACCCGAAAAAGGCCAGTCGCCCTTATGACATTGACCGTGACGGCTTTGTCATGGGCGAGGGCTCGGGCATCGTGGTGCTTGAGGATTACGAACACGCCAAGGCGCGCGGTGCGAAGATTTACGCCGAGGTGCTGGGCTATGGCATGTCGGGCGATGCTTACCACATTACTGCGCCGTCCGAGGATGGCGACGGGGCCGAGCGGTCGATGAAAGCCGCGCTGCGCAGCGCAGGGCTTGAGCCGAAGGATCTGGATTATATCAACGCGCATGGCACCTCGACCATGGCGGACACGATTGAACTGGGCGCGGTTGAGCGTCTGCTGGGCGATCATGCCAGCAACGCGACCATGACCTCGACCAAGTCGGCCACCGGTCACCTGCTGGGGGCTGCTGGCGCGATTGAGGCGATTTTCTCGATCCTTGCGATCCGCGATCAGGTGGCACCGCCGACGATCAACCTGGACAATCCGGCGGTTGAAACACCGATTGATCTGGCCCCGAATGCCAAGCGCGAGCGTGAGATCAACGTGGCCCTGTCGAATTCATTCGGGTTCGGCGGCACTAACGCTAGTGTGATCTTCGGAAAGGTCAACTAAATGTGGCGGGCCCTGGCGTCGAATGCGCTGACCATTCTGGTGGTCGGCCTTTTCCTGTTGGGCGGTGTCGTCCTGTGGGGGCAGTCGCAATACAAGTCTGACGGCCCGCTAGAAACTGCGATCTGTCTGCAGGTGAAACCGGGCTCGAACATGACCCGGGTCAGCCGCGATCTCGAGGATCAGGGCGCGATCAGCAGCGGTCTGATTTTCCGCTTAGCCTCTGATTACACTGATAAATCTCAGCAGTTGAAAGCGGGCAGCTTTCTGGTGCGCGAGGGCTCGTCGATGGAGCAGATCATCGACGAGATTACCCACAGCGGCGCCAGCACCTGCGGAACCGAGATCGAATACCGCATCGGTGTGACCCGGATGCAGACCCGCGTGCGCGAGCTGGACCCGGCGACGCTGGATTTCATCGAAGTTGCGTCTTTCGATGTCAGCGAAGAAGCGCCTGAAATATATGGAGAAAAACGCGGTGCGGCGGATACCCGTTATCGTATTTCTCTGGCCGAGGGTGTGACCAGCTGGCAGGTTGTTGAGGCGCTGAAGGCGATGGACCTGCTGACCGGAGAGGTTGCTGAACTGCCCGCCGAAGGGATGTTGGCACCGGACAGTTATGAGGTCACGCCCGGTGAGGATCGGAACGAAATTCTAACGGATATGCAGCAAAAACAGCAGCTTAGGATCAATGCTGCATGGGAGGGGCGTCGGGAAGGGCTGCCTCTGAACAGCCCCGAAGAGATGCTGATCCTGGCTTCGATCATCGAAAAAGAGACAGGCGTACCCGGAGAGCGCGGTCAGGTGGCCAGCGTTTTCGTTAACCGCTTGAATCAAGGCATGAAATTGCAGACGGACCCGACCGTGATCTACGGTGTCACCAAGGGTCAAGGCACGCTGGGTCGCGGCTTGCGGCGGAGTGAGCTTCGCCGTGTAACGCCTTGGAACACTTATGTGATCGACGGTCTGCCGCCGACCCCGATTGCGAATCCGGGGCTGGCCAGCCTTGAGGCTGCTGTGGCACCGGACGATACGAATTTCGTGTTCTTCGTCGCCGATGGCACCGGAGGTCATGCTTTCGCCGAGACGCTGCAAGAGCATAATCGCAACGTCGCCAAGTGGCGCGAGATCGAGGCCGAGCGGAATTCAGGCAACTGAACCGCGCGGCCCGTTTCTTTCGTTTTGTACATGCGCCGGACGGTGATTTGTTCGGTTCGTACAACCTGTATCTGCTGTCCTGACGACGCTTGAACAGCAGCTCTGCGCCTGCTCAATGCGCGGCATCTCAGAAATCTGCGGACGGGTTGTCGGATCGTCTTGACCTTCCATCTGCTGGAAACCCTATCGGGGGTTGGCAAGATGAATGAGGTTCGCATGAAGATAGTTGTGATCACGGTTGCTGTCGCTGCCGCTTTGGGTGTCGGATATTGGATGATGACGGGGACGGACCTTGAC
The DNA here is from genome assembly GCF_056542385.1 of Ruegeria sp. AD2(2025). Lineage (NCBI taxonomy): Bacteria > Pseudomonadati > Pseudomonadota > Alphaproteobacteria > Rhodobacterales > Roseobacteraceae > Ruegeria > Ruegeria sp. AD2(2025). The sequence goes on from NZ_JBQFZS010000001.1 coordinate 554,909, forward strand.
GGGCCGGGCGACCTGGCTGCGGGGGAGGCGCTTGTTGAGATTACGGTGCCTGGGGACCTGTCTGAACAGGCCGTGTTGGGAAAGAAGGCTTACGATGCCGTGTGCGCCGTGTGTCATGGTGCAGATGCGGTGGGCCAGAACGGGATCGCGCCGCCGCTGATTCACAAGATCTATGAGCCGGGCCATCACGGCGATGAGAGCTTTCAGCGTGCGGTCGCTCATGGCGTACAGGCGCACCATTGGCCGTTTGGCGACATGCCCCCGGTCGAAGGTCTGACCCGAGGCGATGTGACGATGATTGTCCGCTATATTCGGGAGGTTCAGCAAGCCAATGGTATTAACTAGCAGGACAGAAGGGTCTGGTATGATGGGTAAAATCACAGCGGCGCTGGCATTTCTGTTGACCGCCAACATGGCCCTGGCCCATTCGCCGCTGGAGCGGACGGTGCCTGCTGATGGTACGGGCCTTGCGGACGTTCCAGCCGAGGTCGCGCTGGTTTTTGCGCGGGATATTCGTTTGACCCGTGTGGAGTGGACGTTGGATGACGATCAGTCCGGGTCAATTGACCTGAGCGCGACAAGCGGCTTTGCGACCGAGTTCACGCTGCCCTTCGACGGGGCGGGTTCGGGGGAGTACCGGATCGAATGGCGCGGACTGGGGGATGATGGGCACCCTCAGACGGGCAGTTTTGGTTTTGTGGTCGAGTGACGGGTGGATGATCCGATCAGCATAGCCTCGGTTCTGGCCAAATGGGGGCTGTATGCCGGGGTGCTGGGCGGCGCCGGGCTGGTATTCTGCGCGGCGCTGTTCCGGTTTGAGGTTCCGCGTCGGTGGGCCGCTGGGCTGACGGGATTGGGGATGCTGGGCGCGGTGATGTCGTTTGCGCTGAAGGGCAGCGTGCTGACGGGGGATGTGTCCGGCATGACCGACCCTGAGATGCTGGGTCTTTTGTGGCAAACGCAAAGCGGTGCTGCGCTGCGATGGCAGGTCGGCGGGCTGGTGCTGCTGATGCTTGGGCTGTTGCAAGCGCGTCTTGCCCGGGGGCTGCAGATCGTGGGCGGGGTCTGCGCCATCACCGGTCTGGCGGTTATCGGTCATGTATATGACCGGGGCAGTTCCACGCTGTTCTATGGCCTTCTTCTGCATCTGATCTGCGCGGCGCTATGGTTTGGCATTCTGGTGCCTTTGCATCAGCGGGCGGCTGGTCCTGACGTGGCGCAGGCGGCGGATCTGGGTGAGCGGTTTGGAAGGGTTGCCATGGTGTTTGTACCGCTGCTGCTGCTGGTTGGCGGCTATATGGCTTATGCTCTGACCGGATCGCTGACGGCGCTGTTGACGACGGGCTATGGGCAGATGTTGTTGCTCAAGGTGGCTTTGGTCGCTGTTCTGCTGGCGCTGGCGGCGCTGAACAAGCTGATCTTTGTGCCCGGATTGCGCGCGGGGAACCGCACGGCGGCGCGGGATCTGGCGCGGGTGATCAGGGCCGAGGGAGCCATGATCGCTTTGATTTTGCTGGCGACGGCGATGCTGACCACCGCTCTGACGCTGCCGAATGTGCATTGATCAGAGGGGGCGCCCCCCTCTGATCCAATCCGTCAGGCCGCTTTGGGGCGACGGGGACGGCGGCGTTTCTGGCCCGCGGGTTTGGCTGCGCCGCCGTTCTGGGGCTTGGGGCCACGGCGGCGGTTTTGCGGACGGCGGGCGGTTTTCTTGGGCGTGATCGCCTCGGGCTGGGTACCGCTGGCCACGGGGATTTCGATCTTCATCAGCTTCTGAATCTGAATCAGCAGATCGACTTCTTCCGCCGAGCAGAAGGCGATGGCCTCGCCCTCGCGCCCGGCGCGGGCGGTGCGGCCGATGCGGTGGACATAGTTATCGGGCACCTCGGGCAGGTCATAGTTGATCACATAAGCCACGCCGGGAATGTCGATGCCACGCGCGGCGACATCGGTTGCGACGAGGATGGTGACCTCACCCGCGCGGAAGGCCTTGATCGCGCGATCGCGCTGGCCCTGGCTTTTGTTGCCGTGGATCGAGGCCGCGTTGAAGCCATCTGCGACAAGGCCCTTCATCAGCTTTTCCGCCCCGTGTTTGGTGCGCGAAAAGACCAGTGTCAGGGCGTCGGGATCAGCCGAGAGGATCTCGCGCAGTTTGGCGGGTTTCGCGGGCTTTTCGACAAAGTGGATCGATTGGGTGATCTTGTCGGCGGCCTTGCCGGGAGGCGAGACCTGAACCCGCTGCGGGTTGGTCAGATAGGCGCGGCTGAGTTCTTCCATCTGCTTGGGCATGGTGGCCGAGAACAGCATGGTCTGGCGCGGCGTGCCCAGTTCCGGCGCGATGCGGCGCAGGGCGTGGATGAAGCCCATGTCGAGCATCTGGTCAGCCTCATCCAGCACCAGATGGCGGACCGCGCTGAGGTCGACGGCCTTGCGATCCATAAGGTCGATCAGACGGCCCGGCGTGGCGACCAGAATGTCGGTGCCGCGCGACAGGAACATGATCTGCTTGTTGATCGACTGGCCACCGACCACGGTCGCGACGCGCAGTTTGGTGCCCTTGGTCAGGTTGCGCAGGCTGTCGGCGATCTGGTTGACCAGTTCTCGGGTCGGCGCAAGGATCAGCGCCTTGGCGGTTTTGGGATCGGGCTTGCCGGGCTGTGCCAGCAGGTGGTCGATCAGCGGCAGCCCAAAGGCCAGCGTCTTGCCGGTGCCCGTCTGGGCGAGGCCCATGATGTCATGCCCGTTCAGCGCCAGCGGGATCGCCTGGTTCTGGATCGGGGTGGGTTGGGTGAAATTGGCGCGTTTCAGCGCGTCGTTGAGTGCGGGCGCGAGGCCCAGCATGTCGAAGTCGAACAAATAACTATCCTTTGTGGCCCCCTTGCGTCGGCGCAGGGGGCAAAACGACCGCATCCGCGACCGGCAGGGGTTGTGCGAGACCTCGGGACGGGCAGGCGGCTCCTGCTGCATCCGGTCGTCGCGTCAAGAACCCTGCGTGATGGGGAACTGTGGGTGAATCGGGCGCTGTGGGGCCATATCGACGGCCCGAATGCTCACGCGGCAGCGCTGCTTGACAGGGCACATGCGGGTTGGGCGGGGATTTGTCAAGCTGTCGGGTGGTGTTTTCTGAGTGCTGTCTTCAGGACGCTGCAGCGCCTAGTGCCTCAGTCCGACCGCCTGATGGACCGCAAGCCCGGTGTTCACTGCGCAATAAGTGGGGAAGGGCATCCGCCCCGAGGTCTCGATATCGCGCCTGATCCAGTTGTGATCCTCGAGCTGATGCAGGGACGAGGACAGGGCGCGGTCAGTGATGGTGGTCAGATCCGATTTGATGGCTGAAAAGCGGTGCGGGGTGCCGGTCAGGGCCAGGATAGGTACGGTCCAGGATTTGCGGAGAAGCTTGTTGGCGTCTGCGGGCGCGACTTTGACGACCGCGTGGGCGATCCGTGCGGCTTGGGTCCCGGTGGCGGTGAGGCGGAATTCGGGGCGCAGGGGGTGGCCATGTCCGGGGTTTCTTTCGATCAGGCCGAGTTGGACGAGATGGTCGAGGCTTGCCGCGAAGGCCGTTCGGCTGGCGCTGGTCCGGGCGAGCAAGGGCGCCTGACGGCCGGGAACGCCCGCGTGCATCAGGGCCAGGATGTTCAGTGACCATGCGCGTGCAGTCAGCTTGACAAGCAAGTTAATGTCCATAAAGTATAGTAACTATATTTTAATATGAAGGGAAGATCGATGCCGCTCGTTTCATTGAAAAACACGATCACATTCGCGATTTCGGTTCGGGACCGTCACGCCAGCGCGGATTGGTATCGCGACATGCTCGGGTTCGAGCTTGTCCACCACATCGACGAAGCGGGGTGGAGCGAGATGCGCACCAATGTCGACGGCGTGACCTTGGGTTTGGGAGAGCAGGCAGAACCGACGCCGGGCAACTGCGTTCCGGTTTACGAGGTTGGAGATATCGCCACGGCGCGGGGCGCGTTGGAGGCCGCAGGGGTGGCGTTTGATGGCCCGACGGCGACGGTCGAAGGTATGGTCAGCACCGCCACCTTCTATGACCCCGACAAGAACGCGATGATGCTGGCGCAGGATTTGACCGGCGGTTGATATTAACATACCGTACTGTGCCTGTTGCGCACCTGTTGCGTAACACATTGACTTTGCGGACTTAATCACGTATCCCTTATGTCATGCTAGAAGAAGTGGGCAACGGCCCCGGGGCGACCCGGTGGCCGTTTTTCGTTTCTCTCGTGCGGAAAAACTCACGCATGAGGTCAATAGCCAAACATGACTTTGATTACCCCGGAAGAGCGGATTTCTCAGACGGCTGATTTGTTGCAGTCGCTTGAACGGTCCATTCGCGATCTGCGCCAGGCAGCGGAAGAACTGCGAAAACAGATCGGTGCCGGGGAGGATGCAGACCTTGCCGGAACAGGCAAGCAACTGGGTCAGCTAGAGGGGCTGATCCGCAGTTGCCAGAAAGTGGAGACAAGCTTTGTCGAACAACATCACAGACAAGCCGGAATTGCCCAAGGGGGTTATGCGCTCGACCTTGATCGGGCACGATCTGAGATCGGGTGCAGGCTGGCTCGCCTCCGCGCCTGCTGCGGTGCAGGACAGGTTTCTGAGTGAGATCGGGGAGGGAGGGCTGTGCGCCCTCCCTTTTCTGTTCGAGTTCTGGGCGCTGCCGCATCAGTTGCCGCCCGAAGGCGACTGGCGTTCATGGGTGATCATGGGGGGCCGTGGGGCTGGCAAGACGCGCGCCGGGGCCGAGTGGGTGCGGTCGATGGTCGAGGGGTCTTTGCCGTTGGATCGCGGCGAGGCGAGTCGCGTGGCTTTGGTCGGTGAGACCTTTGATCAGGTGCGCGATGTGATGATCTTTGGCGATAGCGGGATATTGCAGTGCTCGCCGCCGGATCGCAGGCCCATGTGGAAGGCATCAGAACGTAAGCTGGTCTGGCCGAACGGGGCCGAGGCGCAGGCGTTTTCGGCGCATGACCCCGAGGGGTTGCGCGGGCCGCAGTTTGATGCGGCCTGGGTGGATGAGTTGGCCAAGTGGAAAAAGGCGGGCGAGACCTGGGATATGTTGCAATTTGCGTTGCGCTTGGGCGAGCGGCCCCGGGTCTGTGTGACCACGACGCCGCGGAATGTGAAGGTTTTGAAGGACTTGCTGGCGTCTCCGTCGACCGTGCAGACCCACGCGCCGACCGAGGCGAACCGGGCCAATCTGGCGGACTCGTTTCTGGAAGAGGTGCGTGCGCGCTATGCCGGAACACGGCTGGGGCGGCAGGAGTTGGACGGCGTGCTGCTCTCGGATGCTGAGGGCGCGCTGTGGACGGGCTCGATGCTGGAGGCGGCGCGGTGCGCGCGGGTGCCCGCGTTGGATCGCATCGTTGTGGCGCTGGACCCGGCGGTGACGGCGGGGGCGGATGCGGATGCTTGCGGGATCGTGGTCGTGGGCGCTCAGCTACAGGGCGCGCCCGAGGACTGGCGGGCCTATGTGCTGGCCGACCGCACGGTGCAGGGCGTTGGCCCGGTGGGCTGGGCGCAGGCGGCGATTGACGCGATGGATGAATTCGGGGCCGAGCGGCTGGTGGCCGAGGTCAATCAGGGCGGGCAACTGGTGGAGGAGGTGGTGCGGCAGGTGGACCCCTTGGTGCCTTATCGCGCGGTGCGGGCGTCGCGCGGAAAGGTCGCGCGGGCCGAGCCTGTAGCGGCATTGTACGAGCAGGGGCGGGTGCACCATGTGGCCGGGCTGGACGCGCTGGAGGAACAGATGTGCCAGATGACCGCGCGCGGGTTCGAGGGGCAGGGCTCGCCCGACCGGGTCGACGCGCTGGTCTGGGCGCTGCATGAGTTGGTTGTGGGGCCGGCAGGGGTGTTTAGAAGGCCGAGGGTGAGGGCTTTGTGAGGGGTTTTTAGGCGCAAGAAGGCTCGCCAAAGAGACTTTAGCGCTATGATATAACCAGCGCTTATCACGCAAAACAAACTTGGGAGATGGGTTCCAATACCTGAGTAGTTCGTTAGAATTATAGACGTAACGTTTGAGCCTATGAAAAAGGGGCATCTGTGTTATCGGGTAAGTTCTGGAATAGTGTAATCTTATTGATCGCAGTGCTACTTCCACTGGTTGTCTCTATCTCGAAAGAAGAGAGTGGCGGAAGCTTGGGGCAGGTCATTTTCTACTATGTTACGCTTGGTGGGTTAGTTCTGTTTATACTGTTTCGAAAAGGGAAATAGCAGACCTACCCGAGTTTCAAACCACAGGAAGAAATAGTTGAATTTCATCGCAAAAGTGCTGAGATTACCATCTGGAGATGAGCTTCCTCTTCTTAAAAAAGGTTTGCTTGTTCGATTGATCTTTGTCGCAATTCTGCTGATTGCGCTTATCTCTGAACACCGATCAGTCCTCTACTACATTCTTGCCCTACCTTGGATATATATCATTCTCATGTTCGGCGTGATCGAAGGCAGATTTGCGAACCAAAACAATTCGCGCGATTGACCCGTTGCCCAACCCCCGTACGCCCCATTCCCGAGGCTTAAACTTCTTTCCGTCATAACTCCTTTCAACAAGCCGGGCAGAGCGGCGGCAGAAAGGAGCACAGATGGTATTCGATTTCTTGCGTCGTGGATCGGCTGGCGAGGCGCCCGAGGCGAAGGCGAGCGCGGCGGGGCCTGTGGTGGCGTGGCAGACGGGTGGGCGCGTGGCGTGGAGCCCCAGAGACGCAGTGTCGCTGACACGGACGGGGTTTTCGGGGAACCCGGTGGGGTTCCGCTCGGTCAAGCTGATTGCTGAGGCGGCGGCGGCCTTGCCTCTGGTGTTGCAGGATCAAGCGCAGCGATTTGATACCCATCCGATCCTGTCGCTGATGCGCCGACCGAATGCGGCGCAGGGGCGGGCGGAGTTGATGGAGGCCTTATTCGGGCAGTTGTTGCTGTCGGGCAATGCGTATGTCGAGGCGGTTCAGGCTGATGAGGGGCTGCCAGTTGAGTTGCATGTCTTGCGCTCGGACCGGATGAGCGTGGTGCCGGGGGCGGATGGCTGGCCCAAGGCGTATGATTACGCAGTGGGCGGCAAGAAGCACCGGTTTGCGGCAGAAAATATCTGTCATATCAAGTCGTTCCACCCGCAGGATGATCACTATGGGTTCTCGCCGATGCAGGCGGCGGCGATGGCGATTGATGTGCATAACAGCGCGTCGCGGTGGTCGAAATCTCTGTTGGACAATGCGGCGCGGCCTTCGGGGGCGCTGGTGTGGAAGGGTGATGGCCATGGGGTGATGGCCGAGGATCAATTCCGGCGTCTGTCGGATGAGATCGAGCAGAACTATCGCGGGGCGCGGAATGCGGGTCGCCCGATGGTTCTGGAAGGGGGTTTGGATTGGAAGCCGATGGGGTTCTCTCCGTCCGATATGGAGTTTCAAAAGACCAAGGAAGCCGCCGCCCGCGAGATCGCGCTGGCCTTTGGGGTCCCGCCGATGTTGCTGGGGATCCAGGGCGACGCGACCTATTCGAACTATCAGGAGGCCAACCGGGCGTTTTATCGCCTGACCGTGCTGCCTCTGGTGACGCGGGTGGCGGCGGCGGTGTCGGAATGGTTGGCGGGGTTCTCGGGTGAGGATCTGGTGCTGAAACCCGACATGGATCAGGTGCCTGCGCTGTCGGCGGAGCGCGATGCGCAATGGGCGCGGGTCAACGGGGCCGATTTCCTGAGCGATGCCGAGAAGCGCGCGTTGCTGGGGCTGCCGGAGCGTGGCGATGGGTGACTATCCCTCGTTCGAGTGTGCGCCGGGGCTGAGGCTGGCTGCGCATGAGCGGGTGGCCGAGATCCAGCACGCGCATCTGTGCCGCAGGTTGGATCAGATCGAAGAGATGATGGAGCGGCTGGAGAAGCGGTTGTGGCTGACGGTTTACGGCGTGGTCGCGGTGATTTTGGCGCAAGCGTTTCAGTCGTTACTGGTGGTAGCGCCGTAATGTCAGTGGGTTACATGGAGAAGTTCATGGATTTGGAACATAAATTCGCGCGGTTTGGCGACGGGCTGTCGGTGACCGAGGATGCGGTGATCGAGGGTTATGCCAGCCTGTTTGGGCAGGTCGATCAGGGCAGCGACGTGGTGCAGCGCGGGGCGTATCAAGGCTCGCTTGACGGGCTGTCCAAGGCGGGTCAGCGGGTCAAGATGCTGTGGCAGCATGATCCGGCGCAGCCTATCGGCGTCTGGGATGAGGTGCGCGAGGATGACCGTGGCCTGTGGGTCAAGGGGCGTCTGCTGGAGGCCACGCAGAAGGGGCGTGAGGCGGCTGAGTTGATCCGGGCAGGCGCGATGGATGGCCTGTCGATTGGCTATCGCACCAAGCGGGCCGTTAAGAATGACAAGGGCCAACGTGTCCTGACCGAACTGGAGCTGTGGGAGGTGTCCTTGGTGACATTCCCGATGCTGCCCAGTGCGCGGGTGGCGGCGAAGGGTGGTGAGCCTGACGTTGAAAACACCTGGCGCAGTATTGCCGAGGCGTTCAATGACGCCCGGCAGGAGCTGGCGCGGATCTAGCGCCTCAACCCCCCAATAAGGAAGTGCTGATGAGCAAGACCGAGACCCCGGGCTTGACCGGAGAGGGTGCGCCCCTGGTTCAGGAGGTGAAGCAGGCGATGGCTGGCTTCGTGAATGAATTCAAGGGCCTCAAGGCCGAAGTTAAAACCAAACTGCAACAGACAGAAGAGCGACTGACCATGCTGGATCGTAAATCAACCATCGCGGCACGCCCGCATCTTGCGGCATCCGTTGAGGACGGCGCACCGCATCAGAAGGCGTTCGACGCCTATGTGCGTTCGGGCGAGGATGACGGGCTGCGCGGGCTGGAGATTGAGGCCAAATCGCTGTCGAGCGCGGTGAACAGCGATGGCGGTTATCTGGTTGATCCGCAGACGGCTGAGATGATCAAGTCGGTGCTGAATTCGACCGCCTCGATCCGCTCGATCGCGTCGGTGGTGAATGTCGAGGCGAACTCGTTCGACGTGCTGATCGACCATACCGACGTGGGCGCGGGTTGGGCGGATGAGACCTCGGCCACGACTGAGACCGCGACGCCGTCGATTGATCGGATCTCCATCCCGCTGCACGAACTAAGCGCGTTGCCCAAAGCCTCGCAACGCTTGCTGGATGACAGCGCGTTTGATGTTGAGGGCTGGCTGGCCGGTCGTATTGCCGACAAGTTCGCGCGGGCTGAGGCGGCGGCGTTTATTGGTGGCGATGGGGCGGACAAGCCCAAGGGTATTCTGGATCATGCCAAGGTTGACAATGACGTCTGGGCCTGGGGCAATCTGGGCTATGTGGCGACCGGCACGGATGGCGGTGTCGATGCGGATGCCATTGTGGATGTGGTTTATGCGCTGGGCGCGCAGTACCGGGTCAATGGCACCTTCGTGATGAACTCGAAAACCGCGGGTCTGATCCGCAAGCTGAAGGACAGCGATGGCCGCTTCCTGTGGTCGGACGGTTTGGCGGCGGGTGAGCCTGCGCGTCTGATGGGATACCCGGTGCTGATTGCCGAGGATATGCCGGATGCAGGTACCGACAGTTTCTCGATTGCCTTTGGTGATTTCCAGGCGGGCTACACCATTGCCGAGCGTCCCGATCTGCGCGTGCTGCGCGATCCGTTCAGCGCCAAGCCGCATGTCCTGTTCTACGCAACCAAGCGTGTGGGCGGTGACGTAAGCGATTTTGCTGCGATCAAGCTGGTGAAATTCGGCACCGCCTGAACCGCGGGCTGAATCCGGGGGGTTTCGGCCCCTCGGGCGGCGGGTACGGGCCGGGGTGAACCCTCGCGTTGTCTAGCTGCTCCCCTCCGTCCGAGCAACGTGGGGCGGCGCGTGCCCGTCATTTTCCTGACAGAGGCCCCCGGAGGGGTCCGAGATTGCGGAGTGAATGGATGATGTTGATCGAAGAAACCGTCATCGCGGATGCGGCGCTGCCAGTGGATCAGTTCGAGGCGCATCTGCGGCTGGGCACGGGGTTCGCCGAGGCGGACGTGCAGGACGAGGTGCTGAAAGGGTTTCTGCGCGCGGCGCTTGCGGCGATTGAGGCGCGGACCGGCAAGGTGCTGATCGAGCGGGATTTCTCGTGGACCGTTAGTGCCTGGCGCGATCCGGCGGGCGAGGTTCTGCCGGTGGCCCCGGTGGTCTCGATCGGTGCGGTGACGCTGAGCGATGCGGCGGGGGTCGAGACTGTGGTGGATGCGGCGATGTTCCGGTTGGAGCGTGACACGCAGCGCCCTCGGTTGCGCCCCGCTGGGTCTTGTTTGCCAAGGGTGCAGACGGGTGGGTCGGTGAAGATCGGTTTCACGGCCGGGATGGCTGCGGATTGGGGCGGTTTGCCCGCCGATCTGGGGCAGGCGGTGCTGCTGCTGGCGGCGCATTACTATGAATACCGGGATGAAACGGCGCTGGGCGCGGGGTGTATGCCCTTTGGCGTGACCAGCCTGATCCAGCGCTATCGCACGGTGCGCTTTGGCGCGGGGGTGATGCAATGAGCACGCCGCGACTGAACCGCAAGCTGGTACTGGAGGCCCCGACGCGCGTGGCCGATGGCGCGGGCGGGTACACCGAGACATGGGCCGCTTTGGGCGCGCTTTGGGCCGAGGTGACAGCGCGCAGCGGGGCGGAGCGGGCTGTGGGTGGCGCATCTGTGTCGCGGGTTGGCTATCGGATCGTAGTGCGCGGCGCCCCCGAGGGGTCCTCGATGCGGCCTGCGCCGGATCAGCGGTTTGCCGAAGGGACGCGCCGGTTTGTGATCCGTGCGGTGGCAGAGCGTGACCCGCGCGGCCAGTACCTGACCTGTTTTGCAGACGAAGAGGTGGCGGCATGAGCTACGGCGTATCGGCCGCGTTGCAAGCGGCGGTGTTTCAACAGTTATCAGCGGATGCGCAGGTCGGCGCGCTGTCGGGCGGGGCGATTTATGATGCGGTGCCCTCGGGGGTTTTACCGCAGACCTACGTGACGCTGGGGCCGGAGGAGGTGCGCGATGCCTCGGACCGGTCAGGCGCGGGGGCTGTGCATCGGTTCACCGTGTCGGTGGTGTCCGAGGCGGCAGGCTTTGGTGCGGCCAAAACGCTGGCGGGCGCGGTGTGTGACGCGCTGGAAGGTGCGGCGCTGGCCCTGAACCGGGGCCGCCTTGTGGGCCTGTGGTTCGAACGCGCCAGCGCCCGGCGCACGGGAACCGGCGGCGCGATCCGCCAGATCGATCTGAGATTCCGCGCGCGCGTGGAAGACGACTAAGCAATCAACGGAGAGAGCATATGGCTGCCCAGAACGGAAAAGACCTGTTGGTCAAAGTGGATATGAACGGCACTGGCCTGTTCGAGACCATCGCGGGGCTTCGCGCCACGCGGATTAGTTTCAACGCGGAAAGCGTGGATGTCACCAGCCTGGAAAGTCAGGGCGGGTGGCGCGAGTTGCTGTCGGGAGCGGGGGTGAAATCCGCTGCGATTTCCGGCTCGGGCGTGTTCAAGGATGCGGGGACCGACGAGCGTGCGCGTCAGCTGTTCTTTGACGGTGAAACGCCGGGGTTTCAGGTGATCATCCCGGATTTCGGCATTGTCGAAGGCCCGTTTCAGGTCAGCAGCATCGAATATGCGGGCTCGCATAACGGTGAGGCGACCTATGAGATGAGCATGGCAAGCGCTGGTGCGCTGAGCTTTACGGCGCTCTGATGGCCAATCCGTGGACGGGCGAGGTGGCGCTGACCATCGATGGGGAGCAGCGAGTGCTCAAGCTGACTTTGGGTGCTTTGGCGGAATTGGAGCAGGCGTTGCAGGCCGGGTCTCTGGTTGAGCTGGTGCAACGGTTCGAGGGCGGCGGGTATTCCAGCGGCGATGTGCTGGCTTTGCTTGTCGCGGGGTTACGTGGCGGCGGCGCTCAGGTGAGCCGTGCCGACCTGCTGCATGCCGAGATCGCAGGCGGGCCGATGGCGGGCGCGCGGGCGGCAGCGGAACTGCTGGCGCGCGCCTTCATGGTGCCCGAGTGAGCGGGTTCGACTGGCCCACTCTGATGCGGGCCGGGTTTCTGGGCCTGCGTCTGACGCCGGAACAGTTCTGGCGTCTGACCCCGGCTGAGTTGCGGCTGATGCTGGGGCAGGGCGCGGGGATGCCTGCGATGAACCGGGCGGGGCTTGATGCGCTGCTGGCGGCCTATCCGGACAAGGAACAAGGAGAGCGTGATGACGGATCGTGAGGGGTTTGACGACCTGCAGGAGCGGGGAGAGGCGCTGGGTGATGCCTTGGGCGATGCGGCGACCATGGCCGGAGCGTTTGACGGGCAGATGAAGCGCATCAGGGCCGCGTTCGAAGAGACCGGCAAGGATGTGGCGACGCTGGAACGTGGCATGTCCGGCGGGTTGCGCAAGGCGTTTGATGGCGTGGTGTTGGATGGGATGAACCTGTCCGGGGCGCTGGATGTGCTGAAGAACTCGATGATCCGCACGGCCTATTCGGCGGCGATCAAGCCGGTGACGGATCATTTTGGAGGCATGCTGGCCAATGGGGTTGGCAGTCTGGTGCAGGGCATTTTGCCCTTTGCGGATGGTGGCAGTTTCTCTCAGGGCCGCGTGATGCCGTTTGCCAATGGCGGCGTGGTCAGCAGCCCGACCATGTTCCCGATGCGCGGTGGCACCGGGCTGATGGGCGAGGCCGGGCCCGAGGCGATCATGCCGCTGGCGCGCGGGGCTGATGGCAAGCTGGGCGTGCGGACGCAGGGCGGGGGCCGTGCGGTCAACGTGGTGATGAACATCTCCACCCCCGATGTGCAGGGGTTCCGCCGGTCTCAGGGTCAGATCGCGGCGCAGATGAGCCGCGCTTTGGGTCGCGGCAATCGCAATAGGTAAGGGGAGCAGAGCATGAATTTTCACGAGGTGAGATTTCCGGCCAGCCTGAGCTTTGGCTCGGTGGGCGGGCCGGAACGGCGCACGGATATCGTGACGCTGGCCAACGGGTTCGAGGAACGCAACACGCCGTGGGCGCATTCGCGCAGGCGCTATGATGCGGGTCTGGGGATGCGGTCGCTGGATGATATCGAGACGCTGATCTCGTTCTTCGAGGCGCGGCAGGGGCAGATGTTCGGGTTTCGCTGGAAGGACTGGTCGGATTTCAAATCGGGCGCGGCGACGGCTGAGGTCGCTCAGGGCGATCAGGTGATTGCGCGCGGTGATGGAGAGACGGTCGAGTTTCAGCTGGTCAAGACCTATAGCTCGGGCGGGGCAAGCTATGTGCGGCCGATCGTGAAGCCGGTGCTGGGCACCGTAAAGCTGGGGCTGGATCAGGACGCGCTGCGCGAAGGCGTGGATTTCGAGGTCGATCTGGCCACGGGCTGCGTGACATTCACCACGCCTCCGCCCGAACAGGTTGAAATCACCGCCGGGTTTGAGTTTGACGTGCCGGTGCGGTTCGACACCGACAAGATTCAGACCAGTGTTGCCAGCTTTCAGGCCGGGGACGTGCCGAACGTGCCGGTGGTTGAGGTGCGGGTCTGATGAACGGCGACAAACAGGCGCTGCAGGCGCATTTGCAGGGCGGGTTGACGACGACCTGCCGGTGTTGGGCCATCACGCGCAGCGATGGGCAGGTCTATGGCTTCACCGATCACGACATGGAGCTGAGCTTTGACGGGCTGGTCTTCAAAGCCAGCACCGGTCTGACCGCTGCGGCCATCGAGCAGGCAACCGGCCTGTCGATCGATAATACCGAGGCGATGGGCGCGCTGTCTGATGCCTCGGTCCGGGAAGAGGATATCGAGGCGGGGCGCTTTGACGGGGCCGAGGTGCGGGCCTGGCTGGTCAATTGGGCTGATCCTGAGCAGCGGATGCTGCAGTTTCGCGGCTCGATTGGTGAGCTACGGCGGGCAGGCGGGGCGTTTCATGCGGAATTGCGCGGGCTGACCGATTTGCTGAACCGGCCCTTGGGGCGGATTTATCAGAAACCCTGTACGGCTGTGCTGGGCGACGGTGCGTGTCGCTTTGCCCTGGACACGCCGGGTTATCGGGCCGAGGCCGTGATCATCGGCGTCGAAGGCACCATCTTGCGCCTGCGCGGCGCCGAGGGCGCGGACGAGGGCTGGTTCGAGCGCGGCAGGCTGGATGTGCTGGATGGAGCGGCGCAGGGGCTGTGGGCCTCAGTCAAGCAAGACCAGCGCGAGGGTGACGGGCGCAGCGTCACGCTGTGGTCGGGGATTGGCGACGGGCTGGCCGTGGGCGACCGGGTGCAACTGACGGCGGGGTGTGACAAACGCATGAGTACCTGCCGGTTGAAGTTCAGCAACATTCTGAACTTTCAGGGATTTCCCGATCTTCCGCATGAGGATTGGGTGATGGCGGTGCCGAAGAAAGGCAACCGGAACAGAGGGGGCAGCAGGCGGTGACACAGGTAAGGCAGAATATTGTAACCGAGGCGCGCGGCTGGCTGGGGACGCCTTATGTGCATCAGGCCTCGGTCCGCGGTGCGGGGGCGGATTGCCTGGGCCTGCTGCGCGGTGTCTGGCGCGCCGTGCAGGGGCATGAGCCCGAAGTGGTGCCGGTTTATAGCATGGATTGGTCCGAGCCACAGGGCGAGGAGCGCATGTGGGCCGCCGCCCGCCGCCATCTGGTCGAGAAATCGCCTGCGGACATGGCCCCGGGCGATGTGCTGCTGTTCCGGATGCGGGATGCGGCGGTGGCCAAGCATCTGGGCATTGTCAGCGACCGTGATCCGCTGCGCTTTATCCACGCTTATTCCGGGCATGGCGTTGTCGAAAACACACTCAGCGAGCCGTGGCGTCGCCGCGTCGTCGCCTGTTTTGCATTCCCGCAGGAGGGTCTCTGATGGCTACAATTCTTCTGTCTGCCGCGGGCGCGGCGCTGGGCGGGTCGATTGGCGGCTCGGTCGCGGGTCTGTCGACGGCGATCATTGGCCGTGCGGTGGGGGCGACGCTGGGCCGGGTGATCGACAACCGGCTGATGGGGCAATCCGTGATGGGCGGCGGCAGCGAGGTGGTCGAGACCGGGCGTCTCGACCGGTTCCGCCTGACCGAAACCGGCGAGGGTGCGCCGGTTGCGACGGTCTATGGCCGGATGCGGGTCGGGGGGCAGGTCATCTGGGCCTCGGACTTTCTGGAAACGCGGACGACGTCGACCTCGACCCAGTCCACGGGCGGCGGCAAGGGCAAGCCCAAGCCTGCCGAGGTGACGACCACGACCCATAGCTATAGCTATTCCATTTCGCTGGCGATTGCCGTGGGCGCGGGCGAAGTGGCGGATGTGACACGCATCTGGGCCGATGGTGAGGAGGTCGAGCGCAGGTCGCTGAACATGCGCATCTATCGCGGCGGACCGGATCAGTTGCCCGATCCGCTGATGGAGGCCATCGAGGGGGCGGGCCAGGTGCCCGCCTATCGCGGCACTGCCTATGTGGTGATCGAAGACCTGGCGCTGGCGGCCTATGGCAACCGTGTGCCTCAGTTTTCCTTCGAGGTGGTGCGGCAGGAACAGGACGGGCTGCCGGATGCCGAGGATGCCCTGTCGCGGATCATCAAGGGCGTGGCGCTGATGCCGGGGACGGGCGAATATGCGCTGGCCTCGTCTCAGGTGAACTACACCAAGGGTAAGGGGCGCAGTTGGGCGGCGAATGTCAATTCACGCTCGGGCCGGTCTGATCTGGAGACCTCGACGCGGGCGCTGAGCCGCGAACTACCGGGGTGCGAAGCGGCCTCGCTGATCGTGTCTTGGTTTGGTGATGATCTGCGCTGCGGCGAATGCCAGATCCGCCCAAAGGTCGAACGCAAAAGCGCCGATGGCAAGAACATGCCGTGGCGCGTGTCGGGCGTGTCGCGCGCGGCGGCCCAAACCGTCCGGTGGAAGGATGGGCGGCCGGTCTATGGCGGAACGCCTGCGGATGCGGCGGTGGTTCAGGCGATCAAGCGGCTGAAGAAGACCGGCAAGCGGGTCATGTTCTATCCGTTCATTCTGATGGAGCAATTGGAGGGCAACGGGCTGCCCGATCCGTGGTCTGACGCGGGGGATCAGCCCCATCTGCCCTGGCGGGGGCGGATCACGCTGGATGTGGCACCTGGGCGCGCGGGCTCGCCGGATCAGACGGCGGCGGCGGATGCGCAGGTTGCAGCGTTTTTCGGAACGGCGCGGGCGTCTCAGTTTTCCACCAGCGGGGGCAAGGTGACCTATAGCGGCCCGCAGGAATGGGGGCTGCGGCGGTTCATCCTGCACTATGCGGCCCTGTGCAAGGTGGCAGGCGGCGTGGCATCATTCTGCATCGGATCAGAGCTGCGCGGGCTGACGCAGATCCGAGGGGCCTCGGGCTTTGCGGCGGTGGCACAGTTGCGGTCTCTGGCCGCTGAGGTGCGCAAGATTTTGGGATCGGGCACCAAGATCGGCTATGCCGCCGACTGGTCCGAGTATTTCGGCTATCAGCCGCAGGATGGCAGCGGTGACCGGTATTTCCATCTGGATGCGCTGTGGGCCGACACCAATATCGACTTTGTCGGCATCGACAACTACATGCCCCTGTCCGACTGGCGCGAGGGGGACAGTCATGCGGATGCGGATGCCGGGTCGATCTACGATCTGGACTATCTGCGCGGCAATATCGAGGGCGGCGAGGGCTATGACTGGTACTATGCCTCGCCCGAAGCTGCCGAGGCGCAGGTGCGGACACCGATCACCGATGACACCCATGGCGAGCCCTGGGTCTGGCGGTACAAGGATGTGCGCAACTGGTGGGGCAACCGGCATCACGAACGGATTGGCGGGGTGAGGCAAGACAACCCGACCGCCTGGGTGCCGGGGTCAAAGCCGATCTGGTTTACGGAACTAGGCTGTGCGGCCATCGACAAGGGCACCAACCAGCCGAACAAGTTTCTGGACCCGAAATCGTCCGAGTCGGAATTGCCGAAATATTCCAACGGGATGCGGGATGACTTCATTCTGGTGCAATATCTGAGGGCGATGCTGGGCTATTGGGGTGATCCGCAGGTTAATCCGGTTTCGGACATCTATGGCGGGCCGATGGTGGATATGGCGAACGCCTATGTCTGGGCCTGGGATGCGCGGCCTTATCCGATCTTTCCGAACTTGCGGTCGCAATGGACCGATGGAGAGAACTATGCCCGTGGGCATTGGCTGAACGGGCGGTCGGGGTCGCGCACGTTGGCCTCGGTCGTCACCGAGATCTGTCATGGCGCGGGGGTGACGGATATCGACGTCTCGGCGCTGTATGGCGTGGTTCGCGGCTATGCTGTCGAGGATGTGATGAACGCGCGTCAGGCTCTGCAGCCACTGATGCTGCGATACGGGTTTGATGCGATTGAGCGCGATGGCGTGCTGGTATTCCGCACCCGTGACGGACGGCGGGCATATGATCTGAACCCCGAGCAGATCGCTATCAGTTCCGACCTCGACGGCACGGTCGAACATCGCCGCGAGGCCGAAGCCGAGATGACCGGCCGCGTGCGTCTGCGGTTTGTGCAGTCGGATGCGGATCACGATGTGGTCGCGGAAGAGGCGGTTCTGCCCGATGACCGCACCCATGCGGTGGCGGTGAACGAGATGCCCTTGTCGATGACCCGCGCCGAAGGGCGGCAGACGGTCGAACGGTGGCTGAGCGAATCCCGCGTCTCGCGTGAGACGGCGAGATTTGCGCTGCCGCCGTCGCTGCTGCATGTGGGCGCAGGCGATGTGGTGCGGCTGCCGGGGGCCGGGCAGGGCGCGGGTGCGCTTTATCGGATCGACCGGTTGGAACAGGCCGAGATGCAGCTGGCGGATGCCGTGCGGATCGAGCCGGGTGTCTATGCGGCCTCGGATGTGGCCGATGATGGGGTGGCGACCAAGCCGTTTATCGCTCCGGTGCCGGTGCTGCCGGTGTTCATGGATTTGCCGTTGATCACCGGGTCTGAGGTGCCGCACGCGCCGTATCTGGCGGTGTCAGCGGATCCCTGGCCCGGCAGCGTGGCGGTGTATTCGGCGGCGCAGGATGAGGATTATACGCTGCATCAGGTCATCGCCGGGCAGGCGGTGATCGGTTTCACCGAAACCCCGCTGCGCCGCGCCGGTGCCGGTATCTGGGACGAAGGGCCCGCGCTGCGGGTCAACCTGATCGACGGACTACTGGAATCGCGGCCCCGGTCGGCGCTGCTGGGCGGGGCCAATCTGGCGGCGATCGGGGATGGTACGCCCGGCAATTGGGAGCTGTTCCAGTTCTCCGATGCGGTCCTGCAGGAAACCGGCGTCTATACCCTGTCTGGGCGGCTGCGCGGACAGCTGGGCACGGATGCGCTGATGCCGGATGTCTGGCCAGAAGGCTCGACCTTTGTGCTGCTGGATGAGCGCGTTTATCAGACCGGGCTGCTGCGCACCGAGCGGCGGGTGGCCAAGCATTACCGCATCGGCCCGGCCACGCGCAGCTATGAGGACCCGGCCTATGTGCATCTGGTTGAGGCATTTGATGGCAACGGGCTGAGGCCTTACGCACCCGCCCATCTAAGGGTGCAGATTTCGGCTGCGGGCGATGATGTCTCATGGATACGGCGGACGCGGATCGACGGGGATGACTGGGACGGGCTGGAGGTGCCCTTGGGCGAAGAAAGCGAATCCTACCTTGTTCGGGTCCTTGCAGCCGGTGCAGTGCTGCGTGAGACGGTCGTCAGCGCGTCGAACTGGCAGTATTCCGGTGCCATGAAGCTTGAGGACGGTCTGAGCGGACCTTACGAGGTCGCGGTTGCTCAGGTCTCGGCCAGCTATGGACCGGGGGCCTTTGCGCGGCTGCAGGTCGGATAAGACGCACCGATGCGCCCCGTCCTGCACGGCGATATCAGCGCGGCGGCGCGGGCTTTGCTGGCCGTGCCGTCGCCGGAACGGGATCGGCTATGCACCCGGATGATCGCCGAGGCGGAACTGGCGGATCGTCATGCCCGAGCAACCGGGCGTCTGCACCCGCTTTACGGAAACGGATCGCTGATGGCGGTCGCGCGCAGCCGCGTGCTGGCGGATGAGCCCGGATTTGACGATGTGCAATATTGCCAGTGTTTTGAGATGGTTCTGCGCCATCTGATCCGGTTTCAGACTAGCCAGAGGCGCAACTGACGCATTTTGTGGCGGCCAGATCCAGTTCCAGCCGACCGCGCGCGATATCATCGCCGCAATCCTCGCAATATCCGAACTCATCCGCGTCCATGCGTGCCAGAGCCGCCCGAAGACGGCGGGTCTCGGTATCCCTGCGCACCTGCTGAGCCTTGGCCATGGCCTGATTTTGCAGCGCATCCATCCGGCTGAGCCGGCCAACGGCTTGCTGATCCAGCTCAACAACCGACTGCGCCTCTTGCCCCGAGGCGGACTGGGCTTCGATCTCGGTCAGGCGTTTGTGGATCAACTGTTTGAAATGGTTCAGATCGTCAGCGTTCATTTTTCGTTGTGCAGCACATCAAGGGTTTGCGTTTGGTGATTTTGCGACTAGATGGCATTCTAGGCGGAGCAAAGGATCAAAACCATGTTTGAAACGCGCAGCCAAGTCACCCCTGTCGATCCGGTCTGGGATCGCATCACATCCGAGGCCCACGCAGCGGTCGAGAAAGAGCCGCTGATGGGCGGTTTGGTGCATGCTTGCGTTCTGCATCACCGCAGCCTCGAGCGGGCCTTGTCTTATCGTATCTCGGCCAAGCTGTGCTCGAACGAGATGTCGATGATGGTGCTGCGCGAGATCGTGGACGAAGCCTATGCCCATGACAAATCGCTGATCGAGGCGGCCCGCGCCGACCTGATGGCGGTCTATGAGCGTGACCCGGCCTGCCACCGGCTGCTGCAGCCGATCCTGTATTTCAAGGGCTATCAGGCCATGCAGGCCTATCGCGTGGCGCATTGGCTCTGGCAGAAGGGGCGGCATGATCTGGCCTATTTCTTCCAGATGCGGTCGTCCGAGATTTTCGGGATCGACATTCATCCCGCCGCCAAGATCGGTAAGGGGATCATGATCGACCACGCCCATTCCATCGTGATCGGTGAGACGGCGGTGGTCGGCGACAACGTCTCGATGCTGCACTCGGTGACGCTGGGCGGGACCGGCAAGGAAGAGGAACAGCGCCATCCCACCATTGGCGATGGCGTGCTGATCGGGGCCGGGGCCAAGGTTCTGGGCAATATCGAAGTGGGCCATTGCAGCCGCATCGCTGCCGGTTCGGTGGTGTTGCAAGAGGTACCCGCCTGCACGACCGTGGCGGGTATTCCGGCCAAGATCGTGGGTGAGGCGGGCTGTGATCAGCCGTCGATTTCGATGGATCACATGCTGGGCAAGGACCAGTAATCCTAAATCAGTTTGAACGGTTGTTGCGCCGCTCTTGCCGTGCGCGCCTGCGTTCCTCGCGCCGTTGTTTGCGCAGTTCGATCCGCCGTTCGCGCTCGGCGTTCTGCCGTGCGATGACGGCGGGATCGTTGGATTTGAACTTGGAGTTTTCGCCGGGATAGCTGTTGGGCTTCGCTGTTGCCACGGCGGGCAGCGCAATCGCCGTCAGAGTCACCAACAGCAGGGTTTTGGTCAGATCAGAAAAACGCATGGTCCACCTCTGGGTTTGCAAAACCGTCTGCACCAAAGGTGGGGGAAGGCGATTGCTTGGGCAACCAGCCGGGCGATCACGCTTGCTCACATCGTGGCGGTGATCGTGAGGGTACCCGCCGGGGGCTTGACCCCGGCGGGTGGTGTTTGATCAGGCCAGCATGACCATCGGGTTTTCGAGGTTTTCTACGATGGCTTGCAGCAGTTGCGCACCCAACGCGCCGTCAATGACCCGGTGATCGACCGACATGGTGACGGACATCACGGTGGCGACCGTCAGCTCTCCGTCATCGCCCACAACCGGTTTTTTGAGGCCGGTGCCGACGGCAAGGATACCGGCGTGCGGCGGGTTCACGATGGCGTCGAAATTGTCGATGCCGAACATGCCGAGGTTCGAGACTGCGAAGGTGCCGCCCTGATATTCATGCGGGGCCAGTTTGCGTTCGCGGGCACGACCGGCGAGGTCCTTCATCTCGGTCGAAAGCGCAGACAGCGACTTGGTGTCAGCGTCCTGCAGGACGGGGGTGAACAGACCGCCCTCGATGGCGACCGCAACGGCCACGTCCGAAGGTTTCAGTTGCAGAACCCGATCGCCCGCCCAGACGGCGTTGCATTCGGGAACCTGCTGAAGCGCGTTGGCGACGGCCTTGATGATGAAGTCGTTGACGCTGAGCTTGACGCCCCGGCCTTCCAACTGCTTGTTCAACTGGCTGCGGAATTTGAGCAACGCGTCCAGCTTGATATCGCGGCGCAGGTAGAAATGCGGGATGGTCTGTTTGGCTTCGCTGAGACGCGCGGCAATGGTCTTGCGCATGCCGTCGAGTTTGACTTCCTCGTAGTCGCGACCTTCGTACATCTTGGCCACGACATCCGCAGAGGGACCAGCCGGAGCTACGGCTGCCGGGGCGGCTGCGGCAGGCGCTGCGGCGGGGGCCGGAGCGGTTGCGGTTGCGCCTTCGACGTCGGCTTTGACGATCCGGCCATGCGGTCCGGTGCCGGTGATCTGCGCCAGGTCCAGACCCTTTTGCGCGGCGATGCGACGGGCCAGCGGCGAGGCGAAGATACGACCGCCGTCCGCTTTGGCCGGAGCTGCCGGAGCAGGGGCAGGCGCCTCGGACGCCGCTGACGCGGCGGCCTCGTTGCCCGCGGCGGCTGCGGGCGCAGCCGCGGGTGCTGCCGCAGGTGCGGTGCCAATGTCATCGGCGCTTTCGCCGTCTTCCAGCAGGACCGCTATCGCTGTGTTGACCTTGACCCCTTCGGAACCCTCAGGGATCAGGATCTTGCCAATGGTGCCTTCGTCAACAGCCTCGAACTCCATCGTGGCCTTGTCGGTTTCGATCTCGGCCAGCAGGTCTCCCGAGGAGACGGTGTCGCCTTCTTTGACCAGCCATTTGGCAAGCGTGCCTTCCTCCATAGTGGGTGAAAGGGCGGGCATCAGAATTTCGGTGGGCATCTGTTTGTCGCTCCTTACCGGTAGGTCACTTGTTTGACGGCGGCGATCACCTCATCGGTGGTGATCAGGGCCAGCTTTTCGAGGTTTGCGGCATAGGGCATCGGGACGTCCTTGCCGGTCAGCGTGATGACGGGCGCGTCGAGATAGTCAAACGCTTCCTGCATCACGACCGAGCTTATGTAGCCGCCGACCGAGCCTTGCGGCCAGCCTTCTTCGACGGTCACCAGACGGTTGGTTTTCATCACCGAGTTGATGATCGCGCCGGTGTCCATCGGGCGGATGGTGCGCAGGTCGATCACCTCGGCGCTGATGCCGTCTTCGGCCAGTTTGTCGGCGGCTTCCAGAGCGTATTGCATGCCGATGCCGAAGCTGACGATGGTCACGTCCGAGCCTTCGCGCCAGGTGCGGGCCTTGCCCAGCGGCACGGTCAGGTCATCCACCTGCGGCACGTCGAAAGACCGGCCGTAGAGGATTTCGTTTTCCAGGAAGACCACCGGATTGGGGTCGCGGATCGCCGATTTCAGCAGGCCTTTGGCGTCGGCCGCCGAATAGGGCATGACGACCTTCAGGCCGGGGATCTGCATGTACCACGCGGCGTAGTCTTGGCTGTGCTGCGCGGCCACACGGGCGGCGGCACCGTTGGGGCCACGGAACACGATGGGGCAGCCCATCTGACCACCGGACATATAGAGCGTCTTGGCAGCAGAGTTGATGATCTGATCAATTGCCTGCATGGCGAAGTTGAAGGTCATGAACTCGACAATCGGTTTCAGGCCGCCAAAGGCAGACCCCACGGCGATACCGGCAAAGCCGTGCTCGGTGATCGGGGTGTCGATCACGCGTTTACCGCCGAATTCGTCCAGCAGACCTTGGGAGATTTTGTACGCGCCTTGATATTCGGCGACTTCTTCGCCCATCAGGTAGACGTCTTCATCGCTGCGCATCTCTTCGGCCATCGCGTCGCGCAGGGCTTCGCGGACGGTCTGCTGCGCCATCTCGGCGTCGGCAGGCCAGTCAGGCGATAGGTCGACGACCGGAGCAGCAGGGGCCGACGCAGGAGCGGGGGCCTCGACCGCCGCAGGGGCGGCTTCGGTCACCGCTGCGGCTGCGGGTGCAGCCGCGGGCAGGGCAGAGGCGTCTTCGCCTTCTTCAACCAGCACCGCGATGGGGGTGTTGACCTTTACCCCTTCGGTGCCTTCTGCGATCAGGATCTTGCCGACGATGCCTTCATCGACGGCTTCGAATTCCATCGTCGCCTTGTCGGTTTCGATCTCGGCCATGATGTCGCCCGAGGATACGGTGTCGCCTTCCTTGACCAGCCATTTGGCCAGCGTGCCCTCTTCCATCGTGGGCGAAAGGGCGGGCATGAGAATTTCGGTTGCCATGTCTTATTCGTCCTCTCAGGCGTAGATATCTGTCCAGAGCTCGTCCAGCGACGGCTCGGGGCTTTCTTTCGAGAATTCGGCGGCCTGATTGACGATCTCTTTGATCTCTTTGTCGATCGCTTTCAGGTCATCCTCGGTCGCGTGTTTACCGGTCAGCAGCAGGTCGCGCACGTGTTCGATCGGGTCGCTTTGTTCGCGGACCTTCTGAACCTCTTCACGGGTGCGGTACTTGGCCGGGTCGGACATCGAGTGGCCACGGTAGCGGTAGGTCTTGACCTCGAGGATGTAGGGACCCTTGCCCGCGCGGCAATGCGCCACGGCCTTTTCGCCAGCAGCCTTGACCGCCAGCACATCCATGCCGTCAACGATTTCGCCGGGGATGCCGAACGCTTCGCCGCGCAGATAGATGTCTTTGCTCGAGGTCGACCGCGCCTGGGCGGTGCCCATGGCATATTGATTGTTCTCGATCACGAAGATCACCGGCAGATCCCAGAGGGCGGCCATGTTGAAGGTCTCGTAGACCTGACCCTGGTTCGCCGCACCGTCGCCGAAATAGGTGAAGGTGACGCCGCCGTTTTCTTTATACTTGTCGGCGAAGGCCAGACCGGCGCCCAGCGGGACCTGCGCGCCGACGATGCCATGGCCGCCGTAGAAATGCTTCTCTTTCGAGAACATATGCATCGAGCCGCCCTTGCCCTTGGACAGGCCGCCCTCGCGCCCGGTCAGTTCGGCCATGACGCCGCCCGGATCCATGCCGCAAGCCAGCATGTGGCCGTGGTCGCGATAAGAGGTGATACGCTTATCGCCTTCTTTCGCGGCAGCCTCGAGACCGACAACAACCGCCTCTTGTCCGATATAAAGGTGGCAGAACCCGCCGATCAGACCCATACCGTAAAGCTGGCCCGCCTTTTCTTCGAATCGGCGGATCAGCAGCATCTCGCGGTAGTATGTAGTCAGTTCTTCCGCAGAAACGTTTGGTTTCTTTGTGGTTTTTCGCGCAGCCATTGTGGCGATCTCCCCCTTTCGGCAAGATAGTTTAGCGTTAAACTATCTTCTAAGGCATTTCGCTTCATCTGGCGAGGGTAAAAGTGACGCGGGGGCAGGGCGCGCATCTTTCTATGATGCAGCGCTTGTTTCATGGCCGGAAAGGTGCGGAGACTTTTCGTCGAAAAATCTTGTCAGCGGATGACGATTTCGTCGGCGCGGATCATGCCGAGCACTGAGCGCGCTTGCTGATCCAGCAGATCAAGGTCCAGATAGGTGTCGGACAGGCGGCGGGTCAGGTTCTCCATCCGGGCGATTTCGGAATTCAGCCGTTCCAGATCATGCGAGAGCGCTGTGCGTTCTGCTGCAATCTCGACACGGCGAAACAGGCCGTAATCCCCCTGCACGGCGGCAAAGGTGAAATAGACGCCGAGCATGAAAGCAACCGAGAAAAAGATGAAAGCCCCCAGACCGGGGCGATGGGAACGGGTCACTGTGTTAACCGCCGTGTAACAAACTGCCTCAGAAACGTGCCCTTTGCAGGCATCTGAACGCACTATGTCACAGGTGATTCGCCTTGTGAATCCCCTCTGCGCAAAAAGCTGGGCCTTGACGTGTTTATTGATCCAGTGCGGCCACACCCGGCAGGGTCTTGCCTTCCATCCATTCCAGGAACGCTCCACCAGCGGTCGAGATATACGAGAAATCCGCTGCCGCGCCCGAGGCGTTCAGCGCGGCGACCGTATCGCCCCCGCCTGCAACCGAGGTCAGTTTGCCGCCGCGGGTCAGGGCGGCGGCTTCCAGCGCGGCGGCGTTGGTGGCCGCGTCGAAGGGGCGCAGTTCGAACGCGCCCAGCGGGCCGTTCCAGATCAGGGTTTGGCTTTTCTCCAGCACCTCGGAGACGGCGGCAACGCTTTCGGGTCCGGCGTCGAGGATCATCGCGTCGACGGGGCATTGATCTGCGGGCAGAACCTGATGCGGCGCGTTGGCCTCGAATGCTTCGGCCACGACGATGTCACGCGGGAGAACGATGGTGCAGCCTGCGGTTTCGGCCTTGCCGAGGATGTCGGCGGCGGTGTCGGTCATCGCATGTTCGGCCAGAGATTTGCCGACGTCCAGCCCCTGCGCAACAAGGAACGTGTTCGCCATGCCTCCGCCGATGACCAGATAATCAACCTTCTCAATCAGGTTGCCCAGCAGGTCCAGCTTGGTGGACACTTTCGCGCCCCCTACAACCGCCGTGACGGGGCGTTTGGGCGCGCCTAGGGCGGCCTCAAGCGCGCTGAGTTCTTGTTGCATTAGGCGCCCGGCACAGGCGGGCAGTAGACGGGCCAGCGCCTCGGTCGAGCTGTGGGCGCGGTGGGCGGCCGAGAAGGCATCGTTGCAATAGACGTCGCCCAGCTTTGCCATGCCTTCTGCAAGAGGCACGCTGTTTTTGGTTTCCTCGGCATGGAAGCGGGTGTTTTCCAGCAGCAGGACCTCTCCATCGCCCAGTGATGCGGCGGCGGTTTTGGCATCAGGCCCGACGCAATCATCGGCAAAGCGGACGGGAACGGCAAACGCCGCCTCAAGCGCGGGCACCAGTTGTTTCAGGGACATTTCAGCGACACGTTCGCCTCTGGGGCGCCCGAAATGGGCCAGCAGGATCGGCTTGCCGCCAGCAGCGAGGATATCGCGCACGGTGGGCACGATACGCTGGATGCGGGTGTCATCGGTGACCACGCCATCCGCGACGGGCACGTTGATATCCACGCGCACCAGAACCCGTTTGCCGTTCAGATCCATATCGTCCAGAGATTTCCAGCCCATCGCGCTTATCCTTGCCCATTGCATCCAGTTTCTGGCGGTTCTTTTCCTGCATTTTGCCTTCAGGTCAATGCGTCACTTGGCATTCGCGCCCCCGCGTCTTAGGTATTTGCGCAAGTTTCAAAGACAGGAGGGCCAGATGGCCGAGATCAAAGACCCCGAAAACACGATCATCATCGAGCTGAAGGACGGCAACGTCGTGATCGAGCTGCTGCCGGACGTGGCCCCTCAGCATTCGGCCCGCATGAAGGAACTGGCGCGTGGTGGCGAGTATGACAACGTGGCCTTTCACCGTGTGATCGACGGTTTCATGGCGCAGACCGGCGACGTGCAGCATGGTGACATGGAAGACGGGTTCAACATCCGCATGGCGGGCACCGGTGGTTCGTCGCTGCCGAATGTCCCGGCCGAGTTCTCGAAACTGCCCCATGATCGCGGCACGCTGGGCGCGGCTCGCTCGGCCAACCCGGATTCGGCCAATTCGCAGTTCTTTATCAACTTCAAGGACAACCACTTCCTGAACGGTCAATACACCGTCTATGGCCGCGTCATCGACGGGATGGAGCATGTGGATGCCATCGTACGCGGTGAGCCGCCTGCGAGCCCTGACCGCATGATCAGCGTCAAGGTGGCCGCCGATGTATAAGCTGGCCGCCGCATTCGCTCTGTTGGCCAGCCCTGCGCTGGCCACGGGTCTTGAGATCGAAATCGAAGGTGAGGGTGCGAACGGCACTGTCACCGTCGACCTGTTCGAGGATCTTGCACCGCAGCATGTCGAACAGATCACCGCACTGGCAGCTGCTGGTCAGTATGATGGCGTGGTGTTCCACCGCGTGATCGACGGCTTCATGGCGCAGACCGGCGATGTCGAACATGGCCGTATTGGCGCGGATATGCGCCGCGCGGGCACCGGTGGCTCGGACCGTCCTGACCTGCCTGCCGAGTTCTCGGACTATAACTATGACCGGGGCGTGGTCGGTATGGCGCGGGCGCAGGATCCCGACAGTGCCAACTCGCAGTTCTTCATCATGTTTGCGCCGGGTCCGTTCCTGAACGGCCAGTACACAGTGGTCGGTCAGGTCACGGACGGGATGGATGTGGTCGATGCGATCAAGCGCGGCGACGGGCCGAATGGCGCGGTCATCGGCCAGCCGGATGCGATGAAAAAGGTCACTGTGACCGAATGAACGAACAGGGCCCCGGTGCGGATTGCGCCGGGGCCTTTGCTTTGGGGCTTAGTCGTCGCCCATTGCCCGCCAGATCACGGCGCCGATTGCAGCACCGATCAGCGGGGCCACCCAGAACAGCCACAACTGCGCCAGCGCCGGGCCGTCGGCAAACAGGGCAACGCCGGTTGATCGCGCCGGGTTGACGGATGTGTTCGTCACCGGGATCGAGATCAGGTGGATCAGGGTCAGCCCAAGGCCGATGGCGATGGGCGCAAACCCTTCGGGCGCAAAATTAGACGTCGCGCCCAGAATGATCACGATGAAGAACGCGGTCATCACGATCTCTATGATCAGCGCCGACATCAGTGAGTACCCCTCGGGCGACGCCTCGCCATATCCGTTCGAGGCAAAGCCGCCCGCGCCTTCGAAACCGGGCGCACCGCTGACGATCAGATACAGCACCGCAGCGGCGGCAATCGCGCCGATCACCTGCGCAATCCAGTAGGGGATCAGGTCTTTGGCGTCGAACCGCCCTCCGATCATCAGGCCCAGACTGACCGCAGGGTTGAAATGCCCGCCCGAGATATGACCCACGGCATAGGCCATGGTCAGAACCGTCAGGCCAAATGCAAACGAAACACCCAGCCAGCCGATACCCACATCGGCCACACCTGCCGCAAGAACCGCGCTACCACAGCCGCCCAGGACCAGCCAGAACGTGCCGAAAAACTCGGCCATGAGTTTTGATGACATGAAATCTCCTCCGGAAAACAATGGGGTGGAGTGTAATTCAGAAATCAGTTTTTGTGAAATTGAAGTTTGCGGCCCGTTTCAGGCGATGGGTTTGCCAGATGCAGGGCGCGGGGGTAGACCTGAGGGACCCTCTTCAGTTTTCAGCGGGGTCCGTATGGGGCAAGAACGCAAACAACCTTTCACTCCGAAGGTCGCGGTGGGCGAGCCTTTCTACGAGCTTGTGCAAGAGGCCTATCGCGTGTTCGCCTATCCCAAACCTGCAAGCATCGAGGTGTGCGAGGGATGCTGCATGGATGCCGATATTGAGGCAGATTTCTTCAACCCTCCGATCGGCGATCTGCCACTGAGCTATGTTCAGGACTGGTACTTTGCGGCTTATGATCCCAGCGGGATCGCCAAAGCGACATGGGGTTATCTTCTGCCGCGTGTGCTGGAAATTCTGGCCTATGGCGAGGATGTCAGCAACGCCGGCCCCGAAGTCAGTCTGAACCGGTTCGCCACAGGCGTGGCCGCGAACTGGTCTGCCGACGAATGGAGCGTTCTGGACCGCTTCCAGCGCCTTTACCTGAACCGCGCCCTTGCGGATGATATGGGCGAGGCGCTTGACGATACATTGTGCATGTTCGCGCTGGCTGGCTGGCCGCTGCAGGATCTGCTGGATCAGGTGGCGGCGCAGCGCAGCGCGGTTCTGGCCCACCGGTTCTGGCGGGATTGGTGTGCGGGGCGCGTACCGGGGCGCGAGTCGGTCTGGATGACCGCCTTCTGGGAAAGCCCGGCGCGCACCGAGGTGTTCGATTTTTACACCTCTCAGGCGATGTATCGCAGGTTGCAGCAGTTGGCCTTTGCGGATGATACGCCGCCTGATCTGTCAGAGAAGGCGTTGGCAGTTGCGGCGGTGATTGAGACAGACGCAAGCTGGAACCAGCCGACCGCTTAGGGGCTGCGGCTTGGGCAAAGAAAAACGCCGCAGCGCGGGCTGCGGCGTTGGTTTCCGAAATCCGGGGGCCGGATTTATTTCTTCACTTCCGCTGCCGGGTTGCCAGCGGGCTTGGCGCTGCGGCCCGGGTTCAGCGGGTCGTCCTGACGCTGCACTGAACCTTCGAAATGCGCGCCGCTTTCGATGGCGATGGTCTTGTGGATGATGTCGCCTTCGACCCGTGCGGTCGAGGTCAGGCGGACCTTCAGGCCACGCACACGGCCCACGATGCGGCCATTAACCACAACGTCATCGGCGGTGACTTCGCCCTTGATGGTGGCGGTTTCGCCGATGGTCAGCAGATGGGCGCGGATATCGCCTTCGACAGTGCCTTCGACCTGGATATCGCCCGAGGTCTTCAGGTTGCCGGTGATGTGCAGGTCCGAGGACAGGACCGATGCGGGCGGCTTGGGCTTGGGCGGGGTGCTGGCCTTGGTTTCAGCCGGTGCAGGGGCCGCCGGAGTGGCCGGTGCGGCGGGTTTTGCTGCCTCAGGCTCTTTCGATCCGGGTTCGTTGATTTTGCTCTTAGAAAACATTTCTCGCAGCCTTGATGTAAGTCATTGGATTCACAGGTTTCCCGTTCACGCGCACCTCATAGTGCAGGTGCGTGCCGGTGGACCGTCCGGTGCTACCCATATCAGCAATATGATCCCCGCGCGAGACCCTTTGACCAACCTTTACGCGTATCTTGGTGTTATGAGCGTAAAGTGTCTCAATCCCGAAGGCGTGCTTGATCTTGACCAGCCGTCCAAAGCCCGATTGCCAGCCCGCGTGGGTGACCACACCGTCGGCTGTGGCGAAGATATCGGTGCCCGAAGCACCGGCAAAATCTGCGCCGTTATGCATCCGGCGGCCACCGGTCTTGGGGTCGCGACGGGTGCCGTATCCGCTGGTGAACCGAACCGCTGCACGCACCGGGCTGGCGAAGGGGGCCTTTTCGGCAGCGATGCGATAGAGGTTCAGCTGGTCCATCTGTTCCAGCAGGATATTGGCGCGGATCTGGTCGGGGGTCAGTTCCTCACCGCGTGTGCTGAAGGATAAAGGGGTCAGCGGACCGCCCATGCCGCTATATCCGCGCCGGACCTCTTCGAGGATGTGGTCTGTGGGCATTCCGGCCTGACGGAACATCTTGTCCAGCGGCTCGACCGAGATCACCATCGCCTCTTCCAACTGGCGGAAAATCTCTTCGCTGCGCTCCTGCATCAGGCGGATTTCCAATTCCAACTCGTCGCGCTGATCCAGTGCGCCCTGCGCGTCGGCGGCGATCTGGTCGCGCTGCGCGGCGGTGCGGGCCAGTGCGTCGGTCATAAACGCCATCTGGGCCGGGTTGGCCGAGGCCATTATATAAGCCGCATCGCCATCAGCGCTTTGTTGCAGTTCTGCCAGTTCTGCCCGGGCGTCCTCACGCTGCTTCATGGTGGCGCGAAGGGTGGTCTGGATCACCTCGATCCCGGTTTCCAACTCGCGGCGGCGGTTTTCCGATTCCAGCAGTTCCGACTGCATGACCGAGATCTGTTCGAGCGCCGCGTTGAACCGGTCATGGGCGGCCAGCGCCTCGGCGGCGCGGGCGTCGCGTTCGGTCGACAGGATGTTCAGCCGTTCCTGATAGGTGGCCTGATCGCGCTTGGCCTGTTCCCGGAAATTGCCCGATCCGATGCTGTCCATCAGCAGGATCGACGTGGCAATCGCGGTCCACGCGACCATCGCGGCAACACCGGCGACGGCTGCGATCTGAGTCTCGGAACTCAGCCGAATGAACCGTGTGTCATTGTCGGATTTCAGAAAGACCCGGCGTTCAGGAAAGTGCCGCTCGAGCAGAGAGTGCAGTTTGATTGCAAGGCGTGTGCGCACGCGTCCTACCTCAATTGTCCCCATATCCCGGAGCCGGTCGTGAGTGAGTAGCCGCTCCTTGGGGCGACTGCATAAAGCGGTCGGGCCAATCGGGCAAGTTTGTTAACCAGTCAACGGCCCCGGGCGGAGATTTCCCGCACGTGATCGGCGGGAATTTGCCGAAAGTGCGCGTTTAATGTCAGTCTGACACAACCCCGGGTGGTGGCAGGTCCTCGGTTAGCGGCCAGTAGAAATCGGGCGGTAATCCGGCCTCGGCGCGCTTTTCCTCGTTGAAGGGCGGCTTCAGGGTACTGTGGAAATAGCGGCGCACCAGCGAGTGGAATACATCCTTGGGATCTGCATTCTCGCGTCCACACAGGAAGTGGAACCATTTCGAGCCATAGGCGACATGGCCGACCTCTTCGGCATAGATCACCTTGAGCGCGGCGACGGCGTCATCTGCCTTGGCCTTGC
Organism: Ruegeria sp. AD2(2025); assembly: GCF_056542385.1. Taxonomy (NCBI): domain Bacteria; kingdom Pseudomonadati; phylum Pseudomonadota; class Alphaproteobacteria; order Rhodobacterales; family Roseobacteraceae; genus Ruegeria; species Ruegeria sp. AD2(2025). The sequence goes on from NZ_JBQFZS010000001.1 coordinate 586,307, forward strand.
GGAAGATGTCGATCATGCCGGGGGTGACGTCTAGTCCGCGTGCCTCAAGCACCATGGGTACCACGGCGAGGCGGCCCATCAGGTCCTCGGCTGTGTCTTCGGCGGCGCGCCACATTCCGGCATGGGCGGGCAGGGCGCCGTAATGGCTGCCCATCTGTTCAAGGCAATCGCAGACCATCTCGAAATGGCGCGATTCTTCTTCGGCGCATTTGACCCAATCGTCATAGAATCCGATGGGCATGGGGACGTGACCGAAACGGGCGATGATGTCCCAGTGCAGGTCCACGGCGTTCAGCTCGATATGGGCGACCGCGTGCAGCAGGGCGATGCGCCCCGCCTCGGACCCCGGCCTACGGCGCGGGACATCGCGCGGCGACAGCAGGTCGGGCTTGTCAGGGCGCGCAGGGTTCCGCGGGGGCGTGGCGGTTCCGATCTCGATCAGCTCAGCCTTGCCCTTGCGGGACGCGAACCATGCGGCGGCGTGGCGTTTGGACAACGCGGTCTTGGCCCGCCCATCCGCCGTGGTCAGAACCTCGGTCGCCATCTGGGTCAGTGTTTTCGCCACGGTTTGCCCCCTTACGCTGCATCCGCGCGGGGCATAGCGCGGATGCGAGGGCGGGTCGAGAGGGTCAGAGTGCCTGCACGGCCTCAAGCACCTCATCGACGTGGCCCGGCACCTTCACCTTGCGCCAGACGCGGGCGATCTTGCCCTCGGCGTCGATCAGGAAGGTTGACCGTTCGATGCCCATGGATTTGCGGCCATACATATTCTTTTCGACCCAGACGCCGTAATCCTCGCACACGGTCTGCCCGTCATCGGACAGCAGCGGTGTGGTCAGCCCGTGCTTGGCGACGAACTTGTCGTGCTTGGCGACACTATCGCGCGAGATGCCGAAAACGTGAGCGCCAGCATCGCTAAACGCTTGAAGCTGTTCCGAGAAACCGATGGATTCCTTGGTGCAGCCCGGCGTATCATCGCGGGGATAGAAAAACAGAACCACCGCGCGGCCGCGCTGTTCCGACAGGGAAACCTCTCCGCCGCCGTCGCGGGGCAGGGTGAAATCAGGGGCGATGTCTGAAACGTCGGGCATATGAGGACTCCGGGCTGAGGATATTAACGGTTGCCTCGTATCATAGGGCGCTGTGGGCAGGTTGAAAGGCGTGGAACGCAAATTGGTCCAGCAAGATCAGCAGGATGCGACGGAAGCCGGCAAAAAGCCGCGCCGCCGGTCGCGTCGGCGGACGGCTGGGCTGTGGGCCATGCGGGGCGTTTTCATTCTGGCGCTGCTGGCGCTGGTGACCGGGTTCATGGTGGTCGGGCAGACGATGCACGCGCCCGCATGGGTCCGCGACCGGGTCGAGGCGCGGCTGGATCAGGCGCTGGGCGGGGTGCAGATCCGGTTCGGCGATGTCAGCTTTATCATCCACGAAGGCTGGCGTCCGCGCCTGCGCCTGACCGATGTGCGCATCAGTGATGCCGCCGGGCAACAGGTGGCCGAGGTCCGCGACCTGCGCGCTAGCCTCGCTATGCGCCCCTTGTTGCGCGGCCATGTCCGACCCAAGCGGATCATCCTGCAGGGCGCGCAGATCGCGCTGACGCGAGGCGAGGATGGGGCTTTGTCGCTGACGGTCGGCACGAGCAGCACGCCGGTGGGCGAGGCTCCGAATCTGGCGCAGCTGATCGAAGCCTCGGACGAGGTGTTCCGGTCGCCCGCGCTGTCGGCGCTGACCTCGGTTCAACTGGATGCGATCACGTTGGACTATAGCGACCTGCGGCTTGGGCGGTCATGGGTGCTGGACGGCGGGCATATTCAGGCCACCCGCAGCGCGCGCGAGGTGCGGCTGGCCACCGGGTTCTCGGTACTGGCGGGCCGGGATTATGTCAGCGGGATCGAGGCGAACTATACCAGCTCGCTCGACAGTGCGGCGGCGCAATTCGGCGTGTCGATCACCGATCTGCCCGCCGAGGATATCGCCGGGCACAGCCCCGCGCTGGCGTGGATGCAGGTGCTGCGGACGCCGATCTCTGGGGCGTTGCGGGGCAGCGTCGACGCCGATGGAGCACTGGGGCCTGTCTTTGCCACGCTGAACCTGGGTGAAGGAGCGGTGCAGCCAACGCCGGAAACCGTTCCGGTCCGGTTCGACTCGGCGCGTACCTATTTCACCTATGATCCAAAACAGGAAGTGCTGGATTTCAACGAGATATCGATCAACTCGGCTTGGGGAGAAGTCCATGCCGACGGCAAGGCATTTCTTAACGGGGTTGAGGCCGGGCGGCTGGACAGCATGGCAGGGCAGTTCCGCCTGAGCGGGATTGAGGTTAACCCCGCCAACCTGTTCCCCGAGGCACTGAACCTGACGCGGGCGGAGGTGGATTTCCAGATGAAGCTTGCCCCGTTCCGGATGCGCGTGGGGCAGATGACGGTCGAGGATGGCGAGCACCGGTTGCGCCTCAGCGGGGCGCTGGCCGGGTTGTCTGAGGGCTGGCAGGCCCAGATCGACGCCCAGATCGACCAGATGAATTCGGATCAACTGCTGAAATACTGGCCCGAGAGGCTGGCCCCCAAGCCGCGCCTGTGGGTCACTGAGAACTTGCATTACGGCGAAATGTCCGATCTGGACTTTGCCCTGCGGCTGCGGCCCGGCGAAAAGCCCGACATCTATGCGGATTTCGAGTTCGACAAGACCAGCTTGCGGTTCGCCAAGACGCTGCCCCCGGTACAAGAGGCGCAGGGGCAGGCCAGCCTGCTGAACCGCCGCTTTACTGTGACGGCCCAGAAAGGCGTGGTGATTGCGGATGAGGGCGGGGCGGTGGATGCCTCGGGCACCTCGTTCATCATTCCTGATACGGGGATCAAGAAGGGAACGCCGGGCATCGCGCGGATTCAGGCCAGCGGCAGCGTGACGGCGGGCCTGTCCCTGCTGGATCGCCCTCCGTTGGCGCTGTTGAGCAAAGCCAACCTGCCTGTCGATCTGGCCTACGGTCAGGTGCACCTTGCCGGTACGCTGTCGCTGCCGCTGATCAAGGGGCTGAAGTTGGAAGATACCCGGTTCCATTTCGACGGTACGCTGGCCGATCTGGACAGTGACAAGCTGGTGCCGGGATTTGAGATCAGCGCCGACCGGCTGCGCCTCAGCGGGGACCAGACCGGGGTTTCGATCGACGGCGAAGGTCTGTTCGGCATCGTCCCGGTTACCGCGAAGTGGCAGCAGCCGATCGGAGGCGAGACCGCGCAGCGCAGCACTCTGACCGGTCAGATCGAATTCTCGCCCCGGCTGCTGGACCAGATCCATGCGGGGCTGCCGCGCGGGATGCTGACGGGACAGGCGCTGGCGGATTTCACGCTGGATATCGGCGCGGGCGCGCCGCCGAAGCTGCGGGCGCAATCTGATCTGGCCGGGACTGCATTGGCCATCCCCGAGCTTGGCTGGCGCAAACCGGCCGCGGCCAGCGGCACCTTGACGGCCGAGGCCACGCTGGGCGCGCAGCTCAGCGTCGATGCGCTGCGGATCGATACGGCAGGGCTGCGGGCCTCGGCGACGATTTCGTTCCGAGACGGGGATTTTGACCGGGTCCGGTTCAGCTCGTTCGAACTGGGCGACTGGCTGGCGGTTCCGGCCGAGCTGATCGGGCGTGGCGACGCGCTGCCCGATATCCGGGTTCTGGGCGGCGTGCTGGATCTGGGTAAATCGACCATTGGCGAAGGCGGCAGCGACGGCGGGGCCGGAGGGCCAGGGCCCAAGATGGACGTGACACTGGACCGGTTGCAGGTGACCGAGACGGTTGCGCTGACAGGGCTGACCGGATCGTTCCAAACTACCGGCGGGCTGACCGGCGCGTTTGCGGCGCAGGTCAACGGAGGCGCGCCGGTCAAGGGGCAGGTGGCCCCGCACAGCGGGCGCAGCGCGGTTGGCCTGACGTCGGAAGATGCAGGCGCGGTGATGCGGTCTGCGGGCATTATCACTCAGGCTCGTGGCGGCAGCCTGCAACTGCAGCTTGACCCGATTGCCGAGCCCGGAAACTATGACGTCGATCTGCGGATCGAGAACACGCGGATCAAGGATGCCCCGGCCATGGCGGCTCTGCTGAACGCGATCAGCCTTGTGGGGCTGCTGGATGAAATGGCGGGGCAGGGTATTTTCTTTGCAGGGATCGACAGCAAGATGCGCATCACGCCCACCGAGGTGAAAATCCTCAGCGGCAGCGCCGTGGGTCCTTCGATGGGTCTGTCCTTCGATGGCACGATTGATACGGTCGCGGGCGCCCTGAACCTGCGCGGCGCGATTTCCCCGATCTACCTGCTGAACGCCATCGGCAGCGTGCTGACCCGCAAGGGCGAGGGGGTGTTTGCCTTTAACTACACGCTGACCGGGCCGCTGACCGATCCCAAGGTCTCGGTCAATCCGCTGTCGGGACTGGCCCCGCTGTTCCTGCGCAATCTGATGCGCCAACCTGCGCCAACGGTCTCGGACGGCCCGAACGCCACGCCGGACCGGTCCGACACGCCGCATCCCGCCCTGCAGTCGCGGGGCGAGGACCGCTGATCGCCGGCGGTAGCCGAATCTGTTGCGGCGATGTATGGCGCGGCCATGAAACTGAGCGACTTCGATTTTCACCTGCCTGAACACCTGATCGCCACGCGGCCTGCCAGCCCGCGAAGCGCGGCGCGTTTGCTGGTGGCGCAAGGCGATGTGATCCGCGACCAGCGCGTGTTTGATCTGCCCGATTTGTTGCAGCCCGGCGACCGTCTGGTGCTGAACGACACCCGTGTCATCCCCGCGCGCCTGAACGGACGCCGCCACCGCAACAGCGCCCAAGGCCCGGTTTCCGCGGCGATCGAGGCAACCTTGCTGGACCCGCAGGCCGATGGCTGTTGGAGCGCACTGATCAAGCCGTTGAAGAAGGTCAAACCGGGTGAGGAGATTGTCTTTTCCGACGATCTCAGCGCCACGCTGGACCGGGTTGTCGACGGGCAGGCCCTTCTGCGCTTCAACCTGACGGGCGAGGATTTTGACAAGGCGCTGGAACACGCAGGCGCGATGCCGCTACCGCCATATATTGCCGCGAAACGCGCCGCGGACGAGCAGGACAAGACCGATTATCAGACCGTTTGGGCACGGCATTCCGGGGCGGTTGCAGCCCCCACGGCCTCGCTGCATTTCGACGATGCGCTGCTGCAGGCACTGGCCGCGCGCGGTGTGGAGTTCACTCATGTGACCCTGCATGTGGGCGCGGGCACGTTCCTGCCGGTGAAGGTCGAGGATGTGACGACCCACAAGATGCACGCCGAATGGGGCCGGGTCAGCCCGCAGGCCGCTGCCGAGATCGCCGCGACCAAGGCCGCAGGCGCGCGGGTGATCCCGGTGGGTACCACCGCGCTGCGCCTGATCGAAAGCGCCGCACGGGGCGGAGAGATCGCGCCGTGGGAAGGCGAGACCGACATTTTCATCTACCCGGGCTTTCAGTTCCATGCAGCGGACGCGTTGATGACGAATTTCCACCTGCCCAAATCCACGCTGCTGATGCTGGTTTCGGCGCTGATGGGGCGGGACCGGATGCGAGCGGTCTATGACCATGCCATTGGCGAAGACTATCGGTTCTTCTCTTACGGCGATGCCTCGCTGCTCATCCCCTAGCGCGCAACTTTTCCGTTAGCGTCCTCACAATGTCGTAGACAAACGCGACGCAGACGGTATTTGAGCGCAGATCGACACTTGGTTTCGGCATTTGGACGGGCGACATGCTTCAGGTTCTCTCCAGCGCTTGGGCGCTTCTTCTCGGCATGGGGCTGCTGATGGTCGGCAACGGCCTGCAGGGCACGTTGCTGGGCGTGCGCGGTGAGATCGAAGGGTTTTCGACGCTTCAGATGTCATTTGTGATGTCGGCCTATTTCCTGGGCTTCCTCGGCGGCTCGCGTCTGGCGCCCGAGATGATCCGACGGGTCGGCCATGTGCGGGTGTTTGCGGCGTTGGCTTCGTTTATTTCTGCCGTGATGATCATGTATCCGATGCTGACCGACCCGATTGCGTGGTCGCTGGGCCGGGTCGTGATCGGGTTCTGCTTTTCCGGCGTGTATGTGACGGCGGAAAGCTGGCTGAATAATGCGGCCAGCAATGAAAACCGGGGGCAGGCTCTGTCCCTCTATATGATCGTCCAGATGGCGGGTGTCGTCAGCGCGCAGGCACTGATGCTGGTGGGCGACCCTGCGGGGTACGAGACCTTTGTGATCGCCTCGATCCTGGTCTCGGTGTCCTTCGCGCCCATTCTGCTGTCGATCTCGCCAACCCCTGCGTTTGATACCACCAAGCCGATGACGCTGCGCAAGCTGTTGGAAACCTCGCCGCTGGGCTGTGTCGGCATGTTCCTTTTGGGGGGCGTGTTCTCGGCCCAGTTCGGGATGAGCGCGGTTTATGGCGCACAGGCCGGGCTGTCGCTGGTCGAGATTTCGACCTTCGTCGCGGCGTTCTATGTCGGTGCCGTCTTGTTGCAATATCCGATTGGCTGGATTTCAGACCGCATGGACCGGCGTATCCTGATCCTGCTGGTGGCGGCCGTAGGCGGTTTCGGTGCGTTGGTCGGCATGATGCTCGGCGCGGGCGCATTCCCGGTGCTCTTGCTGTCGGCGTTTTCGATCGGGGGGATGACCAGCCCGCTCTATTCCCTGCTGATCGCATATACCAACGACTATCTGGAATATGACGATATGTCCGCCGCCTCGGGCGGGTTGGTGTTTATCAACGGCCTGGGTGCCATCGCGGGCCCGATCATCACCGGCTGGCTCATGGGGCTTGGCCTGCTGGGGCCGTCGGGATTCTTCTTGTTCATCGCGACCCTGATGTTCACCATGGCGATCTACGCGGCCTACCGCATGACCCAGCGCGCCTATGTGCCGGTGGATGAGACCGGAGCGATCGCGCCGCTCTATCCAACATCATCGCCCGTGGCCCTTGAGGTTGCCCAAGAGGTCGCCATCGAGGCGGCGCAGGATGACTCGGATACGCAGGAACCTGCCTGACGCCGGATTTGTGACTTTTGTGTTGCAATATGTTACTGTGACAAATCTGTAAAAGAGATTTAAATGACGTTACGTCCCTGGGGAGGACAATTACGGAGTCTCGGGCAATGGTCGGTCCTGAAGAAGTATTGAGTTTCTGGTTGGATGAGGTTGGCCCCAAGGGGTGGTACCTGCAGGATGATGCGCTGGATGCGCAAATCCGCGACAGATTTCTGGCAACATGGAAAGCCGCGTGCGAGGGCAAATTCTCGCTTTGGCTGACCTATCCCAGCGGTTCGCTGGCCTATATTATCCTTATGGATCAATTGCCTCGCAATATGTTCCGCGGCAGCGCGCAAGCGTTTGCGACGGATCGCGCGGCGTTGGCGGCTGCAAAATGTGCCGTCGATAAAGGCTGGGACATGAAAATCGACGAGCCGGCGCGGCAGTTCTTCTATCTGCCGATGATGCATTCGGAAAACCTGTGCGATCAGGAACGCTGTGTGCGTCTGATGCACGAACGGATGCCGCAGGATGGCGAGAGCAATCTGCTGCACGCGCGCGCCCATCGCGAGGTGATCCGCAAGTTCGGTCGTTTCCCATATCGCAACGATGCGCTGGATCGAAATACAACTGAACACGAGGCCGCATATGTTAGCAATGGCGGCTACGGGGCGACGGTACGCGAACTGCAGGCCGGCGCGACCTAAGTCGCCGGCACACATCCCCGAACGGTTAGAAGGTTATTGGTCACGCGGTCGACCGAGGTGGTGATGGCGTGGTCGATCAGGTCTTCGGGATTATTCACCAGGCCCGCCAGCCGGGCCTGAGTGCTTTCCAGGCCCTCTTCCAGCTTACCCAGCCGCTGCAAGGTGGCGTTGAGTTTTTGCCGATCAGCTGAATCCAGTACGCCCTCCTGAGCTCGGATCGCAGCCAGATCGCTGCGCAGCGCGCTCAGCTCTCCGCGAATGCCCTGCGCCTGATCGCGCAGCGGGGTCACCAGCTGCAGGTTCTGGGCAAACCCGGTTCGGATGGTGTCGACCGACTGGGCCAATTTCCAGCCGAGAAACAGGCATAAGGCCAGCAGGATCAGGGTCGCGTTCAACAGGGCAAGCAACAGATCTTTGAGGGTTTTTGCCATGACAGGCCTCTCTGAAATAAACGGATATGAATGCGGTCGGGTTCGGTTCTAGCCTTTCGGAAGGTACGGGTATAGGCTGAAATCGGCGCTGAACCGGCGATCTGACCCTGCGTCACATATGTCGCGGGCAGCGCTGTTGATGCGTTGAAAAAAATAGTTTAACGGTAAACTAGTTTTGAAACCGACCTGCGCCGAGAGGGATACATGGCTGCACAATCTTATGATCTGATCGTAATCGGGGCCGGCCCCGGGGGCTATGTCGCCGCTATTCGCGCAACCCAGCTGGGCCTGAAAACCGCCATTGTCGAGCGTGAGCATCTGGGCGGCATCTGCCTGAACTGGGGCTGTATCCCGACCAAGGCGCTGCTGCGCTCGTCCGAGGTGTTCCATCTGATGGAGCGCGCCAAGGATTTCGGTTTGAAGGCGGACAAGGTCGGCTATGATCTGGACGCGGTCGTCAAACGCTCGCGCGGGGTTGCGGCGCAGCTGTCAGGTGGCATCGGGCATCTGCTGAAGAAAAACAAGGTGACCGTGGTGATGGGTGAGGCAACGATCCCCGCCAAGGGCAAGGTCAGCGTCAAGACCGACAAAGGCACCGAAGAGCTGACGGCCAAGAATATCGTGTTGGCCACGGGCGCGCGGGCGCGCGAACTGCCGGGACTTGAGGCCGACGGTGATCTGGTCTGGACCTACAAGCACGCGCTGCAGCCGCCGCGGATGCCCAAGAAACTGTTGGTCATCGGCTCGGGCGCAATCGGCATCGAATTCGCCAGCTTCTACAACACGCTGGGTGCGGACACGACCGTGGTCGAGGTCATGGACCGCGTACTGCCCGTCGAAGACGCGGAAATCAGCGCCTTCGCCAAGAAAGCCTTCACCAAGCAGGGCATGAAGATCATGGAAAAGGCGATGGTCAAGCAATTGGACCGCGCCAAAGGCAAGGTGACCGCGCATATCGAAGTGAAGGGCAAGGTCGAAAAGCACGACTTTGACACCGTGATCTCGGCCGTCGGTATCGTGGGCAATGTCGAAAACCTTGGGCTTGAGGCTCTGGGTGTCAAGATCGACCGGACCCATGTGGTCACTGATGAATTCTGCCGGACCGGGGTCGACGGCCTCTATGCCATCGGTGACATCGCGGGTGCGCCCTGGTTGGCGCATAAGGCCAGCCACGAGGGCGTCATGGTCGCTGAACTGATCGCGGGCAAACATGCGCATCCCGTCAAACCCGAAAGCATCGCAGGCTGCACCTACTGCCAGCCTCAGGTCGCGTCGGTGGGTTATACTGAAGCCAAGGCCAAAGAACTGGGCTATGACATCAAGGTCGGGCGCTTCCCCTTCATCGGCAACGGCAAGGCCATCGCGTTGGGTGAGCCCGAAGGGATGATCAAGACCATCTTCGACGCCAAGACCGGAGAACTTCTGGGTGCACACATGATCGGGGCAGAAGTGACCGAGATGATCCAGGGCTATGTGGTGGGCCGCCAGTTGGAGACCACCGAAGAAGACCTGATGAACACGGTCTTCCCGCATCCCACCCTTTCAGAGATGATGCATGAAAGCGTTCTGGATGCCTATGGGCGTGTGATCCATATGTAAGGGAAGGGGGCTCTGCCCCCGCCGCGGCAAGCCGCGACTCCCCCGGGATATTTATTGGCCAGATGAAACAGGGGATCCGCACTTCATCTGGCTAAAAATATCCCGGAGCGCGAGGCAGAGCCTCGCAAAAAGTCCTAACGGTTCAGAGCGTCCAGAATGCGGGCCCAAGAGCGGATGCCCTTGTGGAAGCTTTTGACGTCATATTTCTCGTTGGGCGAGTGGATGGCGTCATCGTCATTGGCATAGCCCACCAGCATCGAATCCAGTCCTAGGATCTCGTGGAAGTAGCCGACCACGGGGATCGAGCCGCCCATGCCGGTAAAGACGGCCTCGCGGTTCCATTCTTCGGATAGCGCGCCGCGGGCGGCTTCGAATTCGGGGCGGTCGAGGTTCATGACCGAGGCTGGGTCGCCGGCCACGTTATCCTCCCACGCGATTTTCGCGTCGGTCGACAGGCGGTCCTCGACGTGTTTGCGGATCTTGCCGCGCAGCGCGGCGGGGTCCATGTCGCCGACCAGACGGCAGGTGATCTTGCAATGCGCCTCGGACGGGATCACGGTTTTGGTCCCGACACCTTGATAGCCGCCCCAGAGGCCGTTGATCTCGAGCGTCGGACGGGCCCATTGCTGTGCCAGCGTCGAGTATCCCTTTTCGCCGTGCGGCTGGGAATAGCCCACCGAGTTCAGATATTCCGCCTCGTCAAAGCCGCAGTTTTCCCACTGGCGCAGTTGCTCGGCCGAGACCTCGTGGACGCCTTTGTAGAAGCCGTCGACGGCGACGCGACCGGTGTCTTCGTCATAGAACGACGCGATGATCTTGGACACTTCGCGCAGCGGGTTCAGGCCGGGGCCGCCGTAGTGGCCCGAATGCAGGTCGATGCGCGGGCCGGTGAGGGTGAATTCCTCTTCGAGCAGGCCGCGCAGTTGCGAGGCAATCGACGGGACGCCGCGCGAGACCATGGACGTATCACAGACCAGCGCAAGATCGGCCTTCAGCTCCTCGGCATGTTCCTTGAGGAACGGCGCCAGCGAGGGCGAACCGGATTCCTCTTCGCCTTCGAAGAAGAAGGTGATGCGGCAGGGCATTTTGCCATGAACGGCTTTCCAGGCGCGGCAGGCCTCGACAAAGGTCATCAGTTGGCCCTTGTCGTCGGATGCCCCGCGCCCGCGGATGACCTGACCTTGGTCGGTGTCTTCCAGCGCAGGATCGAACGGGTCACGGTTCCACAGTTCCAGCGGGTCCACGGGCTGCACGTCGTAGTGGCCATAGAACAGCAGATGCGGTCCGTCTTCGCCTTCGCCCACTTGGCCAACAACCATCGGGTGCCCGGTTGTGGCGCGTTTCTCGGCCCGAACACCCAGGCTTTGCAGATCGGCGACCAGCCAGTCGGCGGCCTGTTCGACCTGCTGATCATACTCGGGGTCGGTCGAGACCGAGGGGATGCGCAGAAACTCCATCAGGCGGTCGATGGAGGGGGTCAGATCGGAATCGATCCGGCTCAGTACGGCGTCAAGCGACATGGTGTTCTCCTGAATTGTCCTGAATTTGGTAGGGTATGTAGCAGCGTGGGGAGGGCCCTCCAACACGCGTTCATCGAAAACCGGCTATGCATTGGGGTATTGAGTCGCCCTGCGTCGTTTCCTCGCGTCGGATGGGCGTAACACCACTTGTCGACTGAGGTTTAGGTCGATATTTGATGCAAATCAATGATGCAGCTTTTTCTGGATTATACTTGAGTGGTTCAGAGGAACGTAATCCGACGCCCAGCGGGGCGCGGGACAAACAGCCGCCCGGCTGCCGCGAACAGAGGCCGGGCATCCAGGGAGGGTCCGTTGGACTATACTGCTCAGCTCGATTCAGCGATTGCCAGGCTGCATGACGAAGGCCGTTACCGGACTTTTATCGACATTGAACGCCGCAACGGGCACTTCCCCCACGCGGTCCGCACCTGCCCGGACGGGTCGCAGCAGAATATCACCGTCTGGTGTGGCAATGACTATCTGGGCATGGGGCAGAACCCGGTTGTTCTGGATGCCATGCACGAGGCGTTGGATGCTGCCGGCGCGGGCTCGGGCGGGACGCGCAACATTTCGGGCACCACCGTTTATCACAAGCGGCTTGAGGTTGAACTCGCTGACCTGCATGGCAAAGAGGCGGCGCTGTTGTTCACAAGCGCGTATATCGCCAATGACGCGACGCTGAGCACGCTGCCCAAGCTGTTCCCCGGCCTGATCATCTATTCCGATGCGCTGAACCATGCCTCGATGATTGAAGGCGTGCGCCGCAACGGCGGGGCCAAGCGTATCTTCCGCCACAACGATGTTGAACATCTGCGCGAGCTGATGGCAGCGGACGATCCCGCGGCCCCCAAGCTGATCGCGTTTGAATCGGTCTATTCGATGGATGGCGATTTCGGACCGATCGAGGAGATCTGCGATCTGGCCGATGAATTCGGCGCGCTGACCTATATCGACGAGGTCCACGCGGTTGGCATGTACGGCCCCCGCGGCGGCGGCGTGACCGAGCGTGATCGGCTGGCCCATCGCATCGACATCATCAACGGCACGCTGGCCAAGGCCTATGGCGTGATGGGTGGCTATATCGCCGCCAGCGCAAAAATGTGTGACGCCGTGCGCTCATATGCGCCGGGCTTTATCTTCACCACCTCGCTGCCGCCTGCGGTTGCGGCGGGGGCTGCGGCCTCGGTCGCGCATCTCAAGCGGACGCCCGAGCTGCGTGAGCAGCACCAGACGCAGGCTAAGATCCTCAAGCTGCGCCTCAAGGGGCTGGGTCTGCCGCTGATCGACCATGGCAGTCATATCGTGCCCGTGATCGTTGGTGATCCGGTGCATACCAAGATCCTCAGCGACCGGCTGCTGGATGACTACGGCATCTATGTTCAGCCCATCAATTTCCCGACCGTTCCGCGTGGCACCGAGCGCCTGCGCTTTACCCCGTCTCCGGTGCATGGGCCTGATGAAATGAACCGTCTGGTGCAGGCGATGGACGAACTTTGGTCACATTGTGCGCTAAATCGCGCCGAACTTGCTGGATAACCTCACACCAAAGTGTGCAACGAGTTTGCTGCGTGTTAGGCTTAAGCTAACAAAAGTAGCGGACGAATCGTCATAGGGGCGATTCGCCGCTGACGCGTAACACGCGACAGGCAAAGATGGGGCAGCAGGAATGATTGGGCGCAGATCACAGCGCGATTCCGAAGAGGACATGGATGTCAGACCCAAGGGGTTTGATGACTATGAGGTGCGGCTTGGCGATGTCATGCGCGGCGAACGCGCGACGATGGGCAAGTCTCTTCTGGATGTGCAGCGTGAACTGCGGATCAAGGCCAACTACATCGCTGCCATCGAAAACGCCGATCCCGACGCCTTTGACACGCCCGGTTTCATCGCCGGGTATGTGCGGTCCTACGCCCGTTATCTGGGCATGAACCCAGACGAGACGTTTCAGACCTTCTGCAAGGAAAGCGGCTTTGAGGTCGCCCATGGCATGTCGGCCGAGGCGTCTGTGGTCAAGAAAGCACCGGGCGGTCTGCCCGCGCGTGGACCGATGGGGCGGGATCCCTTTGTCTCGCCCAACACGCCTTATATTCCGGGCCGCGAATCCGTTGTCAGCCAGATTGAGCCGCGGGCCATTGGCTCGACCCTGGTTCTGCTCGCAGTCATCGGCGGCATTGGCTATGGCGGCTGGTCCGTCCTGAACCGCATCCAGCAGGTGCAGGTCAGCCCGGTTGAGCAAGCGCCCGTCGTACTGACCGACCTTGATCCGCTGGACGCGGCGCAAGCGCGGACGGAAGAAACCGAGCTGGCCCGCGCTGACGTACCAAGCTCTGAGGCGCTGGACCGGCTGTATCGCCCGCAGGCGCTGGATGTGCCGGTGCTGGTGGCGCGCGATGCGCCGATTTCGACGCTTGACCCCCGGACGGTTGGCACCTTCCGCGCGCCTGAGCCGCCGCAAATTCAGGTGACAGAAGTTCATACGGTCGAACGTCCGGCGCTGCCGCAGGTGGTCGAACAACTGGATACGACGCTGAAGATCGTGGCCGTGAACCCGTCTTGGATGCGCGTCACCGCCGCAGATGGCAGCGTGATCTTCGAAGGCACCTTGGGCACGGTCGAACAGGGCAGCACGTTCGAAGTGCCGCTGACCGAAGAACCGCCGCAGTTGCGGGCAGGGGCCTCGGGGTCTGTCTATTTCTCGATGAATGGCGAACATTTTGGCCCGGTCGGTGCACCCGGCACCGTGACCAAGGGTGTTGTCCTGTCCAAGGATGCAGTGGCCGAGAATTTCGCCGTGGCCGATCTTGAAGCCGATCAGAACAGCGCACTCAAGCAGTTGGTCGCCGAACTGCAGACCGAGGCGGCAGAAGCGCCCGCCGAGTGATCTTGGCATTGCTCCCGCCGGGTTGGCGAACTATCTAAGGCGCAACTCAGGCTGATCCGGACCGATCGACATGTCCCACAATCCCGTACGTCCGTGGCGCGATATCTATCGCCGCAAATCCCGACAGATCATGGTCGGCAATGTGCCCGTCGGGGGGGATGCGCCGATTGCCGTGCAGACCATGACCAACACGCTGACCACCGATGTCGCGGCCACCGTCGCGCAGGTACAGGCGGCGGCTGAGGCGGGGGCGGACATCGTACGCGTCTCGGTCCCCGATGAAGCATCTTCCGAAGCGTTGAAAGAGATCGTGCGCGAAAGCCCGGTGCCCATCGTGGCCGACATTCATTTCCACTATCGCCGCGGGATCGAAGCCGCCGAGGCCGGGGCCGCCTGCCTGCGGATCAACCCGGGCAATATCGGTGACGAAAAGCGGGTGAAAGAGGTGATCGCCGCGGCGCGGGACCACAATTGCTCGATCCGGATCGGGGTGAATGCAGGCAGCTTGGAAAAGCACCTGCTTGAGAAATACGCCGAACCGTGCCCCGAGGCGATGGTGGAAAGCGGGCTGGAACATATCCGTATCCTTGAGGATAACGACTTTCACAACTTCAAGATCAGTGTGAAAGCCAGTGATGTTTTTCTGTCAGCCGCCGCCTATCAGGGCATCGCCGAAGCCACCGACGCGCCGATCCATCTGGGCATCACCGAGGCTGGAGGGCTGGTCAGCGGCACGATCAAATCAGCCATCGGTCTGGGCAACCTGCTGTGGATGGGCATCGGCGACACGATCCGCGTCAGCCTGTCCGCCGATCCGGTGGAAGAGGTCAAGGTCGGCTTTGAAATCCTGAAGTCTCTGGGCCTGCGCCATCGCGGCGTCAACATCATCTCATGCCCCTCCTGCGCGCGGCAGGGGTTTGACGTGATCAAAACGGTTGAGGCGCTGGAACATCGGCTGGAGCACATCAAGACGCCCATGAGCCTGTCGGTTATCGGCTGCGTGGTAAACGGCCCGGGAGAAGCGCTGATGACCGATGTCGGCTTCACCGGCGGCGGGGCCGGGGCCGGCATGGTCTATCTGGCGGGCAAGGCCAGCCACAAGATGTCGAACGCTCAGATGATCGATCATATCGTGGAAGAGGTTGAGAAGAAGGCAGCCGAGCTGGATGCAGCAGCTGAGGCGGCAGAATAACGCTGGGGCTCAAGGCGCGCACAGGTACCGGTCATCGTGATTTGGGCGGCGGGTGTATATGCTTGGTTGCGGTACGAGGAACGCTGCAGGCCTATGTCAGTGTTCCGGTTTGAACGTGAACACAGCCATTGTTACTCGCCGAAATTCGGATAGATGAATCCGTTCACAGGGTAGGAGCTGCCATATTGCCCCGGCCGGCTCTCTACGCGGACCAGTGTCCAATCGTTGTTTTTAGACACGTCCTTAACGCCCATTTTCAACGACACTTTGTTGCGGTGCCAATTGGCGTGGTTGATGACAACCTCCCGCTCAGTGACAATGTCGGATACAACAGCCACATGGCCCAGGGGCATTCCTCGGGTTGCCCGAAACGACATCACTGAACCCACAACTGGTTCATTGCCCCGCTCAAAGATATTGCGCGCCTTTCCCCACCAGTCTTTGGCGTTGCCGCGAATCTCGATGCCGCTGAGGTCTCGTGCATAAGGCACACACCATACGCGTTGCCCCCGGGCATGTTTTCTTGAGACTTCCTGTAGGGCTACCGCCTGAAGTTCAGGATCGAGATCTGTTTCGTTCGGGCTTTGAGCGCAGGCTGATACAAGAATTGAAAGCCCCAGCGCAATTGCAACGCGGGCGTTGCCGTGCAGGCGCGGCCAATTCGGATTCGTTTTGCGAACGCGGTTTAGCAAGAAACTTCGGTGTCGGTTTGAGTGGTAACGAAGTTTTAATGCGATCTTAATGATGATGAAAAGAGCGACGTAAGCTCCCGGCAATTTTTTGCCAGTTCAGAATGCGATTCCTGTGTCTAAGGGCACGCCCAAAGACCTACCTATACCCTTCGTTGCAGTAGAAACCGGCAATAGAATAAATGTGAACTCTGGCGGCCGTAAAAGGAAGGGCCGCCAAATCTCAGAACAGCGTATGTCGAGGGCGGCTCTGCCGCCTCTACGCTTATCCTTGTTCGGCCCGAACACTATCTGCGATCTGTTGCATCTGATCGGCGGGCAGGAATCCGCGCAACATCTCAGTGCCCAGAACGAACGAAGGTGTTCCCGAAATTCGCATGCGCTGAGCCAGTTGGCGGGTCTGGGCGATTTCTGCGGTCACCTCATCGCTGCCCATCGCCGCCACGATGGCGTCGCTGTCCAGACCCAGACCGTCTGAGATCCGGCGCAGGGTCACCTCGGAAGGTTCGCCGCTGAACTCCAGCAGGGCGTCATGGACCTGCTTATAGGCATCGTCCCCGGCCACCTGTTTTGTCGCGATGGCAAAGCGCGACGATACGACCGAGGCGTCGCCCAGAATGGGCAATTCCTTGATCACCAGCCGGATATTGCCATCTGCGGCCAGCAATTCGGCCACTTCGGGCACCGCGCGGCGGCAATAGCCGCAGCGATAGTCCATGAACTCGACCAAAGTGATGTCTCCGTCCGGGTTGCCGCCCACCCAGCTGTAGCCGTCGTTGAACAACGCGTCCGCGTTGGCGGCGACCAGTTCTTTGTCAGCAGCAGCCTCGGCGACGGCGTTGCGTTCTTCCAGAATGTTGATCGCTTCGATGATCACTTCGGGATTTTCCAGCAGGTATTCACGCACCTGCGCACCGAATTCGGCCCGCTCGGCGTCGCTCATGGCGTTCAGGTCCAGCGCGTGCGCCGGAGCGGCAAGCATGGAAAGCCCCAGAAGGGCGGTTGCAGCATGTCTGAGGATCATTTCCGTTTCCTTTTCTGTTTCTTCGCCCGTTCCGAGGCAATCAGCACATCCTGCGCCCGTTGCCACCCCGGAGACCCCTCGGGCAGTTGCCCAAGGGCGCGTCTTGCGTGGATACCTGCATCATCCAGCCGACCATGCAAGGCATATCGTTCTGCGGTGACCGCCGAGGCCATACCATTATTCCCAACCTGCGCATACGCCGCGCCAAGGTCCTGCATCAACCGGGCATTTCGGTAGTCCCTTGCACGTGCTTTTTCAAGCGCTTGCAAGGCGTCCTTCGTTTGCCCATCCGCCAGCAGGGCCCGCCCGTACCCGGCCAAAATCAGCGAGTCATTCGGGGCCATATCAACAGCTGTGCTGTAAGCTGCAACCGCTTCTTTCAGACGGCGGTTTTCCAGCAGGATCTGGCCTTTCAATTCATAGAAGAATGGATCGTCGGGCCGGATTTCAAGGGCCTTGTCGATAGCGGCGCGGGCGCGGGTCAGATCGCGGTTCTGGTGATGGGCCGAAGCCTCGCGCATCAGGCGGATGCCGGGGTCGGTTTCCTCGACCGCGCGGCGCAGGGTCCAGCCGGGCGCGCGCAGCCAGGCCGACAGTTTGCCCTTGACCCGCGCGAACCAATAATCGGCATTGGCGTTCTGCTGGGCCTTGTCGCCGAACTCATCCAGAAACTGTTCAGCGGCGCGCAGGCGTTCGCGGCTGGTGGGGTGCGAACGCATATAGGGATCCTGATTGGCCTGACTCAGCAATTCCTGACCGGCGAATTTGCGGTGCAGGTTGACCATCCCGCGTGGAGAGATACCCGCCCACCGCAGATAGCTGGCCGCGCTGCGATCGGCCGAGGCCTCTTCGGCACGCGTGTGCCCCAGAAAGCTGCGCAGCGCCGAGCCCGAGGTGCCAGCGGCGATGCCGGCGGCGGCTTCGCCTCCGCCCGCCGCGGCGACGATCAGGGCTAATGCGGTGCCGAACTGGGCGTTGCGTTGGGCCGCACGCAGGTTCTCGGCCCGCCGGGCAAGGTGGCCATTGGCGATATGGGCGGCCTCATGTGCGATGACGGCCTGCAGCATCTCGGGCGAGTCGACCGACAGGATCAGACCATAGTTCACGTAGATGGTGTTGTAGTCGATGACGAAGGCGTTGAACGTGCTGTCATTGACCACCAGAATCCGCACGCGGTTGGTGTTCAGCCCGGCGGCGCGCAGGATCGGAAAGGCCAGTTCGCGCAGGCCGTGCTCGATATCGGGGTCGCGGATCAGGTTCTGGGCGCTGGCCTGTGCGCTTGCCGCCAGCCACAGCACCGCAGCCAGCATCAGGGCCGGGATTGACGCCAGCCGGGATACGCGTTCAAAAGCCATGGCCGCAACATGGGAGATGGGCATGAGAAACTCAACCCGGTCCGGGGTCGACCCGTTCATTGTGATGGACGTGATGGAGGCCGCCCGCAAGGCCGAGGATGGCGGTCGCCACATCATCCACATGGAAGTCGGCCAGCCCGGAACCGGCGCGCCCAAAGGCGCAACCGCCGCGCTGGCGAAGGCCATGGAGCAGGGGCCACTGGGCTATACGGTGGCTTTGGGCCTGCCCGCGCTGCGCCAGCGCATCGCGCGGCTGTATGGCGAGTGGTATAATGTCGATCTGAACCCCGAGCGCGTGGTGATCACCCCCGGCTCGTCGGGCGGGTTCCTGCTGACCTTCACCGCTCTGTTCGACAGTGGCGACCGTGTCGGCATCGGCGCGCCGGGCTATCCGTCTTATCGGCAGATCCTCAAGGCGCTGGGGTTGGTGCCCGTTGACTTGCTCACCGCGCCGGAAAACCGGTTGCAGCCGGTGCCTGCCGATTTCGCCGGTCTGGACCTGCAGGGCCTGATGGTCGCTTCGCCCGCCAATCCCACTGGCACGATGCTGGATCGCGCCGCGATGGGCGCGCTGATCGAAGCGGCACAGGTGCAGGGGGCCTCGTTCATCAGCGACGAGATTTATCACGGGCTGGAATATGAAGCCAAAGCCGTCACCGCGCTGGAACTGACGGATGAGTGCTATGTGATCAACTCATTCTCCAAGTATTTCTCGATGACCGGCTGGCGGGTTGGCTGGATGGTGGTGCCCGAGGATCAGGTGCGTGTGGTCGAGCGGATTGCGCAGAATATGTTCATCTGCGCGCCCCATGCCAGTCAGGTGGCGGCGCTGGCCGCGATGGTTTGCGACACGGAACTGCAGGCCAATCTGGACGTCTATCGCCGCAACCGCGCGCTGATGCTGGACGGGTTGCCCAAGGCCGGGTTCACCAATATCGCGCCGCCCGATGGGGCGTTTTATGTCTATGCCGATGTCTCGGACCTGACCAACGACAGCCGCGCCTTTGCGGCCGAGATTCTGGACAAGGCTGGTGTCGCGGTCACCCCGGGGTTGGATTTCGATCCCGTGCGCGGGCACACGACGCTGCGGTTTTCTTATGCGCGCGCGACGGCGGATATCGAAGAGGGCCTGGCCCGCCTGCAGCGTTTCATGGTCGAGCGCGGGGCGATTGCCGCGCCGGTCTAGGGCGTTCACAAAACGGCGTTGGTCGGGTAGAGTACCGGCCAAACGATCTCGGGAAAACTTGAGGCCATGAGCAGGATTTTCTATGCACTCGCCCTGATCTGGGCGCTGACCGGCGCAGCATTCGCGCATGACTTCAGCGCGCTTGCGCGGGTGCTGCCGGATCAAAGCCGGATCACCGATGCGGGCCGGTCGGGCGTGCGGGTCGATCTTGGCCTTAGCCAGGGGGTGCCTTATCGCGTCTTCACCCTGCGCGATCCCTATCGCATGGTTCTGGATTTTCAGGAGGTCGACTGGACCGGGCTTGACCGTCAGCGCTTTTTGCAAACCAACCGGATCAGCGGCGTGCAGTTCGGGACCTATGTGCCCGGCTGGTCGCGGCTGGTGCTGGAACTGGGCGCGCCCTTGGCCATCGAAACCGCCGATCTGCGCGTGGATGAGGCCACCGGGGCCGCGCATCTGTCGCTGCATCTGATGGGCACCGATTTCGACAGCTTTGCCGCCAGCGCGGGCGCGCCGCGCCAGCCCGGCTGGGATTTGCCCGAACCGGCGGTCACGCCCGAGGCCGAAAAGCCGCGCGACAACCGGACCCTGCGCGTGATGTTGGACCCCGGTCATGGTGGCATTGATCCGGGGGCCGAAGTTCCCGGCACCGATGAAAAAACCCTGATGCTGACTTTCGCACGTGAACTGCGCGAGATGCTGCTGCGCGCGGGCGGGTACGAGGTGGTGATGACGCGGGTGGATGACCAGTTCGTCAGCCTTGAACGCCGCATCGCGCTGGCGCATCGGGCGGGGGCGGATGTGTTTATCTCACTCCACGCGGATTCGCTGTCCGAAGGGCGCGCGCATGGGGCTGCGGTCTATACGCTGGCCGATGAGGCCTCGGACGTCGCCAGCCAGAAACTGGCCGAGCGGCATGACCGGGGCGACCTGATCGCCGGGATTGATCTGAGCGGGTCCGACGATCAGGTGGCCGACGTGCTGCTGGACATGGCGCGGCAGGAAACGAGGCCGCGCACCAACGCTCTGGCGCGGGCGCTGGCTGACGGCATGGCGCAGCAGGGCGGGCCGATGAACAGCCGCCCGATCCGCACCGGATCGTTCTCGGTGCTCAAGGCGGCGGATATCCCCTCGGTACTGGTGGAGCTTGGGTTTCTGTCCAGCCCGCGTGATCTGAAGAACATTCAAGACCCCGATTGGCGCGCAGCGATGGCGCGGGGGCTGGCGCAGGGGCTTGAGGGCTGGCGGCAGGACGATCTGGTGAAACGCGCGCTGGTGGGGCAATAACGCAGCGGCGCAAAACGGCCATTGTAGGCTTTCGTGTTTTGACCCGGGGCAGGCGCGTCCCTATATAGGCGGCACCGCGAGTAAAAGGCAGTAACGTGATCCGGTTTATTCTTTCGTTTTTCGGGGCGATCTTCAGCCTCGTGACCTTGGGTATCTTCATGGCCGCGCTGGTTGTCGGCGCGGTGTTCTGGATGTATGGCCGCGACCTGCCCAGCCACGAGTCGCTGGCGCAATATAAGCCCCCCACGATCAGCAGGATTTATTCGGGCGAAGGTCAATTGATCGACGAGTTCGCGCAGGAACGCCGCCTGTTCACCCCGTCCGAAGAAATTCCCGATCTGGTGAAGCAGGCGTTCATTTCGGCGGAAGACAAGAATTTCTATACCCATCAGGGATACGATCCGCGCGGCATCGTCGCAGCCGGGGTTGAGGCGGTGAAGTCCAAGGGCGCAAACGTGCGCGGGGCGTCGACCATTACCCAGCAGGTGATGAAGAACTTCCTGCTGTCCGGCGACCGCCGGGCCGAGCGTAAGATCAAAGAGATCATCCTCGCCACCCGCCTTGAGGATACGCTGGACAAGGAACAGATCCTCGAGCTTTACATGAACGAGATCTTTCTGGGCCAGAACTCTTATGGGGTGACTGCGGCGGCGCAGACCTATTTCAACAAAACGCTGCAGGAACTGGCCCCGCATGAGGCCGCGACGCTTGCCGCGATGCCCAAGGCCCCGTCGGATTATCACCCCGTTCGGCAAAAAGAGCGCCTGCTGGCCCGCCGCAACTATGTGCTGCGCGAGATGCAGCAGAACGGGTATATTGACCAGGCGACCTATGAGGCCGAGGTCGATGCACCGCTGCGCTCGGTCCAGAATGGTGACTTTGAAAGCTTCCGCACGGCTTTGCCGCCGCGCGACTATTTCACCGACGAAATCCGCCGTCAGCTGAGCGAGGATTTCGGCGAGGGAGAGTTCTTTACAGGTGGCTTCACCGTGCGCGCCTCGGTGGATGAAGAGATGCAGGTCGAAGCCGCCAAGGCCCTGCGGACCGCGCTGCAGAAATACGACCGCTCACGCGGGCGCTGGCGCGGCACCGGAGAGGTGATCGCCGAAGAAAAGCTGGCGGATGAGGCGCAATGGCGCGAGGCGCTGGCGGTCATGGAAATCCCGCGTGATGTGGTGTTGCCGACGCAGTGGTATCCTGCGGTCGTGCTGAACGTGGGTGATCAATCTCTGACTGTCGGGATCGAAGACGGCCCGGCGGACGGCACCATTCCACGCTCGGACATCCAGTGGATGCAGGGCGACTTTGCGGCCAACTTCAAACGTGGTGACGTAATCCTTGTGATGGAAGGCGAAGAAGGGCAATGGTCCGCCCGTCAGGTGCCCGAAGTGCAAGGTGGCTTTGTTGCGATGGACGTGAACTCTGGTCGTGTTCTGGCGATGCAGGGCGGGTTCTCTTATCAGGACACGGTGTTCAACCGCGCCACGCAGGCGCAGCGTCAGCCCGGGTCGAGCTTTAAGCCCTTCGTCTATGCCGCAGCTTTGGACAGCGGTTACAGCCCCGCGACCATCGTTGTGGACGCGCCGATTGAGGTGAACACACCGCAGGGCCTATGGCGGCCGAAGAATTCGTCGAACAAATTCTATGGTCCCACACCGCTGCGTACCGGGATCGAACAGTCGCGTAACCTGATGACCATCCGTCTGGCGCAAGAGGTCACGATGCCCGTTGTCGCGGGCTATGCCGAACGCTTTGGCGTCTATGACCGGATGGGGGCATTCCTGGCGAACTCGCTGGGGTCCGAGGAAACGACGCTCTACAAGATGGTTGCTGCCTACGCGATGTTTGCCAATGGGGGTGAACGGGTTGAGCCGACGCTGGTTGACCGGATTCAGGACCGGTACGGCAAGACGATCTATCGCCACGATGACCGGCAATGTCTGGATTGCAATTCAAGCTGGCTGGAACCCGATGAGGCGCCGCAGATCATCACCGACCGCAGTCAGGTGATGGATGCGATTACGGCCTATCAGTTGACCTCGATGATGAAAGGCGTGGTCGATCGCGGCACGGCCTCGGCCCATGTCAAGCTGCCGGTGCCGACAGCGGGTAAGACCGGGACGACCAACGAATCCAAGGATGCGTGGTTCATCGGCTTCACCTCGAACATCGTGGCAGGTTGCTATATCGGCTACGACCGCCCGCGCCCGATGGGGCGGGGGGCTTATGGCGGCACGATGTGCGGCCCTGTCTTCCAGAGCTTCATGGAGAAAGCGGTCGAGAAGTACGGCGGTGGCCCGTTCGAAGTGCCTCCGGGTGGGCATTTCATCAAGATCGACCGGTTCAGCGGCGCGCGTCTGCCCGAGGATGCCAGCGGCGAATATGTTGTGGCCGAGTATTTCCGCGATGGCGTCGATGGCTTTATCGACCGGGTTTACGATGGTGGGTTCGCTGTTGGATCGGAATTGCCGCTGTTCGAGGAAGTGACCCGTGGCGGGCGTCAGGTGACGACCTCGACCGGGAACACGATCACCGTTGGGCCCAACGCCAGTCAGGGCGATCTGCAGGGCGGCGGGCTTTATTGATCCGCGATCTTTAGGAACAGGTGCAGCAGATCGGCCTCACGGTCGGTCTCGATCAGGCCTTCGGCGCGCCAAAAGATCGACAGCGCGCATTTTGCGGCGGCCCATTGGGTCAGCCGGTTCACGTCTACGCGCATCGCGCTGGCGTAAAGTTTCAGGCATCGTTCGATCTGGCTGCGTTGCCGCGCCAGCGCGGCCATGCCCTTGGGGTGGCGCAGAGCGTTGGCAAGCTCGAACGCGGGATCGCCCAGATAGCCTTTGGCATCGATGACCCGAGGGCCTTGGGCCGTTTGGATGACGTTGTCGGGGTGCAGATCGCCGTGCAGCGGGACGGCGACGGGCTGACTGTCCAGCAGGGTGCGTGCCAGAGCGATCGCCCGGGCCATGTCATGCTGCAGTTGCGGGTTGCATTTCGGTGAGAAGCGGATTGCGAAGATCGGGTCGAAGACCTGCTGCAGCGGCTTGAGGCCCGTTGTCTGCACAACCGGCGCGCGATGCAGGCGCTGCGCTGTTTCGGCCAGAGTTGTCAGGGCCGTATTGGGCTGACCTCCTCGCGCCAGATCGCCCAAGGACGGCCCCTCGAGCCAGTCCATCAGCACCGCATCTGCGGTTTCGGCCAGAACCCGAACCGAGCCGCGACCCTGCCATAGGCTGAGCAGCTTCGTCCCCGCAGCCTCATTCCCTCGATCCGCCCTGCGATAGAGCTTCAGGGCGGCGTAACCATCGGCTGTCTGAACCTTCCAGACCCGCGCGTGACCGGTATCGGCGACCTGCGCCAGAAGGCTCAGACCCCATTCATCTGCTATCTTTTCCGCAGTGCTCTGCATTCCGATCCTGCCCGTCTTGTGGTGGCTTGCACCTCTTGCTATCACGCAGGCCTGATTGAGCAAGTTGGGACAAGACCATGCGCGCCGAAACCCAGAACATCGTGGCGGAAATCGAAAAGTCGCTGGAGCTGCTGGCGCAGCGCATGGACTATGAAACCGCGCCGCACCGGTTGGAGGAGTTCAACGCACGCGTCGAGGACCCGAACCTGTGGGACAATCCCGAGAACGCGCAGAAGCTGATGCGCGAACGGCAGATGCTGGTCGATGCCATTGAGACCTACGAGACGATCAAAACCGATCTGAGCGACAATATCGAGCTGATCGAACTGGGTGAGATGGAAGAGGACGAAGAGGTCGTTCAAGATGCCGAAGCGGCCATCAAGGCGCTTGGCGCGAAGGCCGCCAAGAAAGAGCTTGAGGCGCTGCTGGACGGTGAGGCGGATGGCAATGACACCTTCCTCGAAATCAACTCGGGCGCAGGGGGGACCGAGAGCTGCGACTGGGCCTCGATGCTGGCGCGGATGTATGTGCGTTGGGCCGAGAAGAAGGGCTATACCGTCGAGCTGCAGTCCGAGACGGCGGGAGAAGAGGCGGGGATCAAGTCTGCCGCGTACAAGATTTCCGGGCACAATGCTTATGGTTGGTTGAAATCCGAGAGTGGCGTGCATCGGCTGGTGCGAATCTCGCCTTATGACTCGGCGGCCAAGCGGCATACCTCGTTTAGTTCGGTCTGGGTCTATCCGGTGGTGGACGACAATATCGAGATCGAGGTGAACCCCTCGGATATTCGCATCGACACCTACCGGTCTTCGGGGGCCGGGGGGCAGCACGTGAACACGACGGACTCGGCGGTGCGGATCACGCACATCCCCACTGGCATCGTGGTGACGAGTTCCGAGAAATCGCAGCACCAGAACCGCGACATTGCCATGAAGGCACTGAAATCGCGCCTGTATCAGCAAGAACTGGACCGCCGGAATGCCGATATCAACGCGGCGCATGAGGCCAAGGGCGACGCGGGTTGGGGCAACCAGATCCGGTCTTACGTGCTGCAGCCCTACCAGATGGTGAAGGATTTGCGGACTAATCATGAGACCTCGGACACCAAAGGGGTGTTGGACGGGGATCTGGATGGGTTCATGGCGGCGACGCTGGCGCTGGACGTTGCGGGGAAATCCCGGTCCGAGGCGCAGGGCGACTGAGGTCGCCGGGGGCTCTGCCCCCGTCGCGGCGGGCCGCGACTCCCCCGGGATATTTTTGGCCAGATGAAGCGGGATCCCGTTGCGCGGGTGGGCGCGGGAAAAGATACATTCAAACAGTGGGTTTAATTGCTGTCTTGGCTTGGCTAGGCTGGGTTGCAAGAGGCGGTGGCGTATCGGTTTGGAACCTTGATGAATTTGAGTGAATTCTCTGCCGAAGACCTGTTGGGCGGGCTGGCTGATGGACGGCTTTCAGCCGAGGCGCTGATGCAGGCGACATTGGACCGGATCGGTGCGGTCAATGGTCGGGTCAATGCGATTGTGGCCTTGCGGGGCGAGGATGAGCTGATGGCCGAGGCCCGGGCCATGGATGCCGGGCCGCGCCGTGGTGCCCTGCGTGGTCTGCCTGTTGCGGTCAAGGATCTGGTGAATGTGGCGGGGGTTCGTTCGACGCAGGGGTCGCCTTTGTTCAAGGATCATGTTCCGGGGTCCGATGACCTGATCGCGGCGCGTTTGCGAGCGGCGGGGGCGATCATCATCGGCAAGACCAACACGCCGGAATTCGGGCTGGGGTCGCATACGTTCAACCCCGTCTATGGCGCGACGTGCAATCCCTATGATCTGTCCCGGTCCTGTGGCGGATCGTCGGGCGGGGCGGCGGTGGCGCTGGCGACGGGAATGCTGGCGCTGGCCGACGGGTCGGACATGATGGGAAGCCTGCGCAACCCGGCCGCCTGGAACAATGTCTACGGATTCAGGCCCAGTTGGGGGCGGGTCCCGGCCGAGCCTGCCGGGGACAGTTTCCTGCATCAGCTTTCGACCCTGGGGCCCATGGCGCGCAGCCCGGCTGACCTTGGCATATTGCTGGATGTGATATCGGGCCCTGATCCGAGGATGCCTTTGAGCGGGCCGGTTGCTGATGTCGCTCCGGTCCGGCCCGTTGACCTTTCGGGGGTACGGATCGGGTGGCTGGGCGATTGGGGCGGGGCATTTCCGTATGCAGAGGGGATTGGTGATCTCTGCGAGCGCGCGTTGAAGGTTTTCGAGGGGCTTGGGGCGCAGGTCGAACCTGTTGCACCGCCCTTTTCCGCTGACCTGATCTGGAACAGCTGGACCACCCTGCGATCCTGGAGTGTGGCGGCGGGGCTGGAGCCGCTGGTGGATCAGAAGGCCGCGTTGAAGGACAGCGCCCAGTGGGAGTTGGATCGGGGGCAGGCGCTGAGTGCGATGGAGGTGCACCGGGCCAGCGTCATTAGGTCGGACTGGTTCCGGCGGGCGGCCGAGGTGTTTGAGGCCTATGACGCGCTGATCCTGCCTGCAGCGCAGGTCTGGCCCTTCGGGATCGAACTGCCTTACCCGACCGAGATCGCGGGGCAGGCGATGGACAGCTATCACCGCTGGATGCAGGTGACGACACCGGTCAGCCTGCTTGGCCTGCCCTGTCTGGCGGCGCCTGCGGGGTTCGGTGCCGATGGTTTGCCAATGGGGCTGCAACTGTTTGGCCCGCGTGGATCAGACGGACTATTGCTGGCGATTGGCGCGGCCTATCACGTGGAAACAGAGTGGCCGCAGAAAAGACCGGCCCTTTAGAGCAGGGGCCTGGGGAGGAGAGACAGAGATGGACAAACCCTTTGGTGTGCCAACGCTGAAGCCTGCCGATACGGCGATGTTGAAAGAGGCCCTGCGGCGGGCTTGGCATGATTTCCGCCGCGCGCCGCTGTTTGGGCTGCTGTTTGCGGGCTTTTACGTGCTGGGGGGCTGGATCATGGCCTGGGTTACGTTGCAGACCGGCACCTCGTTCTGGCTGGTATTGGCTGCCATCGGCTTTCCGCTGATCGGACCTTTTGCGGCCGTTGGTCTCTATGAGGTATCGCACCGTCTGGAACAGCAGGAGCCGCTGGATTTCGGCGCGATTTTCGGTGTTGTGATCCAGCAGAGCCGCCGGCAGTTGCCGTCGATCTGTGCGATCATCGTGGTTATGTTCCTGTTCTGGTTCTTCCTCGGCCATATGATCTTTGCCCTGTTTCTGGGCTTGACGACGATGACCAATATCTCGTCTTCGTTCGAGGTGTTCCTGACCCTCAACGGGCTGACGATGCTGGCCGTGGGAACGGTTGTCGGCGCGGTATTTGCCGTGCTGCTCTATATGATCACGGTGCTGTCCATTCCGATGCTGCTGGACCGTGAGCTGGATTTCGTAACGGCGATGATCTCGAGCTTTGCTTACGTGAATGCCAACAAGGCGGTGATGCTGGGGTGGGGGGCTTTCATCGCGGTTGTGACCTTTGTGGCGCTGATCCCGTGGTTTTTAGGGCTGTTTGTGACGCTGCCCCTGCTGGGCCATGGCAGTTGGCACCTCTACCGGCTGATCACCGGAGATGGCGGGGCCGAGGCGGCGCAGCAGCCATCTGTGTAGTCAGGGCTGCCGAACCTCGCGCCCCATGTCGATCAGGCGCTGGCGCAGAGGGGCGGCGGCGGGCAGGTTCGCCTCGAGCGCGTGGATATAGGCGTGGGTCAGGAAGAACGCGGCGGTATCTTCATCCCGTGCCGCATCCGCCGCCTGCCGATACAGATCGGCCAGCGCGGCGGTGTCTGCGGCTTGATGCGCCTGTCTGAGCCGCGCGTCCAGATCGTTCATTCCGCCGCCGGTCGGGCGCGATGGGCCTGCAGGCGGCCTGCCACCCAGTCGTGGAACAGGTGGGTCGGCCCGTCCATGGCCGGAGAAAACCGCCCGCCATCAAAACCCGGGGCAGCGCGGCCGCGCTGCATCCCTTCGACGACAAAGACATCCTCTTCAAAGACCTCCTTCCACTGGGCGGTGTTGCGCGCGCGCAGATCGTCGTCGGTGTCGGCCACCGCATAAAACAGGTGAATATGTTCCGAGGTCTGGTCCAGCGCCTCGGGGCGCAGGATGATGGCGAAGGCGTGATCGCGGTGGACGCCGAGCAGCACGTTGGGAAAGGCCGCGATGTATTCAGCGGCGGTGTCCCATTTTGCGCTAAGCCCCGCGAAGTCGGGGAAGACGGTGCCATCCTCGGCTGTCAGTTGCCGATAGACCAGCGTCCCCTGACCCGAGAACAGGCCGGGTTCCTGGATGTGATAGTGATCTTCCAGCCGGGAATAGCTGTTCAGGCCCGGATGCACCCAGGGCAGGTGATAGCTTTCGCAGTAATTCTCGACCGCCAGTTTCCAGTTGCAGTTCACATCAAGGCGGAAGCTGCTGTCGGCACCGCCGTGAAACAGCGGCTTCTCGAACTCGGCCCAACGCGCGATCAGGGCGGCGTTGGCCTCTTCAAAGGCGGGGGCCGTGCCCGAGACGTTGATCCAGACCAGCTCGCGCCAGATATGGCTGCGCACCTCGATCAGGCCAAGCTCGGACCGGTTCACCCGCTCATGTGCGTTCTGGCCGGGGCCGCCCACATGCGGGGTTGCAACCAGTTGGCCTTCGGTCGAATAGCACCAGCTGTGATAGGGGCAGCGGATGGCCCCTTCGATCTTGCGTGGTTCTTCCACCAGGATCATGCCGCGATGGCGGCAGATGTTCTGAAACACGCGCACCTGTCCCGACCTGTCCCGCAGCAGGAGCAAGGGGATGCCCATGAACTGCAGCGGCACCGCGTCGCCGGGTTCGGGCACGTCTGCCGTTGCGGCAAGGCCGGCCCAGCCGTCCAGCATCAGGGCGCTGGCCTCTTCGGCGTGATGGGCGGGGTCGGTATAATGCGCGTTGGGCAGGCCCAGAGCGGTCTCGATGGGCTGGCGGACGGCTGACAGATTGGTTGGGGTGCTGGTCATGTGGTCCTCCTGAGTTGGGAACCAGCCTAGCCACGGCACAGTGGGGCTGACTTTCAATTCCGCGACTTCGGCTTTTCTCACAGCGACACTTCGGTCACATCTGCGCGGGCATATGGACCGGTGAGCGAGGCATTGCGCGGGCCAGTCGCAGGGCTGCGGGCAGGTCGCGGCCCAGATATCGCAGTTCCAGTTCTTGCACATCCGCGCCGGTACCTGCGGCGCGCGGAAGACTGATCAGATAACCGGACCAGTTTGGTTCGGGGGTGTCAGGGGTTGGGGTCGCCACCATCATCCGGCAATCAAGCCCGCCCCGCCGGGACATCAGGGCGCAAATCTGCCCGTTGGTATGCGAGACAAACCCCTGAATCTCGCGCGTGGGGGCGGGGGTTTCCTGCATCAGAGGTCGCGGCTCATATGCGCGCAGTAGGGTACAGTGTTGGATCTGCCGCATGAAGAACAGCCGGTGCAGGCCCGTGCCGGTTTCCTCGGCGTGATAGAAGCCGGGCTCGATCGGTGTCTCGGACTTGGCTGCCAGAAAGCGATCAATTGTCTCGGATGCGGGATGATCCTGAGGCGGCGCAATTTCGTCCAGCGGTTTCAGCAGGATACGGGCGTCGACCCCGAAGAACCGGCAGATGCGGTCCAGAACATCCGGGCGCGGAAAGCTTTCGCCTGACAGATAGCGGTTGAACTGGGTGCGGTTTATCCCCAACTGGCGGCAAAGCGCCGCGACGGACGGGTATCGCCGCGCAAGCTGACGCAGGTTCGCCCCGAACATGCTGCGCAACTCGGCGGGGCTGCGAAATGTGTCGGCCATGTTTGTCCCGGTCGTGAGTGGTATTGCAGGGAAACATAGTCGCAGCGGCCCCAAAAAAGGCCGAACGTCAGGCAGAAATCGTAAAGGTGACCCTAACAGAGACCCTCGTCGGCTCCGCTACGGCTCAGACGCTAGCGTGCCCGGTGACAAAATCAATAGGGTTTACGCCGATTTGCGTGATCTTTTTGCGGTTATTGTATGAATATCGTCCAGTCAGACGCGGGGATGGCACAAGATCATCAGCCCGCTCTGGCTGCAAGGTGCCAGAGCGGCTGCGAATTACGCTCAATCGCCGCGCAGCAGCGCGGCTACACCGGTACGGGCGACTTCGACAAGCCCCAGCGGGCGCATCAGATCGGCAAAGGCGTCGATTTTATCGGGTACGCCGGTGATCTCGAAGATGAACGAGTTCAGCGTGCTGTCGACCACATTGGCGCGGAAGATATCGGCCAGACGCAGCGCTTCGACCCGCTTGTCGCCTTCGCCGACCACTTTCATGATCGCCAGCTCACGCTCGACCGACGAGCCCTCGACCGTCAGATCGTGCACATCCCGCACCGAGACAATACGCCCCAACTGTGCCTTGATCTGTTCGATCACCTGCGGCGTGCCGGTGGTGACGATGGTGATCCGGCTGAGATGCCCGGTGTGGTCCACCTCGGCCACGGTCAGGCTGTCGATGTTATAGCCACGCCCCGAGAACAGCCCGATCACACGGGCCAGAACGCCCGGTTCGTTTTCGACCAGAACGGCGATTGTGTGTTGTTCCTGAACGTCCGAAAAGGTCGGGCGCAGGTTATAGGCGGAATGGCGGGAGGAGCCTTTGACGATGTTTAGCGGGGTCATGGATTTTCCTAAAGATTACTGACCGTTGAACAGGATGCGTTAAGTCGGACGTATACGGCTTTCGTACAAACAGCTATTGAAGCCAGCATGGCCGGTACAAACGCATAGCGCAATGATGGGGAGGCCCCAAAAATTATCAGAACCAGCGCGGGACCAAGGCCAAGCCACATCAGAAGTACGATGAGGCGGCTGGGTAAGTTAGCCCCTAAAACTCCGGCTCTTACCAGATAGATAGCAATCGGAGCGAGAAGAGCTGTTTCGTAGTGCCATAGGTACGGTGTCGAGAGCATGATGCCGGTGCACAGAACCGCAGCCTTCAGATCGAATTCAATCGTCTTGCTTCGCCATGTAACAGCGATCGCTGCTGCCGCCAAAATGGTAATACACCACTGGATCGTTAGGGCAGAAGTGATTGGCAAGCCAAGGCCTGCAAGGATCGAAAAGGCGCTGGCCATTCGCCCCTCATCGGCGATTGTCCTGCTGAGCACCATGAAATGTTCATGCATCATCGCGCGAAGCGCGGGCCAATAGTCAAAGCCGACAATCAAGGTCGCGAGCAGAGAGATCGCTATTGTTGTGATGCTGGCTGCAAGGATCGTCCGCCAGGTACCGATGGCGAGAAGCGCGACCGGAATGAGGATACCGAGTTGTGGTTTCAGTGTAAGTAGGCCGATCAGAAAGCCTGCCAGCACCGGTCGTCCGCCGTGCAGGGCAGTGAGCGCCGCAATCAAACCCGCGGTCCAGAGTATGCTGGTTTGCCCCATGAAAAAGGCAGGCAGGAACGCGGGGGCGCACGAGAATGCCAGCCAGATGGATCTCCGACCGCCAGAGAGCGGCCGCATCGCGATGAATATGGCGATGACTGAAACGGCAGTAAAAACCACCCATGCCGTCGGGAAAGATAGCGCGCCCAAAGGAAGTACGGCGACCAAAAACGCCGGAGGATAAGACCAGGGCATCCAGCCTTCATCAATAACGCCGTTAACTTCGATAATTCTGTCCACGCTGAACGTGGACAACGGACCATCTGTCAACGCAATGCGGGCGGCGGCCCAAAAAATCCTGAAATCATTGTTAAAGGTCGGACGATCATGGAGAACGTTCGTTAGCAGCGTAAGATAAAGCCAGACGACGGATAAGGCATAGAGATAGACGAGGATCAACCAGACCAACCGCCAGCGGCCTTCGAGGCCAAAGGCCTGAAGTCTATCATCAATGATATCCGGCGCGATTGAGCGATTGCCTGTCGACTTAAGCATATCTTGACCTTGAGAGCTTGGGCGCAGGGGACTGCACCCATCCATTGATTATTAAGGCAATCCAACTCACACCAAAACCGAACCCTTTCTATCAATCACGCCCTGCGTTTCGGCCTCGCCCAGAAGCATTTCGTTGTGGGCCTTGCCGGACGGGATCATGGGGAAGCAGTTCTCGTGCTTCTCGACCAGACAGTCGAAGATCACCGGGCCGTCGTAATTGATCATCTCCATAATCGCGTCGTCCAGATCGGCGGGGTCGCTGATCATGATGCCCTTGGCGCCGAAGGCCTCGGCCAGTTTTACGAAATCGGGCAGGGCCTCGGACCACGAATGCGAATAGCGCTCGCCATGCAGCAGCTCCTGCCACTGGCGGACCATGCCGAGGCGCTCGTTGTTCAGGATGAACTGTTTCACCGGCAGGCGGTACTGCGTCGCAGTCCCCATCTCTTGCATATTCATCAACCACGAGGCCTCGCCCGCTACGTTGATCACCAAGGCATCCGGGTGGGCCATCTGCACACCGATCGAGGCCGGGAAACCATAGCCCATCGTGCCCAGCCCGCCCGAGGTCATCCAGCGGTTAGGGTCTTCGAACCCAAGATACTGCGCCGCCCACATCTGGTGCTGGCCCACTTCGGTGGTGATATAGCGGTCATGCCCCTTGGTCAGTTCTTCCAGCCGCTGCAGCGCGTATTGCGGTTTGATCGTCTTCTCGCTGTTGGTGAAGGCAAGGCAGTCCACCTTGCGCCAGTCGGCGATCAGCTTCTGCCATTCGGCCACAGCTGCGGCTTCGGTCTTGCGCCCGCGCTCGGTCCACACGGCCAGAATGTCCTGCAGCACATGGGTCACGTCGCCCACGATCGGAATGTCCACCCGGATCACCTTGTTGATCGAGGACGGGTCGATATCCACATGCGCCTTGATCGAGTTCGGCGAGAACGCATCGATCCGCCCGGTGATCCGGTCGTCGAACCGCGCGCCGATGTTGATCATCAGGTCGCAGTCATGCATCGCCATGTTGGCCTCGTAGAGGCCGTGCATCCCCAACATACCCAACCAGTTCTTGCCTGAGGCCGGATAGGCCCCAAGCCCCATCAGGGTCGAGGTGATGGGAAAGCCGGTCGCATCCACCAGCTCGCGCAGCAGGCGGCTTGCCTCTGGGCCCGAATTGATCACGCCGCCGCCTGTGTAGAATACAGGCTTCTTAGCGGTCTCCATCGCGGCCACCAGTTCGGTGATTTCCTCCAACTCGCCCTTGAGCACCGGCTGGTAATGCGACGCCGACGGTTCGGGTGTTGTATAGGTGCCGGTGGCAAACTGCACGTCCTTGGGGATGTCGATCAAAACCGGACCGGGGCGGCCCGAGGTGGCGACGTGAAACGCCTCGTGCAGTCTGGCGGCAAGCGAGTTGGTATCTTTGACCAGCCAGTTATGCTTGGTGCAGGGGCGGGTGATGCCGACGGTGTCGGCCTCCTGAAAGGCGTCCGAGCCGATCATGAAGGTGGGCACCTGACCGGTCAGAACGACGATCGGGATCGAGTCGAGCAGCGCGTCGGTCAACCCGGTTACCGCGTTGGTGGCACCAGGCCCCGAGGTCACAAGGGCAACGCCCGGTTTGCCGGTCGACCGCGCATAGCCTTCGGCGGCGTGGATCGCGCCCTGTTCGTGGCGCACCAGAATGTGACGGATGTCGTTTTGCAGAAAGATCTCATCATAGATGGGCAGGACGGCGCCGCCGGGATATCCGAATACCGTGTCCACGCCCTGATCCTTGAGGGCCTGAACCACCATCTTTGCGCCGGTCATCTCACGTGTCATCTGCTTTGCTCCGTTCGCGACATGTGTCTTGCGTTTTGCCAAAAAAAAGCCCCCGAGAGTTTCGGAGGCGCATGGGTTCGATTATGGTTTACCGTTACCGGCCCATGCGCGTGGTTCCTACGATTACGACTAGCGCTTTCATCGCCAGAGGCTCCTTCTTTGCGTGCAGGGACATTATGAGCGGCACGCCGGGGCGTCAACAGGCAATCTCACCAATTTTCTATCCTGATTGCGGTATTTTGCGACATATTGTTGCGCAATTTGCCGCACGTTGGGAATTTCCGCGAATTCCGCGCTGATTTTGGCGCGCCCGGAGTGCTGCGCGAATGTCCGAAAGCGTCAGCGAAGTGTCTGAAATGGGCATGATCAGACTAATTCTCTGCGTCACGCTGGGCTGAGGCGTATGACTATCGGAGGTCAGAGATGCTGCATGATCTGGTGGATCTGGGGCGGTACCCGATCGATTGCCCGGATTCGTGGGCCTATAACCGGATGATCGAGGATCTACGGCGCGAACTGGAACGGGACGGATGCGCCGTGCTGCCCGGTTTCGTGCATGAAGCCGGACTGGAACATCTGGTGCGAGAGGCTGAAGCCACCGCCCCGCAGGCGCATCGGTCTTTCAACCGGACCAACGCGTATTTTACGCAGGATGACCCGCGCTTTGGCATCGGGCATCCGTTGCGTCGGTTCTATGATCGCTCGAACGCCTTTGTTCCCGCCGATAACTTCACCAAGGATGGCCCCCTGCGGAGGATCTATGAATTCGAGGGGTTTCTACCCTTCATCCGTGCGGCATTGGCGGAACCCGAGGATCGCTTTTTCCGCTATGATGATCCGCTGGCCGATGTAATCGTAAATGTGGTCGAGGAAGGGCAGGGCTTTCCCTGGCATTTCGACACCAACAATTACACGGTCACGCTGGCGATCCAGAATGGGCAAGAGGGTGGGGCGTTTCAATATGCGCCCAATCTGCGCAGCGCCGAGGATGAGAATTTTGCGGATGTTGCCTCGGTTCTGGATGGCAACATGGGGCGGGTGCGTACGCTGGAACTGCAGCCCGGAGACTTGCAGATTTTCCGTGGCCGGTACTCGCTGCACCGGGTTGCGCCGGTCAAGGGGCCGCGGCGGCGGTATGTCGGGATATTCTCATTCGTCGAAACCGAGGGCATGTGTGGCGGGGTCGAGCGCACCCGACAGCTGTATGGCCGGGTATTGCCGCACCATTATGAACGCGAAGGGTTGCGCGGGGATCAGTTGATCGACTGAACTGTGCTAGACTGAGGGCATCGGTCAGGGGAGGGTCGGTTGATGCAGATCGTGCAACTCACGTCATTTGTCCTGTGTTCTTCGCTGGACGCGCAGGTTGCGTTTTATTGCGACCGACTGGGTTTCGATTGCACTTTCCGGCAGGACAATTATGCCTTTCTGCGCCATGGCCCGGTGGCGATCCGGCTGCTGGAATGCCCGCCGCGCCCCGATGGGCGGGCTTTGGGGGATGATCAGTCCTTCTACATCGATGTAAAGGGTATCGACGCCCTGTTCGAAAGCTTGCGCCCGGGTCTGGACGACCTGCCCGAAGGACGTGTGCGACCGCCCTTTAATCAGCCGTATCAACAGCGCGAGTTCCATGTTATCGACGAGGACGGGACGCTGGTGTTTTTCGGAGAAGACATCAGCCCGCGCGGCGGCGGGTAGCTCTCCCGCCCGTCGTCAATGCGCCTTCGGCGCATCTCCTCCGGTTGGGCCGGGCAGCGCGTGCCGCGCTGCGGTCAGAGCCCGGGGCTGGTGCCCTGCAGGACGCCATGTTCCAAAGCATAGCGGGTCAGGCCTGCGGTGGAAGAAATGCCCAGCTTGCGTTTGATGTTCTTGCGGTGGGTCTCGACCGTGCGGACCGAGATATCCAGCGCCTGCGCGACCTCTTTGTTGGATTTGCCCTGCGCCAGTTCCAGCAGGATGGTCTGCTCGCGACCTGTCAGTGCCTCGCGCGTGTTGCCATCCTTGGGCTCCAGCGAGCCGCTGGCCCCGGTGCAGAGGTATCTCTCACCGCGCATCACGGCGTCGATGGCCTGCTTGATTTCTTCCGTGGGGACGTCCTTCAGCACATAGCCCTTCGCCCCGTGGCTGAGGGCGGTCGAGATGTATTCGGGGCTGTCATGCATGGACAGGATCAGGATGCGGGTGTCGGGCAGGCGTTCGAGGATGATCTCGGTGGCGCTCAGCCCGCTGAGGCCGGGCATATTTAGGTCCATCAGGATCACATCGGGTTGCAGATGTACGGCCTGATCCGCTGCCTCTTGGCCGTTCGACAGTGTGCCGACCACCTCGATCTCGTCATAGCTTTCCAGCAGCGACTGGATGCCCTCGGCCACCATGGGATGATCGTCGACAATGAGAACCCGGATCGTATCAGTCATCGGGAACCGGCCTTTCGTTTTGGTGTTGCGTCTTCCTGCGGCGGCAGCAGGTGGCTGAGCGGCAGGCTGACCTCGATCACGGTGCCGCTGCGCTGGCCGCGCGAAGATAGGATGCGGAGCGATCCGTCAAGCTGTTCGATACGTTCTTGCATGTTGCGCAGCCCGATCCCGGTGCTTGCACCGACCGGCTCGCTGCGCAGGCCGCGACCATTATCGGTTATGCGCATCGTGGCCCCTTTCTTGTGTCCACGCAGGTCGATGGTTACACGGGTTGCGCCTGCGTGACGCTCGATATTGGTCAGCGCCTCCTGAGCGATCCTGTAGAGGGCGATCTTGCTGTCCTGATCCAGCCGGTTGCGGAACACCACCGTCGAGAATTCGGTCTCGATGCCCGTGCGTTCGCGGAAATCATCCGTCAGCGCCTTGAGCGCGGGGCCAAGGCCCAGATCGTCCAGCACACCGGGGCGCAGGTCGCGGCTGATGCGGCGGACCTCGGTGATCGCGGTGCCCAGATTGTCGATACCTTTCTCAAGCGGGTCCTGTGCGCCTGCATCATCGCCACGCGACAGGCGGCGGCGGGCGTTGTCCAGCGCATAGCGGACGCCGACAAGGATCTGGCTGATGCCGTCATGCAACTCGCGCGCCACGCGGCCCCGTTCTTCTTCCTGCGCGTCAAACACCCGCTGCGTCAGTTCCTTGAGCTTGGCGTCAGCCAGCCGCCGTTCGCGGAAATTCAGCAACATGCCCGAGGCAAAGACGATCAGCACAGCGGCCAGAACGATGCCGCCGATATAAAGGAAGGTGCGCTGCACACGCGCCTCGACCTCGGCGCGGGCATTGGCGACGGTGGCGACGATATCGTCGATGAAGACGCCAGTGCCCACCACCCAGCGCCAGTCCTGCAGGCCGACCACATAGGCGATCATCTGCGCCTCTTCCCCGGTCGAGGGCTTTTGCCACATGAAGCTGTGCCAACCGGCCCCCTGACGGGCGAGTTTGATGAATTCGTCGACGATGGGGGTGCCATCACTGTCCGTCAGGCCGACCCAGTTGCGATTGATAAATTCGGTCTGGCGCGGGCTGACCAGATTATTCCCGTCATAATCGTAAACAAAGAAGAACCCGTCCTTGCCGTAGATCATCGCCGACAGGATCTGCGTGACGAGGTTCTGCGCTACCTCGTCATCCGGCGATGCGCGCCCGTAAATATAGGCAAACCCGTTGCGCGCCTGCGTGACGTAGTTGCGCAGCTCGTCCTTCTTGGCTTCGATCAGACGACGCTCGAGCGCTTGTATCTCGCTTTCCGCCGTTGCACGGGATTCATAAGCAACGACCAGCGCAATCGCCGCCACCGCTGCGATCAGCGGTATTGCAGCGACAAGCGACAGCTTCTGCGCGTAGGTCAGCGAGACCAGATTTCGGAATCCTCCCATGGTCGAATCGATACGCAAGCGAGGGGGAAATTGCAAAAAGATTGATCAAACTGACGGTTCAGGCACCGGGTTTTGATGGAATGCAGGTAAATCAGGCCCGATTTGCGAGGCTGTTTCACCAAAAACCCTCTCGGCTACGTAGTAGTAGGTATTCACATTCATGTGCGTGCAACTAGGCTGTCGCGCACTGGAAACGATCGGTCCGGGACAGAACCGGGCAATAAATATGACAGGGGAGGATCACTCATATGGATCGTCGTAAGTTTCTGAAAACGTCAGCACTGGGCGGATCGGCTGCTGCAGCCACCACACTGGCGGCACCCGCCTATGCGCAGGGCAAGCGCACGCTGACCATGGTCACCTCGTGGGGCCGCGGTCTTGCAGGCGTTTTCGACAGCGCGCAGCGTTGTGCCGACAGCATCACCACCATGTCGGATGGCAACCTGAACGTCGAAATCAAAGCCGCCGGCGAACTGGTTGGCGCGTTCGAAGTGTTTGACGCTGTCTCGTCCGGTCAGGCTGATATGTATCATGCCGCAGACTATTACTTTGTCGGTCAGCACCCGGGCTATGCGTTCTTTACCGCTGTTCCGTTCGGCATGACCGCGCAGGAACTGGTGAACTGGTACTACCACGCAGGCGGCATGCAGCTGCATGATGAGCTGGGCGAAATCTTCGGCCTGAAATCCTTCCTGGCTGGTAACACTGGCGCGCAGGCGGGCGGCTGGTTCTCGAAAGAGATCAACAGCCCCGAAGATTTCAACGGTCTGAAATTCCGTATGCCGGGTCTGGGCGGCGAAGCGCTGGGCAAACTGGGCGCGTCGGTGCAGAACATTCCGGGTTCGGAAGTGTATCAGGCGCTGTCGTCCGGTGCGATTGACGGAACCGAATGGATCGGTCCCTGGGCCGACGAGAAGGCCGGCTTCCAGGAAATCACCAAGACCTACTACACCGCGGGCTTCCACGAGCCGGGTGCGGGTCTGTCGCTGGCAACCAACCGTGAGGTTTATGACAGCCTGAGCGCGGCGCAGCAGAAGATCATCGAAATCGCTGCAGCTGAATGCCACCAGTGGAACCTGGCGCAATTCCTGGCCAATAACGGTGCAGCTCTGGCGCGCCTGCAGGCCGCGGGCGTCAAGGTCATGGAATTCCCGCAGCCCGTTTGGGATGCGTTCGGCAAGGCCAGCCAGGAAGTTCTGGACCAGTATATGGGTGACGAGCTGTTTGCGCGCATCCACGACAGCGCCATGAAGTCGATGGCTGAGTCCTCGGCTTGGAACAACCTGTCGTCGGGTGTCTACACGTCCGAGCGCGACCGCGTGCGCGGCTAAGCCATCCCGTTCACAGCAATCGGTTCCCCCGTCTAACGGGGGAGCCTTTCCCGTTGCACATAGGCGGCTCGGACATGCCGCCCTAACCAAACGTGCAACCGACGCGACCTGGGGACAACATGCAGGACGATAACGGTATCTCGTTCTTCGGCGCCCTGTGGAATGGGCTGATCTGGTTCATTCAGAACATTGCCGAAGCCTTCTATAATTTCGGATACGCGATCACGCATCCGCAGCTCTGGCTGAACTGGTCGGACAAAGAGGCGATCATGCGCTTTGTCTACTATGGCGGGTCGGTCGAGTTCTTCTTCGTGATCTTCACGCTATTTCTGGTTCTGACCGCCATCGGGCTTTACTGGCGTGGCTTCATGTGGGGGATTGTGCGTGTCCTCGAAGGGTTCGCCAACACGACGGGTCGGTTTTTCGCATGGGCGGGTCTGCTGATGGTGATCCAGCAGATCATCATCGTGTTCATGCAACGGGTGTTCACGCGGCCTGATATGTCCTTTGGTTTGGGTATCCCTTTTCAGATGGATATCAGTTGGTTCGCGGAAGAACTTAAACTCTATAATGCGATGGTCGTCTGCCTCTGCTGCACCTACACCTTCGTGCAGGGCGGCCATGTGCGGGTTGACCTGATCTATGCGGGCATCAGCCACCGTGCCAAACGTGTCGTCGATATGTGCGGAGCAGTTCTGTTCATGATGCCGATGGCCGTGCTGACCTGGATGTATGGCTGGTACTTTATGTGGCGGCACCTGATCGTGCCGAAACCCTCGGCCAGTGATACGCTGGATCGTCTGCTGGCCAAGTCCCGCGCCCTGCGCTGGAATGTGGAAACCATCGGGTTCAGCCCCAACGGCTTTAACGCCTACTTCCTGTTCAAGATTCTGCTGGTGGCCTTTGCCGCCATGGTGTTCCTGCACGCAATTGCCTTCCTGTACCGCTCGTATCTGGAATTCGTGGAAGGGGTGGGAAGCACCGGAAAATACCTCGACAAGGACAGCCTTGGTGAGGGTGAAGAAGCCTACGAAGGCACGCATTAAGGACGGAGAACCAGACAATGCTATTCGGACTTGATGGCGTCGAGATAGGCCTCATTATCGTATTTTTCTGCCTCTTCGGAGGCATCCTGTCGGGTTTCCCTGTGGCCTTCGCCATCGGCGGGGCCGGGGTGATTTCCTTTGGCATCATCGCCGCGCTAGACAGCGCCGGGCTGTTGATCCACCAAGCGATCGACACCAGTTCGCAGGCTTACCGAGACGTGGTGAATTCAGGGGTCAAACCTGATGTGATATCCGTGTTCCGATACCCGGATTTACCAAGGATCGCCGAACCGGTCTTTGTGCAGGGCTGGGAAACCGCGCTGGATCGGAACGTGTCCTTCATTGTGAACCGCATGAACGAACGAGTTCTGGCCGGACAATCCATCGAAACCCTGCTGGCGGTGCTGATGTTCGTCCTGATGGGCATCACGCTGGAACGCTCGAAGATCGCAAACGACCTGCTGACCACGATGGCGCGCGTCTTTGGCCCGCTGCCCGGCGGTTTGGCTGTGTCGATTGTGGTTGTGGGTGCTTTCCTTGCGGCCTCGACGGGGATCGTCGGCGCGACCGTGGTGACCATGGGCCTGCTGGCGCTGCCGACCATGCTGCGCAACAACTATTCGCCGGAATTGGCGACGGGTGTGATCGCGGCTTCGGGGACGTTGGGGCAGATCATTCCGCCCTCTATCGTGATCGTTCTGCTGGGGACACTGGCCGGAGACCTTTATTCCACCGCACAGGAAACCCGCGCGGTTGAGGCCGGGTGTACCGACGCGCTGACATATCTGGGTGAACCCGCTGTGGTTTCGGTGGGGACATTGTTCCAGGCGGCACTGCTGCCGGGGATTATGCTGGCGCTGCTCTACGCGCTTTATGCCTTTGGCTATGCGCTGCTTAATCCGGATAAGGCACCCGCCGTGGAACTGTCGGGCGGTTCGGGCGAGACCATCACACGGTCCGAAGGCCTGACATGGCTGCTGGGCGCTCCGGTTGCTCTGATCGTAGGCGCGTTGCTGCTGGGCAGCGCGGGTGTGATCGGAAGCCAGAACATCTCGGTCTCAGCGTTTTCGGATATCGGGCAAGGGGCGTCGCTTCGCACCAACGTGTCCGAAGAGTGCAAGGCTTCGATGATCGAACTGCATGGCCAATCCGCATGGGATCAGGCGGTGGCCGAGCAGGAAGAGATCGATGCGGCCGGTGGCGCTGCATCTTCCGAGCGCCTGAGCGAAGAAGAACTGGCCGCTGCGCAAGAGGCCAAGATCGCCTCGGCTGCGCCAATTGGCAACGGCGTGGCCGTAATGGTTGTTCTGTTGGGCCTGACGCTGGTGTTGGGTCGGGGCATTGCGCCCTCGCGTGCGCCTCAGCCGCTGATCTTGGGGGCCATTGGTCTGATCCTGATGCTCTTGGCCGATGTGCTGCTGATTGCACCCACGACCTCATCCGGGGCCACGTTCCTGCTGTTGGCCTTGCCCTTTGCGTTGGCCATGTATGGCTGCAGAGAAGCCGCCGCACGCTGCGCCACCAATGATCTGATCCGCGTGGTCTTCCCGCCGCTGGTTCTGATCATCGCGGTGCTGGGCTCGATCCTTGGCGGTGTGACCAACCCAACGCCCGCGGCGGCGCTGGGGGCAGGTGGTGCCATCATGCTCGCGGCCTATCGCAAGCTTCAGGATCAGGGGCGGTCGGGCAAGGTGATCATCTGGTCGACCTTCGCCGTGATCATCGCGCTTCTGATGGGTGTGAACTTCGACCTGCGCATCAATCAGGGCAATGTCTCGGTCGAAAGCTGGATCGCCTTCATCATCGCCTATTCGGCCTACCTGTATGCGCTGTTCGGCCTGCTGTTCGGCTGCTGGGTCTTGTTCGCCAGCGGTGTCCTGACGCCCGTGGTGCGTGAAACGGCCAAGGTGACCTCGATGGTATTCACCATCCTGATCGGCTCGCAATTGCTGAACCTTGTGGTGATCTCGTTCGGCGGTGAGCATTACATCCAGCAGTTCCTCA
The DNA here is from genome assembly GCF_056542385.1 of Ruegeria sp. AD2(2025). Lineage (NCBI taxonomy): Bacteria > Pseudomonadati > Pseudomonadota > Alphaproteobacteria > Rhodobacterales > Roseobacteraceae > Ruegeria > Ruegeria sp. AD2(2025). The sequence goes on from NZ_JBQFZS010000001.1 coordinate 628,547, forward strand.
AGAGCTTCGACAACGAGTTCACGGTCTTCCTGATCGTGATGCTGGTGCTGTTCTTCCTGGGCTTTGTTCTGGATTTCCTCGAGATCATCTACATCGTGATCCCCATCGTGGGTCCGGTGATCTATGGCGGGTCGTTCGACCCGAAATGGGTGACCATCATGGTGGCGGTGAACCTGCAGACCTCGTTTCTGACGCCACCCTTTGGGTTTGCGCTGTTCTATCTAAGGGGGGTTGCACCGAAAGAGGTCACCACCGGCCATATCTATCGCGGTATTGTCCCGTTCGTGCTGATCCAGGTGGTCGGGATCGGGATACTTTGGTTCTTCCCGACGATCGTGACCATCGTGCCCGATCTGATCCCGAACTGATTGATGTAAAGGAGGCCCCGGCGGGGCCTCCTTTTTTTCATGTCAGGTCTGCGGCTGAGGATGTGTCAGCTTGGCAAACTCCTGTTCGACATCGTGGTCGATCTCCAGGTCGGTGGTGTCGAACACGCCCGCCTCGGGGTTGTCGAACACGGCCCGGTCCAGCTTGCCGACCTTGTTTCCGACGATGGTGGTCACGACGGCGTCACCGGTGATGTTCACCACGGTCCGCATCATGTCGAGGATACGGTCGACGGCGAGGATGATCCCGATGCCTTCCAGCGGCATTCCCAACTGGTTCAGAACCATCGCCAGCATCACGATGCCCACACCCGGAACCCCAGCGGTGCCGATCGAGGCCAGAACCGAGATCGAGATGACAGTCAGATAGCCGCTCAGCCCCAGATCCATGCCATAGGCGTTGGCGAGGAACACGGTGGCCACGCCATGCATGATCGCGGTGCCATCCATGTTGATCGTCGCGCCCAGAGGAACCCCGAACGAGGCGACCGAACGATCAACACCGATGCGCTGCGTCACGCATTGCAGGCTGGCCGGGATCGTCGCGTTCGAGCTGGAGGTCGAGAACGCAAACACCTGAGCCGAACGCATCTTGCGCAGGAACACACGCGGGTTGAGGCCGGTGGTGAAATACAGCAGCGCCATCAGGGTGACACAGAGGTGGAACACCAGCGTCAGGCTGATCGTGGTCAGATAGCCGATCACGGGGCCGAAGAGGCCGAAACCTTCCATCGCGAAGGTCTTGGCGATCAAGCTGAAGACACCGATGGGGGCGAAGGCCATGACGATCTTGACGATCTTCATCGCCAGTTCGTTCATGAACTCGCAACCTTCGACAAACGCCTTGGCACGGCTGCCCATCATCAGAACGGCGATACCCACGACCATCACATAGAAAATGATCTGCAGCATCTCACCATTGGCCAGCGCGTTGATCGGGTTCTTGGGGATGATGTTCGCCAGAATCTCCCACGTGGTCTGCGGGTTGGCGACACTCACCCCGTCTCCGACCAGATACATGCTTTCGAACCCTTTGCCGGGGCCGATCAGGCTGGCGAACACAAGCGCGGTGGTCACGGCCAGCGCGGTGGTGGCCAGATAGGTGACGAAGGTCATGCCGCCGACGCGGCCCAGCAGCTTGACGTCTCCGATCCCGACCACTCCGCAGAGCAGCGAGAAGACAACAAGTGGCACCACCAGCATCTGCAGCGCGTTCAGGAACATCTGCCCAAGCATTGACAGCGCGCCATCGACAAGCGTGGCGTTCAGGGCGGCGATATCGAGATAGTTCAGAACCAGCCCAAACACCGACCCGAGGGCCAGCGCGATCAGGATCTGGGTCGTCAAAGTGGCCGAGACCAGTCGGCGTGTGGCGTTAACCATTTTCCCCCTCCTTCAGTACCTCTGCGATGGTGGGAAGCCCGTCGCAGCAACAAGAAATGCCAGCCCCTGCAAATCGTTAGATGACCGCAGGCCTCAGAACTGGATTGAGTATCAAGAAGTTCGACTAATCTGGTGACGTAACGTCAGTTTTCAACCGCCTAAAAATTATGCAAGGTGGTCAAAATTGCCGCATCAATGGGCGGTTTGATTGGGGGTTTTGGTAATGCCTTGATCTATATGGCTTTATTCGATCAAGGAAGGTGCTGAAAACTCGATCAAATCCCAGCGGTTCCCGAAAGGATCGCGCCAGACGGCGACGATTCCATAAGGTTCGCGGCGCGGGGCTTCCTCGAACCCGACGCCAGCCTTAAGTATTGCGGCATGGTCGCGGTAGAAATCATCGGTTTCCAGAAAGAACCCAACGCGCCCGCCGGTCTGGTTCCCGACCGAGGCCACCTGTTCCGCGCCCACCGCCTTGGCCAGCAGCAGCGATGCGCCGGACGATCCCGGCGGCGTGACGCGGACCCAGCGTTTGCCATCGCCCAGCTCGATATCCTGCGTCAGGGTGAAGTTCAGAACCCCGGTGTAAAACGCAATCGCCGCGTCATAGTCCGGTACGACCAGCGTCACCGCATGAAGGCTCTGCCGCATCGCGGATCAGCCCTTGGTCGGGTGTCGGTCGGGCAGTTGGATATTCGCAACCTGCTCGGCAATCGGGGCCGAGGACAGGGGATGGTGCGAGGCTTGTTCATGCTGATCCGGGTCCTCGACCAGCCGCCATTGGCCCTGAATATAGGCCTGCAGCCCCGAGAACTTGGCCTTGTACCCCATCTTGGGGCTGCCCGGCACCCAATAGCCCAGATAGATATAGGGCAGACCGGCCTCGCGCGCGATCTCGATATGGTCGAGGATCATGTAGGTGCCCAGCGATTTCTGCTGAAACTGCGGCTCGTAGAACGAATAAACCATGCTCAGCCCGTCATCCAGAACGTCCGTCAGGCTGACCGCGATCAGTTCGTCCGTCACCGGGTCGGCATATTCGACAACACGACTGCGGATCGGAGTTTCTTCGATCATCGCGGCGAATTCGAACACGTCCATATCGGCCATCCCGCCATCGGCGTGACGGGCATCCAGATAGCGGCGGAACAGGTCGAACTGCTCGTCCGTAGCCCAAGGCGATGTGGCGCGGCGTTTCAAATAACCGTTGCGCTTTGCTGCACGTTTCTGGCTCTTGCTCGGGCGGAAGGCCGAAACGTCGATCCGTGCCGACAAACAGGCCGAGCAATCGGTGCAGGACGGGCGATAGAGCACGTTCTGCGAGCGTCTAAAGCCCTGTTGGGACAAGCAATTGTTTAACTGGTCCGCGCCTTCCCCCTGAAGGGCGGTGAACAACTTACGCTCCATCCTGCCCTCAAGATAAGGGCAGGGCTGTGGGGCCGTCACATAGAATTGTGGCGCGATTGGCAGCGTGTGTCGCATGAAGGTTCCGCATTTCCTCGGAACGGATGATAGCAACGGTTCCTTATGCCGCCAAGTGTTTCAGTCAGGAGTTTTTCAGGCCCGCTGGTTGATCATGACGGTGCCAAGGAAGGCATCGGTCAAACCCTGACAGCGCGCGCTGGTCATCATCATGATGACCGAGATGATCTGCAGCACCGGGATCGCCATGCTGACGAAATAGCCCGCCGTATGCGCGATGGCTTTGCCGGTATCCATGCGCGCCCCGAACGCATCACGCAACTCGATCCCCATGAACCGCATACCCAGCGTGGCAGAGCCATTGGCGATGGTCACGACCCGATAGATGAAGCTGATGACCGCATAGATCAGGGCGAGGATGAAAAAGCCCATGCCAAAGGTCAGCAGGATCGCAACGGTACACAGCAACGAGATGAAAGCGATATCAAACAGCCACGCAAAGAAACGCTTGGTGGCGACGGATTGATAGAATTCCGGCTGTCTGTCGGGATCGGGCAGGTGGGTCATGTCTTGGTCCGGTTATTGGTCAAAGGCACCCTGTCCCGAAGATCGGGGCAGGGCAAGGCTGGATCAGGCGGGTTGTTCGCCGGTGTCTGTGTCATCGCGATTGTCGCGGGCGCGTTCGTCCATGAACTCGTCGAACTCGGCCTTGTCCTTGGCTTCACGCAGGCGGTGCAGGAAGGCCTCAAAGTCCTTCTGCTCACGCTCCAGCCGCGCCAGAGTGTCGGCCTTGTAGGCGTCGAAGGCGCTGTTGCCGGAAGGTTTCATCGCGCTCATGTGGCTGTTCCAAGACGAACGGCGGCTGCAGGATTTGCTGAACATGCGTTTGCTCCAGATCATATAGGCCAGAAAGGCCAGGCCGATGGGCCAGAAGAAGATAAAGCCAAGGACCATTGCGGCGATCCAGGCCCCTTTGCCCTTGCTGTCAAGCCAGGCCTCTGCGCGGTGCAGCCAGCCCGGGTTTTCAGGAACGGCGTGTTCGGACAGTGCGGTCATTTGGTCTCTCCACTCAGGATGTAAATGCTCTTCACATACCCTAGATGGGGCGATCATCCGATCAATGCAAGGGGTGATGTGAAAAAGATTTACATAGAGGATTCGCCGGTTGACGCCGTGACGGATCGGGCGCAATTTCTGCTCATGCAAGATATTGAAAACAAACCCGCTCCGACGCTTGATCAGATCCTTTCGCTGGAAAAGCAGGTCTGGACTGCGCTGGTCGAGGGTAATGCGCAGGCCGACCGCGCGTTGCTGAGCCCGGATTTTCTGGGCGTCTACCCGACGGGCTTTGCCAACCGCGATGATCACGTGGGGCAGTTCGCCGATGCACCGACGATGGCCACGTATGATCTGTCCGAGGCAAAGCTGCGGGTGCTGACCTCGGACATCGTGTTGCTGACATACCGCGCAGACTATACCCGCCCGGATGCACCCAAGCCCGAGGCGATGCTGATCTCATCCCTGTGGGAGCGGAGGCATGATGTCTGGATCAACAGTTTCAGTCAGGATACCCCGTTGGATCGCCCATGAGCCTTGCCATTCACCGAATTCCCCGCGCGTTTGACGCGGCCCTTGGGGCCGAAACCCGCGCATTGTTGCCGGACCTGAGCACCGAGCAGGGAGAGTTGATTGCAGGCACAGCGGGGTCCAGCCCCTATCTCAAAGGGCTGATTGACCAGGAAAAGGCTTGGTTGACCGAAGCGTTGCAAGATCCGGATCAGGCTTTGGCGGAAGTCATGGCGGCCGCACGGGCGCTGCCGCCGGATCAGTTGAAGCCGGGGCTGCGACAGGCTAAGCGGCGGCTGGCACTACTGACCGCGCTGGCCGATCTGGCAGGGGCTTGGCCGTTGGAAAAGGTGACCGGAGCGCTGACCGATTTCGGCGCGTTGGCTGCGGATGTGGCGGCCAAGGCGGAAATCGCCGCCTTGATCCGACGCGGCAAACTGCCGGGCATGACAGAGGATGATGTCGAAACCGCCGCCGGGATGGTCATTCTGGCGATGGGCAAGATGGGCGCGCATGAGCTGAACTATAGCTCGGATATCGACCTGATCGTGCTGTTCGACGAGACCCGGTTTGAACCGGGTGACTTCTACGATGCGCGCCATGGCATGGTCCGGGCGACGCGGAATTTCTGCGCCACGCTCAGCGACAAAACCGCGGATGGCTATGTCTTTCGCACCGACCTTCGCCTGCGCCCCGATCCGGCGGTGACGCCCGTGTGCATGGCGATGGAGGCGGCTGAGCGCTATTATGAAAGCCTTGGTCGGACGTGGGAGCGCGCGGCCTATATCAAGGCGCGTCCCTGCGCCGGGGACATCGCCGCCGGAGAGCGGTTTCTGGACGCCCTGCGCCCCTTTGTCTGGCGGCGGCATCTGGATTTCGCCGCCATTCAGGACGCCCACGACATGCGCCTGCGCATACGCGAGAACAAGGGAACGGGCGGCAGCCTGTCGATCCCCGGCCACGACATGAAGCTGGGGCAGGGCGGCATTCGCGAGATCGAGTTCTTCACCCAGACCCGCCAGTTGATTGCCGGGGGGCGCGATCCCGATCTGCGCGTGCGTGGCACGGTTCCGGGTTTGGCGGCGCTGGCCTCAAAGGGCTGGGTGCCCGAGGATGTGGCCGCAAAGCTCACCGACCATTACCGCGCCCATCGCGAGGTCGAGCATCGCATCCAGATGGTGCACGACGCCCAGACTCACAAGCTACCGCAGTCCGAGGACGGCATAGAACGCGTCGCCTGCCTGATGGGCCTCAGCAGCGCGGATCTGACCGCCGATCTGACCCGCCGCCTGACCGAGGTGCATGACCTGACCGAGGGGTTCTTTGCCCCCGGCGCCAGCCCGCGCCCTGCAACCACGCCAGAGGTTGAATTCGACAAGGGTGTGCTGGCCCGGTGGACGACATACCCGGCGCTGCGGTCGCAACGCGGCGCGCGGATATTCGAACGCCTGCGGCCCGAGCTTCTGTCGCGTCTGGCCAAGACCGCAAAGCCCGATGAGGCTCTGTTAGCGCTGGATGGATTTCTGGCGGGCCTTCCCGCCGGGGTGCAGCTATTTTCGCTGTTCGAGGCGAACCCGCAACTGATCGACCTGCTGGTCGACATCGTCGGTACCTCGCACGCGCTGGCCACCCATCTATCGCGCAACGCGGCGGTGTTTGATGCGGTCATCGGCGGCAGTTTCTTTGACGACTGGCCGGGGCAGGCGGCGCTGAAATCCGATTTGCAGCAAGCCCTGTCAGCAGAAGACGACTATGAAACCCAGCTGGATCTGGCCCGGCGCTGGTGCAAGGAATGGCACTTCCGCATCGGTGTCCACCACCTGCGCGGCCTCATCGACGGGGCGCAGGCCGGGCAGCAATATGCGGAACTTGCGGGGGCTGTCATCGCCTCGGTTCTGCCCTGCGTCGAAACCCAGTTTGCCAGAAAGCACGGGCCTGCACCGGGGCGCGGGGCGGCGGTTCTGGGCATGGGCTCGCTTGGGGCCGGGCGGATCAATTCGCAGTCCGATCTGGACATGATCGTCATCTACGACCCGCAGGATCAGGAAATGTCCGACGGCCCGCGCCCTCTGGCCACGCGCACTTATTATGCCCGGTTCACGCAAGCCCTGATCACCGCGCTGACGGCCCCGATGTCGCAGGGGCGGCTCTACGAAGTCGATATGCGCCTGCGCCCCTCAGGCAATCAGGGACCCGTGGCCACCAGTTGGGGCAGTTTTACCAATTACCAGCAGAACGAGGCATGGGTGTGGGAACACCTCGCCCTGACCCGCGCGCGCGTGATCGCCGGGGATGCCGGGCTGACCGAGGATATCGAAGGCTTTCGTGCCGAATTCCTCTCGCGCCCCCGCGACCGCAGCAAGGTTCTGACCGAGGTCGCCGAGATGCGCACCCGTCTGGCTGCCGCCAAGGCTCCGGCGGGGGTTTGGGATGCCAAGAACGGCCCCGGACGGATGATGGATATCGAATTGCTGGCCCAGAGCGGAGCGCTGTTGTCGGGCTCCGCACAACGCGATGTGCGCGCGGGTCTGGACGGCGCGGTCGCTGCCGGACTTCTGGAGGTCGCGCAGGCGCAGACGCTCAAGGACTGTTACGACCTATGCTGGTCCGTACAATGCGCGGCGCGGCTGCTTTCGGGCAAAGCGATCGAGGCGGACAAGATCGGTGAGGGCGGCGCGGCCTTCCTCTGCCGGGCCACCGGGTTCGATCAGGTCGACACGCTACAGGCCGCGTTGCAGGATAGCTACGACACCGCCGCCGCCTTGATCGGCGCTGTGGTTGAAGGAGAGGCAAATGGCGCGCAGCGATGATCCGAACGACCACAAGGGCCTGATCCGCGAGGCCTATCGCATCGACGGCATCACCATGTCCGAATGCCGCAGCATCTTCCTCGACTGGGCGCTCAGCCTGCCCGAGGACAGGGATCAGAAACAGGCGCTGACCGAACTACACGCGCAATACGCGGCGCAAGCGGGTGATCACCCGATGACGCAGGTTTTGGCCGAAGGGCTGCAATCGGCGCAGGCCCCCAAGCGCCGCGGCGGCTGGCGCAACCGGAACCGTTAACAGGGCTTTCACCCCAACCGGTTCAAAGCTATGAGAGCGCCATGACCGCCTCATCCGACCGCCCCCGCATCCGCCTGAAACCCAAAGCCAACGCGCGCGGGCTGCGCCATGGTTTCCCATGGGTCTACGCCAATGACATCGTCACCGACCGCCGCACCCGCAAGATCGCAGCCGGAGCGTTGGCGGTGCTGGAAGATGACAAACGCCAGCCCATTGCTCTGGTCGCGGTGAACCCCGCATCGAAAATCATGTGCCGGGTGTTGGACCGGGACATTGACGCGGACCTGAATGCCGACTGGTTCGAAACCCGCCTGCGTCGTGCGCTGGAGATGCGCGAGCGCCTGTTTGACGCGCCCTATTACCGCCTGATCCATGCCGAAGCTGATGGCTTTCCCGGCGTGATCATCGACCGCTTTGCAGATGCCTGCGTCATCCAACCCAACGCTGCGTGGGCCGAGGCGCATCTGGACGCCCTGACCGATGCTCTGGTCAAAGTGACCGGCGTGACCACGGTTCTGAAAAACGCCTCCGGTCGCACCCGAGGGCTAGAGGGTCTCGACGACCTTAACCAGACCCTGCGCGGAACGACGCCCGAGGCACCGCTGCCCGTGCCCATGAACGGTGCAACTTATATGGCCGACCTGACCGGCGGCCAGAAAACGGGCCTGTTCTACGATCAATGCCCCAATCACGCCTTTGCCGCCCGTCTGGTGCATCCCGAAGCGCGGGTGCTGGACGTGTTCAGCCATGTCGGCGGCTTCGGCCTGGCCATGCTGGCCGGTGGTGCCGCGCAGGCACTGGCGGTCGATGGTTCCGCCGCCGCACTGGCGCTGGCCGAACACGGGGCCGAGGCCGCGGGCGTTGCCGACCGGTTCCAGACCCGCCAAGGCGACGCATTCGACGTTCTGACGCAACTGGGCGAAGAAGGGGCCACATTCGACGTGGTGATCTGCGACCCACCCGCTTTTGCGCCCTCGAAACAAGCGCTGGACGCAGGCCTGCGCGCCTACGAACGCATCGCGCGCTTGGCCGCACCGCTGGTGAAATCGGGCGGCTACCTTGGCCTCTGCTCCTGTTCCCACGCCGCCGATCTGGCCCGCTTCCGCGACGCCTCCTCGCGGGGGATTGGCCGGGCAGGGCGGCAGGCGCAACTGATCCAGACGGGTTTTGCCGGGCCGGACCACCCGCAACTGCCGCAACTGGCCGAAAGCGGCTATCTCAAAGCCGTATTCTATCGCCTGTGAAAGCGGTCCTCGATACCTGCGTCATCTACCCCACGGTGATGCGAGAGATGCTGCTGGGCGCGGCAAAGCTGGGCCATTTCACCCCGGTCTGGTCCGCCCGCATCCTCGAAGAATGGGCCCGTGCCGCCCGCAAACTCGGCCCCACGGGTGAGGCGCAGGCCCGCGCCGAAATCGCCCTGACCCAAGCCAACTGGCCCAAGGCCGAACACCCCGCCGCACCGGGCATGGAACAACGCCTCTGGCTGCCCGACAAAGCGGATATCCACGTCCTAGCCACCGCAGTCGCCTCATCGTCAGACCTGATCGTCACCGTCAACGCCAAGGATTTCCCGAAAAACATCCTTGCCGAAGAAGGCATCGACCGCCGCGATCCCGACGGCCTGCTGCACAGCTTCTGGCTGACCGACCCCGAAGGCATGGCGCAGGTCGCCGCCAAAACCCTCACCCAGGCCAACCACCTCTCCGGCGATCAATGGACCCTCCGCCCCCTGATGAAAAAGGCCCGCCTGCCCAGATTGGGCAAAGCCCTCACCACCTGACGCGGATCCACCCTTCATCTGGCCAAAAATATCCCGGGGAGCGCGAGGGGCAGCGCCCCTCGCACCCAAACCTATCCGTCCGCCCCCCAACGCTGCTCCAACACCTCCAGCGCGGCAATCCGCTCATCCGTCTTCGGATGGCTCATCAACCACGCCGGAACCACCCCGGCGCGCTGCTCTGTCAATTCTTCAAGCTTATGGAACAGCGATTTCTGAGGCCCAATCCCAATCCCGGCCTTGGTCAGCAACGCGGCGGCATATTCATCCGCCTCATACTCGTCCCCCCGCGACAGGCGCGATGCCAGCAGGGCGGTCAGCGCATTGGCAATCCATGCGCCAATGAAAGGGATGAACCGGTTTAGCAGCATCATCAGCGCCGCCCGCATCGCATTCTGACCCGAGAAATCAATCATCCGCCGCCGCGCATGACCCAAGGCCACATGCCCCAACTCATGCGCAATAACGCTGGCCATCTCCTCGGCCGAGACCTCGCCGTTGGCGAACTTGCGATAGAACCCGCGCGTGATGAATATCCGCCCATCCGGCGCTGCCAACCCGTTCACTGGGTCGATCTCGTAGATGTAAACAGGTACCCGGTCGATTTCCAACGCTGCCGCCAGCCGATCGGTCATGCGTTTCAGCGCCGGGTCCGCCAACTCGGTCGATTTCGCGTCCAGTTCCCGATGCGTGCGCCAGATGGAAATCCGGTACATCGCCAAGCCATAGAGAACGGCCAGAAGGATCGGCGTGAATCTGATCATGACACAGATATGAGGGCAGAAGCGCGCCGGGGCAAGAACCGTCCGCTCACCGATTGCGGGGATGGTTTTTGGCCATCCGTTCGTTGCCGCGGCGATAATTCCCCGTCAGCCGCGCCATTTCCTGCTGCTGGGATGCAAAATCCAGACCGTCCATATCCTCAAGAAACCATCGCGCCTTGTCCTTGCGCAAGGTCGCCGCGCGCTTGCCACGATGGGTGATCAGGACATCCCCGCCCGACACTTGTTTGAATATAAACCCCAGATCGTCTTCGGTCATAAGTTGGTTTCCTGTATTCATCGGCAATTGGTCTGGGCGGCGCTACCGCGTCAGTTCTCGCATCCCCTGTTCCAGCCCGGCCAGAGTCATCGGCACCATGCGGTCCTCGAAAATCTCGCGGATCATGCCGACCGAATGGGTATATTCCCAATACTTCTCGGGCACCGGATTGATCCACACAGTCGAGGCCCACTGATCCCGCGCCCTCTGCAACCAGACCTGACCGGCCTCTTGGTTCCAGTGCTCATTGGCGCCTCCGGGATAGGCGATCTCGTAGGGGCTCATAGAAGCGTCACCAACGAAGATGCACTTGTAGTCCGGGCCGTAGGTGCGCAGCACCTCGTGGGTCGGCGTTTGCTGGTCCCAGCGACGGTGGTTGTCGCGCCAGACACCTTCATAGAGGCAATTGTGGAAGTAGTAGTATTCCAGATGCTTGAACTCGCTTCGTGCCGCCGAGAACAGTTCTTCCACAACCTTGATATGCGGGTCCATTGAACCGCCCACGTCCAGAAACAGCAGCACCTTGACCGCGTTGTGACGCTCGGGGCGGGTTTTGACGTCCAGATAGCCATGCTCGGCGGTGGCGCGGATGGTGCCGTCCAGATCCAGTTCCTCGGCAGCACCTTCGCGGGCCCAGCGGCGCAGGCGTTTCAGGGCGACCTTGATGTTACGTGTGCCCAGTTCCACCGTGTCGTCCAGATTGCGAAACTCGCGCTTGTCCCAGACCTTGACGGCGCGCTGGTGGCGGCTTTCCTTCTGGCCAATGCGCACGCCTTCCGGGTTATAACCATAGGCCCCGAACGGGCTGGTCCCGGCGGTGCCGATCCATTTGTTACCGCCCTGATGGCGGCCTTGCTGATCCTTGAGGCGTTCGCGCAGCGTCTCCATCAGCTTGTCAAAGCCCCCCAGAGCCTCGATTTCGGCCTTTTCTTCTGCGCTGAGGTGCTTTTCGGCCATCTTCTCAAGCCATTCGGCGGGAATATCTACCGCTTCAAGCACTTGATCAAAGCTGATCTCGTTCAGGCCCTCGAAGCTGGCGGCAAAGGCGCGGTCGAACTTGTCGATATTGCGTTCGTCCTTCACCATCGAGACGCGGGCCAGGTAGTAAAACGCCTCGACATCGTAGGTCGCCAGACCCTTTTTCATACCCTCCAGAAAGGTCAGGTATTCGCGCAACGATACGGGAATGCCAGTTTTGCGGAGGTTGTCGAAGAAGGGCAGGAACATGCGATCAGACCATGCGGACCAGAACCAGCGAGATGATCAGGCCCAGCAGGGCAAAGGCGATGCCATATCCGGCGGCGTATTGAGCCAGGTCTGCGCCGCTGCCATTGCGTTTGCGCGCCGTCCGAACGCCCAGAAACGCGCCCAGAATCGCCATGCCCAGAACCACTACCATCTGCCGTTATCCACCTGTGTTCGTGGCGGCTGCCTGTGCAAGACCCTCTGACACCGAACGCACCACCAAATCCGAGCCGAAGCCGTAGCGCGCCCATCCGATGCTGTCCAGCCTGACGGTGCGTGCCTGTTCGGTCTGTCCCGCTTGCCGCAGCGCTTCGGATTTCAGCAACAGGAGCGTGGCCAGAAGGGCGGCGTTCTCGGCCTGGGTCATGACCTTGATGGCGTCGTTCAATTCGGGCAGCGCGTCGGGGCCCTGACCCTGCGCCAGCGCAAAAGCGGCGGTCTGGGCGGTGATATGGGCGCGCTGCACCTCGGTTCCCGGTGTGGCGTCAAGGTACTTTTGCGCCAGCGCATATTGCTGCTGTGCCGCTTGGGGGTCATCGAACTGACCCATCCGGCCCAGCAGATAATGCGGGTAGGCGCGGCGGTGATCGGTCCAACCTTGCTGCTTGCCGATCTGCGCGGCCTCTTGCGCGGCCCGAACCCGCTTGGCAGAACCCGAGCCCGATCCCAAGGCCCGCTGCACCGCGTTGATCCACGCGCGCGGCGTCTCGGACACCGGTTGCGGCGCGATCCGGTCGCCGCGCGGGTTCAGGCGTGTCAACACGCCCGGCAGGACCACCGCGACCTGTTCCTGGGTCATGCCGCTCTGCAACTCCGGCGCGTAGGCGGTGCGCAGGATCAGCATGTCGAACCCGGTCAGGACGGTGTGGAAATTGTCGTCGTTGAACACCGAATCCGGCAGGCGATAGAGGTCATTCAACGGCCCCAGCGCCTGTGCCAGTTCCTCGTGCAGACAATCGCGGACTTCCTGCGGGCTGGCGTCATAGGGGATAAAAATCCCGATCCGCTCGCGGCTGCGCAGCTCGGTCCAGTTGCTTTTGCTTTTGCGACGGTCGCGGCGGTATTCCTCAAGGCTCGAGGCATTGGGGACGACGAAACAGGCGGCTTGCGGCAGGATGCGGCGGATTTGTTTCTGGCTTACCGCTTCGATGGTGATATTCGCCTGACCCTCGGAAATCTGACGAATGTCGATCCGCGCCTCGCGCTGCAGCCGGGTCAGAAGGCGCGTCAGATCGGTCTGCATCGATGGCGGAGGCGTTCCGGCAAGCCGCACAGTGACCGGCCCTTCGAACCGGGTAAAGACGGGCAGTTCCGCGCCGCTTTCCAGCGCGAAATGCAGGGATAGGAAATCTGCTGCGATGTTCTTGTTGGACCGGGCAGGGGCGCTGGGTCGGGCGGTGCCGAAGGTTTTCGAAGGCGGAAGCGCTTCTTCGATCACCTTGATGCGCGTCGGCAACTCGATCCGGTCGACCGAGGTACAGGCGGACAGCGCCGCCAGCACAAGGACTACACCCAGACGCATCATGGGCGCTGATACTTCAGAAACGGCGTTAATTTGCCGATGCGGTCATAAAGCTGGCGGGCGGTGTGATTGGATTCCTGCGTCAGCCAGTAGACGTTTGGCGCCTCTTGCCTGTCGGCCTCGTCATAAACAGCCTGAATCAGCGCACGCCCCACACCGGTACCGCGCGCCTGAGGGCGGGCATAGAGGTCTTGCAGATAGCAGACGCGTTCCACCTTCCACGCGTGACGGTGAAATAGGTAATGCGTCAGCCCGACAAGCGCGCCATCCTGTTCGGCCACAAAGCAAGAAAAGTCTTGCGGATCATCGCCTAAGAGGCGCGCGAATGTGCTGTCATAGACCTCGTCCGCGACTTCGGATTCATAGAATGCCAAATAGTCGCGCCACATCTCGGCCCACGCCGCCCGGTCATCGGGGCGCAAAGGGCGGATGGTGAGGTCGGTCGGCATGTTCGGGTTTCCTGCTCTGCGGGGCCCGTTTCAGCGTCGGGCTTTTGTGGCTGCAATGCTGACATCCGGCCCCACAGAAGGCAAGCCGTGATCGCCGGATGTTCAGGGGATCAGCGCTTGCTGCGTGCCATAAAGGCAAGCCGTTCGAACAGATGCACGTCCTGTTCGTTTTTCAGCAGCGCACCGTGCAGCTTGGGCAGCGCGTTGGCCCCGTCGCGTTTGAGGTCCTCGGACGTCAGGTCCTCGGCCAGAAGCAGCTTGAGCCAGTCCAGCACTTCCGAGGTCGAGGGCTTTTTCTTCAGCCCCTGCGTCTCGCGGATTTCATAGAACTGGGTCAGCGCGGTGGTCAGCAGCGCATCCTTGATGCCGGGGTGGTGCACTTCGACGATGCGGCGCATGGTGGCTTCGTCCGGAAAGCGGATGTAGTGGAAGAAACAGCGGCGCAGGAACGCGTCGGGCAGTTCCTTTTCGTTGTTCGAGGTGATGATGACGATGGGACGGTGCTTGGCCCGGATCGTCTGACCGGTCTCGTAGACGTGGAACTCCATCTTATCGAGCTCCTGCAGCAGGTCGTTTGGAAACTCGATATCGGCCTTGTCGATCTCATCGATCAGCAGAACGACTTTTTCGTCGGCGTCAAAGGCCTGCCACAGCTTGCCCTTGCGGATGTAGTTCGAGACGTCATGGACCCGCTCGTCCCCCAACTGGCTGTCGCGCAGGCGACTGACGGCATCATATTCGTACAGACCCTGCTGTGCGCGGGTGGTGGATTTCACGTTCCACTCGATCATTGTCAGTCCCAGCGCGCCGGCCACCTGCTTGGCCAGTTCGGTCTTACCAGTGCCGGGTTCGCCCTTGACCAGCAGCGGGCGTTCCAGCGTCACAGCAGCGTTCACCGCAATGGTCAGATCGTCGGTGGCGACATATTCGGCGGTGCCTTGAAAACGTGCGGTCATGGGACCCTCATGATGGTGGAGCGATTGCAGCCCGGGTTACAGAGAGGCGGCATTTTTGACAACCCGGATCGCTGCGTCGCGACGCCCGTGCGGTGCTGCAGTGCGGCGCTTTCAGGCGTGATTCGCTTCCGCCAAACTATGCTATTGGTTGCAATTTGCCCGAAAAATGCCCGCTTAATTCCACAAAGAAATAAGGTTTTGTTGTTAGAGGTCTCATATTTAGACATGCCGGAGCAGCGGCGTCGGGGCGGGACAAGTTTGCATAGTGACATTCCCCGCGCGGTCGGATACACGCTCCGCAGAAGGGGGTGCCGAATGTCTGGTGACACAAATGCAACCGACGTTTCAGCCCATACTGAGGGAGCAGAAATGAAGCAGGAAGTTTTTCTGCCGGAGGATTACCGCCCGGCCGAAGATGAGCCTTTTATGAATGAAAACCAGCTCGAGTATTTTCGTCGCAAGCTGCTGGATTGGAAGAACGAACTTTTGGCGGGCAGCCGCGACACGATCGAAGGGCTGCAGGACAACACCCGCAACATACCGGATGTCGCCGACCGCGCCAGCGAGGAAACCGACCGTGCGCTGGAACTGCGCACCCGGGACCGCCAGCGCAAGCTGGTCGCCAAGATCGACTCGGCCCTGCGCCGGATCGAGGAAGGCGAGTACGGGTACTGCGAAAAAACCGGTGATCCGATCTCGTTGAAACGTCTGGATGCGCGCCCGATCGCAACCATGACACTTGAGGCGCAGGAGCGCCACGAGCGCCGCGAAAAGGTTCACCGCGACGATTGATCGCTGGAGATTGACGAAACATCGAACGCCGGGGTCTTCCACTCCGGCGTTTTTGCGTTATGGCGGTGGCATGAATATCAAGGGTCTGAAATTCCATATCATCGGCGGCGGCATCGGTGGGTTGGCTGCGGCGCTGGTCCTGCGTCAGAAGGGCGGCCACGTTACCCTGCTGGAGCAAGCGCCAGAACTGACCGAAGTGGGCGCAGGCTTGCAGATCAGCGCCAACGGAATGGCCGTGCTGCGCGCCCTGAATGTGGTCGGCGACAAGACTCCGGCGGGGCTGAGATCGTATGGAACCGAGCTGCGCGACTATCGCCGGGGGCGGCGGATCAGCGACCTGCCGGCGCCATCGGCGGGGCCGACATATTATTTCCACCGGGCGGACCTGATTGATCTGCTGCACAGCGCTGCGCTGCAAGCGGGCGTCGATATCCGTCTGGGTGCGCGGGTGACGGCGGTGCGTAAACACCCGTCGGATGTCGAGATCGTGCTGAATACCGGAGAGCGGCTGAGCGCGGAATGTGCCATTGCAGCAGATGGCGGGCGCAGCATTACCCGCCCGATCCTGAACGGCCCCGAAGATCCAAAGTTCTCGCGTCAGGTGGCCTGGCGCGCCACGATCCCCTGGACCCGCCAGGTGGACGCTCCGCGTGCCGTTCTGACAATGGGACCGGGGCGCCATGTTGTGACCTACCCCCTCAGGGATCAGAGCATGATGAATATCGTCGCCGTCGAAGAACGATCGGACTGGCGCGAAGAGGGATGGATGCGCGAAGGCGATCCGCAGGATTTCAGGTCAAGATTTGCCGACTTCGGAGGGGATGTCGGCGACATTCTCGCGCAGGTGCAGGCGCTTCATCTCTGGGCGCTGTTTCTCCGCCCTGTTGCGCGCACCTGGCAGAACGGGCGGCTAGCGCTGCTTGGCGACGCCGCGCACCCAACGCTGCCCTTCATGGCACAAGGCGCGTGCTTGGCGTTGGAAGACGCTTGGGTACTGGGCCGGGCCTTTGAAGACCAATCCGGCGCAACCTCGGCCTTGGCAGCCTATGAGGCCGCCCGGCGACCAAGGGCAGAGAAGGTGGTCGCCGCCGCCGCCGCCAATGCCCGGAACTTTCACCTTGGCGGGCCGATGCGGCTAGCGGCGCAAGCTGCGCTGATGGCAATCGGGCCGCGTTTGGCTGGTAAATACGACTGGATTTACAGTTACGATCCGACGGCCTGACGCGTTACAAATCGAGATCAACCCACACTGGCACGTGGTCCGAGGGTTTTTCATGCCCCCGTATCTCCGAGTCGATGCGGCAGTCGAGCAGCAGGTCCGCAGCTTGCGGCGTCAGCAGGAAGTGGTCGATGCGAATGCCGTCATTGCGGTTCCAGGCACCGGCCTGATAGTCCCAGAATGAGTAATGCCCAGGCCCCTGTGTGCGGGCGCGGAAGGCCTCGGTAAAGCCCAGATTGAGGATTTTTCGAAATGCCGCGCGACTTTCAGGGCGAAACAGAGCATCTTCGCGCCAGACCTCGGGGTGTTTGGCATCCTCGGCCTGCGGGATGATATTGTAGTCCCCAGCCATCAGCGCAGGTTCTTCAGAGGCCATCAGATCACGCGCCCGATCATACAGGCGCTCCATCCAGGCAAGCTTGTAGTCATATTTGGGCCCCGGCGCAGGATTCCCGTTGGGCAGATACAGACCGCAAATACGCAGGGCCTGCTTTCCGACGACCGCGGCCTCGATCCACCGCGCCTGCACGTCATCGCCATCCCCGGGCAGCCCGCGCGAAACATCTTCGAGCGGCAGTTTGGACAGGATCGCCACACCGTTGAAACTTTTCTGGCCGTGGGTTTCGACGTGATATCCCCGATCTTGGAACAATTCTCGCGGGAAGTTCTCGTCGACAGACTTGATCTCCTGCAGCAGGACGATGTCGGGCTGCGCGTCGTCCAGCCAGCGCGGCAAGGCTTCGACCCGCGCCTTGATGCCGTTGATGTTGAACGTGGCGATTTTCATGCGCGCTCCTCCGGTGCCCTGGGCTCACCTATCGCCCAGAATAGACACGGCGGCAAGACACAGAGCGTGTTTGCGAGGCTCTGCCTCGCGCTCCGGGATATTTATAGCCAGATGAAGAATTGGACCCAGACGGACCCGGCGGGGGCACATACGAGATCGAGAAAGGGACGCGTATCTCGACCTCGAAGCCGGAGTGGATCCCGGCTTCATCTGGCTATAAATATCCCAGGGGAGTCCAGCCCCAAATGGGGCTGGACGGGGGCAGAGCCCCCTTTTTCAGTGGCTGCGATACGCGCGATTACTGGGCCCGCATCAACATACCGAACAGGTCGCGCGGGTCGTCCGGGTCGGCCAGCATATCGAGGGGTTCGAAGAAGTCCGTGTCGCCGATGGCGCGCTTGACATAGCGCAGGGCCGAGAAATCTTCGATGGCGAAGCCGACGCTGTCGAACAGGGTGATCTGGCGATCATCTGTGCGGCCCTGGGCCTGACCGGTCATGACCTGCCAGATTTCGGTGACCGGGTGGTCGGCGTCCAGTGCTTGAATCTCGCCTTCGATCCGGGTTTGTTCGGGGTATTCCACGAAGATGTTCGACCGCAGCAGGATGTCGCGGTGCAGCTCGGTCTTGCCTGGGCAGTCGCCGCCGATTGCGTTGATGTGAACGCCGGGGCCGACCATGTTGTCCGTCAGGATGGTGGCGTATTTCTTGTCCGCGGTGCAGGTGGTGATGATCTGCGCGCCTTCTATTGCATCTTCGGGCGTCTTGCAGGGGATCACCGTCAGCCCCTTACCCTGCAGGTTGGCCGCGCATTTGGCCGTGGCATTGGGGTCGGTGTCGTACAGACGAACGGTGTTGATACCGCACAGGGCCTTGAACGCAAGGCACTGGAATTCGGATTGCGCGCCGTTTCCGATCATCGCCATCACGGTCGCCGATTTCGGGGCCAGATATTTACCCACCAGCGCCGAGGTCGCCGCTGTGCGCAGGGCGGTCAGCATGGTCATCTCGGTCAGCAGGGTGGGATAGCCGGTATAGACATCGGCCAGAAGACCGAAAGCGGTGACGGTCTGCAGGCCTTCGGAGGTGTTCTTGGGGTGGCCGTTGACGTATTTGAAACCATAGGCCTCGCCATCCGAGGTGGGCATCAACTCGATGACGCCATGGGGCGAATGGGCCGGGATGCGGGGCGTTTTGTCGAAACTCTCCCACCGTTTGAAATCGGATTCGATCTGTGCGGCGATCTGGGTGATCATCTGTTCGACCCCGATATGGTGGATCAGGCGCATCATGTTGTCGACGGATACGAAGGGCACGAGGGCCTTGTCAGAGGGTTGTGTCATCTAGAAGCTCCGGGTCGGGCGGTCGAAGATACGGCGCCCCAACAGCGAGGCGGCCAGATCGACCATCAGTTTTGCGGTTCGGCCACGTTCGTCCAGGAACGGGTTCAGCTCGACCAGGTCCAGCGAGCTGACGAGGCCGCTTTCATGCAGCAGTTCCATGACCAGATGCGCCTCACGCTCAGTCGCGCCGCCGGGGACGGTGGTGCCGACCGCCGGGGCAATCGAAGGGTCCAGGAAGTCGACATCCAGCGAGACGTGCAAAAGCCCGTCCGCCGCGCGCACCTTGTCGAGGAAGGCCATCAACGGGGCCTTGATCCCATGTTCGTCGATGCTGCGCATGTCGGCCAGCATGGCCTTGTCTTTCTCTAGCGCAGCGCGTTCGGCGGGGTCGACCGAGCGCAGGCCGATCATGCCGACGCGATCCGTGGGGACCGGCGCGGCGAGGGGGGGGAATGCCTCGAAACCCGCACGACCGGTGACATAAGCCACGGGCGTGCCGTGCAGGTTACCGCTGTCGGTGCTGGCGGGGGTGTGGAAATCGCTGTGGGCGTCCAGCCACAGGACAAACAGGGGGCGTCCGGCGCTTTGCGCATGGGCGGCCATGCCTGAAACAGTGCCCATCGCAAGCGCGTGGTCGCCACCCATGAAGATCGGCAGGCCCTGATGTGCGATCTCTTGCGCCGTCCGGCTGAGCGCGCTGGTCCAGCCCACGCATTCGGGCAGGGCAAACAGGTGCGAATCTTCGGCCATGTCGACGGGGTCCGGCTGGATGTTGCCGACATCGGTAACGCTATGTCCCAGATCGGTCAGAGCCTCGGCCAGACCGGCCACGCGATAGCCGTCGGGCCCCATGCGGCAG
The DNA here is from genome assembly GCF_056542385.1 of Ruegeria sp. AD2(2025). Taxonomy (NCBI): domain Bacteria; kingdom Pseudomonadati; phylum Pseudomonadota; class Alphaproteobacteria; order Rhodobacterales; family Roseobacteraceae; genus Ruegeria; species Ruegeria sp. AD2(2025). The sequence goes on from NZ_JBQFZS010000001.1 coordinate 648,362, forward strand.
CCCTGACGGCGTTTACCGGAATCCATCGGGACTCCGGCCAGAATGAGAGATTTTTTATCCATACGTGTGTATAGGGACGCGATATGGGTTGAGAGAAGAGGCCAAAATGGTCAAACTGGGCTGTGGAAATTCGATTTGGTGATCACCTATGGACGAATTGGACAGCCGCCTGCTGAATGCGCTTCATCGGGACGCCCGCGCCTCATTATCGGAACTGGCAGAACTGCTGGGTGTTACCAGAACCACCGTGCGCAGCCGGCTGCAGCGACTCAAGCAATCGGGCGAGATCGTGGGGTTCACGGTCGTGACCCGACAGGGGGTGTCGGAAAGCCCGGTGCGCGGCCTGATGATGCTCGAGATCGAGGGCCGCGGGACCGAGCGGATCAGGTCCCGCATTGCCGCCATGCCCGAGGTCGGCGCGGTGCATTCTACCAATGGCAGTTGGGATCTGATCGTCGAGATCGGGACCGACACGCTGGCCGAGTTCGATACGGTCCTGTTCAACATCCGCCGGCTCGAGGGGGTCACCCGGTCCGAGACCAATTTGCTGCTGTCCACGCGCAAGGGCCGGACCTAAGACCCGACGCAAGGTGCTTTGATCGCTTGCAAATATGTGCAAAGCTTTGATCTGACGCCGGAACCGGCAGCAGGGCAGGGACAATTCAGAATGACTTCAGAGGCGACAAACGACGAGTCGCGTGTCGAAAAGCTGGCCGAGCGTGTCACCGGATTGCTGGAAAAGCCTCTGGTTCGGGTGGCGATACCGGTTCTGATCACGCTGATCGCGTTGACGGTGCTGCACGACTTGTCGGCCCATGTGAAATGGGCGGATGTGAAGACCGACATCGCCGCGACCTCGTGGAAGCTGATGTTCTTTGCGCTGTGCTGGACTGCGTTCAGCTTTCTGTCGCTGTCCTTCTATGACGTTTTCGCAGTTCAGAGCGTTGCGGATGGGAAGGTCCCGCTGCCTGTTGCGGGCATGGCAGGGGCCAGCGGTTATGCGGTGTCGAACTGCCTTGGTTTTTCCTACATCACCGGCACGGCGATCCGGTATCGGATCTACGCGTCGCTGGGGCTGGATCTGGGGCGCGTCGCCGGGGTTATCGCGACCTCGTGGGTGGCGTTCTGGATGGGGCTGATCCTGATTTTGGGCATCCTGCTGACCCTGCATCCCGATGGGATATCCAACGTGTTGCCGATCGGAGAGACCACCGAAACGGCGATTGGCCTGTGCCTTCTGGCCGGTCTCGCCGCCTTGTTCGTGTGGTTGTCCAGCGGGGGGCGGCGTCTGGCCTATGGCGGCTTTGGCTTCAACCTGCCCGGTGGCAAGCTGGCCAGCCTGCTGACCATCGCAGCGATTGGGGACTTGTTCGGGGCATCCATGGCGCTCTACGTGCTGATGCCGGATGATCTGGGCGTCGGCTATCCGTATTTCTTCACCATCTATATCGCGGCGATTGCGGCGGGTATCCTCAGCCACGCGCCGGGCGGGATCGGGGTGTTCGAGGCGACGCTGATCGCCGGCCTCGGGGCCTCGGGGCGTTCGGATGTGATTGCCGCGCTGCTGCTCTATCGCATCGTCTATACGTTCTGCCCGTTTGGCATCGCCAGCCTGTCCATTGCCGGGGCCTCTGTGCTGACGCAACGGCACAAGATCGGCGGCGCGGCGACGTGGGTCTATCGCGCCATCCGCCCCATCGTGCCAATGGTCGCCGCGGGGGTTGCCGCGGTGGCAGGGGTGATCCTGCTGGTCTCGGGCGCGCTGCCAGCCGGGTCGCAGAACCTGAGCGTCTTGCGCGAGGTGTTGCCGCTGTCTTTTGTCGAAGCCTCGCATCTGGCGGGCAGCGCTGTGGGTGTGCTGCTGCTGCTGGTGTCGCGCGCGCTGTTCCGCAAGCTTTACCGTGCGTGGGTTGTGGCGATGCTGCTGATGGTGGCGGGGTTCTTTGCCTCTCTGGCCAAGGGTCTGGACACGCATGAGGCCATCTCGCTGCTGGGCACCATCGCCCTGCTGGCGATGTTCCGGGGCGCATTCTACCGCGTCAGTGGTGCATCGATATTCCGGCTAAACATCCCGTGGCTGGTCAGCGTGATGGCCCTGCTGTTGGTGATCTTCTGGGTTGGGCTGTTTGCCTATTCCCATGTCGAATACCAGAACGCGCTGTGGTGGGAATTCGCATGGAACGGTGATGCATCACGCTTCCTGCGCTCCAGCCTCGTGGTGGCGGTGATCCTTGGCGTGGTAGCCGTGAACTCGCTGTTTGGGCGCGAGATACCGACACCGACCCGCACCGAAATCCCCGAAGTGGTCGAACGGCTGGTGATGGAATGCGAAGACACCGAATCCCAAATCTCGCTGACCGGCGACAAGCAATTCCTGATCTCGGACGATGAAACCGCCTTTCTGGCCTACGCCGACACGGGCAACGCGCTGATCACCAAGGGTGAGCCGGTCGGGGATGAAACGGCGGGCCAGCAGTTGATCTGGCAACTGCGCGAAATGGCGGATCGCGAAGGTAAACTGTGCGCGTTCTATAGCGTTTCGACCAAGTACCTGCCGACGTTTCTCGACCTCGGCCTGTCGATCCTGAAAATCGGTGAGGTCGCGCGGGTGCCGCTGACCGATTTCTCGCTGGACGGCAAGCCGCGCAAACGGTTCCGGCAGGCCAAGAACCGGGCCGAGCGCGAGGGCTATGTGTTCGACATCATTCCCAAAGAGGAACTGGCCCCGGTGTTGCCTGAGCTGCGCAAAATCTCGGATGATTGGCTGGCCAGGAAGGCGGGCGAGGAGAAAGGGTTTGCCCTCGGGGGCTTTGACGAAAAGTACCTGTCTTACTTTGACCACGCGGTTCTGCGGGATGAGACCGGCAAGATCATGGCCTTCGCGAACCTGTTCCAGGGCGGCAACAAATCCGAGCTGTCGCTGGACCTGATGCGCTATGAACCCGACAGCCCCAGCTTTGTCATGGACGCGCTGTTTGCCGAAATGATGTCTTGGGGGGCAGAACAGGGGTTCCACTGGTTCTCGCTGGGCGCGGCACCATTTTCCGGGATCGAGAACCGGCAACTGGCCTCACTTTGGAACCGTATCGGCGGCTTCGTCTACGAGCATGGCGAGCAGTTCTATCATTTCGAAGGCCTGCGCAGCTTCAAACAGAAGTTTGACCCGGAATGGAGCCCGAACTACCTCGCCAGCCCCGGCGGGCTGGCCGCGCCGCGCATTCTGTATGAGGTGAATATCCTGATCTCGGGTGGTCTGCGCGGGCTGACGAAGTAGCGGTCAGTTCAGGCTGGCCCGCGTCGGCGTTTTCTCAAGCAGATCGCCCCAATCGGTACGGTACGCCATCTCGGCCAACACCGTGCCGGGCAGGAATTCCTGATTCTGACGGATTTGCCAACCGCCGCCCAGACCTTTGTAGATCGCGACCAGATTGGATGAGACCTCCTGCCGCGCTTCGATCAGATTGGCCTGCGATCGCAGCAGAGCAGTCTGTGTGTTCAGAATCCGGGAATAGCTGGCGATGCCGTCGCGGTACTGGTCGACCGCGATGTCGGCCGCCTTGCGCGAGGCCTCGACGCTGCGTTGGTAGAAGGTGACCTGTTTGCGGGCCTGCGCATAGGCGACCATCGCGCTTTCGACCTCGGAATAGGCGGTCAGAACGGTGTTCTGATAATTCGCAATCAGCGCCTGATAAGCGGCGTCCTGCGCGCGCACATTGTTCTTGATGCGGCCATAGTTCAGCACATTCCAGACCACGCCCGCGTTGGCCAGACCGGTCGCGCTGTTGGTGCTGAACAGGTCCCTCCCGCCCGAGGCCTGCAGCCCGATCGAGCCCGACAGGATGAATTGGGGATACAGATCAGCCAGCGCAATGCCCACCTGCGCCGATTGCGTCGCGGCGGCCAGTTCGGCGGCGCGCACGTCGGGGCGGCGGCGCAGCAGTTCGGCGGGGACGCCCACAGCGACGTTCGAGCGCGCCGACGGAATGCGCCCTGAATTACCCAACAAGCCCGCCATCTGCGACGGGGTTTTCCCCAGCAGCACCGCCAGCGCGTTTTTGGCCTGTTGCAGGTCGCTTTCCAACTGCGGCACCAGCGCCTTGGTGTTGTTCAGCAGCGCGGTCGATTCCTGAACGTCCAGTTCGGTGGTCACGCCATTGTCGAACCGCAACTGCGTCAGATCCGCCGAGACCTGCTGGATCTCGATATTCTCACGCGCGACGGCCAAGGCCTCTTGCAAGGAACGGATGTTGATATAAAGCGCCGCCACATCGCCGGTCAGCGTCACAAGCGCGTCGTCGTAATTGGCGACCTGCAGCGCCAGATTGGACCGCGCCGCCTGCACGCCACGCCGTTGGGCACCCCACACATCCAGCTCCCACTGGGCATCGAACCCGACCTGCGAGGTCGAGAATTCGGTGTCCAGCGGCACGATCTGCCGGATATCCGCGATGGGGCCCAGATTGTCGCTGATCTGACGGCGCTGCAGCGACCCTCCGACGGCTTGTGATTGGGGGTAGAGCTCTCCGAACGCGATGCCAAGCTGCGCGCGGGCCTGCAATACGCGGGCCCCGGCGACTTGCAGGGTCAGGTTCTGCGCATAGGCCTCGGCGATCAGCTTGTTCAGGGTGGGGTCGTTGAACGTCTCCCACCAGCGCACCACCGGCGCGCTGCGCGACGTCAGGCCGCTTTGACCGGCGCTGGGGCTGTTCACCTCGATCCACTGTTTCACGACCGGCGAGTTCGGGCGCACGAAATCAGGCCCCACCGGCGTGCAGGCCGCAAGGGTGGCGGCGCAGAGGGCGGTGCCCAACAACCGGCGGAGTGTCATGGCGCGCATCCTCAGATATCCAGCGGTCGGATGAAGTTGGCAAAGGAATAGAGGCGGATGTTGATGCGCCTCAGAAACTCGAAACTCTGGCCCATGCCGGTATAGATTGCCACCGCCCCGTGACCGCCGGCGGGGAAGGTATGGCCTTCGGGCACATCGACCGAGATTTGTACCGCGATGCGGCCGGGCAGTTTCGGCAGTTCGAAACCGGGCAGGCGGCCCGAGGGCAGATACTGGCCCTGACGGGTGGCCCACCAGATCGCCTCCACCTTGCCGGTCAGAATCTCGCCGGGATAGAGATCCAGCGCGACCTCGACCGGCTGCCCGACCTCGACGAATTTCAGGTTCTGCTGGCGGAAGGTGGCGAGGATATAGGGGCTGTCTTCGGTTACGAAACTGGCAATTGCCCCCAGCCGCAGGTCACCGACGACAAGACCCGGACGCGCCTGTTGCGACACGATCATGCCGTTTTCGGGGGCATAGACGGTGGTGTTGTTCAGGAAGTATTCAGCCTCGGCCAATTGTGCTTGGGCCTGCAGGATGCCGGTGTTCACGCCGTCGATCTGTGAGGACTGCGCCAGCTTGGTTTTCTCAAGATTGGCCTCGGCCTCGTTCACAAGAGCCTGATCCTCGGCCACCTGTTCGTTCCAGCGATCAAGTTCGTCCTGCCGGGCCCCGCCTGCGGGGACGAGGTTTTCGTACCGCGCCTGCTCGGTCAGGGCATAGGCCAGCTTGGCATTTGCGCGCTCGATGGCTTCGGTCGCGGCGATGACGTCCTGTTCCAGAATCTTGGCATTCTGCTGTGCCGCAACCAGCTGCGCCTTGGCCTTGTCGACGGCCAGCGAAAACACTGTGTCGTCAAAGCGATACAGCGGCTCGCCCTTTGTGACCCAGGTGTTCGGCTCGACCAGCACCTCGGTCAGCAGCGTGGGCTGGGTCAGCCGCGGCAGGATCTGGATGGTCGAGCGCACCACATGGCCGTCGATCGAGAAGGGCTGAAAGAAGCGCAGCGCGACCAAAAAGATCAGCAGCAGATGCGCACCGACCCAGAACGAGACGATGCCCCACATGATGTTGAACTTCAGCCATTGGGCCTTGAAGAACACGAACCAGACAAAGATGATGTAAAACAGCGTGATGCCGAGGGCGACAAGCATGGGTGTTGGGCTCCTCTGGCTTTAGCTTTTCTGAGTGTCGTCGGTGTCCAGCGGGTCCTGGTATTCCGGTTTGACCGTCCCGCCCAGCCGCTTGATCTCATCCCGGATGGCTTTGCGTTCTTCGTCCGGTCCGCGACGCATGTCGACCGTCACGCCGTCATGGAAGGCCCAGATAAAGGCGTGAACCCATGGGACGATGGCCAGAAACCCCATCCAGCCCATGATCTTGACGGCCTCGGCATGGGGGTGGTTGCGCTTGATGGCGATGCGTCCGGGCAGACCCATCAGGAACAGAAACAGCGCCATCACCGCGGCCAGCAGCAGAATCAGCGCCACAAACGTCAGATAGTCGTAATAGCCCAGCGGCTGCCCCAGAAGTCCCATGCTCGCGCCTCGTGTCGGGAAGGTTGTCCTATCCTCGGGCGAGGGGGGTAAATCGTCAATCGGTTTGTGGGGGTGTTTGGTCAGAAAGGGCGCTTATCGCCACACGGGTTTGCCAGTCGCTGCAGGCCTGCGGCAGGTCGCCGGGCAGGGAGGCGTCGGTATAGATCGCATCAATGTCGGCCAGCGAGGTGATGCGCGCCGGGGCCGAGCGATGAAATTTTGACTGGTCGGCCACCAGAAAGGTCTGCCGTGCCTGTGCGATGATGGTCTGGCTGACCAGCACTTCCTGCAGGTCAAAATCCAGCAGATCGCCATCGGCATCCAGCGCCGAACACCCGATGACGGCCACGTCGAACTTGAACTGCCGTATGGTCGAGACGGTCAGGTTGCCCACCAGCCCCCCGTCCGAGCGGCGCAGGACGCCGCCCGCCACCACGATCTCGCACTCGGGGTTGGCCACCAGAATATTGGCGACGTTCATGTTGTTGGTCACCACCATCAGGTTCTTGTGGGCCAGCAACTGCGCGGCAACGGCTTCGGTCGAGGTGCCGATGTTCAGGAAGACCGAACTGCCTTCGGGGATGTCGCGGGCGCAGCGTTCGGCGATGCGGGTTTTGGCGTCTTCGTGCAGGGCCCGGCGGTCTTCGTAGCCGATATTCGACACACCTGACCGCAGCACCGCGCCGCCATGGACCCGGTCTAGTCTCCCCGCATCCGACAGGTCGGACAGGTCGCGGCGGATGGTCTGGACCGTGACGTTAAAGCGTTCGGCCAGATCATCGACGGCCACGCGGCCTTCGGTTTTGGCGATCTCAAGGATGTCCGATTGGCGAAAGGACAATGACATAACGGGCTCCGGGGTGGGATATGTGATTTCGTTTTTGTTCTTTTTGTGGAAGCAAGGCAAGATTAAATGGCAATAGGGCATGGATCATCGTGACAAATGCGTCAAAACGAACTTTAGCGAAGATATGCATTGACGATCCGAACCATGATACGGTTAATGCGCCCGACCCCCCACATCAGGGAATCGACCGGATATGCAGCCTCAGGACAGCCAGATTACCGACCTCTTCGTGATCGGAGGCGGCATCAACGGATGCGGTATCGCCCGTGACGCCGCAGGCCGCGGTCTTTCGGTCACGCTGGCCGAGATGAACGATCTGGCCTCGGCCACGTCCTCGGCCTCGACCAAGCTGTTTCACGGCGGGTTGCGGTATCTGGAGTTCTTCGAACTCCGTCTGGTCCGCGAAGCCCTGATCGAGCGTGAGATCCTGCTGCGCGCCATGCCCCACATCAGTTGGCCGATGCGGTTCGTGTTGCCCTATCACCGAGACATGCGGTTCGATACCGAAACACCGACCTCGCGACTGTTGGGTCTGGTGATGCCGTGGATGAGGGGGCGGCGTCCGGCCTGGCTGATCCGGTTGGGGTTGTTTCTGTACGACCACATGGGTGGGCGGAAGATCCTGCCGGGAACGCGGTCTTTGAATTTGACCGATGCGCCCGAGGGCGGGCCGCTGCAGGACAAGTTCGAAACGGCCTATGAATACTCGGATTGCTGGGTCGAGGATTCGCGGCTGGTGGTCCTCAATGCCCGCGACGCCGAGGCGCGTGGGGCGACGATCCTGACCCGGACGCAGGTCGTGTCCGCGAAGCGAAGCGGCGATCTGTGGCACGTCACAATCCACGATGACGAAGGCACCCGCGTCATTCATGCGCGGATGCTGATCAATGCGGGTGGACCATGGGTTGGCGATATCATCCACACCAAAATCCACACCGACACGCGCGAAGGGGTCCGTCTGGTGCGCGGTAGTCACATCGTGACGCGCAAGCTGTACGACCACGACAAATGCTATTTCTTTCAGGGCGAGGATGGGCGGATCATCTTTGCCATTCCCTATGAGCAGGATTTCACCCTGATTGGCACCACCGATCAGGATCACGCGGACCCGTCGGAACCGCCCGTCTGCACAGAGGCCGAACAGGACTATCTGTGCGATTTCGCCTCGAAGTATTTCGCGCAGCCGGTCACGCGGGACGATATCGTCTGGACCTATTCCGGCGTGCGGCCGCTTTATGACGATGGGGCCAGCAGCGCCACGGCGGCAACACGGGACTATACGCTTCGGGTCGATGCCGAGGGCGCACCGGTGCTGAACGTCTTTGGCGGCAAGATCACCACCTATCGTCGTCTGGCCGAAAGCGCGCTGGACAAGGTGGCCGAGCATTTTCCGAGCCTACCGGGGCCGTGGACGGCGGGGGTGCCGCTGCCCGGCGGAGATTTTCCGGTTGATGGGTTCGACGATCTGGTGCGTGACCTGCGCGCGGACTATGCCTTTTTGGATGCGGCCTGGGCGCGCCGTCTGGTGCGTGCCTATGGGACCGAGGCGCGGGATATTCTGGGCGATGCTGCTGCGGCCGGGGATTTGGGCGAGGATTTCGGGGCGACCCTGACCGCAGCCGAACTGGTTTGGTTGATGGACAAGGAATACGCCCGCACCGCCGAGGATGTTGTCTGGCGGCGCAACCGGCTGGGTCTGCGGCTGAGCCCCGAGCAGATTGAGCGGGTCGACAGGTGGATGGCTGACCGCGTCACGGGCGCTATCCAAAGGTAAAACGCCCCGCGAGGGGGCGTTTTGCTCGATATTTTATGCCGCTTCCTCAGAGGGTCCGGGATCGTCCTTGCTGCCCTTGATCCGTTCCCGCAGCCCCTGCATGACCGCGTAGAGGACCGGTACCAGAATGACACCGAACAGCGTCGCGGCCAGCATCCCGCCAAACACGGCGACACCGATCGCCTTCTGGCTGGCAGCCCCCGCACCGTTAGCGGCCAGCAGCGGCACAACGCCCAGCAGGAAGGACAGGGCGGTCATCATCACCGCCCGGAACCGCTGATGCGCGGCCTCGGCGGCGGCCTCTTTGATCGACAGGCCCTTGGCGCGCTGCTCCATCGCGAATTCCACGATCAGAATACCGTTTTTCGAGGCAAGCCCCACAAGCATGATCATCCCGATCTGGGTATACAGGTTAATGTCGCTGCCCACGATGGCCACCGCCGCCACCGCGCCAAACAGCGCCACGACCACGGACATCAGGATCGACACGGGCATCGACCAGCTTTCGTACTGCCCCACAAGGAACAGATAACCGAACAGGATCGCGAGCCCGAGGATCACGACCACCAGCCCGCCCGAGGCCAACTGTTGCTGCGCTGTGCCGGTCCATTCGAACGCATAGCCGGGCGGTAGGGCGGTTGCCGATTCCTCGGTCATGACATTGATCGCGTCACCGGTGGACAGGCCGGGTGCAGGCACCGCTGTCACCGTGGCCGAGCGGAACAGGTTGTGCCGTTTCAACAGAACCGGCCCCAGCACGTTCTCTACATCGATCAGCGTGCCCAGCGGCACCATCTCGCCCTTGGTCGAGCGGACGTAAAGGTCCGAGATATCCTCGACCTTGTTCCGGTAGGACCCCTCGGCTTGGATCATCACGCGATAGACCCGGCCAAACAGGTTGAAGTCATTCACGTAGTAGGACCCAAGCTGCGCCTGCATGGTCTGGAAAATCTCGGCCACCGAGACCTGCAGGGTCTTGGCCTTTTCCCGGTCCAGATCAACGAAGAGTTGCGGCACGTTTGCGCGGAAGGTGGTGTAGGCCTGCGCAATCTCGGGCCGCTGGTTGGCCGCATAGACGTATGAGCCAACCGCCGCCGCCAGATCCTGCGGCGAGCCACCACCGGTCTGCTGCACCTCCATCTCAACACCTGCGGACATGCCGAGGCCCTGAATAGGCGGCGGGTTGAAGGCCACGATCGAGGCCGCGGATTCGCCGTTGGCGATGGCCAGAACCTGACCCAGAATGGCATCGGCGCTCAGCTCGGGTTCCTGCCGCTCCTCCCAGTTGGTGAGGTTGACGAAGATTGCCGCGCCGTTGGTCGTGGTTCCGTTCAGCAGCGAGAACCCATTGACCAGAACCGTGCTGGCCACGCCGGGGATTTCCTGTATCTGCGCATCGACGCGGGCGGTCACGGTTTCGGTTCGCTCCAGCGTGGCCGCGTCGGGCAGCTGGATGTCAACGAACAGGTAACCGTTATCCTCAAGCGGGATGAACCCTTTCGACGTGTTGCCCATGATCGTCCCGGTCCCCGTCGCAAAGGCGGCGATGATGCCCAGCGAAATGACCGGCAGGATCAGCAGTTTGCGGACAATCGCGGTATAGCCATTGCGCATCGACCCGATGAAGCCTTCGAACACCGCCAGCAGCCCTTTGGGAGGGCCCGACCGCGCCCGCAGCACCAGCCCGCATAAGGCCGGCGACAGCGTCAGCGCGTTGATCGACGAAATCACCACGGCGGTTGAAATTGTCACCGCGAACTGTGAATACAGCCGCCCCGAGATGCCGGGCATGAAGGTCACCGGCACGAAAACCGCCAGCAGGACCAGCGTGGTGGCAATCACCGGCCCGGTGATCTGGCCCATCGCCTTACGGGTCGCCTCGGCGGGGGGCAGGCCCTCATCCGCGATGATGCGTTCGACGTTCTCGACCACAACGATGGCGTCGTCCACCACGATGCCGATCGCCAGCACCAGCGCGAACAGCGAGATCGTGTTAAGCGACATGCCAAAGGCCAGCAGAAAGGCAAATGTCCCGATCAGGGACACGGGGATTGCCACCGCAGGGATGATCGTCGCGCGCCAACTGCCGAGGAAGATGAACACGACTGAAATCACCAGCACGAAGGTCAGCATCAGGGTCGAGACCACGTCGTTCAGCGACTGTTCCACGAAGTCTGTGGTGTTGAACGGAACGGCGTATTCGACATCGGTGGGGAAGGATCGCGACAGGCGCTCCAACTCGGCCTGAACCCGTTCCGACACGGCCAGCGCGTTCGCGCCCGGGGCCTGATAGATGCCGATCACGGTGGCGGGGACGCTTTCGAAAAAGCCGGACGCCGCATAGAACTGAGCGCCCAGCTCGACCCGCGCGATGTCTTTGACGCGCACAATCGCGCCGGCATCGCCGGTGCGGATCACGATGTCACCGAATTCTGCAGCCGAGGTCAGACGGCCCTTGGTCTTGATCGTATATTGAAACGTCTGTCCCTCGGGCACCGGGGGTGCGCCGATGGACCCGGCCGAAACCTCGATATTCTGCTCGCGGATCGCACTGATGACGTCCCCCGGTGTCAGTGACAGCGCTGCCATCTTGTCCGGATCCATCCAGATCCGCATGGCGTATTCCAGGTTGGTCAGAACATCCGCCTTGCCCACGCCCTGAACCCGCGCCAGCGCGTCCTTGAGGTTGATCGAGGCATAGTTCGACAGAAACACGCTGTCATACGTCTCATTCGGTGAGGTCAGCGTGACCAGCAACAGCATGTTGGTCGAGGATTTCTGCGTGACCACGCCCGAAGACGTCACCTCGGACGGCAGCGAGGACATGGCCTGCGCCACCCGGTTCTGCACGTTGACCGAGGCGATATCGGGGTCGGTGCCCACCTGAAACGTGACGTTCAGCGAATAGGACCCGTTATCGGATGAGGTCGACGTCATGTAAATCATGTCGTCGACGCCGTTGACCTGCGCCTCGATCGGCGCGGCCACGGTGTTTTCAACCGTTTCGGCGTTCGCACCGGTATACGTGGCCGTCACGCTGACGACCGGAGGCGTGATGTCGGGGAACTGCGCCACGGGCAGGACCATATAGCCGATCCCGCCCAGAATGGTCAGGACCAACGAAATGACAAGCGCCAGCTTGGGCCGACTGATGAACAGGGCTGAGAACATCGGTTACTCTCCCGGCTGCTCAGAGGCGACAACCGCGTCCACGGCCACACCAGGCCGCACGCGTTGCAGGCCCTCGACGATGACGCTTTCGCCTTCGCGCAACCCGTCCAGCACGATGATGGCCGTGCCGACCACGTCTCCGGTGGTGATGTAACGCTGTTCGACCATCTGCTGGTCATTCACGACCAAAACGAACTCACCCCGTTGATCGCGTTGAAGGGCGGCCTGTGGGACCAGCACTTGCAGGGTGGGTTCCAGTGCCTCGATCTGGACGTTCAGAAAGGCCCCGTCGATGATCAGTCGGTCGGCATTGTCAAACTCGGCGCGCACGGTGATGGCCCCGGTCAGCGGGTCGATACGGTTATCGACAAACACCAGCTTGCCGGTCTCAGGCAGCTCGGTGCCGTTGGGCAGCGTCACCTTGACCACCGGCGTCTTGTCGCTTTCGGCCAGCGAAGCGGGGTCTTCACCCACCGTCTCAAGAACGCTAGTGAACTGCTTTTCATTCAACGAGAAATTGACATAGATCGGGGCCTCGCTGACCAGATTGACCAGCGGAGGGTTGTTGGGCCCGACCACGTCGCCGACACTGGTGGCGACCCGGCCCAGACGCCCGGTGAAGGGCGCGTGGATCTCGGTATAGCCAAGGTCCAGTTCGGCCTGCTGGATAGCGGCATTCGCGGCTTTGACTTCGGCCTCGGCCACCAGTTCGTTGGCGCGGGCGATGTCGCGTTCGGATTCCGGCGTCGCGTCGCGTTTATAGAGTTCTTCCTTGCGGGCCAGATCAACCTTGGCCAGTTCCAGATTGGCCTGCGCCCGGTCCAGATCGGCCTTGCGCGCCTGCAATGTGGCCTCGTAGAGGTCCGGCTCGATCTTGAACAGCAGGTCGCCTTCGGTCACCAGCGCGCCGTCTTCCACATCCTGACTTTCCAGAAAACCGCTGACGCGGGCGACGATGTCGACCTTGTTGATGGCCTCGGCGCGCCCGATGAACGAGGCCTCGTCGGTGATCTCTTCGGAATAGGCCGCCGCGATCGACACCTTGGGCGCGGGTGCGTCGCTTTGATCCTGCGCCAAGGCCGTCTGGGCAAAGGTCAGGCAGGCGACAAGGGCAAAAGCTGTGCCGGTGCGAAAGGTCTGGGGTTTTGATGCTGGGGCCATGATGAATGCCTCGTTCAAACTAAGTTTTTCCGTCCCCGAGGCGGAGCGGCGCCCGGACGAGTCGATAGAATTCCGGTTCAGGATGGCCGTTTTGCCCTGACATCTCAAGTATGTTGAATGTGAGGCCGTCCGAAAGCGCGCAGAATTTCCCATTTTTTCGGCAGGCTTAGGTCACTGACGCTGCCTCAGGCCCGCGCGCGAAAGAAAAACGGGGGCCACAATGACCCCCGTTTCTGCGTTGTCTGAAGATGGTGCTTAGCTGCGCGTTCCGGCGAATTTCTCTTGCCAGTCCTCGCGCTGTTCGTCCGCGATCTTGGCGAACAGAACCTCGGGCACCGAGAATTCATGGCCAGCGGGCAGGGCGCTCAGCGCGGCCTCAACATCGTCGGGCCAGCCGGTATCCAGCGTGTTCATCGCGCTCAGCATCCGGGCCGAGGTTTCGGGGATGAACGGCGCACTGAGGACGGCATAAAGCCGGATCAGGTTCAGGCCCAGACGCACTTGCGCGGCGGCCTGTTCGGGGTCTTCCTTGAAGGTGGACCAAGGTGCCGCGGCCTGCAGATATTCATTGCCCGCGACCCAAATTGCCCGCAATTCCTGCGCGGATTTGCGAACCTCCATCGCCTCCATATGGCCTTCATAGGCGCGGATGCGTTTGGTCAGATCGGCAATCAGCGTCTGCTCGCGCTCGCCAAAGGTACCGCCCTCGGGCACGGCCTCGCTGAATTTCGAGCGGCAGAACTTGGTGATCCGGCTGACGAAGTTGCCCAGCACATCGGCCAGGTCCTTGTTCACCGATTGCTGGAAATTTTCCCACGTGAACTCGCTGTCGCTGCTTTCGGGCGCATGGCTCAGCAGCCACCAGCGCCAGTAATCGGCGGGCAGGATCTCCAGCGCCTGATCCATGAACACGCCGCGACCTTGCGAGGTAGAGAACTGGCCGCCGTCATAGTTCAGGTAGTTGAAGGATTTCAGGTGGTCGACCATCTTCCATGGCTCACCCGAGCCCAGAATGGTGGCCGGGAAGCTGAGCGTATGGAAAGGCACGTTGTCCTTACCCATGAACTGGACATAGCGCACGTCATCCGCGCCTTTGTCGGTGCGCCACCAGCGCTCCCACTCGGCGTCGGTTTTGCCAGTGGAATCAGCCCATTCCTTGGCGCAGGCGATGTATTCGATGGGGGCATCGAACCAGACATAGAAGACTTTGCCCTCCATCCCCGGCCAGTCCTGATCGCCTTTCTTTACGGGCACACCCCAGTCCAGATCGCGGGTGATGCCGCGATCCTGCAGGCCGTCGCCGTCATGCAGCCACTTCTTGGCAATCGAAGTGGTCAGGATCGGCCAGTCCGTCTTGCTGTCGATCCAGGCGTCCAGCTGATCCTTCATGGCGGATTGACGCAGATACAGGTGTTTGGTCTCGCGCACCTCAAGATCGGTCGAGCCGCTGATTGCGCTGCGCGGTTCGATCAGGTCGGTCGGGTCCAACTGTTTGGTGCAGTTCTCGCACTGATCGCCGCGCGCACGGTCATAGCCGCAATTGGGGCAGGTGCCCTCGATATAGCGGTCGGGCAGAAAGCGGCCATCGGCGTTGGAATAGACCTGTTTTTCGCTGACCTCGCGGATCAGCCCCGCATCGTCCAGCTTGCCCGCAAAATGCTGGGTCAGGCGCTTGTTTTGCGCGCTGGACGAGCGGCCAAAGTGATCGAAGCTGAGGCCAAAGCGCTGCGCGATCTCGGCCTGAACGGCATACATATCCGCGCAGTATTCGGCGACGGGCTTGCCCGCTTTCGCCGCTGCCAGCTCGGCCGGGGTGCCGTGTTCATCCGTTGCACACAGGAACATCACCTCATTCCCCCGGCCACGCTGGTAACGTGCATAAAGATCGGCGGGCAGTTGCGAGCCGATCAGGTTGCCGAGGTGCTTGATCCCGTTGATGTAAGGGATCGCCGAGGTAATAAGAATCCGGGCCATTTTGCGTTTCCACGTAACTAACTGCGCGCCCGTCTACAGTATGTGACCGCTCAGCAAAAGCCCGGTTTCGGTGTTGGTGCCTTATTCTCACCCGGAAACGCCGCCTTCGCGAAAACTCCGGACGGTGTGTTACGATGGCCAAAGCAGTTTTGCAGGGGGGATTTATGTATTGCTCTTATTTGGCGCGGGTATTTCGCGCGTCCACCATCGTTGCCATGACCGCGTTTTTGTCACCGACCAGTGTTCTGGCGGACCAGAACGAAGCGCTGGCGGCGATTGAAACCTTCGACAAGGCGATGCTGTCTGTTTTCAGAAGGGGACAGGATGCGCTGACGGCGCAGACCCGACCGGTCATGGTCATCGCCCGCGATGTCACCGTGATGACCGAGGACGGACAGGTGTCCTATCCGCGGGATGGTGCGGATTATCTGATCTTCAAATCCACGTCGCACGTTCTTCTGGGGATCATTGGCGCGGTCACGCCATGGCCCGAGGATGAGACGGGAAACACACGCTGGAAGGAGGATTTTGAAGCGATCGCGCAGGCCATTGATACGCTGCTGGCCTCAATCGATCATCTTGATCTTTCGAAGGAGGCGATCGGGAAACAGCGGCAAATGCTGGAAACAGCCCGTGGATTTGTCAGCGAAGCGACGGCACGCGGGACGTTGACGCCTGATGATGTGTCAAAGGCCATAAACGAGATGCGCCCGGTTTGGGCCGCGAATATGCGCGATGCCGCGCGTGCGGAACTTACGGCGTTGCACCGGGCGGTCTCGGATGCCCGCGCGGCGCTGAGTCAGGATGAATGGGATAAGATCTATGTCGTTCACCATGGCGGCTCGAACGTGACCGGGGTCAATGTGGTCGAGCTGTATCTGGAACGGGTAATGCCGCAAAAGGTTGCCGCCGGGCAGGTCATGTTTGCCGAGAACGCACACGGGAACAAAGCGATGGCCGATTTTGTCGGCTATGAGCGTATGCAGCGGCATGTCGGGGCCTGGGCATTCGGTGATCCGCGCCGGCTGGAGATCGACCTGCTGGGGTATGAAGCGGGCTCTGTCCTGGACGAGATGATTCAGTCGTCGCCGCCCTTGGAGTAAGGCTCTAGTCCTCTCGGGACCGTTTCAGCAGGCGTCCGATGGTGAAGGATGTCCGGGGTGCGTAGACGTAGTTCGTGCGCTCGTGCGGCGTTGGGCGTGACCGCATGCGGGCCAGACCAAAGACGATCAGTCCCAGATGACCTACAGCCACAAAAGCGAAGAGTGCGCCCGGCCCGAACTGCTGTATCAAGGTCGATGAAATATAGGGCGAGGCGATGGCCCCGAGCGCGTACCAGAACATCAGCGCGGCCGAAAGCTCGACCCGCTGCTCGGTGGTGGCAAAATCATTGGCGTGGGCGGACGAGACCGAGAAGATCGGAAAGGTCGTCAGACCAAAGAATCCGGCCGCCAGCATCACGCCCAGCGTTCCGGTTCCGCTGGCCGCCATGGTGATGCCGCAGCTCAGAACTGCGGCCGCGGACAACCAGATCAGTACCCAGCGCCGGTCGTATTTGTCGGCAAGCCATCCCAGCGGATACTGCGCCAGCGCGCCACCCAGTACGAAGGAGGCCAGAAAGAAGGCGATCTGATCTACGCCCAGACCAACCTCTTGCCCGTAAACAGGCCCCACCATCCGGAACGAGGCTGAGCTGAGCGCTGAGACGATTACTCCGGCCACGGCAAGCGGTGAGCTTTGCCAAGCCATTCTTGGACGCAGGCGCGGTGCGTCCGGTGTTTTGGGCTGGCTGGCTCGCGTCAGGGTCAGCGGCAGCAGCGAGGCGCAGCACAGGATCGCCAGCAGGTTATATGAGACGTAAGACGCAGGTGGCAGAACCGCGATGATCAGCTGTGCGCAAAGCGATGCGCCCAGATCGGCGATGCGATAGCTGCCCATGACGCGCCCGCGTGAGTCATTGGTGACTTTGGCGTTCAACCAGGCCTCGATTACTGTATAACAGCCCGCCACGCAGGTGCCCGAGGCGATGCGCAGGATGGCCCATATGCGTGGATCCTCGGTCAAGGTGTGCCCCAACAGGCCCATTGCGCCAAGCGCAGTGCAGACGGCGAAGGCGCGGGAATGTCCGACGCTGCCCATCAGGCGCGGGGCCCACCAGCAGCCGATGAAGAAGCCGAGGAAATGCGCAGACCCCAGCAGGCCGATCTGTTCTGTCGAGAAGTTCAGAGTCAGGCCCGAGATCGCGTCCAGCGGCCCAACGCCGCCGGTCGACAGTTGCAGCAGAATGACCGAAAGAAACAGGGCGGCAAAGGAAATGATCGTGCGCATGATGGTCTCAGATTGACGGCTCGCCCGGGCATTGCGCGCGACTATTCGACTTTCGCAGGTCGTTTTTTGCCCTTAGGTATTAGCTGTCGCGAAGGATTTCGGCGCGGATGTTCAGGCCGACGGTGTCCTGCACCAGATCGGGATAGCCCGAGGCCCCGAACTCGTGCCGGTTCAGTGCGCCGACCAGGCGAATCGACAAGGCGTCCAGATCGTCGACGGCGCTGCCCGGCATGCGATAAAGGTTCGCCATCAGCGTCACCGGGCGTGTCACCCCACGGACTGTCAGGTCACCGGTGACAGTTGCGCCCTCGGATATACGACCGATGGGGCCAAGCTGAATTTTGGTGGAGGTGAAGCGGATCGTGGGGTGGCTCTTTGCGTCCAGTACGCTGCGGCCCAGCATCGGACCTCGGGCGAACGGTAGTTTTGTGCGTGCATCCGCCACGTCCAGCACCACGTCGACCTTGCTGTTTTGCAGACGTTTGGTGTCGATCCGGATATCGGCGGAGCGTATGGGCATCGTCCCCGATTGCGCCACGCCCGACAGATCGAAGGTGAACCCGACCGAGGTGCCATCGGGCGCCAGCACATAGGGGATCAGCCCGTTCTGCGCGGCCCCCATCACGGGCAGGGCGCTCAGGCCTGCGATCAAGGTGCGTCGGGTCAGATATGTCATGCCAAAACCTCTCCACCCCGGGGGCGGGATCGTTTCATCAGCGTCAGCAGGATGGCGATGTTCAGGCCGTTCCAGAGGATGCCGTTGATGAAGGCCAGTTGATAATTTCCGGTTACGTCGTAAATCCAGCCCGACATCCAGCCGCCCAAAGCCATGCCCATGATGGTCATCATCATGACAAAGCCCACACGCGCACCGGCCTCTTGCGGGGGCATGTATTCACGCACGACCAACGCATAGCTGGGCACGATGCCGCCCTGCGCCAGACCGAACAACATGCTGATGACATAGAGCGAGACCATCCCGTCATACGGCAGGAACAAAAACAGCGCGATGCATTGCAGGATCGACCCGATCAGCAAGGTGGTCAGCCCGCCCAGCTTGTCTGCCACAAGGCCCGAGATCACGCGGCTGACCACACCGCCCAGTAACATCAGCGAGAGCATCTCGGCCCCGACCGCAGGGCCATAACCCAGCCCGACGCAGTAGGACACGATATGGACCTGCGGCATCGACATCGCCACGCAGCAGCCAATACCGGCCAGCCCCAGGATATACTGCAATGCGCGCGGCGACAGGCCGACGCTCTGCGCGCGGGTCTGTGCGGCGGCTGCGGCGGTGCTATGCGCCTCAACCGGGACCTGACGGCGCAGTAACAGGGACAGGGGGATGACGATAACAACAGTGATCAGCGCGAGGGTCAGGTAGACCTGTTGCCAGCCCTCGCGGGCCAGAATGCCCGACAGCAGCGTGGGCCAGATTGCGCCGGACAAGTAGTTCCCGCTGGCCACCAGCGCCACGGCGATCCCGCGCCGCCGCATGAACCAGTGCGAGATATCGGCGATCAGAGGGCCGAACCCCACGGCTGTACCCAACCCCAGCAGCAGATGCGCCAGCGACAGCAGCAGCATGTTCGGGGCCAGTGTGGCCAGCAGATAGCTGACAGCACTCAGAATTGCCGCCCCGATCAGCGCTTTGGTCACGCCCAGCCGATCCACCAACTGACCCAGCCACATATTGCCCAAGGCAAAGCCGATCATGGTCAGGACATAAGGCAGCGACGCTTCGGCGCGTCCGGCCCCGAACTGGGTCTCGATGGCGGGCATCACCACGATCACGGCCCACATGCCCACATTGACCACCGTGGCAATGGCCAGAGTGATCAGCAGGCGCAGCCAGGAATAGCGACTATCGTGGATCGCGTGGGTCATCCCGGAACGCTAGGGTGCGCTTGCGGTTTTGACCAGTCACAAGTTGCGTGATCGCAGGACACCCGCACCCAGAGGTGCCGTGACCGCGCGCGCCGCTCTAATCGCTAGCGTGACAGGATCAGTTGACCATCGGTGAACTGGATGTTCGGGAACTTGTGCAGATAAGCCATGCCCAGCAGCGACTGCCCCAAATCGCCTTCGGTGATCGAGGCAGAAACATTGCGATCCGTGATCGGCCCCAGCGCGAGGCTGTCCAGCCGCACCGGGGCGGTACGCACGATGCCATTGGCGGTTGCGGCGCGCCCGACATAGTTCAGCTGATCGGGATCAATGCCGACCCGCTTGGCGTCCTCGGCGCTGAGGACGATCTGGCTGGCCCCGGTATCGACCAGAAAGGTGACGGCCTGACCATTCACCAGCATTGGAAGGTAGTAATGCCCGTCAAAGGACCGCGGCACCTCGATCCTGTGGTCGGTCACGGTCAGCTGCGGGGTGGTGCTGACGGTCGAGCGGATATCGTCCCACAGGCCAATCACCGCGATGACGCCGATGAAGATGAACACCCAGGCAGCTGCTTGCTGCATTGTCTTGCCAAGGGATTGGCGGTTCTGCGTGATGAACCACATCAACAGGGCCGCGCCCAGCAAGACCAGATAGGTCAGATACCCAAGACTGTCGCCATCCATGCCGCTTACCCGAAATCAGTTTCCTGATGTCTATATGGGGCCTCAGGAGGCAAACCCAAAGGCCTTGAGCCCGTCCAGAATGAACTGCACCGAAAGCGCTGCCAGCAGCATACCCAGCAGACGGGTCAGCACGTTCAATCCGGTCTTGCCCAGCAACCGTGCCACTGCGCCCGAGGTCAGGTAGGTCACAAAGACCATAGCCACCACGATCAGCATCATGCCAATCACCACGGCGAGCCCTTCGATCCCCGGCGTTTGCCCGGCCAACAGGATCATTGTGGCAATTGCGCCGGGGCCGGCGATCAGAGGGATGCCGAGTGGGAAGACAGACGGGTCGGGGTGCTCTTCTTCCTCGGCGCTATGCTCACGGCGTTTGGTGCGGCGTTCGAACAGCATGTCGAGCGCGGTCAGGAACAGCAGCACGCCACCCGCGACGCGGAACGCCTCCATCGAGATGCCGATGAAGCCCAGAACCGCCTCGCCAAAGGCGGCGAACATCGCAAGGATACCTGCCGCCGTTATGCAAGCCCGCAGGGCGATCACGCGGCGCGTCTCTTTGTCCATGCCTTGTGTCAGTGCCACGAAGATCGGCGTTTGCGCCGGAGGGTCGATCACCACGAACAACGTGGTAAACGACGTAATCAGGAACGCCATGTCCATCATGCTGCAGCCTCTGCCTGTTCCAGCCGTTCAGCGGCGGTCACCCACAGCGCCTCGGCGCGCTGCATGGCCTCAACCACTTCGGCAAATTTGCGGTTCCACGTTTCAAGGTCCTGAACGCGGTCTTCTTCATAAAGTGCGGGGTCAGCCAATCGGGCCGAAAGCTTTTCGTGCATGTCCGTCAGTTTGTTGACGCGCTCTTCGCATTTGCGCAGGTCAGCACGTAAGGCCAGAATAGTATCGCGTGACGGGCGCTTGGGCTTGGCTGCCGGCTTTTCCTTCACCGGCTTGTCGCGGGCCAACAGCATGGCGCGATAGGCCTCGAGGTCTCCGTCGAACGGCTTGACCGTCCCATCCGAGACCAGCCACAGCCGGTCCGCCACAAGCGACAGCAGGTGCATGTCGTGGCTGACCAGAATGACCGCGCCGGAATATGCGGTCAGCGCCTCGACCAGCGCCTCGCGGCTTTCGATGTCCAGATGGTTGGTCGGTTCATCGAGGATCAGCATATGCGGTGCGTCGATAGTGGCGATCAGTAGCGACAGCCGCGCCTTTTGCCCCCCCGACAGACGCCCAACTTCGGTCTCGGCCTGATCGGCGTTCAGCCCGAACCCGGCCAAACGCGAGCGCCATTTGCCAGGGGCCTCATCGGGGCGCTGGCGGCGCAGGTGGTCCAGCGGGGTTTCGTCTACATACAGCTCGTCCACCTGATGCTGCGCGAAGTAGCCGATGCGCAGCTTGTTGCTGTGGGTCATCTTGCCCGCCATCAGCGGTAGGCGGTCCGACAGCAGCTTGGACAGCGTTGACTTGCCCTGACCGTTCTTGCCCAGCAGGGCGATGCGGTCGTCCTGATCGATGCGCAGGTTCAGGCGGCGCAGCACTTCCGTGTCGCCATAGCCGGTCACGCCGCCCTCAAGCTGGATGATCGGCGGCGACAGGTCCTCGGGCGTGGGGAAGGTGAAGGCGCGCAAGGCAGCCTCTTGCGGGGTTGAGACCAGCTGGATGCGTTCGATCATCTTCAGACGTGACTGGGCCTGAACCGCCTTGGATGCCTTATAGCGGAACCGGTCCACATAGCTTTGCAGATGCGCGATGCGGGCCTTGGCCTTGGCGTTCTCGGATTCCGCCTGCGCCAGACGTTCGGCGCGGCGTTCGGCGAACTTGTCGTAAGGCACGGCATAATAGGTGAGCTTGCGATCTTCCAGATGCAGGATCGAGCCAACCGCGCGGTTCAACAGTCCGCGGTCGTGACTGATGATGATGACCGTATGCGGGTACTTGGCCAGATAGCTTTCCAGCCACAGCGCGCCTTCGAGGTCCAGATAGTTGGTCGGTTCGTCCAGCAGCAGCAGGTCGGGCTGGGCAAACAGCACCGCCGCCAGCGCCACGCGCATCCGCCAGCCGCCCGAGAAATCCGAGCAGGGTTTCAACTGGTCCTCATCATCGAACCCCAATCCTTTGAGGATCGATGCAGCGCGCGCCTCGGCAGACCAGGCGTCGATATCGGCCAGACGTGTCTGGATCTCGGCAATGCGCGCGGGGTCTTCGGCAACATCTGCCTCGGCCATCAGGGCGGCACGTTCGGTGTCGGCGGCCAGAACGGTATCGATCAGCGAGACATCTGACGAGGGCACCTCTTGCGCGACCCCACCGATGCGCGCGCGTTTCGGGACCGAGATGTTACCCGATTCCAGCGCCAGCTCACCCCGGATCAGGCGGAACAGCGTGGTCTTGCCGGTACCGTTGCGACCCACCAGACCCACCTTGTGGCCATCGGGAATCGTGGCGCTGGCCCCGTCAAACAGGGGGCGGCCTTCGACGGCGTATGTGATATCCTCGATCCGTAGCATGGGGCGCTCTTAACAGAGCATGCGGCGGCCCGCCAGCGGCTCGGTATGTTCAGGGTGCAGAGGTGGCATGTTCAATACGCGGGCGATGTGATAGCGCTGATCCGGTTCGGATTTTCGCTGGTTCCTGTCATGCGCGCAGCTCAATCGCCCCCTTCGCTGGTTACGCTTGTTTTCGCCACGGCGCTGTCGGTGCTGTCGCTGAATATGTTCTTGCCATCGCTGGCGCGGATGAGCGCAGATTTTCAGGTTGATTACGGCCTGATCAATCTGTCGGTCGCCGGGTATCTGGGTGTCTCAGCCGTGTTGCAGCTGATCATGGGGCCGCTGTCGGACCGGTTCGGGCGCAGGCCGGTTCTGCTGATCTGCATGGCTGTCTTTGCCGCAGCATCGCTGGGCTGTGTGCTGGCCGAGTCGATCTGGGCCTTCCTTGGTTTTCGCCTGCTGCAGGCGGCGGTGGTGGCCGGGCCGGTCCTGTCCAGCGCGTCGATCCGCGATCTCTACCCCCCGAACGAGGCTGCCAGCAAGCTGGGCTATGTCGCCATGGCGATGGCGCTGGCCCCGATGCTGGGGCCGATGCTGGGCGGCGCGCTGGATATGCTGTTCGGCTGGCGCGCGGGGTTTGTCCTTTATGCGGCGCTGGGCGCGGGGATGCTGGCGCTGCTTTGGGCCGATATGGGCGAGACCAATACCAACCGCGCCGCAACCTTTTCGGCGCAGCTGCGCGAATATCCCCACCTGTTCCGCGCCCGCCGGTTCTGGGGCTATGCCCTGTGTGCGGCTTTTTCGATCGGAGCTTTCTTCAGCTTCATCACCGGCGCGCCGCTGGTGGCGGCAGCGTGGTTCGATCTGAGCCCCGCGTTGTTGGGGCTGGGCATCGGGATCATCACCGGAGGCTTCATGGTCGGTAACTTCATCACCGGGCGCATCGCGGCACATACACCGCTGACCACCATGATCCTGGCGGGGCGTATCGTGGCCTCGGCCGGGCCGTTTTGCGGGCTGCTTGTGTTTGCGGCGGGGCTGGGCTCGGTCTGGGTTTTCTTCGGATCTGCCATCTGCGTGGGGTTCGGCAACGGGCTGACCAATGCCAATGCCTCGTCGGGCGTTATGTCGGTGCGCCCGAAGTTGGCGGGCAGCGCGGCAGGGTTATCGGGGGCAATGATCGTAGGGCTGGGCGCGGTGATCACCTCGTTGACCGGGGCCTTGGTCAGCCCGGAGAACGCGCCGTTTCTGGTGTTGGGCCTGATGTGTGTCAGCAGCTTCATCGGCCTGCTGGCGGTGCTTTACGTGCGCCGGGTCGACCGGCAGGACCCGTTGCCCGATACGATCTGAGCCATCACGCATCATAGTGCTTTTCATACGCCGCAGACCATGTTAGGCGGCGCGCGATGGATTTCGGCGCACACCTTGCGCCACATTGTAAGGAGAGGCCGACATGGCACTGGAACGCACATTCTCGATCATCAAACCCGATGCAACCCGCCGCAACCTGACTGGCAAGATCAACGCCAAGTTCGAAGAAGCCGGTCTGCGCATCGTCGCGCAAAAGCGCATCCACATGACCAAGGCGCAAGCAGGCAAGTTCTATGACGTGCACGCCGAGCGTCCGTTCTATGACGAACTGTGCGAATTCATGTCGTCGGCTCCGGTCGTTGTGCAGGTTCTGGAAGGCGAAGGCGCCATTGCCAAGAACCGCGAAGTGATGGGCGCAACCAACCCCGCTGACGCAGCCCCCGGCACCATCCGCGCCGAGTTTGCTGAATCGGTTGGTGAAAACTCGGTCCACGGCTCGGACGCACCGGAAACCGCCGCGGTTGAGATCGCGTACTTCTTCTCGGGCATCGAACTGGTCGGCTAAGCCACCGCTTCGGTGACAAGATTGGGCCGCTCCGGACCGGGGCGGCCTTTTTCGTGCTCAGAGGGGTTTCAGGTCTGCCGGAGTCACGCGCACGCCGACAGCGTCCAAATCAGAGACCATCTGGCTTTCCGGTGCCCGGCTGACCCCGGCTTTGATTGCGTCAAATCGCTTGCGCAGCGCCTTCTTCTCGTCGCCCTTGCAATCGTTCCATGGGCGGCCCTGCAGCCCCATGACCAGCACATAATAGCCGATGAAATGCGGGCGCGAGCCCGATTGCAGCAGGCGCGCATAGGCCTCGTCCGCGCCCAAATCCCGCAACTGCTGCGCCGAATGGATGCCCGCGCGGGCGCAGGCTTGTTCGAAGGCGGGGCCAAGGTTTCGGATGGAAGAGACCGGGTCAGACATACCCCTGACATAGCCCGACCAACGCCTGCTGTCACCTGCGCCGAGTTGTCTGGCTTTGCCGCATGCGCTAGGCAAGGGACAGGGGCAGGGAGGATGCGATGAGTAACGTAAGCCATGAAGATCTGGTGCAAAATCTGGATCTGATGAATCCGCCGGATGGCTTCATCGACGACCCGTTTCCATTCTACGATGCCTTGCTGAAACATGCACCAGTTCTGCCGCAACCTGATGGCTCGATCCTGCTGTCGCGCCATGCCGATCTGGACCGTATCTACCGCGATACCACGCTTTATTCGTCGGACAAGAAGGCGGCGTTCGGTCCCAAGTTCGGGGTGGGCTCGCCGCTTTTTGAGCATCATACAACCTCGCTGGTGTTCTCGGACCCGCCGCTGCACACGCGGGTGCGCAAGATCATGACGTCGGCGCTGACCCCGCGCGCCATCGCCCGGATGGAGCCGGGTCTGATCGACACCGTCGATACGCTGCTGGACGCGATGGCGGGACGGGACGAGGTCGATCTGATCGAGGATTTCGCCTCGACCATTCCAATTCAGATCATCGGCAACCTGCTGGATGTGCCGATGTCCGAGCGCGGGCCGCTGCGCGACTGGTCGCTGGCCATTCTGGGCGCGCTGGAACCGGCGTTGACCGACGCGCAGCTGGCAACCGGCCAGCAGGCGGTGACCGACTTCAAGGCCTATCTGGAAGACTTGGTCGCGCGCCGCCGGTCCAGTCCGGGCGACCCTGAGACGGACGTTCTGACCCGTCTGATCCGGGGCGAGGGGGCGGATGCGCAGCTTAGCGAGATCGAGCTGCTGCAGAACTGCATCTTCATCCTGAATGCCGGACATGAGACCACCACCAACCTAATCGGCAATGGGCTGGCGCTGTTGCATGACCACCCGGCGCGGCGTCAGCGGCTGTCAGAGGATCCGGGGCTGATCGCGTCAACGGTCGAGGAAGTGCTGCGGTTTCGTTCGCCCAACCAGTTCGGTAACCGGGAAACCACGGCGGATGTGAAGTTGGATGGTTTGCGTCTTCCCAAGGGCACCAACCTGCATCTGTGCATCGGTGCGGCCAACCGCGACCCGGCGGTATTCGCGGAACCCGCGCGCTTTGACATCACCCGCAAACCCAACCGCCATCTGGCTTTTGCCGGAGGGCCGCATGTCTGCGTCGGGCTGACGTTGGCGCGGCTGGAGGGTCGGGTTGCGCTGGGTCGTTTTCTGAACCGATACCCTGACTATCGCCTGAGCGGGCCGCGGGTCAAAGGCGGGCGGATTCGGTTTAGGGGCTATGCGGCGCTGCCCGCAACACTCTGAACCGTTGCCGGATGGCCCCCTCGGGCCAGCCGCAGGGTGGTTTCCAACCCCGGATTCCGGTTCTGCGCCAGAAACTTGCCGTCGTGCATATGTGAAATGGCGGCCACCAGAGCCAGCCCCAGCCCCGCATTGCGCCCGGTCCGGGCCGGATCAAGCGTCACGAAAGGCATCTGCAAACGCGGCAGATCGGCATCGGGCACACCCGGCCCCCGGTCGCGGACGCTGAGCAGGGTGTGATCACCCTCTTCTCGGATTTCAATTGTGATCGCGGTGCCCGACGGGGCATAGCGCATCGCGTTTTCCAGCAGGTTCGACAGCGCTTGTGACAGCAGGGGCCTGTGGCCCTGAATGGGCGCCGCGCTGCCCTTGACCTCAAGCCGGACATTCTGGTCGGCGGCTACAGGTTCATAGAGTTCGACCACATCGCCGACCAGTTGCAGCAGCTTGATCGGTTCAAACTGTTCCCGGCCCAACCCGGCCTCGGCCCGCGAGATCTCGGTCAACTGGCTGAGAACACGCAGCAGGTGGTCGATCTCGGCCGTGGCACGGGCCAGGTCGACCTCGCGGTCCTGCTCGGTCTTGCCGGGCTCGGCCAGCGCCTCGACCCGCTGGCGCAAGCGGGACAAGGGCGAGCGCAGATCATGCGCGATCGAGTTCGAGGTCGTGCGCAGGTTGCTGATCAACTCTTCGATCTTGTCCAGCATGTTATTGAGCGTGCCCGAGACCTGATCGAACTCGTCCCCCGTGCCGCGTAGGGGCATCCGCAGGGCCAGATCGCCGGACACGATATTATCTGCAGTATCGGCAATGTCCTTGAGCCGGGAAAACACCAGACGTGTCAACAGCCAGCCGGTCAGCAGGCTAAGCGCCAATGCGGTCGCAAGCGCCAGCGCAACGGACCGGAACAAGGCGCGGTCGAACTGTTGGCGGGCCAGCGCGTCGCGCCCGACCAAAAGCCGTTCCCCGCCGGTCAACCGGATGGAGGCGGCGGAAATCGGAACCAGTTGCTCGCTGCCTTCGCGGCGCAGTTGCAGCTCGACCCAGCCGCTGCCCGCGGCGATGCCGTCGGGCCAGCGGGTCAGATTGCCAGCCAGCTTGGTGCCTCGCGGCCCCGTCAGCAGATACAGCGCGTCACGCTCGGCTGCCGATGGCAGGCGGCGTTCGATTGCGGTGATCAGCCCCAGCATCCCGCCCCGTTCATATTCATCCGCCAGCCCCGTGAGTTCAGCCGACACGACCGAGCGTGTCTCGCCCGAGATGGTCCGGTTCGCGGTGACATAGACCGTCGCCAGAACCGCCGCCGTCAGCAGGGTGCTCAGCACCATGCTGGCCACCACCAGACGGGTGCGGGCGTTGTTCAGCGACAGCGGCAGGTCAGGCATCCGAGACCATGTATCCGGCACCACGGACGGTCTCGATCATTGGATCGGCCCCGTCTTCGTCCAGTTGGCGGCGCAGTTTCGAGATATGGACGTCGACCACATTGGTATTGGGATCAAAGTGATAATCCCACACGCCTTCCAACAACATGGTGCGCGAGATGACGCGGTTCTTCCGCCGCAGGAAGAATTCAAGGATCTGGAATTCGCGCGGGGTCAGGGTGATTTCGCGCCCGTTGCGGCTGACCTTGCGGGTCAGCAAATCCATCTCAAGGTCGCGGCAGGCGAGGGTCGCGGTTTCTTCCGATTCCTGCGGGCGGCGCAACAGGGCCTCGATCCGGGCGTGCAGTTCCTGAAACGAGAAGGGCTTGACCAGATAATCATCCGCCCCGGCGCGCAGGCCCTTGACCCGTTCGTCAACCGCGCTCATGGCGGTCAGCATCAGCACAGGTGTTTTCAGCCCGGCGGCCCGCATGGATTTGATCAACGATAAACCATCCAGACCAGGCAGCATCCGGTCCAGAACCACAGCATCGAACCCGCCATCGGTGGCATGATACAGGCCCTCGCGGCCATCCGAGGCGACCTCGACCACGTAACCTTCTTCGCCGAAGCCTTTGGCGACGAAATCCCGCGTCTCTTGGTCGTCTTCAACAATCAACAGGCGTCTGCTCATGGCCGGGGCTCCTTTCCATCAGGATATAAACACAGATACTCTTTGAAAAAAACAGGCCGGGTGCGGGGGCCGCACCCGGCTGCCCCGGGGCGCGTGGACAATCCGCGCCGCCGGGAATAAGCGCACCAGATTTCCCCATCATGCGGTGCGCTTTGGGGTCTTGGGTCAGGCGATCTCGACCGCGACGAAGATCTGGTTGCCGCCACGATTGATCAGCACCAGCGCCGGATCGGTCTTCTCGCTTTCCAGCGCCGTTTTCAGCGCATCGGGGGTGGCGGTGTCCTGGTTGCCCAGGCGCACGATCACATCGCCGCGCTGCAGACCGGCCTTGGCGGCGGGGCTTTCGGGCTTCAGGTCAGTGACAACCACGCCGTCCACGGCCTCGGCCACACCCATCTCTGCGCGCGCAGCCTCGGTCAGCGGAGCGACCGTCACGCCCAGAGAGGTGCCTTCGAACTTGTCTTCAACCACGCTGTCGGTCGTGGCGGAGGCCGATTGATGCTGGCCGATGGTCAGTTCGATCTGCTGTTCCTTGCCGTTGCGCAGAACGGTCAGGACGCTGTCGGTGCCGACCTTTGTGGTTCCGACCAGGATCGGCAGATCACTACTGGAATCAACGGGTTCTCCGTTGAAGCTGAGGATCACGTCACCTTGCTGCAGGATGCCCTCGGCAGGGCTGTTAGCGACAACGTCCGAGACCAAGGCGCCTGCGGTTGCATCGACACCCATCGCAGCGGCCAGTTCCGGGCTGATGTTCTGGATCGATACGCCCAGCCAGCCGCGGCTGACCTGACCGTCATCGCGCAGATCGGCCGAGATGTGGTCGACGATGTTCGACGTGACCGCGAAGCCCAAGCCAACCGAACCGCCGCTGGGCGAATAGATGGCCGAGTTCACGCCGATCACTTCGCCCTCCATGTTGAACAGTGGACCGCCCGAGTTGCCCTTGTTGATGGCAGCGTCGGTCTGGATGAATTCGGCATAGGGCCCTTCCGAAATATTGCGCCCCTTAGCCGAGACGATGCCCGTGGTCACAGTCGAGCTGAGCCCGAACGGGTTGCCGATGGCCACCACATCCTCACCCACGCGGATGGCATCGCTGTCGCCCATCTGAACCGCCTGCAGGTCCTCGCCCGCGTCGATCTTCAGAACCGCAATGTCGGTCAGCGGGTCGGTGCCGATCACCTCGGCCTCGAAGGTGCGGTCGTCGCTCAGGCGAACGGTGACTTCGCTTGCGTTATCAACGACATGGTGGTTGGTGACGATATACCCGGCCTCATCCAGCACAAAGCCCGAGCCAAGACCCTGAGCCGGTCCGCGCTGCGGCATCTGGAACCCTTCGGGGCCGCCGAAACGCTTGAAGAATTCGCCAAACGGGTGGCCTTCGAGATCAAAGTCCTGCCCCTGTGCCGGGGTCGGCACTGCGTCTTGCCGGGCGATGATGGTGACGACCGACGGCGACACGTTTTCGACCAGATCGGCCAGCGCCTCGTCCGCCATCGCGGGCAGGGCGGTGGTGGCCAGCATGGCTGCGCCCAATGCGCTGACCCCCATCCAGTTCGACGTGCGCGGCAAAAGCAGCGAGGATTTACGGATGCTCATTTTGACTCCTGTCTGTGTTTGGCGGTTGAGTCCGCACTTTGAGACAGCAGATGCCGCATCAATCTGGGGTGTTCCTGAGAGAAAGGTTAAGAAACCTTAATTTTGCCATTTTTTGCCTTTTTTATGCGTCCGCTCATCAAGGGCCACATCGGCGGGAATCGGCCTGCCTTACGTTACGCGAATCGGTGGATTGTTGCCGATGCAGTCAACAGTCGGGCAAAAGCGCTGCATTGATTCAATTTCGTTAACAAACGAACGAGAACTTGGTTCGAGATAGTGGATTTCGCGTTATAGTTGTATTTTGCATAACGGGTAGAATTCATTCTTCAACGAAGACAACTTGAAACTAACGGGAACTTGGGCCGGGTAGGGGGATGGTGGCTTTCGCGCGGCGATGTGGTTGTTTCGATGTGCAACCTAAAGATGATTTATGCACAATGCGTTGTTGCGCAAAAACCAGTCCGAATTTACGGAAATTTACCATTTCTTCCAATTTTACGTTGTTTGAAGGCATCTGATAGGCGACGATGTAATTGCCCAAGTGAGGGGGCCTGAGACACTAGGGGGTGTCAAAGGCACATCTCAGTCTCCATAGCGCTGAGCGGCATGTTAACGAGGGGGTCTTGTTTAGGTTCGGCAGCGGATAGTCAGACAGCCGGTTTGGTGATCTGACCGCGCTAGAGGGATTGGTGAAAGTGGTAGTCCTGTTTTTGGGCAACCGGCCCGGTCGTTAGTCGACCGGGCCGCGTTTATTTTGGGCTTCGGTTTTTGTGCCAGCGCTGCCAGTCTTCGGGCGTGTCCAGATCCAGCAACGCGTTTCGGGCGGGCAGGGGATGCAGATGCACCTTGCCCTTGCATCGTTTTACCACCTCTTGCGCGCCGGTGTCTCCGGTCAGCTGCGTAAGCGCGTCGAACAGTGTTCGGTCGAAAATCACCGGATGCCCTGGCGCGCCATCCTCGGTTGCCCCGCGCCAGACGCGCGCATTGGGCTGGTCGGTCATAGACTGAAGCACGGCGCGCAGATCGTCCGAGGTCAGATCGGGCAGATCCGCCAGCAGGACCATGACGGCAGCTGCGTCTGCGGGAACCCGTTTCATTGCGCCGCGCAGGCTGGCATTCATGCCTTCCGCGGCATCGGCGATCCCGACCGTGATAGGATCAAGACCTTCTAGGGCCGCGTATCGCGGGTGAGGTCTGGGGGGCAGGGCAACGATCACTGGCCCGACGGCCATCGCCTTGCGGGCCGAGAGCCGCAGCAACGGGATACCGTCAACCGGCTGCATCAGCTTGTCCGCACCGCCCATGCGGCTGGATTGCCCCGCGGCTAGAAGGATGATGGGTATGTCATTCATCCCGTGACCATGCCGTTTACAACGGCCCAAGTCATCCCCGCATTCGCGCCCCATCCGCGTCAAACAGCGGTTCGGTGATCACCCGCGCGCGGCGCATCTGGCCGAGGATTTCGATCTCGACCTCCTGACCTTCCGTGGCCTGCTGGACCGGTAGGAACCCCATAGCGATGGATTTCCTGGCATAGTGGGAATAGCCGCCAGAGGTACAGAAACCGACGACTGCACCGCCAAGCCAGATAGGCTCATAGGCATTGACGTCGGCATCATCGGCGTCGACCTCAAAGGCGACCAGCTTGCGGTTGGGGCGGTCCGCCTCGGCGGCTGCACGCCCGATGAAATCGGTAGGCTTGGTGAACGAGATGAACCGGTCCAGCCCGGTCTCGGCGGCGGTGTAATCGGGCGAGAACTCACGCATCCAAGAACCAAAGAACTTATCCAGCCGGAGGCTCATCATTGCGCGCATGCCGAAGGGGACAATGCCGTGCGGTTGTCCGGCCTGCCAGAGCGTCCACCAAAGCTGCCGCTGCGCCATCGGCTCGCAGTAGATCTCATAGCCAAGATCGCCGGTATAGCTGACGCGTTGCACGATGCAGTCGGTCATGCCGACCGTCATGCGGCGCACATCAAGGAAACGCAGCGTGCTGATGTCATCGCGCGTGCAACTGGCCAGCACCTCTGCCGCCTTTGGTCCGGCGATTTGGAACCCGTTCAAGCGGTCGCTGATATTGTCGACCGCCACGCCGTCCTGTGCGTTCTGCTGGAACCAGCGCATGTGAAAGGCCTGACTGCCGTAGGAAGCTGTTAGCTGAAATTCGGTCTCACTCAGGCACGAGATAGTGAAATCGCCGATCAGTTTGCCCTTGGGCGACAGCATAGGTGTCAGCGATAACCGTCCCGGCGATGGGATGCGGCCTGCCATGATCCGGTCCAGCCAGTCTCGTGCACCGGACCCGGTGATGCGGTACTTGCCGAAATTATGCACCTCGTTGATGCCGACGCTTTCACGTACGGCCCGGACCTCGCGTCCGGTGGCGTCGAACGCGTCCGAGCGGCGGAATGATGGCGTTTCATATCCGGGCTCCTCACCTTGGGCGAAGTAGTTCGGTACTTCCAATCCGTATTGCTGCCCCCAGACCGCGCCGAGGTCGCTGAAGATGTCATACATCGGAGTGGTGCGGTTGGGGCGAGCGGCCGGCAGTTCTTCGTTCGGGTAGGCGACGCTGAATCGTTTCTGATAGTTCTCGATCACCTTGGGACGTGTGTAGCCGGGGCTGATCCAGTCGCCGAACCGGGCGACGTCCATTGCAAACACGTCGCGTTCCGGTTCACCTTCGATCATCCATTGCGCCAGCGTCAGGCCAACGCCACCGCCCTGACTGAACCCCGCCATTACTCCGCAGGCGGACCAATAGTTGCGCACACCCGGCACCGGACCGACCAGCGGGTTGCCGTCGGGCGCAAAGGTAAACGGCCCGTGGATGACCGATTTCACCCCGGCCTCGGCCAGAACCGGGAAGCGGCGATAGGCAAACTCGATGCTGTCGGTGATCTTGTCATAGTCGTCCGGCAGCAGCTCATGGCCAAACTCCCACGGCGTGCCATCGACGGCCCAAGGCTTGCAGGGCTGTTCGTAGAATCCGATGCATAACCCGCGCCCTTCCTGCCGAAGGTAGCTTTCGCCAGCGGGGTCCATCACATGCGGGTGCTCTCCGCCGGCATCAATGATCGCCTCGATTTGGGGGATGGCATCGGTGACAAGATATTGATGCTCCATCGGGTGCAGCGGAAAGTAGATGCCTGCCATCGCCCCGACCTCGCGCGCCCAGAGGCCGCCTGCGTTGACGATATGCTCGGCATGGATGGTGCCCTTGTCGGTCACCACATCCCATGTGCCGTCGGGTCGCTGGTTGGTTTCACGCACCATGCACTGGGTTTCAATCGTCGCACCGCCCATCCGCGCGGCCTTGGCATACGCATGGGTGGTGCCCGACGGATCAAGATGCCCGTCGAGCGGGTCGTAAAGCGCGCCGAGAATGCCGTCGGTGTTGGTGATCGGAGCGATCTTTTTGATCTCGTCCGGGCCAACGATCTCGGTCTCAAGCCCCATAAACCGATGCTTGGCCCGTTCGGCCAGCAGCATGTCAAAACGGTCCTGATTGTCGGCCAGCGTGACACCGCCCACATGATGCAAGCCGCAAGACATGCCGGTGATCTCTTCCAGCTCTTTATACAGCCGGATGGTATAACCCTGCAGAGCGGCCATGTTGGTGTCGCCGTTGAGCGTGTGAAACCCGCCTGCCGCGTGCCACGTGGACCCGCTGGTCAGTTCAGAGCGTTCCAGCAGCATCACATCCGACCAACCCAGCTTGGTCAGGTGATAGAGGACCGAACAGCCGACAACGCCGCCTCCGATAACTGCGACGCGAGTGGTAGTTTTCACGGCTGATCTCCCTTGTGTTTTGGGCAAAGCCTGCAAGGGCCGCCGGGGCAATACTGTTCCGTTCGCGACATGGCTGGTCGCTTGTCAGGCGTTGCACCAGCTTTGGATTTGCTGCGCCTTCTCGCGCAGCCAAAGCGCGTCGAAACCGCCAATCAGGCGGTAGCCGCGCGCAAACAGGTCTTTGGCCTGCGCCTCGCTTAGCGCGACATTGCCCAAAGGTATTTCAGAGTCGAACGCGGCGGTCTCGACCTTCTGAACGGCGGCGACAAAATCGGGATGGTCAAACTGGCCCATCACACCCAGCTCGGTACTCAGGTCGAACTGCGCGATGATCAACAAATCAACACCGGGAACCGCGCAGATCGCGTCGATGTTTTCAATCGCCTCAGCCGTCTCGATCAGAATACAGCATATCAGTTCCGGTTCGACCGCGCCGGGGTAGGAAAACAGCGTCTCGCCCCAGCGTGATTGCGCCAGAAACGGCCCGAACCCGCGGGTGCCCTCGGGCGGGTAGCGCAGGCTTGCGACGGCGCTACGGGTATCCTCTGCGGTTCGGATCAGCGGGAACACAATGCCCTCGGCCCCCAGATCCAGCGCGCGTTTGACCTCGGCAGGCTGGTTCTGTGCCACGCGCACCAAAGGGGCGCAGTCTGTCCCCGCCGTCGCCGCGATCATCGCATGAGCCGAGGCATAATCGACGGCTCCGTGTTCCAGATCGATGATCAGCGAATCCACGCCGCATGCCGCGAAGGCCTGCGTAACGGTTGCGGATGGGATCGTGCACACGACCGAGCTGACCCGATCCTGGGTGTCCTGTAATTTCCTTTTGAGGCTGGGCATAAGATGGCTGTCCTGTAAATGGTTGGCACTATCGATAAGCGGCACCCTAACAGGGCCCGCGCCAATTCAGGAAATAATCTGCAGGACTTACAGGGGGCGCACTTTAAGCCCGGTGATCCGGTTGCCTTCACGCGCGGTGACCTCGAATCGGAAGCCGTGGAACGAAAACACCTGACCCACGATCGGGATCATCTGCGCCTCGTGTATGACCAGACCGGCCAGCGTGTTGGCCTCTTCATCCGGAAGTGACCAGTCGAGCGCGCGGTTGGCATCGCGGATGGTCATCGCGCCTTCGACAAGGAACTGGCCATCGTCGGTGCGGGTCACCGGGACCTCTTCATCGATGTCGAATTCGTCGGCGATCTCGCCCACGATTTCCTCGAGAATATCTTCAAGCGTGATCAGCCCGCGCAGCGAGCCGTACTCGTCGACGACCAAAGCGAAATGGCTGTGCATCCGAAGAAACTCGCGCATCTGGTCGTCCAGAGTGGTGGTTTCGGGCACGAAATAGGGATCGTTGGCCACCTTCGCGATATCGAAGCTTTTGAGCCGTTCGGTATCGCCGTGCGTGCCGCCCACCTGCGCGTACATGGCGCGGAACAGGTCCTTGGCATGGACGACGCCCACGATGTTTTCATGCTCGCCCCGAAAGACGGGCAGGCGGGTATGTGGGCTTTCCAGACATTGCTTGAGGATCGCCTCGGGCTCGTCATCGGCGTCGATCATCTCGATATTTGACCGGTGCAGCATGATCTCTTCCACCGCGCGGTCGCCGAGGTCGAGCGCACCCAGAATGCGGTCGCGGTCTTCCTTTTCGACAACACCTTCCGAATGGCCAAGCTGCAACGCGCCTGCGATTTCCTCGCGGACGGCCAGAATGTTGCTGTCGGGGTCGATCTGTACGCCGAACAGGCGCAGTACGCCGCGCACCAGCAGGCGCACCGCTGCCACCACCGGCGAAAACACCGTGACCACGACGCTTATGACCGGGGCCACCAAGGCGGCGGCCTTTTCGGCATTGGTGATGGCATAGGTCTTGGGCAGTACCTCGGCAAAGATCAGAACCAGCAGCGTCATGACCAGCGTCGCCAGCGCAACGCCGCTTTCGCCAAACAGACGGGTGAACAGGGCGGTCGCCAGCGAGGCGGCCAGAATGTTCACGAGGTTGTTGCCCAGCAGGACCGAGCCGATCAGACGTTCGTTGTCGTCGGTGATATCAAGCGCCTTCTGGGCCCCCTTCGACCCTTTGTCGGCCTGCGCCCTCAGTTTGCCGCGCGAGGATGCGGTCAGCGCCGTTTCCGAGCCAGAGAAAAAGCCCGACAGCACGAGCAGAAGAAGAATAGAGCCCGAGGTGATCCAGAAGGCACTATCAAGCAGAGAAGAGGTGGGTTCCATCGGTCCTTGAATATGTCTGTTGCTGCATCCGTTATGGGGGTGCGGTCCCGTCCGATCAAGGGGTTAGCCCTGATCGGAGGTGTCGTCTTTTGCCAGCGGGTGGTGTTCCAGCACCAGTTCGGACAGGCGTTCATCCAGCACATGGGTGTAAATCTCGGTCGTGGCCACATCGGCGTGGCCCAGCAGCGTCTGGATTGACCGCAGATCAGCCCCGTTGGCCAGCAAATGGGTGGCAAAGGCGTGGCGCAGGGTGTGGGGCGTGACCTTTTCGGGTGAAACGCCGCCCTCGACCGCTAGGTCCTTGATCAGCAGAAAGAACATATGCCGCGTCAAATGACCGGATTTCCCGCGTGAGGGAAACAGAAAGCGCGAGGCCTGTCCGCCCTTGGCAACCACCTGCTCTTCGGCCTGATCACGTTGATCAAGCCACGCCTTCAGCGCATCGCGGGCGTCGGGGGACAGGGGGACCATCCGCTCTTTCCCGCCTTTGCCATGCACCAGCAGCATCTGCGGATTGCCACGCGCCGAGGCGACCGGCAGCGACATAAGCTCGCTCACCCGCATCCCCGTGGCATAGAGCAGTTCCATCAGGCAGGTGTTGCGCACCTTGTCGGCTTGCGTGCGCCCGGTGCGGCGGGCGGCGGCCAGCAGCCGGTCAACCTCAGCCACGTCCAGCGTTTTGGGCAGGCGTTTGGCGCGTCCGGGGCCTTTGATCTGGATGGCGGGGTTGGTGTCGCGCCAGCCTTCCTCGAACGCGAAGCGATAGAGCTGCTTGATCGCAGACAGCCGGCGGGCGCGGGTTGAGCGGGACAGGCCCTGGGCGTCGCAATCGATCAGATAGGCCTCGATCTGATCGCGGTCGGCATTTGTGAAATCTGTCTTGCGACGCACCAGCCAGCCCGAGAAATCCTTGAGGTCGCGACCATAGGCCAGCAGCGTATTGGTGGCCGCCCCAAGCTCGGCGGCTTGTGCTTCAAGGAAGGTGGAAATCCACAATTCCGGTGAGGCGGGGGCAACCATGCTCAGGCGCCGTTGAGGATCATCAACTGCAGCGCAGCCCGGCGAGCTGTGTCCTCAAGGCCCACGCGCCGCAATGTGGCAATCGCGGCGGTCAGGTCCACCAGATTGCCCCGTGCGCCATGGGCGAACAGTTGCATGGTTTCCAGAATGGCCTCACCCAGTTGATCGTTGCTGAGCAGGGCGTTGATGTCAGACGGGATCGGGGCGGACCACGCAAAGCCCTCGGAAATGGCATCGGCCAACGGCGTGGGCGCATCGGCGCGCGCCGGATCACCCATCGCGAGCGCGGCCAGAAAGGCGTTTGCATTGGACCCGTCCGGCGCGGTCCGGGCGGCATCTTCGTAAAGCTCGGACAGCAGCAATATCCGCCAGCGCAGGTTTTCGGCAGCGGCATCGGGCAGGGTCAGGGGGCCGAGGCGCGGGGCGAACAGCTCGGCAAAGGCGACCTCAAGACCCACGGTCTGCATCTGCGCCCACGCGGCGGTCAGGGTTTTTGCGATCGCCTCGGGCTTGCCGCTGTCCAGCGCGGCTTCAAACCGTTGAATCGCGGCGACCCGGTCCCAGACCGCGCCGGATGCGGCTGGGGAACGTTCGGTATAGAGGCCAAGCAGTTGGTTCGGCGTCAGTGCCCCGATGCGGGTCAGACGCTCGGCGGCTTCGACCTGTGCTTTCCACCCGGCCACATCGCGCAGGTCCGCATTGGCAAAGGCGCGGGGCAGGGACGCGGTGGGCAGGCGTTCACCGATGGCCTCGAACAGACGGAAGGTCAGCGGGTCGGGGTCGTCAGGTTGGGGCAGGTATTCAGCGCCTTCAAACAATTCGGGGCTGAGGAAACGGTCAAGCAGGGCAAGCTGATCCTCGGGCAGAACCTGCAGCGCGTGGGCAGCTTCCAATGTCAGCGCCGCCGAAGCCCAGTCGCCGCGCCGGGCCTTGCAGAAGATCTGTGCCGCATAGTCTCGCGACAGATGTGGCTGCGCGATCAGCGCGGTGCAGCTGCGATCTTCGTCCCCGGTCAGCAATGTGGCGTCGAACCAGCGTTGAAACCGCGCTTGGGTATCGGTCGGCCCGGCAAGCTGCACCAGCGACTGCACCGGATCCGACGCGCCCAGCTGCATCAGACGATCCAGCCGCGCCATCAGCAGGGCGTCCGTCGTTTGTGTGCCCGAGGGCGGGCGCGCCTCGGTCAAAAGCAGGGTAAACAGCAGCCGCTGCATGGCCGGGTTGGCCCTGACCGGCACCCGCGCGATCAGCTCTGCCAGCCGGTCCGGTTCGCTGCCTTGCCACAGGTCCACCGGTAGGCCTGTGACCGACGAGGCCACCAAGCCCAACGGCGGCGACAGCGCCTCAAGCGGGGTGACCTGCACATCGGGCTGCAACCCGGTCTCGGTCACCGGCGGTTCCAGCAACACGGTTCCCGGCAGGTTCTCGGGCGGGTCGGTCAGCCAATCGATGGCCGACAATGGCTCGGAGGTTTGTGCCTGCGCGGTTCCGGCCAGAAAAAGCGCCAGCAGAGTGGCTTTAGTCCGCATTCAGGGTGACCGGTTCGCGGACTTCGCTTTGCGGAGCAGAAAAGTCTGCGCCAAAGAATGGCCCGATATAGGCATACCCGATCAGCCCGATGAAGCTCAGGCAGATGAGGTAAATCAGGAACTTGATCAAACGGCCCATGGGTGAACGCTGCCTCAAATTTTGCTTTTGCCCAAGTTATAACTGGCATTTTTTCCAAGATCACGTCATTCACGATGAAATGAGCGAAATTAAGCATAATGCGTCACGCCCCGGCACCGCTGAGCGGTTTCGTTTGCACAAAACCGTTGTTTTGGTTGGGATGATGGGTGCAGGTAAGACCGCCGTGGGGCGGGCGCTGGCCGCGCGGCTGGGTGTGCCGTTTCTGGACAGCGATGCCGAGATCGAATCGGCGGCAAACATGACCATCCCGGAAATCTTCGCCCGCGATGGCGAGACCTTTTTTCGCGGCAAGGAAAGTCAGGTCATCGGGCGGTTGCTGGATGAACAGAAAGGCATCCTTTCGACCGGCGGCGGCGCGTTTTTGGCGGCGGGGAACCGCCAGATGATCTCGGACCGGGGCGTTTCGGTGTGGCTACGGGCCGATCTGAGTGTTTTGTGGAACCGGGTCAGGCACAAGGACACGCGGCCCTTGCTGCGCACCGCTGACCCATATGCGACATTGCGCGATTTGTATCTGGCGCGGGTACCCGTCTATGAACAGGCCGATCTCGTGGCCGAGTCAGACGGCGAAACGGCGATTGAGGATATGGTGAGCCGGGTTGTTGCCGCGCTTGAGACGCGCCCGGATGTTTTGGAACGGATTTAATGCATCAAACCGTACATGTAGACTTGGCCGAGCGTTCTTATGATGTCGAGATCGGGCCAAACCTTCTGGCGCAGGCCGGGGCACGCATCGCCCCCTTGCTGCCGCGCCCACGCGTTGCCGTTCTGACGGATGAGACGGTCGCGGGCCTGCATCTGGACAGGCTGCGCGACGGGCTGGCTGCATCGGGTGTCGAGATGAGCGCGCTGGCGTTGCCCGCAGGTGAGGCCACCAAAAGCTGGCCACATTTCGAACGCGCGGTCGAATGGCTGCTGGCCGAAAAGGTTGAACGCCGCGATGTGGTCGTCGCGTTCGGCGGCGGCGTGATTGGCGACTTGGCCGGGTTCGCAGCGGCTGTCATGCGGCGCGGGGTGCGGTTCGTGCAGATTCCGACCTCGCTGCTGGCACAGGTGGACAGTTCGGTGGGCGGCAAGACCGGGATCAACGCGCCGCAGGGAAAGAACCTGATCGGTGCGTTCCATCAGCCCTCGCTGGTGCTGGCCGATACGACGGTTCTGGGCACGTTGACCGCGCGCGATTTTCTGGCCGGATATGGCGAGGTGGTGAAATACGGCCTGCTGGGGGATGCAGAGTTCTTCGAATGGCTTGAGCAGAACGGCCCGCGCCTGTCTTCGGGCGATATGGCTGCGCGGGTTCAGGCGGTCACCCGGTCGGTTCAGATGAAGGCCGATATCGTTGCCCGTGACGAGACTGAGCAGGGCGACCGCGCGCTACTGAATCTCGGCCACACCTTCTGCCACGCGCTTGAGGCCGCGACCGGCTACTCCGACCGCCTTCTGCATGGCGAAGGCGTCGCCATCGGATGTGCGCTGGCGTTCGAGCTGTCCTCGCGTCTTGGCCTGTGCGCGCAGGAAGACCCCAGCCGTGTGCGGGCGCATTTGCGCGCCATGGGGATGAAAACAGATCTGGCCGATATCCCCGGAGAGTTGCCGGATGCTCAGGCGTTGGTCGATCTGATGGCGCAGGATAAGAAGGTCGTGGACGGCCAACTGCGCTTTATTCTGGCACGCGGAATCGGGCAGGCCTTTGTCACATCGGATGTGCCGAAGGAGGCCGTGATCTCGGTGCTTGAGGATGCTCTGGCAACTTGCTGATATCGGGGCCTATCGCCCCTGTATCACCATCAGCTCGCCGATGTTTTCACGGGTGATGTAACCCACCATCTTGCCCGATTTGGTGCAGACCGCAATGGCTGGAGCGCCTTGGTGAAGGCCCGTCAAAACCTTGTTCAACCCGCTCGTCAGCGGAACTTGCGGAATGTTGGCCTCCATGATCGAGACGGCAGGTTCCGAGCGCGGATGATCCCCGGCAAGCGCGGCAAACAGGCGGTCACGAGTGACGAAACCCAGCAGATCGCCGTTATGATCCAGCACCGGAAACTCGTGCTGCGTGGTGTGGATGACGGCCTGTGCGGCTGTGGCCAGCGTATCATCGGGCGACAGCGCGCGGAATTCGGTGATCATTGCATCCCGTGCCTGAACCCGTCGCGCGACCGAGCGCATGGCGACGTCCTGACTTTCGGCATTGGCCGCGACGAAGACAAAGATGGCGATCAGGACCAGAATGGGATTGCCCGAGGTCAGCCCGAAAAACCCAAGCCCGAACGCCACGATTTGTCCTCCGACTGCAGCGATGCGGGTCGCCTTGACCCGGTCCATCCTGAGGCACAGCAGGGCGCGGAACACGCGCCCGCCATCCATCGGAAAAGCCGGTATCAGGTTAAACACGGCCAGCAGAAGGTTCACATAGGCCAGTCGGCTGAGCAGATCTGCCTGTGGAGATTCAAGCTGCGCGAGGGATCCAAGCCGCAAACCGGCGCCAAGCACGACCAGAAGGCCCCAGATTGCCACATTGACGGCAGGTCCGGCTAGCGCAACCCAGATTTCCTGCATGGGCTTTTCGGGCATACGCTCCAGCCGCGCCAGACCGCCGATAGGCAACAGGGTGATGTCTGGGGTGCGGATGCCATAGCGCCGCGCCATCAGGGCGTGGCCGAACTCGTGCGCCACGACACAGGCAAACAAGGCCAGAACAAACAGGATGTTGTTGATGGCAGCGGGCCAGCCCCCGTTCGAGTAGGCGGCAAAGCCGACCCATGCCAGCAAAAGGAAGAAGGTGACATGGACCCTCAGTTCCGAGCCGAGCAACCGGCCGAGAGAGAAGGACCATGCCATGTCGTGTCTCCGTTTGGGTTAGAACGGAATCTCGTCGTCGTCGATTCCGCCTGATGCCGGGGCCGGGGCGCTGGATTGGCCGCCATAAGGATCGCCATAGCTGCCGCCGCCCTGACCGCCGCCATATCCGCCACCGCCGCCGCCTTCACCGCGGCTGTCCAGCATTGTCAGTTCGCTGCGATAGGGGCGCAGCACCACCTCGGTCGAATATCTGTCCTGTCCAGACTGGTCCTGCCACTTGCGGGTTTCCAACTGACCCTCGACATAGACCTTGCTGCCCTTGCGCAGATATTGTTCGGCCACGCGGACCAGCGGCTCCGAGAAGATGGCGACCGTATGCCACTGGGTCCGGTCCCGACGCTCTCCGGTGTTGCGGTCTTTCCAGGATTCCGAGGTGGCGATGCGCAGGTTACATACCTTCCCACCGTTCTGGAACGACCGCACTTCGGGGTCGGCACCGAGATTGCCGATCAGAATGACCTTGTTGACTGAACCTGCCATATATTCCCTCGTTCTTTTCTGACTGGATCGCGCCCGAATCTGGCGCTTTGCTCTGCTGCTGACCCTATACGGGCTGGGTCTTGGTTAAAACATCATTGATGACACATCTCGTGGGGTAAAAATTAGGGCCGCCTTTACCAAGCTTTCATTTCTGGCCGTTTTAACTATACTCCATCTGGTTGTTGAGCGTGCAGGATTGCCTTTGATGCGTTTTCTGGTTGGCGGTATTTCGGTTTTATGCCTTTGCCTTGTGTCCTTTGCGGCGCAGGCGCAGACGTTGTCCTCGAAGAACCGCAAGGATATTTTTCTGAAGCAATCGAAGGTGCTGGATAACCGCGCGGCCTCGCAATATCGCGGGTCAGAGCGGCTGAAGCCGAAAACCGACCGGGGCAAATTTCAAAAACGCTACACTGGAAGCTATAAGGGCCAATACCTTGAGCACGCGCGCCGCGTGGCACGGCAGCACAATGTGCCCGAAGACCTGTTTCTGAGGTTGGTCCAGCAGGAAAGCGGATGGAATCCGGGTGCGAAATCGCACAAGGGGGCGTTGGGGCTGGCCCAATTGATGCCGCAGACGGCGCGGCTGTTGGGGGTTGATCCCTATGATCCGATCCAGAACCTTGAAGGCGGCGCGCGCTATCTGTCCTGGCAATATCGCAAGTTCAAATCCTGGCCTCTTGCACTGGCCGCCTACAATGCAGGCCCCAAAGCGGTTGAGAAACATGGCGGTATCCCGCCCTACAAAGAGACGCAGAACTACGTGAAGGTAATCTGGGGCGGATAGCCAGGCGTCAAAGGCCTGAGCCCAGGCGAACCTCGAAGAAGCTTGGTGCACTCGCCCACGCGTCGGTTCTGCAATTTTTCGCAATGCGACAGACGTCTGCTTTGCTTATCAGGCTGCTTGCTGAGACGGGAATTGTTTCTTAAGGTCCGAATACACAGTCATAATCTACAACGGGAGGGCACAAGCTGAAC
Organism: Ruegeria sp. AD2(2025); assembly: GCF_056542385.1. NCBI lineage: Bacteria > Pseudomonadati > Pseudomonadota > Alphaproteobacteria > Rhodobacterales > Roseobacteraceae > Ruegeria > Ruegeria sp. AD2(2025). Next base: position 691,361 of record NZ_JBQFZS010000001.1, read on the forward strand.
ATGCGTATCATCCGCCGACTTCAGCATGGTCCCCGTTTCGCCCTGTAAATGCGTTTACAGGGCGGGCCCGAGAAAAAAACTTTCTATCGGTCTGCCCAAAGCCGCACCGCGGCACCTCTTTCTATGAGCAGAGACTCCGATGACTGTGATGAACATCAACGCTTTGAGCGTAATCCGTGGCGACCTTCTTTTCGATGAACTGAACCTGACAATTTCCAGGGGCGACCGGATTGGATTGGTTGCCGCAAATGGGCGCGGTAAGACAACACTCTTGGAATGCATGGTCGGTCAATCCGAACCGACCAACGGGAGTATCGTCCGGGCGCGTGGTTTGCGAGCGGGATATGTGACCCAATACGTGCCAGAACGCGCTTATGCCAAAACGCTTTATGAGTGGGTGCTGGGCGCCCTTCCTGCCGAGCAGGCAGAATATGAAAGCTGGCGGGTGGATGTCGTGCTTGGTGATCTGAGTGTTCCATATGATCTGCAGCATCGCCTACTCGGCGACTTGAGCGGCGGGTGGCAAAGGACCGCATTGTTAGCAGCCGCCTGGATTCAGGAGCCAGATATCCTGTTGCTGGATGAACCAACCAATCATTTGGATTTGCATCGCATAGGTTTGCTTCAGAACTGGTTGTCTGCCTTGCCACGTGAAGTGCCCGTCGTGGTGACGTCTCATGATCGAGCATTTCTTGATGCGACCACCAATAGAACGCTGTTTTTGCGTGCGAATAGGTCACGTGTTTTTTCGCTTCCATTTTCTGCAGCACGTGCCGCGCTTGATGAAGCAGATGCTGCTGACCAACGGCGGTTTGCCAATGATTTGAACAAAGCACAGCAGCTGCGCAAACAGGCAGCGAAGCTAAAGAACATAGGCATCAACTCGGGGTCTGACCTTTTGGTGACCAAGACCAAACAGCTAAATGATCGCGCAGCGCAGATTGAAGCGAGTGCCAAACCTGCCCACCACGAACGCAGCGCCGGTGATATCAGGCTGGTGAACAGTGGAACTCATGCCAAAGCTCTGGTCACTTTGGATAACGCAAAGGTCGAAACACCGGACGGTCGCTTGTTGTATAAGACCGGGCGGAAGTGGGTTTTGCCCGGAGATCGCATCGTCCTTTTAGGCGCCAACGGCGCCGGCAAAACCCGATTGGTAAAGATGGTGCAAAGCGCACTATCAGGGAGTAATGGGGCGGTCAAATGTGCCCCTTCGGTAGTGCCAGCCTATTCAGATCAACATCTGAGCCAGCTTTCGGACAGCGACACACCGATGGGCGCGGTTACGGCGCAGTTTGACATTGGTGATCAACGCGCGCGCGGCGTTCTGGCAGGCGCAGGTGTGAACATAGAGATACAAGACATCAAAATCGGCGCGCTGTCCGGGGGGCAAAAGGCGCGCTTGGCGATGCTGATATTGCGGCTCAAAAATCCGAATTTCTATTTGCTTGATGAGCCGACGAACCATCTCGACATTGAAGGGCAAGAGGCTCTTGAGGATGAATTGATCAAGCACAATGCATCGTGTTTGCTTGTTAGTCACGACCGCAGCTTTTTACGAAATGTTGGTAATCGGTTTTGGCTGATCACAGATAAAGGTCTGGAAGAAGCGGACAGCCCCGAGCCGTTTTTGGCAAGAGAGATGAGTGCACAGTGATCATCTTGGTCCAACGCTAATACAGGGCGACCTGCGTCGAAATGGGCCTTCATGTGTTTTTGGTGAAAGCTTTTCTTTGCCCCGAGAACGGGAGTTTATGATCGGCCTTAGGCATGAGCAATCCCAAAATCTCTTGGGAAGTAAAGGCCGATCAAAACCGAGAATTGCGCCGACGTCGAACGATAAGCCAGGGCACTGACCCCCGCTGCAAAGGCCCGTGCTGAACCGGCATCTATATTGTTCCGGTCGGCTTACTCCGCAGCGACCTTGATCACAGGTTCCATGCGCGCGAGGATGTCCTCGGCCAGGTGGCATTTGACCTGATGGCCGTCCGCAAGGGTCTGAACAGGTGGGACATGGGACTCGCAACGCCCGTCCGGCACTTCGGACTTCCAGCGGCATCGGGTCTGGAACGGGCAGCCCGGCGGCGGGTTCATGGCCGACGGGATGTCGCCCTCCAGTACGATATGCTGCTTTTCAATCGACGTGTCTGCGATGGGCACAGCGCTCAACAGGGCTTCGGTATAGGGGTGATAGGGCGGGGCAAAGACCTGATCAGTGGTGCCCAGTTCGACCACATGGCCCAGATACATCACCATGACACGGTCACTGAGGTAACGGACGATGGACAGGTCGTGGCTGATAAACAGCAGCGTGGTTTTGTGTTCGCGCTGAATTTCCATCAGAAGATCGGTTACGGCAGCTTGCACGGACACATCCAACGCCGAAACCGGCTCATCCGCCACCACGATCCGCGCGTCACCGGCAAAGGCACGGGCGATACCAACACGCTGCTTCTGCCCACCGGAAAGCTGGCGCGGCATTCGGTCTGCAAACGCGCGAGGCAGTTTGACAAGGTCCAGCAGCTCTAGCATCCGCTTCTTGCGCTCGGCTTCCGAGTTGCCGACGCCGAAAATTTCCAACGCGCGGATGATCTGGCGACCAACCGTCATCGAAGGGTTGAGCGTATCGAACGGGTTCTGGAATACCATCTGAACCTCGCCAACGGTCTTGGCATCGCGTTCTTCGATCGGCACATCTTCGATATTGCGATTATCCAGCAGGATTTGCCCATCGGTCGCCGTTTCCAGCCCCATCAACACTTTGGCGAACGTGGATTTGCCGCAGCCGGACTCGCCCACGATGGCAAGCGTCTCGGACTCGTGCGCCTCGAAACTCAGCGTTTCATTGGCTTTCACGACCTTCGTTTCGCCACCACCGAACAAGGCATTTGCCGCCACCTCATAGTATTTCTTGAGGTTGTCCATCTTCAGGACAGTTCGGCCGATTTCGCCTTTTTCCTTCTGCTCACCCACAGTGATCGGTGCGTTCCAGTCAATTTCCCGGAACTTCAGACACCGCGTATGGTGTCGATCATTGCCGGGCACCGCCTCCATCAGGATATCCTTGGCGTCGCAACGGCCTTCTTCGAAATAGTCGCAGCGCGGGCCAAAGTTACAACCCGGCGGGCGCTCATGCGGTAAAGGGAAGTTCCCCGGAATAGCCACCAGCGGGCGCGAGTTCTTGTCAGCCCCCGGCAGAGGGATCGACCGGAACAACGCCTGCGTATACGGGTGCTGCATCTCGTCGAACACATCCTTGATCGAGCCACGTTCGACCGCTTCGCCGGAATACATCACGCACAGCCGGTCGCAGGTTTCCAAAACCAGCCCCAGGTTGTGCGAGATGAACAGCATCGAGGTGCCGTATTTCTTGCCCAGATCCTTGACCAGCCCGACCACCGCCGCCTCAACCGTCACGTCCAGCGCTGTGGTCGGCTCATCCAGAATCAACAGCGCCGGTTTAGACATCAATGCCATCGCGATCACGATACGCTGCTGCTGACCACCAGAGAGCTGATGCGGGAAGGAATTCAGCATCCGCTCGGGGTCGGGCAAGCGCACATCTGTAACGACCTCCAACGCACGGGCATAAGCCTCTTCCGCGCCGACGCCTTCGTGGATCATCGGCACTTCCATCAGCTGTTTGCCAATCTTCATCGCCGGGTTCAGCGATGCCATAGGCTCCTGATAGATCATCGCGATCTCATTGCCGCGAATGTCGCGCAACTCCTCGGTCGTCATCTCACCCAGATCACGCCCCTTGAACTTGATCGAACCGCCAACGATCCGCCCGTTCTTGCCAAGATCCTGCATGACACCAAGCGCCACCGTGGATTTACCGCACCCGGACTCGCCCACCAAACCCACAGCCTCACCGGGCTGCACGCTGACCGAGAAATCCATAACGGCGGGAATTTCTCTCAGCCGGGTGAAAAACGAAATCGAAAGCTTATCGATCTCCAGAATAGGCCCGTCATAATCCGCCAGTTTGTTCATCTTATTACTCCTCGCGAGAGTCCGGGGGTTCCCCTTCATCTGGCTAAAAATATCCCGGGGGTCCGGGGGCAGAGCCCCCGGCCTTCGATCTCAATCAGTCCTTCAGACTTTCCTCGCGCAGACCGTCCGCCAGCAGGTTCAAACCAAGAACCAGCGACAACAGGGCCAAAGCAGGCGGAAGGGCAGGGTGCAGATATATCGACAAAAGCTTGCGCCCCTCATTGATCGTGGACCCCCAGTCCGGGCTTTCCGGTGGCAGCCCGAGGCCGAAGAAACCCAAGGTTCCCAGAAGGATGGTGGTGTAGCCGATGCGCAGACAGAAATCGACGATCAGCGGACCCCGCGCGTTGGGCAGGATTTCCCACAGCATGATGTACCATGGACCCTCACCGCGTGTCTGGGCTGCGGCCACGTAGTCGCGGGTTTTGATGTCCAGCGCCAGCCCGCGCACGATGCGGAACACCGTGGGCGAGTTCACAAAAACCACCGAGACGAACACCACCAGAATACCGCCCGGAATGTCGAACAGATCCAGATAGGTCGGCAGACCCCAGATGCGGTAGCTATCCGTGTTGATGATGTAGCCGCCGGTCGAGATCAGCGACAGATAGAACCAAAGCGCCACGCCCAGTACGCCGATCAGCAGCGGCGTGCGGAAACTCGGGCGCGTATAGAAGCGCGAGTTCAGCAGGACGCCGAGGAAGATGATCGGGAATACGAACAGGATCGCCGCCATATAGTTCGGCACGCCGGTCGCTACGATCTCGGGTGTCACCAACAGGTAGAACAGCAAGATCACAGGGAAGGCCAGGATCAAGTTTGCGAGGAATGACAACAGCGTATCCAGGCGACCACCATAGTACCCGGCCGGCAGGCCCAGTGTGATCCCGACCATAAAGGCAAAGATAGTCGCCAACGGAGCGATCTTTACTACTTCCCATGCGCCGCTGACCATTCGGCTGAAGACGTCACGTGCAAGGTTGTCTCCGCCCAGCAGGTACCAGGCATACTGGCCGTCTTCCAATGACGGCAAAGGTGTTCCCGGCACCTTGTTTTTCATACCAGATACAACACCCAGGGGATCCTGTGTAATGATAAGACCCGAGGCCCCGAAAACTCCGGTAAATACCCAGAACATCACGAGACCGAACCCGATCATGCCGACGGGACTGTCGAACAGTTTGCCATACAAGCCCAGCTTGCGCTTAAAGGCGATCGACATCGCATAAACGATAATCAGCGACAACCAGACGGGCAGGAATTGCTGCGACATCGCGCCGATGATCCCGGCGCTTGTTCCCATCAGGATGCCGAGGACGATATAGGCGACCGCAACGCCGACGCTGGCCAGAAAGCTATAGCGCAACGCGGCTTGGATCATGTTCCGCAGGCCAGAACTTGAGGTCAGCGTGCCGTCCGGGTTCACCGTCATCTGATCCTCGGGCAGCACGATGCTGGCCAACATCCAGACGACGATGGACAGGGCCATGACCCCCAGAGCCAAAGCGAATAGCGGGTTGAGGAAGGCGATAGAGCCGGTCCAGGTAAGTGGTTCCATGATCTGACCCTCCCTTATGAAATGCGAATGCGCGGGTTAAGGTAGACGTAGCCGATATCCGAGATCAGCTGCGTCACCAGCACCACAAAGACCGACACGACCGAGATCGCCAGCAACAGCTGGATATCATTGTTGCCCGCCGCCTGCACCAGCGCCCAGCCGAACCCTTTGTAGTTGAACAGGGTCTCGACGATCACCACACCATTCAGCAGCCATGGGAACTGCAGCATAATGACGGTGAATGGCGCGATCAGCGCATTGCGCAGCGCGTGTTTCATGACGATGTTCGGGAAGGACACACCTTTGAGGCGCGCGGTTCGGATGTATTGTGCTGTCATCACCTCGGTCATCGAGGCGCGGGTCATGCGGGCGATATAGCCCATGCCATAGAGCGCAATGGTCAGCACCGGCAGGAAGAAGTTTTCAAATGTCGGGTTCTCCATCGCCTGCGTCGCGGTGCCCTTGAACCATTTCAGGCCCACAGCGGATGACGTGAAGATCGCGATGAAGATCACACCCGATACATATTCCGGCGTCGCGGTGGTTGTGATGGCAAAGGTCGACAGCGTCCGGTCCGTGGCCGAGCCCTCTTTCATCCCTGCCAGAATGCCAAGGATAAGTGCCGAAGGGACCATCAGCAGCATCACCCAGAACATCAAGCGTCCGGTCAATGCCAAACGTGTGCCGACAACGGTCGAGACTTCTTCTTTGAAGACGGTTGAATAGCCCCAATAACCCTGCAGGATGCCGCAGAAATTGGGCGACTCTTCGGCGGTTTTACCCGGCAGAATGCATCGACCCTGAACGGTCCCGTCTTCGTTGGTGTGCCGGTACGAGGGCAGAACACCCAGCCATTCGCCATATTTTATAGGCGTCGACTGAAGATAGCCGCCTTTTTCCAGAAAACTCTCGACCTGCTCATCCGACATCCGGAAATTGCCCTGCGTTTTCGCAAGTTTTTCCAGGTTCGGGTAGAGATTGGTGAGGAAGAAGACCAGGAATGTCAGGCACAATGCTGTCAGCAGCATAATCCCCACACGCCTTAGAATGAAAAGTCCCATGATAGCCCCTGTTGGTCGGCTGGCGTAGCAGGCATGTCGCCCCACGCATTGCTATTATTTTGGTCGCCGTAATTAGGACGAAGGGCCGCGCCTGTGTGGCGCGGCCCTTTTTTGTTGTGGCTCAGGAGGTCAGGCCGAACTTGTAAAGTTGCGGCAAGTCCGCGATGTGCTTTTCGACACCGACCATATTGTCGCGGTGGTGCCGCATCGCCGTCCGCCAATAGGGCTGGATGACCACACCTTCGTCGATCATGATCGCCTGCAACTTGGCCATCACTTCGCGGCGCTGGTCCACATCCGCAATGGAGTTCGCCTCGGCCAGCAGCGTGTCGAACTCTTCGTTCGAGAAGCCGGATTCGTTCCAAGCCACGCCCGACTTGTAGGCCAGGGCCAGAATCTGCGTACCCAGCGGGCGGTGGTTCCAGTTGGTCGACGAATAGGGGTACTTGGTCCAGTCGTTCCAGAAGGTCGAGCCCGGCAGAACCGTATGCTTGGCCTTGATACCGGCGTCGTTCAACTGCGCGACCACCGCGGCAGTCGTATTGCGGCGCCAGTCATCATCGATCGACTGCACTTCGTGTTCGAAATCGCCCATGCCGGCTTCGTCCATTAGCGCCTTGGCGCCCGCCGGATCATAGGGGATGCGGGTAATCGACGAGTCGTACTCGGGGTGCATCGGGCCAACATGGCTGTTTTCGGCCACGATACCATAGCCAGACATTCCAAGTTCCAAGCAGACGGCGTTGTCGACCGCCATGGCGAGGGCCTGACGCACCCGCTTGTCGGCGTAGATCTTGTTGCCGTCGGCGTCCTCGGCCAGTTGGTTGGGGCGGATGACGATGGTAAAGCCCGACGGAATCTCGGACCGGACAAGGCCGATGCTGTCGAAGATATCGACAAATTCGCCCACCGATTCCCAGTTCATGTCGATTTCTTCGGCCTCATAGGCGGCCAGGAAGGCGGCGGGGTCGGTGCCGTAGTCGATGAATTCGATCCGGTCGATATAGCCACCTTTTCCGGCCTCATAGCCCCACCAGTCAAATCCTTCGTTGCGCACCAGAACGCCCTTGACGCCCACTTCGTGGCTTTCGGGCAGCATAAAGCCGGTGCCGACCGGGTTCGACAGGATGTCGTTGGCGTCAAAGCTGGAATGCACGATGGCACCCGGATAGTCGGCCATGCCGGGAATGATCGTGATGTCCGGCGCGTTGCACTTCAGTTTGACGGTGTGCGAGTCGACAACGGTGATGGCACCATCTGCGGCTTTCTGAGTGCCTTCATCGACCAGAGACGCCATGCGCGAGGCCATGGAGTTGCCTTCCAGAGACGCATCACACCACCCTTCAATGTTGCGCGCTACGTCCTCGGCGGTGAAGTCGTCACCATTGTTCCACTTCACGCCTTTGCGGACGTTCAGCGTATATTCGGTGGCGTCTTCATTGGCTTCCCAGCTTTCCAGCAGCATGGGCTTGAACGAACCGTCATTGTTGTATTCGACAAGATATTCCAGCCAGCCCGCCGTGAAGGTCGCGATCTGTGTCCAGTCAAAGGTGCGCGGATCTTTGAGCGCGCGCACTTCCATCTGATAGCGAATGGTGCCGCCTTGCTGCGGTTCGGCTGCGGCAGCGGGTGATTGCAGACCGATCATGCCATAGGCGGTAGGCACGGCAACGCCCAGCGCGGTCACCCGCGCCATAAATTCCCGACGGCTCAGATTGCCATCGCGGTATTCCTGCGCGTGCATTTCCGCTGCCCAATGCATCGGCTTTCCGTTGATTGTCTGGTTTTCCATAGATGTCTCCCTGTGACACTGAATTTTGTAATTCTTATTGATTAGGCTTGGCGCTGCCGGGGCCGATCCATGTCGGGCCGCAGGGCCGTGGGCTTGATTTTCTGAGTTTCAAACATCCCCATCTCTGCATTCCGCACCAGTTTTGGATCGGCGTCAATGTTCGAAATCGTCATGGAATGTCCAAAAACGACATATCTGTAGAAAGTCAGATGCCGGTTGTTTCAAACTGAAACCCGGCATCCGCCGCAAAAAATGCTGCGTTCCGGCCCCGAAATTCGCATGTCGGGTGGTCGTCGTTTCGCTCTTTTCGGGTTGCGGGTGCGCTGGTCCTAAAGCGCCGCGTCGATGCGGTGCCAGGCCCCCATCCGGGCGCGAAACCAGGTGCGCTGTCGTTTGGCGTATTGCCGGGTCGCGATAGTGGCCCGCTCGCGCGCGGCGTCCAGCGTCATCTCGCCGTTTAGGTGGGCCATCAGTTCCGGCACGCCGATGGCCTTGCAGGCGGGCAGGGCAGGATCATAGCGGTCGCGCATCCGGGCGACCTCGTCCATCGCGCCCTGATCCAGCATCTGATCAAACCGGCGGTTGATGCGCTCCAACAGCCACGCTTTTTCGGCGTCGAAAACGATCGGAACCGTTTGGTCGAGGTCAAGGATCGGCGGCCGGGTGTCGGCCTGCCATTGGGCCAGCGACCGACCGGTGGCGCGCTGCACTTCCCACGCGCGCTGCACGCGGGCGCGGTTGCGGTGATCGAGACCGGCGCGGGTTTGCGCGTCGACGCCCTCGGTCAGTTCCTCCAACGACAAGGCATCGGCTTGCGCGCGAATTTCGGGCGGCGTGGCAGGTATATCCGCCATCCCTTCGGTCAGTGCCGAGAAATACAGCCCCGTGCCCCCCACGATAATCGGGCGCGACCCCTGCTTTAGCAGCGGTGTTATATCCCGCAGCCAGTGGCCGGTCGAATAGGTCTGGTCGTATCTGACATGCCCATACAGGCGATGCGGCGCGCGGGCTTCCTCGTCAGCCGAGGGGCGGGCCGAGATGACGCGCCAGCAGTTATAAACCTGACTGGCATCGGCGTTCACGATCACGCCGCCGCAGCGCTCGGCAATCAGCAACGCCAGCGCCGATTTGCCCGAGGCCGTGGGCCCGGCGATCAGCACCGGTTTGTCGTCGGGGATCGGGGGCAGGCGGTTCCAGAGCCGGTCGGCGGTGGTATCGGCCATCAGCGGTTGCCTCATTCCTGACTATCCGCATTGAACCCGCGGAGGTTTTGCTTCATTTTGCGCCGGAAAATAACCCCGTGCCAGCCCGGAGCGCAACATGACCCTTTCCCCGAACGCAGAGACCCGAAAAACCAAGTATGACCGCGTCATGCTGAAAATTTCCGGCGAGGCTTTGATGGGTGACCAGGGATTCGGTCTGCACCCGCCAACCGTCCAGCGCATCGCGCAAGAGGTCAAATCAGTACACGATCTGGGCGTCGAGATCTGCATGGTCATCGGCGGCGGCAATATCTTCCGGGGCCTCAGCGGCTCGGCGCAGGGGATGGAGCGTACGACGGCGGATTACATGGGAATGCTGGCCACCGTGATGAACGCGCTGGCGATGCAATCGGCACTGGAAGGGGTCGGGGTCTTTACCCGCGTGATCTCGGCCATCCGCATGGATGAGGTGTGCGAGCCCTATATCCGACGCCGCGCTGTACGCCATCTTGAGAAGAAACGGGTCTGCATCTTTGCCGCCGGAACGGGGAACCCCTATTTCACCACCGATACCGCGGCCACGCTGCGCGCCAATGAAATGGCCTGTCAGGCCATCTTTATGGGCAAGAACGGGGTTGATGGTGTGTATGACAAGGACCCCAAGACCAACGCCGATGCGGTCCGGTATGACACGGTCAGCTATGACGACGTACTGGCCAAGCGGTTGCGGGTCATGGATGCCTCGGCCATTGCGCTGGCGCGCGACAACAACCTTCCGCTGATCGTCTTCGGGCTGGATGAACCCGGAGGATTCCGCGGCATTCTGGCCGGAGAGGGCACTTATACCAAAGTGCAGGGCTAGGCCTGCGGCTGGCAGGGTCAAAGAACCGCCACTGATCAGGATCGACGCGTTGCAGTTCGGAGCGCTGGGCCTTGTGTCACGCTTTCTACACAATGTCGTTTTTGGCCAAAAAAATCTGAAAATGTCGTTTTCGGTCCTCGGACAGTCTTAATAGTCTTGCCTAAAATACTGTCGTTCCCCGAAGACTTGGGGCACTAAAACAGAGAGGAAGAAAAATGTCCGATAATACGGATTCCGACTATGAAGTCGGTCAGGACAATGTTCAGATCTTCGGTCTGGACGTCCACAATCCGGTTTTTGCTGTTTCGGGTCTGACCGTCATTGCTTTCGTGTTCTTCTCGCTCGTCTTCCGCGAGCAGGCGTCCGAATTCTTTGGTTGGCTTCGTCCGGCACTGACCAGCAACTTTGACTGGGTGTTCATGCTTGCGTGTAACATCTTCGTAGTATTCTCGCTTATGCTGATCGTGACGCCTTTTGGTTCGATCCGGCTGGGTGGGGATGATGCCAAACCGGATTACTCCTACGCGGGCTGGTTCGCGATGCTGTTTGCCGCAGGCATGGGTATCGGGCTCGTTTTCTGGGGCGTGGCTGAACCGATTTCGCATTACGGGTCCTCGGTTGGCGGCATTGCCGTTGGCGAAGACGGAGTGCGTACGGACTGGGCTCCGCTTGGTGCAGGTCTGGAAGACCCTGAGGCTTCGAAAAAGCTGGCCATGGCTGCAACCATCTTCCACTGGGGGATGCATCCTTGGGCGGTTTATGCGGTTGTTGCACTGGCGCTGGCCTTCTTCAGCTTTAACCGCGGTCTGCCGCTGACCATGCGGTCGGTGTTCTACCCGATCTTTGGTGAGGCGACATGGGGTCCGCTGGGTCACATCATCGACGTTCTGGCGGTGTTTGCCACCATCTTCGGTCTGGCGACCTCGCTAGGTCTGGGTGCGACGCAGGCTCTGGCCGGTCTGAACTATCTGTTCGGCGTGCCTGTCAGCGATGGCATGAAGGTTCTGCTGATTGCGCTGATCACCGCCTTCGCGCTGGTCTCGGTTGTGGCCGGTCTGGACAAGGGTGTTAAGCGCCTGTCCGAAGCCAACATGATCCTGGCGGGACTGCTGCTGCTGCTGGTTCTGCTGGTCGGACCGACCATCGCCATCCTGACCGGTTTCTTCGACAGCTTGGTCGAGTACGTCGTGGCGCTGCCGGCGCTGTCTAACTGGGTTGGCCGCGAAGACGTCAACTTCATGCAGGGCTGGACCACCTTCTACTGGGCGTGGTGGATTTCCTGGTCGCCGTTCGTTGGCATGTTCATCGCGCGTATCTCGCGTGGCCGCACCATCCGCGAATTCGTGACCTGCGTCATCCTGATCCCGACCATCGTCGGTGCCCTGTGGATGGCCGTCTTTGGCGGTGCCGCACTGGATCAGGTTCTGTCCGGTTCGGGGCAGGCCCTGTCTGACGCGGCGCTGGAACTGAAGATGTTCACCATGTTCGAGCAGTTCCCGATGACCTCGCTGCTGTCGTTCGTCGGCATCATCCTGGTGGTCGTGTTCTTTGTCACCAGCTCTGACTCGGGGTCGCTGGTGATCGACACGATTACTGCAGGCGGCAAGACGGATGCGCCGACTGCGCAGCGCGTGTTCTGGTGCGTACTGGAAGGTGCGATTGCCATCGTGCTGCTGTTGGGCGGCGGTCTGGGGGCGCTGCAGGCGGCTGCTATCGCCACCGGCTTCCCATTCGCCATCGTTCTGGTGCTGATGTGCGTCTCGCTGTTCATCGGTCTGGTGAACGAGCGGCGCCGGCGCTGACCGACCGGTTCTAAATCGGAAACTCCGAAAGGCCCCGGTCGATGACCGGGGCCTTTTGCATTTTGACGGGGGGCTGCTTGACGGGCCAGCCCCGCCTCTGCTTACTGGCGGCACCGTCAGCGCAGACGGGCGGACGATCGGGGAGGAATGCGCATGAGCAAGCTGGATATCGAATTTGTGCGCGCGCAATTCCCGGCCTTTGCCGAGCCTGGCCTGCAGGGGCAGGCTTTCTTTGAAAACGCGGGCGGGTCCTATACCTGCCAGCCGGTGATTGACCGGCTGTACCGGTTCTATACCCAGCGCAAGGTTCAGCCCTATGGCCCCTACGAGGCCAGCCGCCTTGGCGGAGCCGAGATGGACGAGGCCCGAACCCGGCTTGCCGCCCTTCTTGGTGTCGAAACGGATGAGTTGAGCTTTGGCCCTTCGACCACGCAGAACACCTATGTTCTAGCGCAGGCCTTCCGTCAGTGGATGCAACCCGGCGACGCAATCGTGGTGACCGATCAGGATCACGAGGCCAATTCCGGCCCCTGGCGGCGGCTGGCGGAGGAGGGGATCGAGATCCGGGAATGGCAGATCGACCCCGCGACCGGCTTGCTGAACCCGGCCGATCTTGAGAACCTGCTGGACGATACCGTTCGGCTGGTCTGCTTCCCCCATTGCTCGAACGTGGTGGGAGAGATCAATCCCGTGACCGAGATCACCGCGATAGCCCACGCGGCGGGGGCGTTTGTCTGTGTCGATGGGGTGTCATATGCGCCGCATGGTTTCCCGGATGTGGGCAATCTGGGGCCCGATATCTACCTGTTCTCGGCCTACAAGACCTATGGCCCACATCAGGGCTGCATGGTCATCCGCCGCAGTCTGGGCGCGTTGCTGCCCAATCAGGCGCACCATTTCAATGGTGGGGATTTGACCAAACGGTTCACCCCGGCTGGTCCCGATCATGCGCAGATCGCGGCCAGCGCCGGGATGGCGGATTATGTCGATCAGTTGTGTGACCACCACGGCGGCCCAGCAGCCGGTGCCAGCGAACGTGGCGCTTTTGTCCACGATTTGATGCGTGCGCATGAGGTCGCGTTGCTGCAGCCGGTGCTCGATGCCGTCAGCACGCGGAACGCGGTGCGCCTGCTGGGGCCCTCGGATGCGGCCCGCCGGGCCCCGACGGTGGCGCTGGCTTTGAACCGCCCGGCTGGCCCGGTTGCCGCGGAACTGGCCCGGCACGGCATCATGGCAGGTGGTGGAGATTTCTATGCAGGCCGCCCGCTGCAGGCGATGGGAATCGACCCCGATCAGGGCGTGCTGCGGCTGAGCTTCACGCATTATACCTCTCAGCAGGAAATAGATCAGCTTTTGCAGGCGCTTGACGACGTTTTGTGATCCGATTTCCGGGCCACCGCGTAAACCCGAAAAACAGGGGGGCGTGAATGACGGACGAGCGGTCAGCGGTCATAATATGGTTTCGGCGCGATCTGCGGCTGAGCGACCACCCCGCGCTTGATGCGGCTGTTCGATCGGGTCGGCCAGTCGTGCCCGTGTTCATTAGGGATAATCAGGTCGATACGCTGGGCAGCGCGCCCAAATGGCGGCTGGGGCTGGGGCTCGAAACCTTTGCGCGCGCGTTAGAGGACAAAGGCAGTCGCCTGATCCTGCGCAGCGGCGATGTGGGCGATGTGCTGCGCAAGCTGATCCGCGAGACCGGTGCCACGGCGGTTTACTGGTCACGCGCCTATGATCCGGCATCAATTGACCGCGATACCCGGATCAAGGCGGCGCTGACGGCACAGGGGATCGACGCCCAATCGTTCGCGGGGCATCTTCTGTTCGAGCCGTGGGCTGTGGCCACGAAGGCGGGGCAGCCGTTTCGCGTCTTCACCCCGATGTGGCGCGCGGTGCAGATGCGCGATGTACCCGCACCTGCGCCAGCACCCGCCCGGCTGACTGGGCCTGACAAGTGGCCCGGGTCGGAAGCTCTTGGGGCTTGGCACCTGCATCGGGACATGCAGCGCGGGGCTGCAATCGTCCGACCTTACGTTCAGCCCGGCGAGGCGGCGGCGATGGATCGGTTGGATGCGTTTCTGCAGCATGTGGATCGCTACCCGGATCAAAGAGACCGGCTGGATGCCGAGGGAACCTCGGGCCTGTCAGAGTATCTGTCGCTGGGTGAGATCGGCCCACGGACCGTCTGGCACCGGGTTCAGGCCGCAGGACAGGTGGGCGCGACGGGGGGCGAAGCCTATCTGCGGCAGTTGGTCTGGCGCGAGTTTGCCTATCATCTGATGTATCACTGGCCGCATCTGCTGACTGAAAACTGGAAACCCGAATGGAACGGGTTTCCTTGGAACACCGACCCGGGCACCGCCCAGGTGCAGGCGTGGCGGCGGGCGCAGACCGGAATACCGCTCGTGGATGCGGGGCTGCGGCAGATGTATGTAACGGGTCGGATGCACAACCGCGCCCGGATGATCGTGGCAAGTTACCTGGCCAAGCATCTGACAACCCATTGGAAAATCGGAATGGACTGGTTCGCCGATTGCCTTGTCGACTGGGACCCAGCGGCCAATGCGATGGGATGGCAATGGGTGGCGGGCTCGGGGCCTGACGCCGCCCCCTTTTTCCGCATTTTCAACCCCGAAACACAGCGCGAGCGATTTGACCCGCAGAACAACTATCTGCGCCGATGGATCGCCGAGGGTCAAAGCCAGCCTTCGACCACCGCATTGGCCTATTTCGACGCGGTGCCGCGATCATGGGGTCTTTCGGCGACGGGTACATACCCGGCGCCGATCATCGACCTGCCCGGGGGCCGCCGCCGGGCACTGCGCCTCTACGAGAACACAAAAAATCCAGTAAGGAACTGAAAACTTGCCAGAAACCGAATCCCGCCCTAGCCTTAAACCACAACCGCAGAGGGGAGAGCGGATGGTCCTGACATCCACGGAAGGGCAGGAAAACCTGCCGAGGTATTTTTCTCAGGTCTTCAAGATGCTGAACCGGATGGAGTCCGGGCGGCTGGACATCGCGCTGCCCGACGGTCGCGTTTTCCGTTCCGACGCGCCTAATCCCGGTCCTGTGGCTCATGTGGACATCCACGACCCGGATGTGTTCGCGCGTCTGGTGCGGGAAGGCGAGCTTGGCTTCTCCGACGCCTATCTGGAAGGCGACTGGAGCACCCCCGATTTGCGCAGTTTCATGGATCTGGTGCATCTAGGCACGGAAACAGTCTATGATGATTTCACCGGACAGTTTCTGGTTCGCGCCTATGAGCGCCTGAGGTTCTGGTTGAACCGGAACCACAAGTCACAGGCCAAAAAGAACATCTCGTACCACTATGATCTGGGCAATGAGTTCTACGGGCTGTGGCTGGACGACACCATGACCTATTCCAGCGCTATCTTTGAGACCGGGCAGGAAAGTCTGGAAAAGGCGCAAACCGCGAAATATGCCAGTCTGGTCGATGAAATGGGGGCCAAGCCCGGTGATCATATCCTTGAAATCGGCTGCGGCTGGGGCGGGTTTGCCGAATACGCCGCTAAAGAACGCGGGTTGCGTGTAACGGGCCTGACCATCAGTCAAGAGCAGTTGAAGTTCGCGCGAGAGCGCATTGAAAAGGTAGGTCTTTCTGACCTCGTTAAGTTCAAGCTTCAGGATTACCGCGATGAACAGGGGCAATATGACGGCATCGCCTCGATCGAGATGTTCGAGGCGGTTGGGCAGAAATACTGGCCGGCCTATTTCAACACCGTGCGGGACCGTCTGAAACCCGGCGCGCACGCGACGTTACAGATCATCACCGTCGCGGATCATCGCTGGGACGTTTACAAGAATGGCGTTGATTTCATTCAGAAATATATCTTTCCGGGTGGAATGCTACCCGCGCCATCGGTCTTGCGGGAACAGATCGGGCTCGCGGGACTGGATGTGGTGCGCTCGAAAGAGTTCGGCCAGAGCTACGATCTGACCCTGCGCCGCTGGTATGAGACATTCAATGCGAAATGGGATCAGATATCCGAACTGGGTTTTGATGAGCGTTTCCGCCGCATGTGGAATTATTATTTGACCGCTTGCGGCGCAGCCTTTGACACCGGCAATTGTGATGTGACACAGATCACAGTAGCTAAACCCAGTTAACGGACGGAAAAACCGAATGCCTACAGCTTCACGCCTTGTTGCTGCCCTGTGTCTTCTGGTGGTGGCATTTCTTGTATCGAGCATGATCATAGAAAACGGCGAAGAGGGGAAGGATTACGGCTATTTCACATATGTGAACATGCTGTTGGGTGTGGTCTGCGGCTGGGTGATCATGGGCAAGCGCGCTGGCCGGGGCTGGACCGCGGGCGTGAACAATGGGCTGACTGGGGTTGTGGCGCTGGTATTCTGGGGTCTGTTTGTTCAAGGCACCTACGAGATGTTCAGCCAGGCCATGCGCCACCGGTTCGGCGGCCCGTTCGAGGCGCTGCTGGCCATCTTCCAACTCGGTGTTGGCTATGGCGAAGAACTGCTGGCGCCAGAGATTCTGTGGACATTGGCCATCGGCGCAGTTGTCACCGGCTTGTTGACCGAGATCGCATTCCGGCGCTGGCGCTGAAACCAGAAGGTCGGCGCTTTGTCTGATCTGTTTTTCTACGGCACCCTGCGGCATGAACCCCTGCTTGAAGCGGTGCTGGGTCGCCCGGCCTCGGACCTGTCCGCGACCCCCGCCGTATTGCCGGATCACGCCGTCTATGGCGTCAAGGACCAGCCGTTTCCGATGATCGTGGCAGAGGCAGGCAGCAGCGCCGACGGGCTGCTGGTGCGGGGGCTGGAACGCCAGGACTTGGATAGGCTGGCCTATTACGAAGGCGGTTTTGACTATGATCTTCGCCTTCAGACCGTGCAGCTTGGGGATGGCTCGACGGTCAAAGCGCAGGTGTTTTACCCCGAAGCCGATCTCTGGACACCCGACCAACCGTGGTCTCTTCGGGCGTGGGCCGAGCGCTGGGGGGATCTCAGTCTGCTGGCCGCTGACGAGGTCATGGCGCATTTCGGCACGGCGAACCCCAGCACAATTGCCCGCAACTTTCAGGCCATACGAACCCGCGCCTGGGCTAGGCTGGCCGCACGGGCGCGCGGCACCGGCGATCAGCGTGACGTCGGGCACGACGTGATCGTTCACCGCCGCACCCGCGCCTATATCAACTATTTGGGGATGGAAGAGGTCGAACTGCAGCACCGTCAGCATGACGGGTCCATGGGGCCGGTGCTGCATCGCAACGGGTTGATGCAAGGGGCAGCCGTGGTTGTGTTGCCTTATGACCCGATGCGGGATGCGGTGCTGTTGATAGAGCAGTTCCGTCCGCCCGTCTTTCTGGCCGACGACCCCTAGCCCTGGATGTGGGAACCCGTTGCCGGCATGATCGACCCGGGCGAAACCCCCGAACAGGCCGCCCGTCGCGAGGCGATGGAAGAGGCTCAGGTCTCTCTGACTGTGCTGGAATATGCAGGCGGGGCTTATTCTTCCAGCGGGTCTTCGACTGAATATCTGCACCTCTATGTCGGGCTGGCGGATCTGGCCGAGACTGTGGGTGGCGGTGGGCTGGCGTCAGAGGGCGAAGATATTCGAAGCGAAATCCTGCCTTTCGAGACGTTCATCACGCGTGTGGACAGCCGTGTTTTCAAGGATCTGCCGCTGTTGATGCTGGCGCATTGGCTTGCGCGGCACCGTGAACGGCTGCGGGCCTGACTATCGCGGCTTGTGGTTGCGGCGGGGCACCTGTAAATCTTCTGCGAAACCATATGACAAGAGGGCGCCATGCGCATTGCACGAGACCTTGCCGACGCGGTCGGACACACCCCCCTGATCCGGCTGCGCAGCATCAGCGAGCAGACCGGTTGCGAGATTCTCGGCAAAGCCGAATTCATGAACCCGGGGCAATCGGTCAAGGATCGCGCGGCGCTTTACATCATCCGCGACGCGATCGCGCGGGGTGATCTGAAGCCCGGGGGTACGATTGTGGAAGGCACCGCCGGCAATACCGGGATCGGTCTTGCGCTGGTCGGGGCGTCGATGGGTTTCAAAACGGTGATCGTGATCCCCGAAACTCAGTCGGAAGAGAAAAAGGACATGCTGCGTCTGGCCGGTGCGCAACTGGTGCAGGTGCCTGCGGCCCCTTATCGCAATCCAAACAACTTTGTGCATTACTCGCGCCGTCTGGCCGAGGAACTGGCGCAGACCGAACCCAATGGCGCGATCTGGGCCAACCAGTTCGACAACGTGGCCAACCGTCAGGCGCATGTGGAAACCACCGGCCCTGAGATCTGGGAGCAGACCGGCGGCAAGGTCGATGGCTTTGTCTGCGCGGTGGGGTCTGGCGGCACACTGGCCGGTGTGGCCGACGCCCTGCAGCCCAAGGGCGTGAAGATCGGCCTTGTCGATCCGATGGGCGCAGGGCTGTATTCCTATTATACCACCGGCGAGATCGCGATGGAGGGCGGCTCGATCGCGGAAGGCATTGGTCAGGTTCGGATTACCAAGAACTTGGAAGGGTTTACGCCGGATTATTGCTATCAGATGACCGATAACGAGGCGCTGCCTTATATCTTCGATCTGCTGCGGGATGAGGGGCTGGTCATGGGTGGTTCAACCGCCATCAACATGGCAGGCGCAGTCCGGCTGGCAAAAGATCTGGGGCCGGGTCACACCATTGTCACCATCCTGTGCGACTATGGCACCCGCTATCAGTCCAAACTGTTCAATCCGGAATTCCTGCGCGAAAAGGAACTGCCGGTGCCCGACTGGATGACCGAAGCACCGCGTAGCATACCCGGCGTGTTCGAGGACGTATGATGATCTGGCGGGTCCGCCTGTTTCTGACGGTCATTCTGATCGTTCTGGGCGCGACCGCCTCGGCGCAGCTGACCGACCGTCAGAGCGAGTATTATCAGGGCTGGCTCAGCACCGCGAACCGGGCCGAGGCCGTGATCGAGGCCAATCGGGCCTCGAACGCCTCGCTGGAGAATTTACGCTCCGAAATAAACAGTTATCGAGAAGATTTTAACCGCGCACGCGGAGCCAGTACCGAGCGGATTCAGACGCTGGAAGATCAAATCAAGGCGCTTGGTCCCAAGCCCGAAGGCGACGCGACCGAGCCGGAAGACATCGCCACCCTGCGCGAGCATCTGGAAACGCAGCTCAACAGCCTTCGGGTGCCGCGCATCATCTCGCAAGAGGCCTATACCCGCGCCAATGGCCTGATCAGCGAGATCGACAAGATTATCCGGGATCGTCAGAAGAAAGAACTGCTGGAACGCGGACCGTCACCGTTCAATCCGGTTTATTGGGCACCGGCCTGGGCGGATATAGACGAAGCTGTGCGCGGGCTGGTGAACGAAACGGCCCAGAACCTGCGGTCGGACATCGTGCGTGAACAGATACGCGAGCGGGCACTCGAGATCGTCATTTTGGTGTTCATTGCCTCTGTCCTGTTGCTGTACGGTCGGCGCTGGTCGGAAAGAGGCGGCACTTACCTGCGGCTGTTGGGCGGTCACGGCAGCGGTGTCTGGACCTTCGTCGTCTCGCTGCTGCGTATCCTGTTGCCTTGGCTGGGGGTACTGGCTCTGACCATGGCCATCGTGCTGACCGGTGTTCTCGGCCTTCGCGGTAGCCTTCTGATCGAGAATCTTCCCTATTGGGCCGCCATCATCTTCTATTTCGACTGGATCGGGCGTCAGATTTACCTGATGGGTGAGGCAAACGGCTTCAAGCGTTTGTCTGCGCAAAAGATCAAAGAGTTACGGGTCTACATTGATCTTCTTGCCATCATGCTGATCTTGCATGATCTTGCGATGCTGTTCGAGGATATTGAGAATATCTCGGACGCCACCCGCGCGGTTGTCGGGTTCCCGATCATTCTGGCTACGGCGCTCTTGCTGTTGCGGGTGCGGCAGATCCGGCAGTCTTCGCCGGCGGCATCAGCGCAAGAGGCCTCCTCGCGCGCGGCAGGGCTCGGTCAGCTGGTCGAGTTCATCCGCCGAGCCCTGTTCCTGCTTGGGATTGCAACGCCGGTTCTGGCGGCAGTTGGCTATATCAACGCGGCCGAAGCGATTGTTTTCCCAGCGGTCAAGACGCTGATCCTGATCGCTGCACTGGTGATCGTTCAACGTTTCTTCGCCATGGTCTACGGCTGGTTGTCGGGGCAGGGCGAGGCGGCGCGGGATTCGCTGTTCTCGGTTCTGGTGGGGTTTGTGCTGGCGATTGTGGCGCTACCCATTCTGGCGATCTACTGGGGCGCACGGCAGACGGATCTGCTCGAGGCATGGTCCCGGCTGCTGCTGGGATTCGATATCGGCGGGGTCACGATCTCGCCCAGCAATTTCCTGACCTTTGTGGCTGTTTTTGCCATCGGATACACCCTGACCCGCCTGCTGCAGAGCGGGTTGCGCAACTCGCTGCTGCCCAAGACCAGCATTGATCCGGGCGGACAGAATGCGATCGTTTCGGGCACCGGTTATGTCGGGATTTTCCTGGCCGCGCTGATTGCGATCATGGTGGCCGGGTTCGACCTGTCGTCGCTGGCGATTGTGGCCGGCGCGCTCTCGGTCGGGATCGGCTTTGGTCTGCAGACCATCGTGTCGAACTTTGTCTCGGGCATCATCCTGCTGGTTGAACGCCCCATTTCAAAGGGCGACTGGATCGATGTGAACGGGATGATGGGCTATGTCCGCGATATCTCGGTGCGGTCCACGCGGATCGAGACGTTTGACCGCACCGATGTGATCGTGCCGAATTCGGACCTGATCAGCGGCGTGGTGACGAACTATACACGTGGCAACACGATTGGCCGCGTCATAGTGCCCGTCGGCGTGGCATACGGCACCGATACCCGCCGGGTCGAAACCATTCTGGACGAAATCGCCAACGCCCATCCCATGGTGCTGGCCAACCCGGCTCCAAGCGTCGTGTTCCAGGGGTTCGGCGCGGATTCGCTCGACTTCGAAATCCGTGCGATTCTGCGGGATGTGAACTGGGTTCTGTCGGTGAAATCGGACATGAACCACGAAATTAACCGCCGCTTCGTCGAGGAAGGTATTGAGATCCCCTTTGCTCAGCGCGATGTCTGGCTGCGTAATGCCGAGGTTCTGCACACCGATGCCCAAGAGCAGCCCAACCCCGCCGAGACGTCCCCTGAAGCCGACGCAAAGCGCACCACGGGCGCTGTCGAAATGACCGAGACGGATTTGGATTCCGGCGACGGAGATGAGCTGTAATCGGGCCTTGCAAATCCGGTTTCGATGGTCCACATATCGCCGGCACGGAGAGGTGGCCGAGTGGTCGAAGGCGCACGCCTGGAAAGTGTGTAGGCGGGAAACCGTCTCCAGGGTTCGAATCCCTGTCTCTCCGCCATACCCCAAGTATCGATAGAGAGCTGGCTTCCGGCATCTGATGACCTACTTAACAGGCGGGTAGACTCGGAAAAACCGTTCCTCTAGGATCGGCTTGTTTGCGAGTGAACCTGGGCATCAGAATAGAGATATTACTGGGGATGGTATTGGCTATGAAGCGTGTTTTTCTGTCGTTTATTTCTTCAATTTTTGTACTGAATTCGGTGCAGTTGGCATTGGCTTCAGACTATCCGCCGCGAACGCCAAGCCCGGTCAACGTCCGCCAGATTCATAGCGGCCACAGCCTGACCGATGCCTATATGTCGGGCCCCTGGCCTGGGCAGTTGATCCTGGCGACAGATACAATTCGTGGCGCGGGGCCTCTTAACTCGATCCGGGGCACTAACTTTCAGACAATTGGCCACTCTTCGATACCCGGCTCGAACCTCAGGTGGCGTTGGAACAACGAGGCGAAGTACGGTGCTCCGGATGCACGCAATGACATCCAGCACTATGAGCTTCTGGTGACGACCGAAGCCGTACCACTGAGCCCGGATGCCGATTATTTCAAAGAGAACACGCTCGATTTCATCGAAAAGTGGGTGGATAATAGTTGGAAGAACGGCAATCGCGGGCAAGGCGCCGAACTCATGCTCTACAGCACTTGGGTTTGGTGGGAGAACCCAGACGATCTGCGACCGAGCGGCGAGGGGCACATTCCTTTCCGCGAACGACTGGAGATCGAAGAGAAGCGTTGGGAGCAGATTCAGGACCACGCCAACGCAGTGCGCCCCTCGGGGATGCCGCGGATCTACATGATCCCCGGACATCGCCTGATGATGCGGATTTACGACGATATCGAAGCGGGTAAGGTGCCCGGCGTAGATAATATAGGTGATCTCTTTCTGGATACGATTCACCTGAATCAGGCAGGTGCATACGCTGTTACCTGTCTGATTTTTGCCGTTATCTATCAACGGGATCCGGCGTCTCTGCCGAACCGCTATGATATCGGGAATGGGGATGTGGTTGAGGTGCCATTCGAACTGGCCGAGTATTTCAAGGCCACGGCTATGGACGTCGCCAGAAACTACGAAAGATCGGGAGTTCCGAAATAACTGCCCGGTAATTGCCGTATTTATTTGTGATGTTCCGAACCAGGACTATCTGACCAGTTATTTGTAAGCGGCGGTGCGATGGACAGAATATCTTTGGAAGATGCGCAGAACAGGCGCTGGGATGTCATCATTGCCGGAAGCAGTTTTGCATCAATGTTCTTCCTGTACGGACTACCCGAACATCTGTCGGTGCTGATCGTCGAAAAGGGCGATGTGGTCAGCCACCAGGAACTGATCGCTTCGCCGCTGCCATATGAGCCTTTCAGGTCCAACAGCGAAAAGCCCTGGATCGCGCGGACTGCATTCGGAGGAAACTCAAATTGCTGGTGGGGGCAGACCCCCAGGTTTCATCCCACTGATTTTCGAACCAAGGAACTGTTCGGTCGGGCTGAGGACTGGCTGGTCGGCTATGACGAGATTGAGCCCTACTACAACCAGGTTGAAGCCGTGATGGAGATTGCGGGCGGTGGCAGCGACCACATACTGCCCCGCAGCCAACCTTTTCCCTTTCCGCCGCACCTTCCGTCGCGGTCTGACAAGGTGTTGCAGGAGGCAAGCGATCTCTGGGTTCCCGTTCCCACAGCACGCAGCAACGGGGGAAGCCGCGGGCTCTGCTGCTCAAATGGCATCTGTCACAGCTGCCCCGTCGATGCAAAATTCACCATTTTGAACGGGTTGCCGCATTTTGAGCGCGATGGTGTCTTTCTGCTGACCGGTCAAGAAGCGCGAGAGATTCGGACCGAAGCGGGGATTGCTAAATCTCTGCTGATCAAAGGCGCGACCGGAGAGGCCGAGATCGGCGCAGATCTGATCGCGCTGGGAACGAACGCAATATTCAACGCTGCCATCTTGTTGCGAAGTGGGTTTTCGGCACCGGCGCTTGGGCGCTATCTGAATGAACAGCTTGCGCATCACCTGCAGGTCGACGTGCCGATCAAGAACTTTTTTGGCGGAAGTTCAATCACCGGGCATGGATATCATTTCTATCACGATATGGATCGCTCGGATTTTGCTGCCGTATTGATCGAGAACTTCAACGTGCCCGCCGCAACGCGCCCGCAAAAGAACCGCTGGACTGAGCGTCTGACGCTAAAGTTCATTGCCGAAGACCTGCCCCAGCCCGAAAACCGGGTGACAATTGTCGATGACGAGGTGATGGTTGATTGGCAGGGCCATTCACAATATGCAGCCGATGGCTTGTCCAACGCTTTGGATAATATCGACAAAATATTCCCCACTGAGGTCGAGAGCATCGAGTCGCTTGGGCTGGTCGCCACCGAATCCCATATACTTGGCACGACCAGAATGGGGACATCGCAAGAGACTGGCGTAGTAGATCGCGAGCTAAAAACACATGAGATACCGAATGTCCTGAGCCTTGGGGCGGGCGTTTTTCCATCCTGCTCGCCGGCCAATCCGACATTGACCTTGTCGGCTCTGTCCATCTTTGCAGCGAGGGCAATCTGATGATCACGCGTCGCAAACTGCTGATTTCGGGCGCTGTTCTGGCTGCTATCGCCGCCGTCCCTTTGTCGAGCGGTCTCAGAAGCTGGCTGCGTGGGCAGCTGGCCGATGAGTTTGGCGATGAAATCGCGGCTCAGGCAATGGCCGAGGGGTTCGGCGATGACTATGTCGCCTCGCTTAAGCAGATGCGGTTCAGGGACTATGTTCTTGCGTCCGTCTACTTTCGGCTCAAACCGCAATCACTGGTCCTTATGGCGGGATCCGAGGCGGATATTCGGCGGCACATGATCGGCGTATTCCTGAGGTCCTCCAACGTCATATTAGCGGTCGAACGGGGCGATACGTTTACCTATGAGGGCCTCTTTCTGCCCGAGGTCTACCCTTGTTCAAATCAGCTCGGCGGTCACGTTCTGTGATCTCGTCGGCGGGGTTTCATCCGTCGTAGCAAGTCGTGCGCTGATCGACAGAGCGTTGCACTGTCATGTGGTCCGCCCAGTTGTCTGAGCTTGACGTGCAAGTTGCCCGATTATGCTCAAAAAAGTTAACAACACTTTCAATTTGATATAACGTTGTCGTGTTGTTTCTAATTATCATTCGGTTTTGTGTTGTGAGTCAGACGATCTATGAAAAATACGGCGGGTTTAAAACCATCAGCCGTATCGTGATGTCATTCTACGAGATGGCGTTGGAATCCGACGAAATCGGAGATTATTTTGATGAGATCGACCTGCCGCGTCTGATCGACCATCAGACCAAGTTCGTATCGTCTCTGGTTGGGGGGCCGGCCTCGTTCAGCGATGATCGGATTGAGGCGGTGCATCGCCATCTGAACATCTCGCATTCTGATTTTGATGAGATGGCGACGCTGTTTGGCGAGGCGCTGGCGATGCATGGGATGTCCGACAGCGACATAAACCTGGCCTTGGCCGCGATCGAAGGCAAACGCTCGATCATTGTGGCCCGGAACGCTGCATGAGCATTCTGGCCATCAACGAGCATTTGCTGCGCGCGATTGGTGTGGGTGTGGCGGTGCTGCGCGCATCGGATCTGACCTTTGTGTTCCACAACGGGCCCTTCGCCGAATGGTTCGGGACCCCGGCCGAGGGTCAGACCCTTCTGGATCTGCTGCCCGATCTGGACCCGAAGGAACTTGAAGACGTCAAGCAGTCGGGCCTGCGGTATTCCGTGGAATTGCAGATCAAACCCAAGCGCCGGACGCTGATCTTTGCCACGGCGGTTTCGCTGGCTAACGGACTTGAGGAGCAGGTTCTGGTGGTCGAATGCCAGAACATCACCCGCATCCGCGAGCTTGAAAGCATGATCGACAGCTACTCGACCATGGTTGAACGCAATACGCGCGAGCTTGAGCGCGAGAAGGAGCGCGTCGAACGCCTGCTGCTGAACCTGATGCCCAAGGCGGTCTACGAAGAGTTCAAGACATTCGGCGTGGTCACGCCGCAGCTGTTCGATCAGGTGTCGGTTGTCATGCTGGATTTCGTGGGCTTCACCGATTTTGCCGCCAAGACCGATCCGACGGTGACGCTGAGCGAGTTGAACGACATCTTCACCGCCTTTGATCGCATCGTCGAGCAGTTCGGCTGCGAAAGGATCAAGACCATCGGCGATGCTTATCTGGCGGTCTCAGGGATGCCCGACGAGACGCCCGATCATGCCACGGCGGTGGCCCATTGCGCGGTGCGGTTCCTGCGGTATCTCGAACGGCGCAATGAAAGTCATCCGCATAAATGGCAGGCGCGGATCGGGTTGGGGATGGGCCCTGCAGTTGGCTCGGTCGTTGGGATACAGAAATACGTTTATGACGTGTTTGGCCCTGCGGTGAACATCGCCTCGCGCCTGCAAGTCTTTGCAAACCCGATGCGGATCGTCGCGCCGGAAGAGATGAAATATGCGCTGATCGACGAGTTTCAGATCACCGATATTGGCCCGGTGGATATCAAGGGCATGGGTCATATGGACCTGATCAACGTGACCTCGCGGCTGACCACGGCCAAACCCAGCCGGGCGTTCTGATCGCTCAGTCGTCCTGTGCGACCAGACCCAGACCACGCAGATAGATGCCGATCCCCGATTCCAGCAGGTCTTCGGGCGGGAAGGGGGAACTGGCCCCGGTATTGCGCGCAAAGAGTTCGACGACCCCGTGGCTCATGGCCCAGATATGGGCGCTGAACATCGAGGCGGGCGGGCGTTTTTCAGGCGGGATATGCTGTGACAGGTCGCTGGCGGCCTTTTCCAGAACCCCCTTGGCGCGGTTGGCAGCCAGCGCGAGTTCAGGCGTGCGGTTGATCGAAATACCGCTTTCGAACATGGCGATGTAATGCCCGGGGTGCTTGCGGGCAAAGGCCAGATAGGCGCGGCCCGTGGCCTCGAACGCGGCCAGCGCCGAAGGCTGACCCTTGTCATAGGCAAACTGCATCAGGTCGGCGAACATTTCATAACCCTGCCGCGCAGCCTCGGCGATCAGGTCCTCGCGCCCCTCATAATGGCGATAGACCGCGGCCGGTGTGACCCCTGCGGTCTTGGCCGCCTCGGACAGAGTAAAGCCCGTTGGACCCTTCTGTTCGATCAGCACAAGCGCAGCCTCGATCAGCGCTTGTTTCAGGTTTCCGTGGTGGTATCCGCGTTTCGTCATCCCGGCCTCAGGCACATTTGTTCTTATATATGCAGGGTCTGTGCCCGAGACCAGCGCGTTCACGCATCCCAGATATCCGGCCCGCCGCTGATCTTTGCGTCGGGCGTGCCGACGATGTCGGTGTCTTTGCCGTCATAGTCCAACCCGCTGAGAACGGTGCGAATGGCCGCAAGGCGCGCGCGTTTCTTGTCATCCGAGCGGATGATGGTCCAAGGACAGTTGTCGGAATGGCTGCGGGTGAGGGTTTCCGCGATGGACCGGCTGTATTCGTCCCATTTGCCCAAGCCTGCGACGTCGATGGGGCTGAGCTTCCATTGTTTCAACGGGTCCGTCTCGCGGGCGAGGAAACGGTTCAACTGCTCGGCGCGTCCGACATTCAGCCAGAACTTGAACAGGTGGATGCCGTCGTTTCGAAACCCCATCTCCAATGGCAGGACCTGCCGGAAGAACCTTTCGCGCTCGTCCGTGGTGCAAAAACCGAAGACGTTCTCGACCACGCCCCGGTTGTACCAACTGCGGTCGAAGAACACGATCTCACCGGCGGATGGCAGATGCGAGATATAGCGTTGAAAATACCACTGGCTACGTTCGGCATCTGACGGCTTGCTAAGCGCCACGTTTCGCGCGCCGCGTGGATTAAGATTTTCCCGGAACCTCTTGATCGTTCCCCCTTTTCCAGCAGCGTCCCGACCTTCGAAGATGATCGCGATACGTTGGTCTGTTGCCTTCACCCAGGATTGCATCTTGACCAGTTCGATCTGCAGCGCCTCCATCTGCGCGTCGTAATCCTTGCCCTTCATCTTTTCGGAATATGGGTAGGACGCGTTCAGAATGTCGCCTTTCTTGGCGTCTTCGATGGCGGATCGAACGGCCTTCGGGGCGTCGTTGCGGAAATAACTTTCGATTGCGCCCTGTTGTGATCCGGTCATCTGCGGCCTCGCCATAAAATCCAGTTCGTACTATGGATTACGGATCGTCTTAACGCAAACCCGCCCGTTCGGCGGCGCGGTCGATGGCGGCGGCAACCTCGGGTGCGGCAACCACCTGTGGCATGTGCCCGATGCCATCCAGTTCGACCAGTTCCGCCCCCGGAATTTGTTCGATCAGGCGTTCGGAATGCCAGCTGAGCCCGACGGTATCATCGGCGGTGCCATGGACGATCTCGGTCGGTACCGAGATTTCGCCATATCGCGGCTGCAGTTCCGTCACCTCGTCCAGCAGGTTGGCGCGCTGTTTTGCGTTGGCATGCATTGACGCGCGGCGCATGGTCAGGCCGGGGCCGAAATGCTCTGCATACCCTGCGGGCGCTTTCTGCGGCGCGAATACGTTATCCAGCGCCTTCGTCACGTACCAGTCGGGCACAAAGGCGGAAATCAGGGGCAGGGCCAGCGCATTCCCAGCCGGGGTTGCGCCGATCGTGTTGAACGCATCCAATGGCGTCTCCCACGGGATTGCCGCTGCGGCGATCAGCACAAGGGCCGAGATGTTGTCGGGCCGCGTCGCAGCCCAGGCCAGCGATACCGACCCGCCATAGCTTTGGCCCGCGACGATGGGCTTCTCGGCACCCAGTTGCGCGGCGGCGCGTTGCAGAATGTCTGCTTGTTCAACAATGGTTTCGCCGTCGGCGTTAAAGCTTTCGGAATAGCCAAGCCCGGGTCGGTCGAACACGATGACACGGTAGTTTTCGGCCAAAATCGGTGCCAGTGCAAAGGTCATGTCGCGGGTATTGCCGCTAGAGCCGTGGATCAGCACCACATCGGGGCCTTCGCCCATCACGACCGCATGGACCGCGATGCCGTCGACATCCAAAATCTGCCCCTCGGGCGGGAATGCGGCCTCGGCCCGGGCTTCCCGCTGGGCGCTGCGCCATGCCGTCGCGGCGGCGATGCCTGCCGCGACAAGACAAAGGGATATCAGAAGCTTACTGGCCAATCTTGTTCAAATCGAAAGGGGTGGTCTGATAGATCGAGTTGATCCAGTTGCCGTAAAGCAGATGCGCATGGCTGCGCCAGCGGTTCTGCGGATGCTGGCCGGGATCATCATCGGGATAATAGTTGATCGGCACGTTGATCGGCGCGCCGCTGGCGACGTCACGATCATACTCCTGTTTGAGCGTGTCGCTGTCATATTCGAAATGGTTGAAGATATAGAGCGCCCGATGCGCCGGATCCTCAACCAGACAGGGGCCGACATCGTCGCTGCCCAGCAGGGTGATCAGATCGGGGACCGCGTCGATTTCATATTGCCGCATCTCGGTCCAACGGCTGACAGGAATGACGCAATCATCGGAAAACCCGCGCAAAAACGGCGAGGCCGGAGCCAGGTTACGATGCCGGAAACAGCCAAACGCCTTGGCGTCCAGCATGTGTTTTTCCACGTCGTGGAAATGGTTGATCATCGCCATGCCGCCCCAGCATACGCCAAAGGTGGAATGCACGTTGGTCTGCGTCCACTCGAACACTTCGCGCATCTCGTCCCAATAGGTGACGTCGGCAAAGTCCAGATGCTCGATCGGAGCGCCGGTGATGATCAGGCCGTCGAATTTCTGATCCTTCACCTCCTGAAAGGGGTGGTAGAACTCGGCCATATGCTCGGCGGCGGTGTTCTTGGTCTGATGCTCGGTCATGCGGATCAGCGACAGCTCGATCTGCAGGGGGGTGGCCCCGATCAGGCGGGCGAACTGGTTTTCCGTCTGGATCTTCTTGGGCATCAGGTTCAACAACCCGATCCGCAGGGGGCGGATGTCCTGCCGGGCGGCCTGATCCTCGGCCATGACCATGACGCCCTCGTTGGTCAGGACATCAAAGGCGGGCAGGTCTGAGGGTATCTTGATCGGCATCACGTCACGCTGTTGAAACTGCGAATGAAGTCTGGAACTTAGGCCGGGTTGGGGCGGGTCTCAAGGGTGCGTTCGATCAACTCGTCGAAATCGCTGCTGTCGCGCACCTTCGCGATGTCATCAGCGTTGATCGTAACGCCCCAGTTACGCGCCATGGCCTCATACCGGGGCTGTCGGTGCGCCAGCGCCTTGGCATAGGTCCAGCGGATGAAGGCGTCGGGATCAACCGCATCCCCCGCACAATCGTTCAGCGCAAGATATTCGGCCCAGACCTGCGCCAGAAACTCGGCCTGATAGGACATCGGCTTGGGGGCCTGATCAAAGCGGCGGATCAGTTCTTCGGTATGCGCCTCGTCGCCCCTGATCCAGATCATCAGGGTCTGGCGGGACAGTTCGGTCAAAATCTGATCGTGCGGGTCCTCGGGCGCGACCCATTCGCAGATCGAGCCGCCCGTGTCGCAGATAAAATGCGGGTAACGATACAGACGTTGGGCGCGGTCGATGAAATATTTGGTGTCCAGCAGGGCGTGGATTTCGGCCAGCCGGAATTGTTCCTGCCGCAACTGGTATTCTTCGATCTCAAGCCCGCCAAGCTGGGGGTTGCCGGGCTTACCCAGATAGGCCGAAACAGGGGTGAGGTTCTGGAAAGTGATGTTCGATCCGATATAGATCGAGTCCGACAGCAGCAAATCACGCAGAAACGGGACCTTCATCGCCTCGGCCTTGGCGTTGTCGGTGATGTATTCACCCATGTAACGGGTGCCAATGCGGTAATCGATCGAATAGTGAAACCAGTCACCCGCGTCGCGCAGCGTGTTCGAGACATAGGATTTTCCCAACCCGGACATGCCGAAGAACAGCACCTTTTTGCGCCCCGCCTCGCGCCAGTCCTTTGCCGAGTTGTAGATCATCATCCGCCGTCCCTTGTTTTGTCCTAGCTAAAACGGGCGGTTGGCGGCGTCAATCGCGTCTGCGGGATCGGCTGAGGATTAGCAGCCCCAGCGCCAGAATGGCAAAGCCGACGAAGGCGCGTGCGGGCAGCGCCTCATCCCGGACCAGCGCGCCCAACAGAATGGCGACCGGCGGGATGATCAGTGTCACCAGCAGGACATTGCCGCTGCCGCCTTGTTGCAGGACGCGGTAATACAGCAGATAAGCGCCAGCAGTCGCCACCAGCGCATAATAGGCCATCGACATCAGCGTCTCGACCGGGAGGTTGAGCGACGGCACCCCGTCTACCGCCAGCGTGATCGGGATCATGATCACGGTCGAGGCCGTTAGCATTCCTGCAGCCGCAACCGGTGGGGTGAGATCACCGAGATGCGCCCGAGCCCAGACTGCCGCGAAGGCATAAGACAATGCACCAGCGAGAATGGCCAGTTGTCCCAGATTCGCTGGGCTGAAGCTGTCGAACTGATTGAGACCGATGGTGATCGACACGCCGGTGAACCCCAATGCAACGCCCAGCGTGCGCGGCTTGGTCAAGCGTTCATCGTGGAAGAAAACGGCGGCCAGCAGGACGCCAAAGACCGCGGTGCTGGCGTTCAGGATTGAGGTCAGCCCGGTTTCGACATGCAACTGTCCCCAAGCCATAAATGAGAACGGGAGGACATTGTTCAGCAACCCCATGACAAGGAACGCACCCCAGATACGGGGGGCGCGGGGCAGCGGCTGCCGTTGTAATGCGATAAGGATCCACAGGGCCAGCGAGGCCCAAAAGACTCGGTGGAAGACCGAGGTTACGAACGGGATTGTGTCCAATGCGATGCGGATCGACAGAAAGGACGCGCCCCAGATCACTCCGAGCAGGATCAGTTCGGCCCATGCGCGGGCGGAGAGGGTTTTCTGATCAGCCATGGCGTGTTGTCGCATTCCCGCAGACGTCAATCGACCCGGAACATGCGAAAAAGCCCCGCCTGATCGGCGGGGCTTTGCAGTTACTGGTCAGGTGACATCAGTTAAACGAATAGGTGACCTGAATGCCAACGCTCCACGCGCTGTTGCCGGTGAACTCGGCACCTTGGTTGGTGGTCGCGTCGCCGATATCGGTATAGCGGACACCGCCAGAGATCTGGGCCTGCTGATAGGTGTAGGTACCACCGAGGCCGATGCTCCAGAAGCCGTCCGTTGGGCCAAGGTCCGAGACGGTCGAACCGGTTGATGTTTCGTACCCAACCGTTACCGCGCCTGAGAATTCTTCCGAGAACTGATAGCCGAGGCCCAGAGAATACGTGAACGTGTCGTCATCGTAGTCGACAAGGTTAGAGTCGGTGAGTCCCACATAGACCGGCGGCGCGTAGACCGTTTGCGGCCAGTCGACCCAGCGAACCGAGCCGAACAGCAGGGTCTTGGGTGCTACGCCGGTCTGGAAGTCAAGGTTCACCGACTGGGGAGTGACGACCTCTGCCTCGGTGTCGGCGCTGATGCGCGCGATCTCGGGAAATGGTGTAAAAGCCAGAGCGTCGTTTGACTCGGTCTGCGACAGATCGTGCGTGATTCTGGAGTTATAGGTCAGCGCGACGCGTGCCGCGATATCAGGTCGTTCCCACGCCACACCGATAACGTATCCAAAGTCGATTTCAGCATCTGTCTCAACTCGATAGCCGCCCTGCGGGAACGGTGTGGAGTTCACGCCTGCAAGGGGAACCGATACGCTGGCGCGCACACGTTGACCACGAACGCCCCCGATTGCGCTGAAACCGTTGTCGAATTTATAGCGCAGCAGGGCCGTAATCGCATCCGTATCCGCGCGCGCGCGGAGCACATCAGTCCGGGCGCCCGGCGGGAACGGAGGTGAACTCGACAGTACGTTTTGCGACAAGGGGTATTCAGACGAATACTCGACGTCGGCACCGAAGGGCTGATCATACATGATCGCAAAATCGAGCCTGTCGGTCAGGGCCGTTTTGAATGCGAGGTGAGGAGTGAAGAAGCTTTGCGCGACATCACCGGAGTCGATCTCTTGGCCAAAGGTCGGACCGGGGAGCGGATTCACCAAGGTGCCGCTGACGCTTGGATCGGTATATCCAAGTCGGAACTGTACCGCCGAACCTTCCTCAAACAGAATGTTGATCCCCTGACCACTTCGGTCAAGTCCGCCAGCCTGCGCGGTAGTCGCCCCGACACACACCGCACACGCCTGAAGCAGCGCTTTTTTCATTTCGTCCTCCCTACACTGTCCAATTGCCTGCAATGTGCACCCTCACGTACACACCCGGCTTCGTTACCGGTTGTTACTCTCTTAATCCCTAAAATAAGGTCAACCCGTGACGGAGCGTTAGTCTGAGTCAGCGTGGCGAGCCTGTGTTGCCAAATTGTTACGATTCTCGGACCAGACATTGAGGAAGATGCCGGTGAAGATCACCGCAGCGCCCAGCAGCGTCCAATGATCCAGCGGCTCGTGATAGAGGATCATGCCGACAATGGCGATGGTCGGCAGACGCGCGAAATCGAACGGGACAACAACCGTGGCCGGGGCGATGGCCAGTGCGTTGGTGATGCAGTAATGCGCCAGCAGCCCGGCCAATCCAATCAGCAAAAGGAACGGGGCGGTGGCGGTTGAGGGCAGGGTGATGTCTCCGTCCAGGCCCGAGGCGGCAAGGCCGAGGACGGCTTGCATGACGGTGAGCCAGAACATGATGCAGCCGATACTGGCGATGCGCGTCAGGGATTTGGTCGAAATCGTTGTCAGGGCGAAGAAAATCGCCGACAGGGCTGCGGCGATTACGCCGGGGCTGATTGCCGCCGCGCCGGGGCGTGCCACGATCAGGATGCCCGCAAACCCGATCAGGGCCGAGGTCAGGCGGATTGCGGTCAGACGTTCGCCCAGCAGCAGCGGTGAAAGCAGGATGACCCAGATGGGGTTGGTGAACTCAAGCGCAAAGACCTGTGCCAGCGGGATCACCGTGACGGCGTAGAACCACAGATTCTGGCCGGTGAAATGCAGCACGTTGCGGATACCGTGCAGACCCAGCCGTTTTGTCGTGACCTGATGCCAGCCACGTGTGGCGGTCAGGACCATGGCCACGACGCAGATGCCGACGAGGCTGCGGTAGAACATGATCTCGAACGTGTCATGGGTCACGCTCAGCTCGCGCCCCGCTACGGCCATTGAGGAGAACGAGGCAATCGCGCCGGTCATCCAGAGCGCGGCTTTGCCGATCTGCGTTTTGCTCTCATCCATGGGTCAAAAAGCCGTGTTCGGGTGCAACGCGCTGACTAAAGGGCGTTTTGTTGGGGATTGCAAAATAAAAAGCCGGGCTGAGACCCGGCTTTTGCGCTCATTCCCACTCGATTGTTCCGGGGGGTTTTGAGGTGATGTCATAGGTGCATCGGTTGATGCCTTTGACCTCATTGATGATGCGAGTCGCGGTTTCGCCGAGGAATTCGTGGCTGAACGGGTAGTAGTCCGCTGTCATGCCGTCGACCGAGGTCACCGCACGCAGGGCACAGGCATAGTCATAGGTACGACCATCACCCATCACGCCCACGGTACGGACAGGCAGGATGGCCACGAAGGCCTGCCAGATCTCGTCATAGAGGCCGTGTTTGCGAATCTGGTCGATATAGACAGCGTCCGCTTCGCGCAGGATTTCCAGCTTTTCGCGGGTGATTTCGCCGGGGCAACGGATGGCAAGGCCGGGGCCGGGGAAGGGGTGGCGACCGATGAAGCTGGACGGCAGGCCCAGTTCGCGGCCCAAGGCACGGACTTCGTCCTTGAACAGCTCACGCAGGGGTTCGACCAGCTTCAGGCCCATCTTCTCGGGCAGGCCACCGACATTGTGGTGCGATTTGATCGTGACCGACGGGCCACCCGAGAACGAGACGGATTCGATCACGTCGGGGTAGAGGGTGCCCTGCGCCAGGAACTCGGCCCCGTCGATGGTGTCTGCATGTTTCTGGAAAACGTCGATGAACAGTTTGCCGATGATCTTGCGCTTGGTCTCGGGGTCGCTCTGTCCATCTAATTCACCAAGGAACAGATCGCTTTCGTCCGCATGGATCAGCTGAATGTTGTAGTTGTCGCGGAACATGCCGACGACCTCGGTGGCCTCGTTCTTGCGCAGCAATCCGTGGTCGACAAAGACACAGGTCAACTGATCGCCGATGGCTTCGTGGATCAGAATCGCCGCGACCGAGCTGTCGACACCGCCGGACAGGCCGCAGATGACCTTTTTGTCGCCGACCTGTTCGCGGATTTTGCGGATCATTTCATCGCGATAGGCCCCCATAGTCCAGTCGCCCGAGAACCCGGCCAGTTTGACGAAATTCTCATACAGCTTTGCACCCTTGGGGGTGTGGTGCACCTCGGGGTGGAACTGCACGGCGTAGAAATGGCGGCTGGGATCGGCGGTGATCGCGTAAGGCGCGTTGGGAGAGGTGCCGAACACCTCAAAGCCCGGGGCGATTTCGCTGACATGGTCGCCGTGGCTCATCCAGACCTGTTCGTCGCCCTCGGCGAACCAACCATTGAGGATATCGAGCTGGCTTTTGGATGTGACGAAGGCGCGGCCGAACTCGGCAGTGCCATGGCCGCTTTCGACCTTGCCGCCCAACTGGTGCATCATGACCTGCTGACCGTAGCAGATGCCCAGAATCGGCACGCCGTAGTCAAAGATCTCCTGCGGGGCCCGGGGTGAGCCGTCGCGTGTCACACTGTCGGGACCGCCCGAGAAAATCACGGCCTTGGGGGCCATCTCTCGGACGAACTCCATCGTGACGTTCTGATAGGGGTGGATTTCGCAATAGACGTTCAGCTCGCGCAGGCGGCGGGCGATCAGCTGGGTCACCTGGCTGCCGAAGTCGATGATCAGAAGGCGGTCGTGGGATGCTTGGGTCATGCAGGGCTATTAGGTCGCAAGCGTTGCTTGTGCAAGCGCTATGACGTCAATTGGGGGCGGAGGCTGATAGATGATGACAATAAGGCTTAGGGCTGCCGGCCAAAGCGATGCAGACGCGATCCGGGACTGTATTACCAGCGCTTATGGGCAGGCAATGCGCGAGATCGCCGATCTGCCGGATGTAACGGCTGGACTCGCCGAGGATATTCGGGACCGTGATGTGGTTCTGGCGGAAAGCGACGGGCATTTGCTGGGGGTCATCGTCTTTGATCTGCAGACCGATACGATGATGGTCTTCAACCTTGCTGTCTCGCCCGAGGCTCAGGGGCAGGGGATTGCGCGGCAATTGCTTGCGGCTGCCGAAACGGCGGCGGTCAAAGCGGAAGTGGCATATCTGCAGCTGCGGACCCACCGCCTGATGCACGCAACCCGGGCGATGTACGCGCATCTGGGTTGGAACGAGGTCGAGACGACCGGGAACTCGGTCATGATGCAAAAGCGGGTGGCCTAACGCTCCGATCCGTCTGGTTGCGGTTCATGTCGCTTTTCCCCCTATTGCGCCGTAAACTACCTGTGGCGCTGTTGGCCGTTCATGTAACACACTTATCAAACCAACCAACCAACGGGATTTTCTCAATGGCAGAGGCAAACACCCGGCGCAGGGCACGGGGTGGCGGCGGCGCCGCCCGTCGGGCCGAGCGCACGGCGGTCAAGATCGAAACCGCGAAGTATATCGAACGCAATATTCCCAATTTCGAAGTGCTCAACGAAGAAGCGCTGGAGATCATCGAGAACAACGCGGAAACCGTGCTCGAGGAGATTGGCGTCAATTTCGTCGACAACCCCGCCGCGCTGGAGCGTTGGAAAGACGCCGGTGCGGATATCGAGGGCGAGCGCGTTCGCCTGCCGCGCGGTCTGGCGCGTGAGCTGATCAAGACCGCACCCAGCGAATTCACCCAACACGCCCGCAACCCTGAGAAATCGGTGGTCATCGGCGGCCGTAATCTGGTTCTTGCGCCGGTCTATGGCCCTCCGTTCGTGCGGGACGCGCATGGTGGTCGCCGCTATGCGACGATGGATGATTTCAATAAGTTCGTGAAGCTGGCCTATATGTCCAAGTGGCTGCACCACTCGGGCGGTACGGTGTGCGAGCCGACGGACATCCCGGTGAACAAGCGTCACCTGGACATGCTGATGGCGCACATGACCCTGTCGGACAAGCCGTTCATGGGTTCGGTCACCGATCCCAGCCGCGCGCAGGATTCGATCGAGATGTGTGAGATTCTGTTCGGCAAAGAGTTCGTGCAGAACAACACCGTTATGACCTCGCTGACCAACATCAACTCGCCGATGACATTCGACGACGTGATGATGGGCTCGCTCGAGGTTTATGCGGCGAACAATCAGGCCTGTATCATCTCGCCCTTCATTGTGGGCGGCGCGATGGCGCCGGTTTCGGTCGCGGGGACGCTGACACAGGTTCTGGCCGAGGTCATGGCGGGTGTCGCCTATAGCCAGATCATCCGTCCGGGTGCTCCGGCGATCTTCGGTGCGTTTGTGTCCTCGATTGACATGAACTCGGGCGCGCCGACCTTTGGTACACCCGAAGCCTCGCATGTCACCTATGGCGCGGGCCAGCTGGCGCGTCGTCTGGGGCTGCCGTTCCGGTCTGCGGGCTCGTTCTGCGGTTCGAAACTGCCCGACGCGCAGGCGGCTTACGAGACCGCGAACTCGCTGAACATGGGTCTGATGGCAGGCGTGAACTTCATGCTACACTCCTGCGGTTGGCTCGAAGGTGGTCTGGTGGCAGATTTCGAGAAATTCGTCATGGACGCCGATCAGTTGGGCGTTCTGCACGGTCTGGCCAAGGGCATCGCCTATGACGAGAACGCACAGGCGATGGACGCAATCCGCGAGGTCGGTCCGGGTGGCCACTACCTGGGTTGCGCCCACACGCAGGCGAACTTCAAGGATGCGTTCTGGAAGACCGATCTGCTGGACTACAAGCCGTTCGAGACCTGGGAAGAGGAAGGCGCCCGCGATACACGGACGCTGGCCACCGCGCGGGTCGAGCATCTGCTGGCCAATTACCAGCAGCCGCAGATCGACCCGGATGTAAAGGCCGCGCTTGACGCCTATGTTGCCGAGAAAAAGGCATCCATGCCGGATGCCTTCACCTGATCACGTATAGCGCGCGGCGCGGCTGGCCTGATACAGTTGCGCCTCGCCGATCAGGGCAATCAAAACGTCCAGATGACGCACCAGGGAATAGGCGGCGTCATCTTCCTGTCTTTGCAGGTCAAACTCGCGCTCAATCTCCATCAGCCGTATCAGGGCCGATCCTGTTCCCGGTATCGACCCATAGCCTAGAACGCGCTGCAGGTGCCGGTCCCGGTTATACTCCTTCGCGCCGATCTTCGCGGCGCGGGTCAGCAGCCGCGGGCGGCGGAGTGTGGTGATCATGGTCATCAGGTCCTGCACGATGGCTTTCCTTCTCTTTCAATTCCGATGCTCATGATGTGACACAACTTATGCGGGTGTTGCCCTGTGCGGGCTCTCCCCGAACGCTGGCTTCACGACTGTTTATCAATTTGAATCAATTCTGCTCTGTGTCGTCCGGGGTTAACGAACCGGTAACGAAACCGACCCTAGTTAGATTTGGTTAACTAAGAATCCGACGACGAGAACTGTCAGTTTGTTTGTCGATGAGGGCATTGAAATATGGAAAATAGCGTGGCTTTCACCGTACCGGCCTGGGTTCCCGAGGGGGCGCAGCGATATCTTGACCATACCGAGTCAGGCCGGTCGATCCGGGACATCGCCCGGGCGGCTGGATGCCATGCCTCGACCATTCTGCGACAAATCCGCCGGGTCGAGATGCGCCGCGATGATCCGCTGGTTGATGCCGCGCTGCAATCGCTTGCACAGACCCATTTTGCACCGGGGATGAGCGGTTCAACTATGTATCACGTGCCCGATCACCCGTCAGGCGAGACCGAGGACGATCGGTTCGAGCGCGAAGCCCTGCGCGTCCTGCGCCGCCTGTGCGAATCCGGTGCGGTGCTGGCGGTGGCCGAGGATATGGATAAGGCCGTCGTGGTTCGCGACAATGGCGAGGGCGGGACCACCCGAACGGCCGTTGTCGATTGCAAAACGGCGCAGGCGCTGGCGCTCAAAGACTGGATATCTTGCGACAATCCGGGGCGGATCTCGCGCTATCGTCTGTCGACGGCGGGCCGGTCGGCGCTGAGCCATCTGCTGGCCGAAGCCGAGAACCGCGCCCGGGCGCAGAACGAGTTCGGGATGGCCGAGGCGCAGGCACCGTTTCAGCCCTCTGCAGGTCAGCCCGGTCGCGCAAAAGGTCCGGTCCGCATTCGCTACAGCACGACCGAAAGCCCGCTGATCGCGCTGTCCCGTCGGCGCGACCGGGACGGCAAGCCCTTTCTTGACGAAACGCTGGTGGGTGCCGGCGAACGTCTGCGCGAGGACTTCGAGTTGGCACAGATCGGGCCGCAGGTCACGCAGAACTGGGATCGGTTCCTGACCGGGGGCGGTCGTGCTGATTTCGCTGCGGATGCGCATGTCGGGCACGGCTCGTCGGGGGCGCGGGACCGCGTGGCGCGGGCGCTGGCGGACCTCGGGCCGGGGCTCAGCGATGTTGCCCTGCGTTGCTGCTGCTATCTTGAAGGGCTGGAGCAAGCAGAAAAGCGCATGGGCTGGTCGGCCCGGTCCGGCAAGATCGTCCTGCGGATCGCGCTGCAGCGGCTGAAACGGCATTACGAAGAGCAGACCGAGCGGGACCGGATGATCGGCTGATCTTGTGGATCTGGCGGTAAGTGATAATCAGAGGTTATGAATTTCACACTCCGCCAGTTGCAGTATTTCCGCGCGGTTGCCGAACAGCGCAACTTTGGTCGCGCGGCGCAGGTCTGCCACGTGTCGCAACCTGCGCTGTCGGTTCAGATCAAAGCGTTGGAGGATCTGATGGGCGGGCCTCTGTTCGAACGGCAGGCCCGCGATATCCTGCTGACGCCGCTGGGCCGGGATGTTCTGGATCATGCCCAACAGGTCCTGAAGGCAGCGGATCAGTTGGATCGGTTTGCCCGGGATCATTCCGGCGGACATCGCTCTTTGTCGATCGGCATCATTCCCACCGTTGCGCCGTACCTGCTGCCGGGCGTTCTGGCCGGGCTACGGGCCGGGGATGTCTCGCTGCGGGTTCAGATCCGCGAGGCCAGAACCGAACGCCTGCTGTCGATGCTACGGGCGGGTGAGATTGATGCAGCGGTTCTGGCGCTGCCCTCGGGCGGGGCGGGGCTGTACGAAGAGGCGTTGTTTGACGACTGCTTCCTGCTGGCGGGTAGTCAGGCCCGGCTGGACCGGCTGACGGTCAGCCCCGAGGCGCTGCGCCCCGTTGACCTGAAGGCGGCGCAACTGATGCTGCTGGAGGATGGGCATTGCCTGACCGATCAGGCGCTTGAGGTCTGCGGGCAGGACCGGACCAGCGGCCAGATCAACATGGGCGCATCCTCGCTGGCGACCTTGTCGCGGCTGGTCGCCGAAGGGTTCGGCCTGACCCTGATGCCCGAACTTGCGGCGCGCGCCGAGACTGATGCGGTACCGGGGCTGCGGTTGCTGCGATTCGGCGCACCGCAACCGGCGCGCACCATAGGGCTGGTACGCCGCGCGGCGACCGGGGCCGAAGACTGGTTCGAACGGCTGGCACAGGTGATCCGGCTGGTCGGTGAAGAGGTCGTGGCGCAGACCCGCGCCTAACAAGAAAGGCCCGCCGGAAACGACGGGCCCTTGTTCCGGTTTTCGCAGAGGTTACGCCAGCGCGGGCGCGCGGACTTCATCCAGATGTTTCATCAGGTTTTCCGGCGACGAGACGCCGTAAGGGTCTTCGGGGCAATTGTCCATCAGGCCGGGTTCTTCGAACCATGCCTCGACCACGCCGTCATTGACGATGGCCGCATAGCGCCACGAGCGCATCCCAAAGCCCAGATTATCCTTGTCGACCAGCATCCCCATCTTGCGGGTGAATTCGCCCGAACCGTCCGGGATAACCTGAACCTTCTCAAGCCCCTGATCCGCAGCCCATTTGTTCATGACGAAGCTGTCATTCACGGACATGCAATAGATCGCGTCGATTCCCTTGGCGGTGAAATCCGCATACCCGTTCTCGAACCCCGGCAATTGATAGGTCGAGCAGGTGGGCGTGAATGCGCCCGGCAACGAGAACAGGATGACGCGTTTGCCTGCAAAATAGTCAGCCGTGGTCTTGTCCTGCCAGCGGAACGGGTTGGGACCTTCGACCGAGTCGTCGCGGACACGGGTGTGGAAGGTCACGTCGGGCAGCTTTGCACCGGTTTTCATTGGTGGACTCCTGTGATTCACATCTGTTTGGCCCGAGGGGTAAGATGTTTGCGCAAGCGCTTCAACAATAGATGTGCTGCAGGTGCAAAATATCTTCACGACGGTTGATGCCATTGAAATAATGGCAAAAAGTCCTCTCGATGCTCTGTCGGATGCTGCGTACGCAGGATCGTGCCGCATAGCGGCTATGCGTCGCTGGCGTAACGGGGGCAGTCGGTTTATGTTATGCGCGATGCAAATTGACCCGAAGTCAGGAAAGCAAACCGTGCGCGATCTGAAAATTCCCGAACAAAGACACCCGGAAAAGGCGCACAGGCCCGACAACGCCGCCCCGCGCAAGCCCAAGTGGATTCGCGTGAAAGCCCCGGGCGGGGCAGGATATGCCGATACGCATAAGATCATGCGCGAGAACAATCTGGTCACCGTCTGCGAAGAGGCCGGATGCCCCAATGTCGGCGAATGCTGGAGCCAGGGCCACGCCACCATGATGATCATGGGCGAGATCTGTACCCGTGGCTGCACCTTCTGCAACATCGCCACAGGCCGCCCCGACGAACTGGACGCGTTCGAGCCGGGCCGGGTGGCTCATGCGGTGCAGAAACTGGGGCTGAAGCATGTGGTGATCACCTCGGTCGACCGCGACGACCTGCAGGATGGCGGGGCCGAGCATTTTGCCCAGACCATCCGCGCCGTGCGGCACCGGTCCCCGACCACGACGATCGAGATTCTGACGCCTGATTTCCTGAAATGCGACCCCTCGGTGCTTGAGGTGGTGGTCGAGGCGAAGCCGGATGTGTTCAACCACAACCTTGAAACCGTGCCCGGTCTTTATCCGCAGGTGCGCCCCGGTGCGCGCTATTTCCATTCGCTGCGGTTGTTGCAGCGGGTGAAAGAAATGGACCCGTCGATCTTCACCAAATCGGGCATCATGGTCGGTCTGGGCGAGGACGAACAGCAGGTCCGGCAGGTCATGGATGACATGCGCGCCGCCGATATCGACTTTCTGACCATCGGCCAGTACCTGCAGCCGACCCCGAAACATCACGGTATCGACCGGTTCGTCACGCCCGAGGAGTTCGCGTCGTATGAAAAAGCGGCCTTTGGCAAAGGGTTCCTGATGGTCTCGGCCACTCCGCTGACCCGATCCTCGTATCACGCGGGCGACGATTTCGCGCGCCTGCGCGAGGCCCGGCGGCAGAAACTGGGGCAGGGGTGAAGCCCGAGCTTCAGAACTGGCTGACCGAGAAGCGCCACGAATTACATCAGGTGCCCGAGGTCTCGGGCCAGGAACGCGGAACCGCCGCGAGCATCGCCAATCTGCTGCAGACCTGCGACCCCGACACGGTTCTGACCGGGATCGGAGGGCATGGCGTCGCCGCCATCTATGACAGCGGCCAGCCCGGCCCAACCGTTGGCATCCGGTGCGAGCTGGACGGGTTGCCGATTCAGGAGCTCTCGGACGCGGCCTATGCCTCGCAAAACCCCGGATCGGGGCACTTGTGCGGGCATGATGGCCATATGGCGATGGTGCTGGGCGTGGCGTTTGTGCTGAGCCAGACCCGCCCGGACGCGGGCCGCGTTGTTCTGATCTTTCAGCCCGCCGAAGAAACCGGGCAGGGCGCACAGGCCTTTCGAGCTGACCCGCAATTTGCCGACATCACGCCGGACTACGTGTTTGCGCTGCACAACTTGCCGGGGCTGGAGCTTGGTGCGGTTGATCTGTGCGAGGGCCCGACCAATTGCGCCTCGCGCGGGATGCGGGTCGCGCTGACGGGCAAGACCTCGCATGCGGCGGCCCCGCAGGACGGACTGTCTCCGGCCAGCGCGCTGACCGCGTTGATCCCGGCCTATGCCGCGATGGGCGCGGGCGGTGCGCTGGATGCGGATTATGCGCTTACGACCGTCACCTACGCGAGTCTGGGCGAGCCGACCTTTGGCATCGCCCCCGGCGCGGCCGAGGTGTGGGTGACGTTGCGCACGGTCTCTGACACGCGCATGGCGAAGCTGATTGAACAGGCCGAGGCGCTGGCCCGCGATACCGGTCGGGCCGAAGGGCTTGAGGTCGACATCACCTATGATGACGTGTTCGAGGCCTGCACAAACAACCCCGAGGCCGTCGCCATCCTGTCGGCGGCTTGTCAGGCACAGAACGTGCCCTTTAGCCTGGCGCCGCAGCCGCAGAAGTTTTCCGAAGATTTCGGACAGTTCGGCAAGGGCGCTAAAACCGCGATGTTCTGGCTGGGGGCCGGGCGCGATCATCCGCAGTTGCACAACCCGGATTACGACTTTCCCGATGCGCTGATTCCCACCGGCACCGGCATCTTTCTGGCAGCGATCAACGAAGTTCTGGGCCTCAGGGCCTGAGCTTGCCGGGCTCGCTTCCGGCCCAGTCCGGCCACCATCCCAACATCTCGATCCCTGCGATCAGCAGGCAAACTGCGATGATGGCGAAGACCAGCAGCACCCGGCGTTCAGACGGCGGGTTCCGCGCCCATCGCGACATCCGCAGAAAGTGGCGCAGGTTCATCCCCGTTTAATCCCCGACGAACCGCACCTTGCCGATGAACGGCAGGTTGCGGTTGCGCTGCGCGTAGTCGATGCCATAACCCACGACAAATTCATCCGGAATTTCGAAGCCGATCCAGTCGGCGCGGAAATCGACCTCGCGCCGGATGGGCTTGTCGAGCAGCGCAATGGATTTCAGCCGCGCGGGCTTGCGGTTCAGCAACAGCTTGGTGACATGGTTCAGCGTGTGCCCGGTGTCGACGATATCCTCGACCACCAGCACGTCGCGCCCTTCGATTGCGCCGCGCAAGTCCTTGAGAATACGCACTTCCCGGCTGCTCTCCATCGAGTCTCCGTATGAAGATGCCTCAAGGAAATCCACCTCGATCGGCAGGTCCAGCTCGCGCACCAGATCGGCGATGAACACGAAACTGCCGCGCAGCAGGCCCACGACCACCAGCTTGTCGGTGCCGCCGAATTCATCCGTGATCTCGCGGCACAATTCCTCAATCCGCGCGGCGATGGCCTTGGCTGAGATCATCTCATCTATCACATATGCGCGGTCGCTCATCGCTGCCCCCTTGATCTTTGGCGCGCAACATACGACATGACGCGCCATTGTCACCTGCAAATGCCGGAACGTCATGCCCATCCATTCGGAAACCCGTCCGCTGCCCTATACTGCCCAACAGATGTACGATCTGGTCGGCGACGTGGCCAAATACCCGGAATTCCTGCCGTGGTGTGCTGCCTCCCGTATCCGCCGGACCTATGAGGCGGGCGCGGGGCAGGTGATGGAGGCCGATCTGGTGATCTCGTTCAAGGTGTTCCGCGAACGCTTCGGCAGCCGGGTGACCTTGTTTCCGGCGCAAAAGAAGATCGACACCGAGTATCTGGACGGTCCGTTCAAATACATGCGCTCGGACTGGCAGTTCGAGGATACTGATGACGGCTGCAACGTCTCGTTCCATGTGGATTTCGAGTTCAAGAACGCCGTCCTGCAAGGCATCATCGGCGTGGTTTTTAACGAAGCGATGCACCGCATCGTCCGCGCCTTCGAACAGCGCGCCGCAGACCTGTACGGCTGAGCCTTTACCCGGACCCGCCGCGCGCTAGACTGCGCACTATGACTGACCTGACCTCATCGCTTGCGCAATTCGCCGCAGGCCCCGTTTCGACCACGACGCAGGCGCGGATCGTGACCTCTTTGTCCGCGCTGGACTGGATGGCCGTTGGCCGTGCGGGCGCGGACGAGCCCGTCTCGCACATCATCCGCGACATGGTGCTG
The DNA here is from genome assembly GCF_056542385.1 of Ruegeria sp. AD2(2025). Lineage (NCBI taxonomy): Bacteria > Pseudomonadati > Pseudomonadota > Alphaproteobacteria > Rhodobacterales > Roseobacteraceae > Ruegeria > Ruegeria sp. AD2(2025). Next base: position 736,074 of record NZ_JBQFZS010000001.1, read on the forward strand.
GCCGAGGGCGGAGCGCCTCAGGCTCAGATGTTTGGCGGCGGCGGTGCGCCCTTGCGAGGGGCGGCTCTGGCGAACGGTACCATTTCCCATGCGCTGGATTATGACGACACGCATTTCGCCCATATCGGCCATCCGTCGGTCGCCGTGTTCCCGGCGGCGCTGGCCATTGCGGCGCATGAGGACAAGCCCGTCGTTGATCTGCTTGAGGCCGCGCTGGTCGGGATGGAACTGTCCATCCGCGTAGGGCTTTGGCTGGGGCGCGGGCATTATCAGGCCGGCTTCCACCAGACCGCCACCGCAGGCGCGTTTGGCGCGGCGGCTGCGGTGGGCCATCTGATGGGGTTCGACCCGGCGCAGATGCGGCGTGCCCTGGGCCTGACCGCCACCCGCGCGGCGGGACTCAAGGCGCAGTTCGGGACCATGGGCAAGCCCTACAACGCTGGGCTTGCGGCCTCGACAGGCGTCGAGACCGCCTTGCTGATCCATCGCGGTTTCCAGCCCAACGAAGACGCCCTGCAGGGCCCGCATGGTTTCGGCGCGACACATCAGGGTGCGGATGACACCCTGGCGGCGCTCGATCGCTTGGGCGATGAATGGCTGTTCGAGGCGGTTAGTCACAAGTTCCACGCCTGCTGCCATGGCCTGCATGCCGCGCTTGAGGCTGCCCGCGAACTGGACATCGCCGAACCCGAAGTGGCTGAAATCAAGGTCAAAACCCATCCCCGTTGGATGAGTGTCTGCAACCAGACCGAACCATCGACCGGGCTCGGGGCCAAGTTCTCTTATCGCACCGTTCTGGCGATGCTGGCGCTTGGCTATGACACCGCGGTACCCGACAGCTATTCCGACCAGACCTGCGCCGACCCGCACCTGCAGGCACTGCGGCAGCGGATCACGGTCGAGGCGGACGAAAGTCTGTCAGAGACGCAGGCCCATGTGGCGCTACTGCGCCGCGACGGCGCGCGGCTTGAGGCAAGTCACGATCTACTGACGCCGATGTCTCTGCCCGACCGCGAAGACCGGGTGCGCCAGAAAGCCGCGAAGCTGATCGGCGGAGACGAGGCCGATGCGATCTGGTCAATGCTGCGCACCGGCGGGCGCGCAGCCGACCTGTCTGACAGGCTGGCGGGTTAAGCCACGCGCCAGTGCAGCGGAAAGCCCGGATCGAACACGGTGACGGGCCCGTCGGCGGTGTCGATCTTGGCGGGATACGCCACCGGCGCGCCTTTGGTCAGGGTGATCATGTCTTCGTTCACCGGCAGGCCGTAGAAGGCCGGGCCGTTCAGCGACACAAAGCCTTCCAGCTTGTCCAGTGCGCCTGCGCGGTCGAACATCTCGGCCACCAGAGACATGGTGTTGGTCGCGGTGAAACAACCCGCGCAGCCACAGGCCATCTCTTTGTTCGCATCCGTGTGGGGCGCGCTGTCGGTGCCCAGGAAGAACCGGGAATCACCCGAGGTTGCAGCCCCTAGCAAGGCCAACCGATGTTCCTCGCGCTTGGCGACGGGCAGGCAGTAATAGTGCGGCTTGATGCCGCCCACCAGAATGTGATTGCGATTGATGATCAGGTGATGCGCAGTGATCGTCGCACCCAGATCGCTGTCGTTGGCCTTGACGTAATCAACCCCGTTGGCGGTGGTGATATGTTCCATCACGACGCGCAGCCCCGGCGTGGCCCGGCGGATCGGGTCAAGCACACGGTCGATGAACACCGCCTCACGGTCGAAAATGTCGATCTCGGCATCGGTCACTTCACCATGCACACAGAGCGGCAGGCCGATCTCGGCCATCTTCTCAAGCAACGGGCGCACCTTGTCAAAGTCACGCACGCCCGAGGCCGAGTTCGTCGTCGCCCCGGCCGGATACAGCTTCACCGCCTTGATCAACCCGCTGGCATGGGCTGCGGCCACATCGGCGGCGTCGGTATCTTCGGTCAGATACAGCGTCATCAGCGGCTCGAACGTCATGCCCGCAGGCAGGGCGGCCAGAATGCGCGCGCGATACGCGGCGGCCTGATCCCCGGTCACAACGGGGGGCACAAGGTTCGGCATGATGATCGCGCGCGCAAAGTGGCGCGCGGTTTCGGGCAGGACGGCCTGCAACATGGTGCCATCGCGCAGGTGCAGATGCCAGTCGTCGGGGCGGCGGAGGTTCAGGGTATCGGTCATGCGCCCCGGCTAGCACAGCCGCTGCGGCGGGAAAACCCTTGCCAGCCGCCCCGATTGCCGCAGATCACAGGACAGGCCCGGTCTTGACGCCCGCGCCCAGCCATGACCTGTTGTCGGCAAGGGAGATTGATGCACATGACGCAGCCAGACACGATCGACGCGGTTCAGACCATGCTGGGCGCGCAGGGCTATGTCTGTGGCCGGGCACTGGCGACGGTGGTGTTCCTGTCGCTGAAACTGGGCAGGCCGCTGTTTCTGGAAGGCGAAGCCGGTGTCGGCAAGACCGAGATCGCCAAAGCGCTCGCGGCCGGGCTGAACCGCCGCCTGATCCGGCTGCAATGCTACGAAGGGCTCGATGCCTCGTCGGCGGTGTACGAATGGAATTTCCCGGCGCAGATGGTGGCGATCCGCACGGCGGAAGCCTCGGGCGGGGCCAGCCGCGACGCGCTGCAGACCGAGCTTTTCTCGGACGACTACCTGATCGAACGCCCGCTGTTGCAAGCCATGCGCTCCGACGCCAACGGCGCGCCCGTCCTGCTGATCGACGAGCTTGACCGCACCGACGAACCCTTCGAGGCTTTCCTGCTGGAAGCGCTCAGCGACTTTCAGGTCACGATCCCCGAACTGGGCACGGTCAACGCCCCGGAACCGCCGATCGTGATCGTCACCTCGAACCGCACGCGCGAGGTGCATGACGCGCTGAAACGCCGCTGCCTTTACCACTGGGTCGACTACCCCGATTTCGACCGCGAGATCGAAATCCTCAACGCCCGCGCACCCGAGGCAGCCCAGACGCTCAGCCGCGAAGTGGTCGCCTTCGTCCAACGCCTGCGCACCGAGGACCTGTTCAAGAAACCCGGCGTTGCCGAAACGATCGACTGGGCCAAATGCCTGCTGGCGCTGGATGTGATCAACCTCAGCCCCGAGGTGATCGGCGACACGCTGGGCGCCATCCTCAAATACCAGGACGACATCCAGAAACTACAGGGATCCGAGGCCAAGCGTATCCTCGATCAGGCCAAAGCCGACCTCGAACCGGCCTGATGCTTCTTCTGTTCAAAAATACTTCGGGGGTATGGGGGCAGCGCCCCCATGAAGGGTAATGGCCGAGCACATCCCGCTGGACATCCCCGACACCCCTAAACTGGCGCAGAACATCACCCATTTCGCCCGCGCGCTGCGAAAGGCCGGCCTGCCCATCGGCACAGGCCGCGTGGTCGATGCAATCCGTGCCGTTCAGGCCGCAGGCTTCACCGAACGGCGCGATTTCTATTGGACGCTACATGCCTGTTTCGTGAACCGCCCCGAACACCGCACCGTGTTCGCTCAGGTCTTTCGCCTGTACTGGCGCGACCCGCGTTATCTGGAACATATGATGTCGATGATGCTGCCCGCCATACGGGGTGTGCAGGAGGAACGTCAGCCCGATGCCGCCGAAAAGCGCGCCGCCGAGGCGCTGCTGGACGGCGTCGACCGAGACCTGCCCGAACCCACACCGCAAGAGGAAGAAGCCGAGATCGAGATTGATGCCACCCAGACCGCCTCGTCCGAGGAACGTCTGCGCAGCCTCGACTTTGAACAGATGAGCACCGCCGAAATAGCTGAGGCCAAACGCCTGCTGGCGCGGCTGACGCTGCCGGTCCAACCCATCGCTTCGCGCCGGGGTCAGCCCAGCCATCTGACCCACCGCATCGACCGCGCCCGCACCTTGCGCGCCGCGATGCGACAGGGGGGCGAGTTGCATCATATCACCCATCTAAAGCCAAAACCCCGTTGGCCGAACCTTGTGGCGCTCTGCGATATCTCAGGGTCGATGAGCCAATACAGCCGGATCATCCTGCACTTCCTTCACACGGTCTCGAACGCAAAGGGAGCGGGCTGGGCCAAGGTTCATGCCTTCACCTTCGGCACACGGCTGACCAATATCACCCGGCACCTGCATCAGCGCGATGTCGACGCCGCGCTGGCCGCCGCCGGGGCCGAGGCACAGGATTGGGAAGGCGGCACGCGGATCGGAGAGTGCCTGCACCAGTTCAACCGCGACTGGTCGCGGCGGGTGATGGGGCAGGGCGCGGTGGTGCTGCTGATCACCGACGGTCTGGAACGGGGCGACCCCGACCTGCTGAACAAGGAAACCGAGCGTCTGCACCTATCCGCGCGCCGTCTGATCTGGTTGAACCCGCTGCTACGCTGGGATGGGTTTGCGCCCAAGGCGCAAGGGGTCAGGACCATGCTGCCCCATGTTGACAGTTTCCGAGCGGGGCATTCGATTGCCTCGCTTGAAGACCTGGCCAGGGTGATTTCTGCGCCCGACGATCAGGGGCAGAAAGCACGGCTGATGGCCGCGCTTTCCGAATAACTTCTACGACACCTGTTCCGCGTTGCACTTGCGCGCCATTTCCATGGCTTTGTACGTGCCCGTCAGATCGACCGTGAACGCAAATTCCTTTTCGGGGAATACCACCATGACATGCTTCTTGGCGATGTCTTCGGCGAACTGAGGATCGTCCGATAGGACATAGCCGCCGGAATAGCCCTTGGTGATGTTGCCTTTCATCCCGGTGGCCTCGCCCACATAGATGTTGTCACCCAGCAGAATGGCCACGCCTTCGGTCTCACCGGCTTTGATATCGGTCTTGGCCTTTGTGAACACGCCCACATAGCCTACGCCGCGATCTTCGGTCAGGCCCATCTGAACCACGTTTTCGTCGTCATCCACGGCCTCGATCAGGCAGGATTTCTTGTCCTGGTCGATAAAGACCTTCCAACCTTCAACCTCGCCGTAGCGCAGGAAGGTGTCGGCCCAGCCAGAGGTCGCGGTAGCAAGGGTCAGGGCTGTGCCGAGTGCAAGAATGCGTTTCAAATCGTTGTCTCCGTTATGAAATGTCCTGTGGGTCGCACCGGTTGGGATGCAGACCGCGCCTGCAGGCTAGGGGCAGTTTCGCAGGCAATCAATGCTTCACTTTTCTGAATGTGAAAACGGCGCGTTGACGCCAAAGGTGAGTTTGCTGGCGTCTTTTCATCACGGCAAAGCTGCTTATGTTGGACCCGGTCAGGGGCGGAGGTCTCAATGGAACGATTCGATAACAACCCGGAAACCGCGCTGGACTGGTACCGCGACGGCAAGGGGGCGGCGCTAGCCACCGTGGTCGAGACATGGGGCAGCGCCCCGCGACGCGTGGGGGCGCAGTTGGTGATCGGCGCGGACGGGCGGATCGAGGGCTCGGTCTCGGGCGGCTGCGTCGAAGGCGCGGTGATTGTCGAGGCGCTGGAGGCCATTGACGAAGGTGACGCCCGCCTGCTGGAATTCGGTGTCAGCGACGAAGATGCCTTTGCCGTGGGGCTCGCCTGTGGCGGCACGATCCGGGTGCTGGTCGAGCCGGTCGGCGCGGTCCTGCCCGAGGCGATGCTGGCCGAACTGGTCGCCGCCCGTGCGCACCGCGAGCCGCTGGCCTATGAGGTGAACATCGAAACGGGCCATCGGGAGTTGCGGCGCAATGCCTACCCCGACCGTTTGCGGATGGACCGCTCCGGGTTCGAAGAGGACGGCCAGACATTTGTCGCCGTCCATAACCCGCCCTTGCGGCTGATCGTCGTGGGCGCGGTCCATATTGCGCAGGCGCTGGTGCCAATGGCGCGGATTGCGGGATACGATCCGGTTATCATCGACCCGCGCGAGGCCTTCGCCTCGGACGCGCGCTTTCCGGGTGAGACCATCCTGACCGACTGGCCCGACGAGGCCGTCGCCAAGCTGGGGCTCGACGCGCGCACGGCGGTGGTGCTGCTGACCCACGACCCCAAGCTGGACGATCCCGCGCTCGAGGCAGCGCTGCGGGCTGATGCCTTCTATATCGGCGCGCTGGGGTCGACCCGGACCCATGCCAAGCGTGTGGATCGGATGCAGCAATCAGGCTTTTCGGAAGACGAGATCGCGCGGATACATGGCCCCATCGGGCTGGATATCGGCGCAGCGGGACCGTCCGAGATCGCGGTTGCGATACTGGCGCAAATGACCGCGGTGCTGCGGGGCAAGGCATGAGGTTCGGCCCCGTTCCGCTGGCCGACGCCACCGGTGCGATCCTTGCCCATTCGGTAAAGGCGGGCGATACCAAGCTGCGCAAGGGCTTGGTTCTGACGTCGGACCATCTGTCTCAGCTGCATCAGGCCGGATATGCGGAGGTCACCGTCGCCCGGCTGGAGCCCGGAGACTGTCACGAGGACGAGGCCGCCCGGATGCTGGCGGCGGCACTCGCGCCCCATCCGGCCCGCGCCAACCTGCGCGTGACCGAGGCATTCACGGGCCGCGTCAACCTGCTGGCGAATGGGCCGGGGGTTGCGGTTCTGGACGTGGATGCTCTGGAGCGGTTCAACCTTGTGAACCCGATGATCACGGTGGCCACCGTACCCCAATATCAGCAGATGACCGAAGGCGGCATGGTGGCGACGATCAAGGTGATCTCGTATGCCGTGCCCGGATCGGATGTCGACCGCGCGGCGGGTCTGGCGCAGGACGCGGTGCGGCTGATCACGCCGGTCCACCGGACTGCCGGACTGGTCGTGACCGACATTCCCGGCGGCCCTCCGAACGAAAAGGGCATTGCCGCGATCCGCGGGCGGGTCGAGGCGCTGGGAATGGATCTGACGGACGTGCGCGTGGTTCCGCACGAAACCGCAGGTCTGGCCGGGGCTGTGTCTGAGGTCGGCGGAGATGTGGTGATGATCCTGACCGGCTCGGCCACATCCGATGCGGATGACGTGGCCCCCGGCGCGGTGCGGCAGGCGGGCGGCGTGGTTGATCGTTTTGGAATGCCGGTTGACCCGGGCAATCTGCTGTTTCTGGGGGCTTTGGGCGCGCGCCCGGTGATCGGTCTGCCGGGCTGCGCGCGCTCACCCGCGCTGAACGGCGCGGACTGGGTGTTGTCCCGGGTGGCCTGCGGGATCGAAACCACGGGGGCCGATATTGCCGCGATGGGGGTGGGTGGCTTGCTCAAGGAAATCCCCACCAGACCGCAGCCACGGGCGGCCCGGAAGAAGTGACGTAACGGCACTTTAGCCCTTTGTGGGTCCCGGCTTATGTCCTGAATGTTGACCGCTGGGTGGGCCGCGAAACGCAGTAAATATTTTTGTTCTCAAACAAAATTTCCCGTGTTTAACTCCGGGGTAAGAAAAAATCGAAATGGGAGGAACTGATGACACAGGTCTCAATGACCGTGAACGGAAAATCCGTGAGCGGTGATGTCGAGGGCCGGACGCTGCTGTCCAGCTTTCTGCGCGATCACCTGTCGCTGACCGGAACGCATGTCGGTTGCGATACGGCGCAATGCGGCGCTTGCGTGGTGCATGTGAATGGCGAAGCGGTGAAATCGTGCAATATGCTGGCGCTCGAGGCCGACGGGGCCGAGGTGGGCACCATCGAGGGGCAGGCGAATGCAGACGGATCATTGAACGTGATCCAGCAGGCGTTTCAGGATCATCACGGTCTTCAGTGCGGCTTTTGCACGCCGGGCATGGTGATGAGTGCTGCGGCGCTGCTGAAAGAGAACCCGCGCCCGACCGAAGCCGAGATACGTAAGTATCTTGAGGGCAACCTGTGCCGCTGCACCGGCTATCATAACATCGTCAAGTCGATCATGGCCGCATCCGGTCAGGACGTTTCCAACATCGCTGCCGAATAAGGCGGCGGGCGAGAATTTTCGACGAAAATTCTTTTCCAGGGAGGAGAACAAGCAATGCCCAAAGACAGTGGCATCGGAGCCAGTTCCAAGCGGCGCGAGGACGTACGCTTTCTGACCGGAGCAGGCAATTATACCGACGACATCAACGTGGCCGGACAGGCCTATGTGCATTTTCTGCGCTCGGATATCGCGCATGGTAAGATCACCAGCATCGACACCTCGGCGGCCGAGGCCATGCCCGGTGTGGTCAAGGTGTTCACCGGCAAGGATTTCGAAGGCGTGGGCGGCATGCCCTGCGGCTGGGAGGTGACGGACAAGCATGGCGCGCCAATGCAGGAGCCTCCGCACCCCATTCTGGCGCAGGGTAAAGTGCGCCATGTGGGCGATCCCATTGCCGCCGTTGTGGCCGACAGCCTGGAACAGGCGCGTGATGCAGCCGAGGCGATCGAGGTGGATATCGAAGAACTGCCCGCGGTGATCGACATGAAGGCCGCCGCCCAAGAGGGCGCGACGCTGGTCCATGACGATCTGAAGAACAACATCTGCTATGACTGGCAGCTGGGCGAGGCGGATGACGCCAAAGTCAACGAAGTCTTTGCCAATGCGGCCCATGTGACCACGCTGGATCTGGTGAACAACCGTCTGGTCGCCAACCCGATGGAACCGCGTGTGGCGGTGGGGGAATATAAGCGCGGCACGGATGAGTACACGCTCTATACCACCTCGCAGAACCCGCATGTGATCCGCCTGCTGATGTGCGCCTTTGTTCTGGGCCTGCCCGAGCACAAGGTCCGCGTGGTGGCCCCGGATGTGGGGGGCGGTTTTGGCACCAAGATTTTCCACTATGCGGAAGAGGCGTTCTGTACCTTCGCCGCCAAGGCCTGCAACCGGCCGGTGAAGTGGACCTCGAGCCGGTCCGAGGCGTTCATGTCGGATGCCCATGGCCGCGATCATGTCAGCACCATCGAACTGGCGCTGGATGCGGACAACAACTTCATCGGTCTGCGCACCAATACCTTCGCCAATCTGGGGGCGTATCTGTCGACCTTCTCAAGCTCCGTGCCCACATGGCTGCACGGCACGTTGATGGCGGGCAATTACAAGACGCCGGTCATTCAGGTGAACGTCAAGGCGATGTTCACCAATACAGTGCCGGTGGATGCCTATCGCGGCGCGGGCCGGCCCGAGGCGACGTTCCAGTTGGAACGCGTGGTGGACAAGGCCGCGCGCGAGCTGGGGGTCGATCCGATTGCGCTGCGCCGTCAGAACTTTGTCACCCAGTTCCCCTATGACACGCCGGTGGCGCTGACCTATGACACCGGGGATTACAACGGGACCATGGACAAGCTGGAGGCCGCTGCCGATCTGGCAGGCTTTGCCGCCCGCCGGGCGCAGAGCGAGGCCAGGGGCAAACTGCGGGGCCTGGGCATCAACTGCTATATCGAGGCCTGTGGCATTGCGCCCTCGAACATCGTTGGCATGCTGGGGGCCCGAGCGGGTCTTTATGATGCGGCGACCGTGCGGGTGAACGCCACCGGCTCGATCAGCGTCATGGTGGGGGCGCACAGCCACGGGCAGGGGCATGAGACCGCCTTCCCGCAGGTTGTGGCCGACATGATCGGCATCGACGAGTCGATGGTCGAGATCGTGCATGGCGACACCTCGAAGATCCCGTTTGGCATGGGCACCTATGGCTCGCGCTCGCTGGCGGTCTGTGGCTCGGCCATGGTCAAGGCGACCGAGAAGGTGATCGACAAGGCAAAGAAGATCGCGGCCCACCTGCTGGAGGCCTCCGAGGCGGATATCGAGCTGAAAGACGGTCAGTTCAGCGTGGCGGGCACTGACAAGTCGGTGGCCTGGGGCGATGTGACCCTGACGGCCTATGTGCCGCATAACTACCCGCTGGAGGTCGAGCCGGGGCTGGAGGAGACCGCGTTTTACGACCCGGCCAACTTCACCTTCCCCTCGGGCGCTTATGCCTGCGAGGTCGAGGTTGATCCCGAGACCGGTCAGGTCAGTATCGAGGCCTTCACGGCGGCGGATGACTTTGGCAACATCGTCAATCCGATGATCGTGGATGGTCAGGTGCATGGCGGTATCGGTCAGGGCATCGGTCAGGCGCTGCTGGAGAACTGCGCCTATGACGAGAATGGCCAGTTGCTGAGCGCGTCCTTCATGGATTACGCCATGCCGCGCGCCGATGATGTGCCCTTCTACGGCGTGGATCATTCCAGTCAGACGCCCTGCACGCATAACCCGCTGGGGGTTAAGGGCTGTGGCGAAGCCGGGGCCATTGGCTCGCCGCCTGCTGTGGTCAATGCGGTGCTGGATGCGCTGAATTCGGGCGGCAAGGCGGTGGATCACATCGACATGCCGGTGAGCCCGTCGCGCGTCTGGGCGGCGATGAACAGTTGAGAGGTTGGGGTGCGAGGGGCCAGCCCCTCGCGCTCCCCGGGATATTTATAGCCAGATGAAGAACGGATCCGTGTTCTTCGGAAAGGAAATGCGAAATGTACAGTTTCGAGTTTGAGAAGCCCTCGAGTATTGCGGATGCGGTTGCGGCGCTGGGGGCTGAGGATGCGCAGGCATTGGGGGGTGGTCAGACGCTGATCCCAACGCTGAAGCAGCGGTTGGCATCGCCGTCGGCGCTGGTGTCGTTGAGTGGGATTGCTGAGATGCAGGGGGTCTGTATCGAGGATGACGGCTCGGTCGCTGTTGGTGGGGCGACGACCCATGCCACGGTGGCGCGCGAGGCGGCAGGGTCGTACCCGGCGCTGGCGGCGCTGGCGGGTCAGATCGGTGATCCGGCGGTGCGCAATCGTGGCACTATTGGCGGGTCGGTGGCCAACAATGATCCGGCGGCCTGTTATCCGGCGGGTGTTCTGGGCTCGGGCGCGACCATCGTGACCAACAAGCGCGAGATTGCGGCGGATGACTATTTCCAGGGTATGTTTGCGACCGCATTGGAGGAAGGCGAGATCATCACCTGGGTCCGGTTCCCGGTGCCGCAGGCGGCGAGCTATCAGAAGTTCCTGCAGCCCGCGTCGCGCTTTGCGCTGGTGGGCGTTTATGTGGCGCGGTTTGCCGATGGTGTTCGCGTGGCCGTGACCGGGGCCAGCGAGGATGGTGTGTTCCGCTGGTCCGAGGCCGAGGCAGCGTTGGACAAGGAATTCCGCGCGGATGCCTTGATGGATCTGCGGATTAATCCCATGAATATGATCGGCGATCTGCATGGCAGCAAGGCGTATCGTGCCCATCTGGTTGGTGTCATGACCAAGAGGGCTGTTGAAGCCTGTATGTGAGGGCGCCCCGACCTGAGCGATCAAAGGCCCCGGTTCGCCGGGGCTTTTTCATGTGTTTCTGATTCTGGGTGGTTTGGCTGGCTGCCAGTAGGCCCCGGTATCTTCCCGGGCCTTCTGATAACGGTCGACCCTGTCGCGCGCTGCGTGGCCGCCTGCGGCGAAGAGGTGACCCAGCAGGCATTCGAGCACCGCCATCGCTCCGGTAAAGCTTGAGAGGTGATGTTGGGTTCGTGTGCTGATGGGCAGGATGATATCGGGATCGACGCCGGGGGCGATGACCTCGCTGTCGGACAGCAAGATGATCCGGGTGCCCCGGCCGCGGGCGAAGCGAATCGATTGGATAGTGTCTGATGAATAGGGGTGGACCGTCAGCGCGAATAGGCAGTCGTTCTGATCGGCGTCCAGCAGGTCGTCGATGGCAGTGCCCATGTGCCGTGGGATCAGTTGAAACCCGGGATGCGCCATTCGTCCGGCATAGTGGAAGTAATAGGCCAGCGCATAGCTGGCACGGGTCGCAGTGATAAAGCAGCGATTAGCTGATCGCATATAGTCGATTGCGCGTTCGACCAGACTGGACTCCATCAGGCGCAGCGAGCGGGAGACCACGTTCAGCTCATTCTGGGCGAAACCGGCCTGGGCTGCGCTGAAGGGGCCCTGAGTCTGCAGCCGGTTGAGCCAATCCTGCCCTAGCCGGTCCTCGCGGTCGGTCACAAGGGTCTGGCGGAAGGGTTTGCGGAAGGCATCATAGCTGTCGAAACCCAGACGTTCGGCCAGTCGGACCAGAACATTTGAACTGACCCCTATTTTGTCTGCCGTGACGCGGATGGGGTCGAGCCCGAAATCTCCGGGGTGGTCGATCACGTATTTGGCGGCGGCCTGCATTTGCGAGGGCAGGGTGTCGATGTCCCGGCGCAGGCGCTGGGTCACAAGGTTTGGGCTGATCTGCATGGATCAAAAAAAACATATGTTCTGACAAAAGCAAATTGAAAACGATTGCGTGGGCGATAGATCGGAGGAAACCAGAGCGGATAATGAAAATGCCCGATACGTCTTTCAAGGATGACACGCTGCCATATGTGCTGGTCGCGCCAAACGGGGCGAGGCGCGGGCACGAGGATCATCCGGCGCTGCCGGTCAGTATTGTTGAAATCGTCGAAACCGCGCGGGCCTGCCATGCCGCAGGTGCGGATGGTATTCATCTGCATGTGCGGAATCGCTCCGGGGCTCATACCTTGGATGCAGGGCTCTACCGTGAGACGATTGCAGAGCTGCGTCAGGCCGTGCCGCAGATGGACATTCAGATCACGACCGAATCCGTAGGCGTTTTCGACGTGCTGGCGCAGTTCGATTGTCTGCGGCTAGTGCATCCGGAATGGGCTTCCATATCGGTGCGCGAGATTGCCCGGTCGCCCGAACTGGCTCCTCGGATCTATGCCCTGTGCGCTGATCAGGGCACGCGGGTTCAACACATCCTCTATGATGCGGCGGATGCAGACCTTCTGACGCGCTGGCAGGAGAGCGGCATCGTTGAGCCCGGGCAGGTGGATCGCCTGCTGGTGCTTGGCCGCTATGCAACCGCTCAGGAATCGGTGCCCGGCGATCTGGACGCATTCCCGAGCTGCGAGGACCCGTGGATGGTCTGTGCCTTTGGTACGCAGGAACATCTGTGCCTTCAGCGCGCCGCGCTACGCGGCGGCGACGTTCGGGTTGGGTTCGAGAACAGCCTGACGGGCGCAAATGGGGCTGCGTGGGCGGACAATGCGGCGTCGGTTTCGGCTTTGATTGGTCTTCTGAAAGGGACGGAAACATGAGCCACGTTTTTCCACGCCACACGAAATCGGACCTGCCGGTCGCCGTTGGGGGTGATGGCTGTTACCTGATCGATGCCGAGGGGCGGCGCTATCTCGATTGCGGTGATGCGGCGGTGTCTTGTCTGGGGCATTCGAATGCGGCGGTGACCAAGGCTGTGCAGGATCAAGTTGGGCAGATCGCCTTTGCCCATACCGGTTTCATGACGTCCGGACCGGCCGAAGCGCTAGCTGATTTGCTGGTCAGGCATGCTCCGGGTGATCTGGATCGGGTCTATTTCGTCTCGGGCGGGTCCGAGGCGACCGAGGCAGCGATCAAGCTGGCGCGGCAGTATTTTCTGGAGACCGGACAGCCCGAACGCCGCCATGTCATCGCGCGGCGGCAGAGCTATCATGGCAATACGCTGGGGGCGTTGTCTGCCGGGGGTAATGCGTGGCGGCGGGCGCAATTTGCACCGATGCTGATCGAGATGACGCATATCGCGCCCTGTTATGAATATGCCGAAAAGCCCGATCACGAGAGCAGCTTTAACTATGGCCAGCGCGTCGCCAATGAGTTGGAGGCCGAGATTTTGCGCCTCGGTCCCGAGACCGTGATGGCGTTCATGGCTGAACCCGTGGTTGGCGCGACGCTGGGCGCGGTTCCTGCGGTCGAGGGGTATTTCAAGCGGATTCGCGAGATTTGTGACCAGTACGGAGTGCTGTTGATTCTGGATGAGGTGATGTGTGGCATGGGGCGCACCGGGCACCTGTTTGCCTGCGATCATGACGGGGTGGTGCCCGATATTCTGTGCATCGCCAAAGGCTTGGGGGCCGGGTATCAGCCAATTGGCGCGATGCTCTGTACCGGGCGAATCTATGATGCGATCCGGGACGGATCGGGGTTTTTCCAGCATGGTCACACCTATGTCGGTCATCCGGTCGCAACGGCGGCGGCCTTGGCCGTTGTGACCGAACTGACCCGGAAAGACCTGCCCGCGCGGGCGGCTCGAATGGGTGAAAAACTGCAATCGGCGTTGACCGCGACCTTCGGCCAGCATCCAAATGTCGGGGATATTCGCGGGCGCGGCCTGTTCCGGGGGGTGGAACTGGTCGCAGATCGGGGGACGAAGGCCCCCTTCGATCCGGCGCTCGGCGTCGCGGGCAAGATCAAGAAAGCGGCCTTTGCCGAAGGGCTGATCTGTTACCCAATGTCCGGCACCCGCGACGGGCGGCAGGGTGATCATATCCTTCTGGCGCCTCCGTTCATTATCGAGGATGCGCAGATAGAAGAGTTGGTCTCCAAGCTGGGTCGAGCGATCGCCAGTGTGATCTGACAATGTCGTGACAGGCCTTTCAGCGCGGGCAGGTCTCTGTAGGGTCGGCGCATTGAACACGTAGAAAGGCCCTGCGCATGGTGCGAGATATCTGGTCGAGTTTCCGGGACCTGCCGCTTTGGGTTCAAGTCTGGGTCGCGGCCATTCTGGTGCCGGTGAACCTGATGCCGCTGGCTTTTGTCGGTCAACCTTATGGCTGGTCGATTGCGGCGCTGGCGGTGACGGGCATGGCGTTGAACATTCCGATCATGCTGGTTGCACGTGGCATGTCTCGGGCGATGGCCTTGCCGCATATCCTGTGCTGGATACCATTGGTGGCGTTGGCGGCCTATGTGTTGCAGACCGAGGGTGATCTGTCTCCGGCCTATACCTCGGCCCTGATACTGCTGATTGTGGTCGACGTGATCTCGCTGGCGTTCGACCTGCGCGATGCGGTGCTTTGGTTCAAACACGACAGGGCATGAAAAAGGCCCCGGCCAGAGCGGCGGAGCCTTCGAAAACGCTGAGATAGGCGCTTATTTCTGCGGCAGGGGGCCGATCATCATGATCATCTGACGGCCTTCCATCTTGGGCATGTTCTCGATCTTGCCCAGATCCTTGACGTCTTCGGCCACGCGTTCCAGCAGTTCACGGCCCAGATTCTGGTGCGCCATCTCGCGGCCACGGAACCGCAGAGTGACTTTGACCTTGTCGCCGTTTTCGAGAAACTTGAACACGTTGCGCATCTTGACGTCATAGTCATGCGTGTCGGTGTTGGGCCGGAATTTGACCTCTTTCACCTCGATGATCTTTTGTTTCTTGCGGGCTTCGCTTTCGCGTTTCTGCTGTTCGTACTTGAACTTGCCGAAATCCATGATCTTGCAGACAGGCGGGTTCGCGTTGGGCGAAATCTCGACCAGATCGAGGCCGACATCGGCGGCCATCTGCATGGCTTTGGCGGGATGAACCACCCCGACATTTTCACCTTCGGCGCCAATCAGGCGAATTTCGGGGGCACGGATCTTGTCATTGACGCGCGGTCCGGTGTCTCGCTGCGGCGGCGCGTTGTGAGGTCTGCGGGCTATGGGTTCATTCCTTTGATGATTGCAGAAATTCGAGCCCGGAATTTAGACCGGGCTGGCAGGTGTTTCAAGCGGCATAAATCGCAGGCCGCATGAAATTTCCATGAATTCCGGGTGTTTTTGCCGGTCAGCCGTCGAAAGAGGTGATCGGCAAACCCGATTAGCCGACAAAGGCTTTCTCGATCACGAACTCTTTGGGCTCGGAATTTGCGCCTTCGCGCAGACCGAACTCCTCAAGGATCGCCTTGATGTCGTGGTTGAAGGCCAGGCTGCCGCAGACCATGGCACGGTCGTTTTGGGGGCATATGCCGCCTTCGATGCCCAGATCGGCAAAGACGGTACCGTCCTGCAACAGGGTGGTAATACGGCCCATCTTGGGGCTCTGTTCCCGTGTGGTGGTGGGGTAGTAGCGGATCTTGTCGGCAAATCCTTCACCGATCAGCTCGGCCAGCAATTCGTCGTTGCGGACGTTTTCGATCAACTCGCGGCCATAGTCCAACTCGGCCACATCGCGGCAGGTGTGGGTGATAATCACCTCGTCGTAATCCTCGTACGTCTGCGGCTCGCGCAGCAGCGAAGCGAAGGGCGCAAAACCGGTGCCGGTGGCAAAGAACCAAATGCGCTTGCCGGGCAGCAGGGCGTCGTGGACCAACGTGCCAACAGGCTTGGGCCGCAGGATGATCTGATCGCCGGGCTGGATGTGCTGCAGCTTCGAGGTCAGAGGGCCGTCCTGCACCTTGATCGAGTAGAACTCCAGTTCCTCGTCCCATGAAGGCGACGCGATCGAATAAGCCCGCAGCAGCGGCTTGCCGTTATCCCCCAGCAGGCCGATCATCACGAACTCACCCGAGCGGAACCGCAGCGTTTGCGGGCGCGTGACCTTGAACGAGAACAGCCGGTCGGTCCAGTGTTTCACGTCTGTGACGGTCTGGGCGTCGGGCACGACGGGGGCCTTTACGGCGGTGGCTTCACTCACGGGCTTCATCTCTGTCATCGTTGTATCTGTCGGTTGGGTAAACCGGCATCTCCGTTTAATCTTTGATCCAAGTCAGGAAAAGGGGCAGATTGCCCCAGCGTTTCCCAAACGGCGAGGGGCGTTTCAGCCGCGCAGGCGCGCCTGATAATTGTTGTCCTGCCAATTGGCCCGGGCCAGCCACTGATCCTCGGGTTGACGGTTGGCGAGGTTATCGTCGATCTCGACCTCGTCAAAGCCACTTCGCCGGGCCATGGCGTACTGGTCGGCCAGCACATGCCCCTTGGCGCGCAGACGACCGGTGTAACCTTTCAGCCGCAAAACGCGTGCGATGGTGAAGCCGCGGCCATCAGCGGAGGACGGAAAATCCACACGTACCATCTTTGCGCTGCCCAGCCGTTCCACCAACTCGTCGGGGTCGGTGTCCGAGGCGACATCCAGCGCAACCACGTCATTTGCGGCGTCTTCCAGCGTGACAAAGCCGTCGGTCCAGTCATCGGGGCCGAAACCCTCATCTGTTACGATCACGTTCATGTTCTCTCTCCGGCGCGCACCATTTTGCCATCGACAAAGTGGATGCCGCATTCTTCCTTGCTCTGATCGCGCCAGCGTCCGGCGCGGGGGTCTTCGCCTTCCTTGACCGGCGAGGTGCAGGGCGCACAACCGATCGAGGGGTAACCTTTCGCCACCAGCGGATGCCGGGGCAGGTTGTTTTCATCCATGTACGCGCGCACGTCTTCGGGTGCCCAATGGGCCAGCGGGTTCACCTTGATGCGGCCCGTGCCGTCTTCGACTTCAAAGAACTCGAGCGCGGCGCGGGTGCCCGACTGAAACCGCTTGCGGCCCGTAATCCATCCGTCATAACCGGCCAATGCCTGTTGTAGAGGGAAGGTCTTGCGCAGGTTGCAGCACGCATCGGTGTCGCGGAGGTGCAGCGCTCCGTAAGGATCGTCGCGCTGAATACTTTCATCATCGGCCCGGATGATGTGCACGTTCTTCAAGCCCAGACGCTCGCTGACTTCCTGCTGGTACTCCAGCGTTTCGGTAAACAGCATCTGGGTGTCCACAAACAGCACCGGGGTCATCTTGTCGACCACCGCCGCCATGTGCAGCAACACTACCGACTCGGCCCCGAAACTCGAGACTAGGGCAAGGTCATCGATTTGCTCGATGGCACCATGCATCACGTCATGCGCGCTGTGGTGCCGGTACCGGGCGTTCAGCGCCTCGACCCGCTCGGTCAGTTCGCGCCGCTCACGACCCAGTTCCGTCTGGATCAGATCAAGCGGCATTCGCCCGAGCCTCGGGGTAAAGGGCAGCCTTGAACGGAGCCATGCCAACGCGGCGATAGGTCTGCAGGAATTCCTCTTCGGCGCTTTCGCGTTGCTCCAGATAGGTGTCGACAATGCGTTCCACGGCGGGAACGATCTCGTCATAGGCAAAGCCCGGGCCGGTGCGGTCGCCGATGGCTGCAGTCTCGGTGCCGTCGCCGCCCAGCGTGATCTGGTAGTTCTCGACACCCGCGCGATCCAGCCCGAGGATGCCGATGTGTCCAACGTGGTGGTGTCCACAGGCATTGATGCAGCCCGAGATCTTGATCTTCAGGTGGCCGATATCGTGCTCCAACTTCAGGTCGTCAAAGCGGGTCGCGATTTCCTGCGCAACCGGGATCGAGCGTGCTGTGGCCAGCGCGCAGTAATCCATGCCGGGGCAGGCGATGATGTCGCTGATCAGGCCAATGTTGGCGGTGGCCAGTTCGTGCTCTTTCAGCTTGGCGTGGATCGCGGGCAGGTCCGATTTATGGACATGCGGCAGGATCACGTTCTGCTCGTGGCTGATGCGCAGCTCGTCATAGGCGAACTCTTCGGCCAGATCGGCCATCACGCGCATCTGCTCAGCGGTCGCATCACCGGGTGTTGCGCCGTGCTTTTTGATCGAGATCGTGACGATCGCGTGGTCCGCATTCTTATGCGGCGCGATGTTGGTATCCACCCAAGAGCGGAACACCGGGTCGTTGGAATAGGCGCTTTCAAACGACGCGACCGAGGCTTCGCGGAAATCGGGCGCGGCAAAGTGGGTCTTGATCTCATCCAGGAGGGCCATGTCGGCCCCTTTGAACTGAGGGCGAACCTGCAGGAAGCGCTCATTGACCTTGGCGCGGATGGCGTCGATGCCATGCTCGTGCACGGTGATCTTGATCCGCGCCTTGTACTTGTTGTCACGGCGACCAATTTGGTTCCACACGGAAACGGTCGCCTCTAGATAGGCCAGCAGGTCGTCGAAAGCGACGAATTCGGACAGTTCCTTGCCGATCATCGGCGTACGACCCAGGCCACCACCGACGATGACACGGGCACCCAGAACGCCGTCACGCTCGACCAGTTGCAGACCGATGTCATGCGCTTTGATGACAGCACGGTCGTTCTCCGAGCCGGTGATCGCGATCTTGAACTTACGCGGCATGAACTGGAATTCCGGATGGTCGGTGGACCACTGGCGCAGCAGCTCGGCATAGGGGCGCGGATCGGCAATCTCATCCGCGGCGGCACCGGCGAAGTGGTCGGCGGTCACGTTGCGGATGGTGTTGCCCGAGGTCTGGATGGCATGCATGCCAACCTCGGCCAGCGCGTCCAGCATATCCGGTACGTCTTTCAGCTTGGGCCAGTTGTACTGGATATTCTGACGGGTGGTGAAATGGCCGTAGCCCTTGTCCCACTTCTCGGCCAGCAGTGCCAGCTGACGCATCTGCGCGCTGGACAGCGTACCATAGGGGATCGCGACCCGCAGCATGTAGGCGTGCAGTTGCAGATACAGCCCGTTCATCAGGCGCAGAGGTTTGAATTCATCCTCGGTCAGCGAACCGTCAATGCGGCGCTCGACTTGCGCGCGGAACTGGGCGTTACGTTCTGCCAAAAATGCTGTGTCGAACTCGGAGTAGCGATACATGATTAGCTGTCCTTAGTTGCAGCCCCGAACCTTGGGGCCTTAAAGAGGGGAGAGAGAGCCTGTGATCAGGCCCGGGGCTGCGGGGAAGTTTCCTGTTTGCCGTGGGCATAGTTGGACGGACCGGTGCGGCGGAAGTCTTCCCGAAAATGGGTCGGCTCGGGGCCGTTGGTGCCAGCCACGGCATCGGCGAGGTAGGCGCCAACAATTTTGCTCACCTGACGCTCGGCATCCAGCAGGCGAACCTGTGCATGCGCCTCGTCCGTGATCAACTCGGCCTCGGACAGGTCGCGGGACCAGCGATCATCTTCGGTCAGATAAATGACGTCACCTTCCAGCAGATCGTTGGCCGTAACCACTTTGGGAGTGAAAGCGCGGGGCATCAGGTAAGGTCCTTGTTGTTTGTAGACGTTGGTCCGGCAGGGCTCATGTCGTTTGACTCGATCTGCAATATAGGAAATATTCCCTATTATTCGCTATATGCCTCAAAAAATAAGAACATTCGTTCTTTCATGGGGTGAGGCGGGAACCTGTGTTCTGAATTAAGGGGAAAAATGGAATGCCGGTGCGCATAGACGACACAGATCGGAAAATTCTGGCCGAGTTGCAGCGGGATGCAAGCCAATCACTCGACGAAATTGCTGCACGGGTCGGCAGTTCCAAGACACCGGTCTGGAATCGGATCCGCAAGCTGAAAGGGGCTGGGGTGATTGGTCAGCAGACCGTCCTTCTCGATGCCGAGGCACTGGGGTTTGAGGCGACCTTCTTTGTGCTGATCCGAACGTCTGAGCATGAGGCGGAATGGCAAAAGAAGTTTCTGAAGGCCTTGCGGGATCGTCCCGAGGTGCAGGAGGCACACCGGCTGGCGGGGGACATCGATTATATTCTCAAAGTGCGCGTCCGGAACGCACGGGCTTATGATGCGTTCTACCAGACTTTGATTTCTGAGGTCCGCGTACACAATGTAACTGCGCTGCTGTCGATGGAAGAAATCAAATCCACAACGATGTTGCCTCTGAATTCGGCGGGAGCCGCCTGAGCCGTGAGGTGAAAAAGGGGGCTCTGCCCCCGCCGCCCTTTGGGCGACTCCCCCGGGATATTTATAGCCAGATGAAGCAGGGGATTCACTCTTCATCTGGCTATAAATATCCCCGCCGGAGGCATCGCGCGGTACGCGCGTTTTTAGTTGCTCAGGTGCAGACGCTCAGCTCGGTCAGGCCGTGAAAGTGATAGCTGTTTGAATAACGCGGCCTTTCCGCGAGGTGCAGGCCGGGGCATCTGCTGAACAGAATGGGCAGCGCGATCCGCATTTCGAAGCGGGCAAGGGGGGCGCCTACGCAGAAATGCAGCCCTCCGCCGAAGCTGGTGTTGGCGCTGACCGGGCGGGCTGGGTCGAAGGTATCGGGTGATGGCCAGATCTTCGGGTCACGATTGGCCGCACCCAGAAGCAGGGCGACCTCTTGGCCGCGTTTGAACCGGTGCCCGAACAGTTCGACATCGTCGTAGGCGTAGCGCGTGAACATATGCAGGGGCGGGTCAAAGCGCAGGATTTCTTCGATTGCGGTGTCGATTGTTTCGGAAGATGTGATCCGATCCTGCGTTGCGGTGGTCAGGATGGTCTTCACGCCGTTGCCGATGGCATGAACGGTCGCCTCATGGCCGGCGTTCAGCAGCAGGATGCAGGTTGTGATAAGCTCCTCATATGTCAGCCTGTCGCCATCCTCCTCGGCGGCGATCAGGCGGGTGATCAGATCGTCACGCGGGTCTTTCCGGCGGGTTTCGATGCAGCGTTCGAGAAAGCGCGTGAACTCGGTCGAGGCGATGGCGGCAGCGTCTTCGGTCTGACGCGTCCGGCTGGCCTGATACATGGCGACCATTGCGTGAGACCAGTGCAGAAGTTGCGGCGCCATGTCTGTTGGCACGCCCAGAAGTCGGCAGATGGTGATCACCGGAACCTGTGTGCAATAGGCCTGCAGAAGGTCGAAAGGGTCGCTGGGAAACCGGTCAATCAGGTCGTGGCACAACGTCTCGATAGACGGTGCAAGCGCGGCGATTGCGCCGGACGTGAAGGCGCGGACCACCAACGCGCGCAGGCGAGTGTGCCGGGGCGGTTCGAGCTCCAGCATCGAATGCGCCTCGACCGCCAGCCAGGGAGCCAAGTGAGTGGGGCCGGATTGCGCAAGTTCGGGTGGAACTTCGCGCCCGAAACGGCGGTCGCGCAGCAGGGCGTGTACGGCGCGGTGCGAGACTGCGGCGACCATGTCGTAGTCCTGCCAGAAAATCAG
The DNA here is from genome assembly GCF_056542385.1 of Ruegeria sp. AD2(2025). Taxonomy (NCBI): domain Bacteria; kingdom Pseudomonadati; phylum Pseudomonadota; class Alphaproteobacteria; order Rhodobacterales; family Roseobacteraceae; genus Ruegeria; species Ruegeria sp. AD2(2025). The sequence goes on from NZ_JBQFZS010000001.1 coordinate 757,605, forward strand.
GTCTCCGAACTGGCGGGCACTGTCGTAGAAAGGATAGGGGTTTTGCACAAAGGCGGGGTTGGTGGGGGATTGGGTCAGGGTCTTCATGCGGTGCAGACTTGCCACGGGTCGTTCTGAATGCAAGACCCTAACATATGCAACGGGTTTGGGTCATTGTCGGATTCCTGTGCGCGGTTGGTCTGCTGTCAGCCGCCGTCTGGACCTATGGCTATCGTCAGGCCCTCACGCAACTGAGTCAGCGGGCCGAGGCCGATCTTGAGCTGGCCGCCGACCGGTTGAGCACGCAGATGCAGGTCTATCAGGAGGTCGCGGTGCTGCTGGCGGATCATCCGACCCTGCGGGTGCTTGAGACCCCGGCGCAGCGTCAGGCGGCGCAGGCCGTGCTTTTGGATGTGGCTGACAAGACTGCGGCGGTCAATGCGATCTATCTGGATACCGAGGGGCAGGTTCTGGTTTCGGCGCAGCCCGCCGGGCAGCACGACATGGCCGGGCACCCTGCGTTCGAGAGGGCTTTGCAGGGTGCGTTGGGCAGCGCGCACGGGGTGCTGCCGGACAGTGGGGATCGGATTTATTCTTATGTTGCCCCGGCCTTTGGGCCAGCCGGTCAGATCAGGGGCGCACTGATGGTTGTCGCCGATGTGCAGGATGTGGAACAGACCTGGCGCGGCAGCACCGAAGCGGTTTTCTTTGTCGATCCAGATGGGATTGTCTTTATCTCGAACCGGTCGGATCTGCTGTTCTGGCAGCGCGCTGACGGGCAGTTGGGTTTGACGCCGCCGGACGGGCAGGTGGTCGATTTCGCCTCGACCCGGGTGGGTGAGCACGAGTTGTGGCGGCTGGGGTGGGGTCGCTATTTTCCGCGCCGGGCGCTGCATCTGACGCTGGCATTGCCGGTGATCGACATGACCGCCGAGGTTCTGGTGGACGTCGCCCCGGCGCGGCGTCTGGCCGGGCTGCAGGCGGCGGCGGTGGCGGCGATTTGCTTTGCCTTTGGTGCGCTGTTGTTTCTGGCCTCGGAACGTCGCCGAACGTTGGCGCAGGCCAATGCCGTGCTGGAAAGCCGTGTTGCGCAGCGGACGCGGGCGTTGACGGCGGCAAACTCTGCTTTGCGGCGTGAGGTCACGGAACGGCAAGAGGCCGAGGCGGCGCTGAAGCAGGCGCAGGCCGATCTGGTACAGGCCGGAAAGCTGAGCGCGTTGGGCAAGATGTCTGCGGGGATCAGCCATGAACTGAACCAGCCGCTGATGGCGATCCGGCAATTTGCGGATAACGGCTCGGCCTTCTTGCAGCGGGGCAAGGGTGAGAAGGCGGGTGAAAATCTGGGTCGCATCTCGGACATGGCAGCCCGTATGGCCCGGATCATCAAGAACCTGCGCGCCTTTGCCCGCAACGAAAGCGAGCCGATGGGGCGGGTCGATCTGGTGCAGGTGCTGAACGCGGCGGTGGAACTGACCGAAGCCCGGCTGCGGGACGAGGGTGTCACGCTCGACTGGTCGCCGCCCGAGGTCGAGGTCTATGCATGGGGCGGCGAGGTGCGTCTGGGGCAGGTTTTTGTCAACCTAATCAACAACGCCGCGGACGCCATGGCCGATCAGCCGACGCGGCGGATTTCGATCTTGTTGGAGGATGGCGCGCGTATCCGGGTCTCGGTCCGGGATACGGGTCCCGGTATCGAGGACCCGGATCGGGTGTTCGAGCCCTTCTATACCACCAAGACCGTTGGCACGTCAGAGGGCATGGGGCTGGGCCTATCCATTTCCTACGGGCTGGTGCAGAGTTTCGGAGGGGATATCCGTGGTGCGAACACCGAAGACGGGGCCGAGTTCACCGTGGAGCTTGAACCCTGGGACGAGGGCAGGTCGACATGATCCGTAAGGTTCTTTTGGTGGATGATGATGCGGCGGTGCGCGAAGCCCTGGCGCAGACGCTGGAACTGGCTGAGTATGACCCCGTGCCCGCCGGGTCTTTTGTGGCGGCGAAGGATCACATCCGGCATGACTTTGACGGAGTGATTGTCTCGGACATCCGGATGCCGGGGCGGGACGGGTTTCATCTGCTAAGCTACGCGCGCGAGATCGATCCGGACTTGCCGGTGATCCTGTTGACCGGCGAGGGCGATATCCCGATGGCCGTGCAGGCGATGGGGCAGGGCGCGTTTGATTTTCTGGAAAAGCCCTGCGCGGCTGCCGATCTTCTGTCGGTCCTGGAACGCGCCTTCTCGGCCCGCGCCGAGGTTCTGCAACTGCGTAGACAGAAAAGCGAGCTTGAGCGCGGTGACCCTGCGGCCCGGATGCTGTTTGGGTTGTCGGAACAGGCCGAAACCCTGCGCGAGCGGGTGCGCGCCGTGGCCCCGACCCGGGCCGAAGTGCTGGTGACCGGACCTGCGGGCAGCGGAATCTCGAAAGTGGCGGAGGTTGTGCATCTGATGTCGCCGGTCGGGCAAGGGCCTTTTGTCAAACGGCCTGCGTCCGGGCTGACGGCGGAAGAGTTGCGCGGGGGATGCGAGGATGCCTCGGGCGGGTCGTTATTTCTGGATGAGGTCTCTGCCATGTCAGATGCCACGCAGTACGCGGCACTGGAACTGATCGAGCAGGGTTCGGACGCGCGCATTGTGGCTGGGACGACGGCAGACCTGTCCGAGCTTTGCGCGCAGGGACGGTTCAACGCCGATCTGTTCTATCGTCTGGATGTGATGCGCGTGCGCATCCCGTCGCTGGCCGAACGACCCGAGGATATTCCGGTGATCTTCCGGCATTACGTGGCCCAAGCGGCCGAGCAGGCGGGGATTGCCGAGCCCCAGATCACGCCCGAGCATCTGGCGGCGTTGATGGCGCAGGATTGGCCGGGAAATGCGCGGTCGCTGATGTCGGCGGCCATGCGGTTTGTGCTGGGGATGCCGGAAGACGTGGCACAGGCCACGGATCAGGGCCTGACCGAGCAGATGGCCCGGGTCGAGCGATCCCTTTTGATCGCGGCGCTGGGGCGGCACAATGGCCGCGCGTCAGAGGCGGCCAAGGCGCTGAAGCTTCCGCGCAAGACGTTCTATGACAAGCTGGCGCGCTATCAGATCCGGCCCGAGGACTATCGCAGGTAGGGGCTCCCGCCGGTTTTGCCGGCATTATCATGCCATCAAAACCGTTGGGCCCGGCAGCCCGCTGACGCGGGCTGCGGTTGGACATGGTTCGATTCGGGGGGCTGATTCGGAATCTGTGCGGAAATCCGCACATGCTGCGGCGCGCCTGTGTGAAATCCCGCACATTCCGATTTCGGGTCAGTCCGGACATGCGGCGGTGAGACAAATAGCTCTCTGAATTTCAACGGAAAATTATCAAATGCTCATCCTTTCAACAATATGTTGAGAGCGGCCCGGCGATTCGGTTCACTTCGCTCCATACGGCGCCCGGATGGCGTCGGACGAACGTCTTATGGAAGTCTGGGAGGAAAAGACTGATGAAATTCCTGACAACGGCTGCAACCGCTCTGGCCCTGTCCGTCACCGCAACCGCAGGCATGGCGGCCTGCGACGATGGCGAGATCGTCGTCAAGTTCGCGCATGTGACCAACACCGACAAACACCCCAAGGGGATCGCGGCATCGCTGCTGGAGCAGCGTGTCAACGATGAGATGAACGGCGTGATGTGCGTCGAGGTGTTCCCGAACTCGACCCTCTACAATGACGACAAGGTGCTTGAGGCGATGCTGCAGGGCGACGTGCAACTGGCCGCGCCCTCGCTGTCGAAATTCGAGAAGTTCACTAAGCAGTTCCGCCTGTTCGACCTGCCCTTCATGTTCAAGAACATCGACGCCGTGGACGCGTTCCAAGCCTCGGCGGAAGGTCAGGCGATGAAGGACAGCATGCAGCGCCGCGGCCTGCAGGGGCTGGCCTTCTGGCACAATGGTATGAAGCAGATGTCGGCCAACAAGCCGCTGGTCGATCCGTCTGATGCGGATGGTCTGAAGTTCCGCGTGCAGTCCTCGGACGTGCTGGTGGCGCAGATGGAAGCCATCGGTGGCAGCCCGCAGAAAATGGCGTTCTCGGAAGTTTACGGTGCGCTGCAGCAGGGCGTCGTGGACGGGCAGGAGAACACCTGGTCGAACATCTACGGCAAGAAGTTCTTTGAGGTGCAGGACGGCATCACCGAGACCAACCACGGCATCATCGACTATCTGGTCGTAACCTCGGTGGACTGGCTGGACAGCCTTGACCCGGAGGTCCGCGATCAGTTCCTGACCATTCTGGCCGAAGTGACCGAGACCCGGAACAAAGAGGCCTTTGCGGTGAACGAAGCAGCCAAGCAGTCGGTGATCGACGCAGGCGGCACCATCCGCGAACTGAACCCCGAGCAGCGTCAGGCCTGGGTTGATGCGATGAAGCCCGTCTGGGACAAGTTCGCAGGCGATGTCGGTCAGGACAAGATCGACGCCGCACAGGCAATCAACGCCGGGTTCTGATCCCGAGCACAGGCGGCGCGTCGGGGGACTGGGGAGTTATCGACGCGCAAGCCGGGCGGGCCGGATCGGGCCCGCCAACCCTTACTCTCACCATAAAATGCGGGGACAGAAGAGATGTCTGGTGCGAAACCCGGCCAACACGGGCTGGTCGACCATATCGAAGAAACCCTGATCGCGTGCCTGCTGGGCCTGATGACGGTTGTCACCTTCGCCAACGTGATCGCGCGGTTTGTGTTTAATTCTAATATCCTGTGGGCGCTGGAGCTGACGGTGTTCACCTTCGGCTGGCTGGTGCTGCTGGGTGCATCCTATGCGGTCAAGAAACACGCCCATCTGGGGGTGGATGCGATCCTGAACATGCTGGCACCGGCGCCGCGCCGGGTGCTGGCGCTGATCGCTGTCGGATGCTGCCTTGTGTTCTCGTTGCTGCTGCTGAAGGGCGCGTATGATTATTGGGCGGTCTTTGCGGACCTGCCGCCGACCTCGGGTCGCTGGTTCCCCACGGGGTTCGACACCAGTGCCCGCAGTCAGAGCTTTTATGAGGTCGACGACATCCCCATGGTCGCACCGCTGCGCTTTCTTGAAGGCCTGATCAACTACGGCGAGGGGTACGAGAAACTGCCCAAGGTGGTGCCCTATCTGGTGCTGCCGGTGTCGATGCTGCTGCTGGTGATCCGGTTCACGCAGGCCGGTATCGAGATCCTGCGCGGTCAGACCGACCGCATCGTCGCCAGCCACGAAGTCGAGGACGAGATCGAAGAAGTCCGCGCCCTGCAAGGAGAACATGACTGATGGACGTCGTACTTCTTTTTTCGATGGTCATCGGCCTGCTGCTGATCGGTGTTCCGATTGCGGTGGCGCTTGGCCTCAGCTCGACCCTGTTCCTGCTGATTTATTCCGACAGTTCGCTGGCCTCGGTCGCGGGTACGCTGTTCGAGGCGTTCGAGGGGCACTTTACCCTGCTCGCGATTCCGTTCTTCATTCTTGCGTCGTCCTTCATGACGACAGGTGGGGTGGCGCGACGGATCATCCGGTTCTCGATTGCCTGTGTGGGGCACCTGCCGGGCGGTCTGGCGATTGCGGGTGTTTTCGCTTGTATGCTGTTTGCCGCGCTTTCCGGGTCGTCTCCGGCAACCGTTGTGGCGATTGGTTCAATCGTCATCGCCGGGATGCGTCAGGTGGGCTATTCCAAGGAATTCGCCGCCGGTGTGATCTGTAACGCGGGTACGCTGGGCATCCTGATCCCGCCGTCGATCGTGATGGTCGTGTATGCCGCCGCCGTTGAGGTCTCGGTTGGCCGTATGTTCCTTGCGGGCGTCATCCCGGGCTTGATGGCGGGTCTGATGCTGATGATCACCATCTACGTCATGGCCAAGGTCAAGAACCTGCCCAAGGGCGAATGGTTGGGCTGGGGCGAGATCTTCACCTCGGCGCGCGAGGCCGCTTGGGGCCTGTTCCTGATCGTCATCATTCTGGGCGGTATCTATGGCGGCATCTTCACCCCGACCGAGGCCGCCGCTGTGGCCGCTGTCTATGCCTTCCTGATCGCCAGCTTTGTCTACAAGGACATGGGGCCGCTGCATGTCAAAGGTGATGATCAGAACCTGCCTCTGATCAAGAAACCTTATGCGCTGCTGACTGCGTTCGTGCATCCCGACACCAAGCACACGCTGTTCGAGGCAGGCAAGCTGACCGTGACGCTGCTGTTCGTGATCGCCAACGCGCTGATCCTGAAGCACGTTCTGACGGACGAGCAGGTGCCGCAGACCATCGCCAGCGCCATGCTGTCGGCAGGTTTGGGACCGGTGACCTTCCTGATCGTGGTGAACGTGATCCTGCTGATCGGTGGTCAGTTCATGGAGCCCTCGGGCCTGCTGGTGATCGTCGCGCCGCTGGTGTTCCCGATTGCCATCGAGCTGGGCATCGACCCGATCCATCTGGGCATTATCATGGTGGTGAACATGGAGATCGGGATGATCACGCCTCCGGTCGGTCTGAACCTGTTCGTGACCTCGGGCGTGGCGGGGATGCCGATGATGGCGGTTGTGCGCGCCGCGCTGCCCTTCCTGGCCGTGCTGTTCGTGTTCCTGATCATGGTCACGTATATCCCCTGGATATCGACCTTCCTGCCCAACACGTTCATGGGGCCGGAAATCATAACGAACTAGATGTTCACGAACCGGGCGGAGTTTTCCGCCCGGTTTCTGCCCTCTTGAAACGTCCGTTGGCGTTCATAGATAGGGGCTTGAGGACGACCTCTCCGTCATGGATACTTTTTTCGGGACGACCCGAAGTATCGGAGGGTCTGTCATGGCTTGGATTTTTCTTCTTTTTGCCGGTCTTCTGGAAATCGTCTGGGCGGTTGCGATGAAGCAATCGGCGGGCTTCACGCGGCTTTGGCCCACGGCGATCATGGGTGTGTCGATGGTAGGGTCCTTTGGTCTGCTGGCACTGGCAATGCGGACGCTGCCGCTGGGCACGGCTTATGTGATCTGGACCGGCATCGGCGCGGTCGGCGCGTTTCTGGTCGGTGTGATGTTGCTGGGCGAAGCGCTGACGCCGATGCGGATGGTGGCAGCAGTGCTTATCATCTCGGGCATGATCGCCATGAAGCTGGCCTGAGCGTGGTTGACGGGCCTGTCGCCGCGCGCCAAGCTTGCCGACGACAACTGGGGCCCATGACAATGCTCACCGACACTGACATCCGACTGCTGCGTATTGCTTATGACGAGGCAAGGGCGGGCTTTGACGAGGGCGGTTGCCCGATTGGATCGGTTCTGGCCCGTGGCGGTGAAGTGGTCGCACAGGGCCGCAACCAGCGCGTCCAGCGCGGCGATCCCATTGCCCATGGCGAGATGGATGCGCTGCGCAAGGCCGGACGGCAGCGCAGCTACCGCGATACGGTGCTCTATACCTCGCTGTCGCCCTGCATGATGTGCGCGGGCACCATCGTTCAGTTCGGTATCCCGCGCGTTGTCATCGGCGACACCCTGAATTTCGGCGGCAACGAAGCCTTTCTGCGCGAGCGCGGGGTCGAGGTCGTCATCGCCGATGACCCCGACTGTATCGCGCTGATGAAGCGGTTTATCGCGGAAAAGCCCGAGCTATGGGCCGAGGATATCGCCGAATAGCGCTCAGGCGCCTTCAAGCGCGCTGATGATACCCGAGAAATCCTGCGCCTTCAGGCTGGCCCCGCCGACCAGAGCGCCATCGACATTCGGCACACCGAAGATGTCCGCCGCATTACCCGGTTTGACCGATCCGCCATACAGCAACCGGACCGAGCGCCCCACACCCTCGCCAAAACGGCGTTCCAGACGGGCGCGGATGAAATCGTGAACCTCACTGATTTCGTCCAGCGTGGGGACCTTGCCGGTGCCGATGGCCCAGATCGGTTCATAGGCCACAACCAGATTCTCGCCGGTCGACTGATCGGGGATTGAACCCGACATCTGGCCGCCGATGATGTCCAGCGTATTGGCGGCCTCGCGCTGTTCAAGGCTTTCGCCGACGCAGATGATCGCCATCAGACCGGCCTCCATTGCGGCATTTGCCTTGGCGCGGACGTCTTCGTTGCTTTCACCGTGGTCCTCGCGGCGCTCGGAATGGCCCAGAATGACCGACGTCGCCCCCGCATCGACCAGCATTCCTGCACTCAGGTCACCGGTATGCGCGCCGGACGCGTTGGCGTGGCAATCCTGACCCCCGATGGCAATGCCACCGACTTGCGCGGCCCGATGCACCAAGGTCGCCGGAGGGCAGATCAGGATGTCGACCGAGGGGTCAGGGTGCGCGCGGGCCAGCGCCTCGATCTCGGTCAGGTCGGCACCGGTGCCGTTCATTTTCCAGTTGCCTGCCGCAAGCTTGCGCCGCATCGTCGTTCCTCCGTCCCGGATATGTCGGGAATCGGATAACACCCGCGGGGGCGGCTGACAATTCCGGTTGCGGAGGTATCGCACAATCGACAGAGTGCGCGCGGGAACCAAGGGGGCGTTCATGATCGACAATCTCAATCTTGAAAAGCTGGACCGGCGCGATGCGGATGAATTGGCGCGGCTGCGGCGCGCCGTCGGGCAGGTCGGGTTTCTGACGGTTTCCAAAACAGGTCTGGACGGGGACCGTGTCTGTCAGGTTCTGGCCGCATATCGCGCCTTCTTCGGGTTGCCCGAGCCGGTCAAGCAAACCGTGAACATGGCGACCACCGGCGCGAACCGGGGCTGGGGAGCCTCGAAATCCGAGCAGGTCGATCCCAACGCCAACCCCGACTACAAAGAGGTGTTCGATTGCGGCTACGAACTGCCCCCGGGCAATCCTTATGCGGCGCGGGAACTGCCCGTTTACGCGCCGAACCTGTGGCCCGAGGGCGCCGATGAGTTCCGCGACACGATACAGAATTACTATACCGATGCCTGCGCGGTTGCGATGCGAGTCCTGCGCGCGATTGCTGCCGCGCTTGGCCGGGACGTGCGCAGTTTCGACGCGGCGTTTGACACGCCGATGGCCTTGCTGCGTGGCAATTTCTATCCGCAACGCCCCGATTGGGCCGGAGAAAACGATTTCGGCATCGCCGCGCATACGGACTATGGCTGTCTGACCCTGCTGGCCACTGATGGTGCGCCGGGGCTTGAGGTGCAGATGCCCGATGGCACATGGCAGGGCGTTCAGGTCGAGCCCGGCCGGTTCGTGATCAATTTTGGCGAGATGCTTGAATTCTGGACCGACGGAGAGGTCAAGGCGACCCTGCACCGTGTCCGGGGTGGTGCGAATGAACGGATTTCGGTGCCGCTGTTTTTCAACCCTTCATACGATACCAATGTCGCGCCGCCGGGATCGGGGCAGGTCATACGGGCAGGCGATCACCTGACGCGGCGTTTCAATGAAACCTACGTACACCTGCAATCGGTGCCTTAACGCTGAGCAAGGCTTTCGTCGAACTTGATCGATTCGCCGCAGCCGCAGGCATCGACGACGTTGGGGTTGCGGAACTTGAAGCCGGATTCCAGCAACGAGACCTCATAGTCGATCTCGGTCCCGAACAGGAACATCTGCGCCATCGGCGCGATCATCACGCGCGCGCCGTCCTGTTCGACCACTTCGTCATTGGGGTCGGCCTGGTCGACATAGTCCATGGTGTATTCCATCCCCGCGCAGCCGCCTTTCTTGACGCCGATCCGCAGGCCTGCATGGCCGCCGGATTGCATCAACCGAACAATCTGCTCGGCGGCTTTGGGTGTCATGGTCACGGCCTGCTTGCCGGGAATGCCAAACATGGGGGGCTCCGTTTTCGCGCGTTGTAGCTTATTTAGGGCCAGGGCGCGCCGGGCTCAAGGGATTGCGGACGCAAAACCGATTGCTTTGCGGCGTTGGATGACCGTAGCGTGACAGGCAAGACTAGATTTCTGAGAGAGGCTGGATAATGGCACAACCCTTACTGCAACGGATCGGTGCGGGCGTTCTGACTGGGCTTCTGCTGGCAAATACGGCCATCGCGGCCGACGCGGACAAACGGCATCCGGTCAACTGCGCCACCGCGCCTGGTGATCTGCGCGCGATCGCAGCCGAAAAGAAACATGCCGAGGATCAGCAGGTCGAAAGCGTAGTCTCGATCCTGCCCGCCGGTGCCCTGTTGGGTCTGATCACGGGGACCGAGAACAAGCATCTGAAGATGTTGTCGGGCGATTACATCAAAGAGTTGGATGCGCGCGCGACCGAGATCAAATCGACCTGCGGGATCGAGTAGGGGGTGAAAAAAGACCGCCCTCGGGCAAGGGCGGTCTCAACATCCGGGCCAGATACTTATGGGGACGGCAATCAGGTTTTTTGCCCCGGAATGCTTGCACAGCGACAGGCGCGCGGCAAACCTGCCAACCCTTTGTGTCAATCGATCAACAGAATCGTAACAGGCTCATAACCGTTTTATGACAAACAGCAAAAACCTGTGGATCGCCCGGTGGTTTACATAAAGCCCAGTTCAAGCCGGGCTTCGTCCGACATCATCTCCATGCCCCAGGGGGGCTCCCATGTCAGTTCGACATCGACCTCTTTCACACCGGCCACGGGTTCGATGGCTTCCATGATCCAGCCCGGCATCTCGCCGGCGACCGGGCAGCCGGGCGCGGTCAGGGTCATGATGACTTTGACCGCGTTCTCGCTGTTGATATCGATCGTGTAGATCAGGCCGAGGTCGTAGATGTTGACCGGAATCTCGGGGTCGAAAACGGTCCGGCAGGCGTCGACCACGGGTTCATAAAGCGGGTGATCAATGGTCGAAGGCGCAATCAGCGGGCTGCCTTCGAACTGTTCGCTGGGGTGGGTCATTCAAGCCTCGGGTCTGTTACCTGACGAATTATATAGGGAAAGAGCTGGGCAGCGTCCAGAGGGGCCGTGGCGCCCGCGAAAGGCGCCACAGCGGATCAGTCGTTGATGTCGTGGTTGAAGGTTTTGACCTGACCATGGGGCAGGGCAAACATGCGCCGCAGCACCAGCCACGAGACCAGAGACAGGACCGCAAAAATCAACGCCAGAACCGCCAGCGTCGGGGTCACGCCGGGGATCAGCAACAGCAGGCCGGTGATGGCCGCGCCGATAGCAAACCCCAGAAAGATGAAGCCGGGCAAAAGGATTTCGAGAATGCCCAGCGTCAGCGCTCCGGCCAGCCAGATCCACCATGTCAGCCAGAAGGGGTCGGCCATCATTTGCCTCCTTTCAGCATGTTGAAGGCATTGCCGAATGCCTCAAGCGCGTTGGCAGGCACAACGATGGTTTGCGAACCGGTGCCGTTGCCCAGAGCGTTCAGCGCCTCAACCTGTTTCAGGGCGACCTGATATTGCGCGGCCTCGATGCCGTTGTCCTGAATGGCCTTGGCGACGACGCCGGTGGCATAGGCCTCGGCCTCGGCCTGAATGCGACGGGCCTTGGCGGTTTGCTCGGCCGCGTACAATTCGGCATCGGCGTGCAGCTCGACAGCGCGTTTCTGGCCCTCGGCCTCGGTCACCTGCGCGCGGCGGGCACGTTCGGCGTTCAGCTGTTGCAGCATCGCGTCGCGGGTGGCCTGATCGAGGTTCACGTCCAGAATCTCGGCCCGGGTCACTTCGATGCCCCAGTCGTCGACGGCCGTTTCAACGCTTTCCTGAATGCGTTCAATCAATTGCGCGCGGTTCGATTGGACCTCATCAAGGTCCATCTTGCCGATCTCGGCGCGGACGATCCCGGCGACAGTGGTGGTGATCGCCCCGTCCACGTCGCGGATGCGGTAGACGGTCTTCTCGGGCTCCAGAATACGGTAGAACACCGATGTATCGATCTGCACCAGAACGTTGTCCTTGGTGATCGCGTCCTGCGTCGCGTTGGGCAACTGGCGTTCCAGAATGGATATCTTGTGACGTGCAACATCCAGAAACGGAACGATAAAGTTGATGCCTGGCCCAAGGACCGAATGCAGGCGACCGAACCGTTCAACCACGTATTTCTCGGATTGAGGGACGATCTTGATGCCTTTCAGAATGACGACGATGACAAGGGCGGCGGCCACAAGGTAAATGATATTCGATGAAAGCAATCCAATAATCTGGTCTTCGATCATATCTGTCCTCTTTTATTGTGTACGATAGTATACATTTGGAGATTGAGTCGCCCGATTTCAACTCTGGTATGGATTGAGCTGCCAGGAATGCAAATCTGCGAATGCAACTGTACCATGATCTGTGACGGCTTTGCATCGCCACCGGTCCGGGTTGCAAAACCGGGGTAGATCGGGCAAACGCGGCCCGGTTCCCGTGATCGTAGGGTGTCAGGATGACCGACCGTTTCTCGTTTGATTTGAAAGCCACCGATGGCAAGGCCCGGACCGGCGTGATCCACACCCCTCGGGGAGAGGTGCGGACGCCCGCCTTCATGCCTGTGGGCACGGCGGCGACGGTCAAGGCGATGATGCCCGAAAGCGTGCGCGCCACGGGGGCCGATATTTTGCTGGGCAACACCTATCACCTGATGCTGCGCCCCACGGCCGAGCGGATCGACCGGCTGGGCGGGCTGCACAAGTTCATGAACTGGGATCGGCCGATCCTGACGGATTCGGGCGGGTTTCAGGTGATGTCGCTGGCCGGGCTGCGCAAGCTGACCGAAAAGGGCGTGACCTTCAAATCTCATATCGACGGCTCGAAACACGAACTGTCGCCCGAGCGTTCGATGGAGATTCAACGCCTGCTGGGCTCGGATATCGTGATGTGTTTCGACGAATGCCCGGCCTTGCCTGCCGACCGCGACCGGATCGCGCAGTCGATGCGCCTGTCGATGCGTTGGGCCGAACGGTCCCGCACGGCCTTTGGTGACCGTCCGGGGCACGCCCTGTTCGGCATCATGCAGGGCGGGCTCGAGCGGGATTTGCGCGAAGAAAGCGCCGAGGCACTCAAACAGATCGGGTTCGAGGGTTATGCCATTGGCGGTCTGGCCGTGGGTGAGGGGCAGGAGGCCATGTTCGACTGCCTCGATTATGCGCCGGATTTCCTGCCCACGGACAAGCCGCGTTACCTGATGGGCGTTGGCAAGCCCGATGATATCGTCGGCGCGGTCGCGCGCGGGGTGGACATGATGGATTGTGTTCTGCCGTCGCGGTCGGGGCGCACCGGGCAGGTGTTTACCCGGTATGGTGTGGTCAACATCAAGAACGCCCGCCACGCCGATGATCCGCGCCCGCTGGACGAGGCGTGCGGCTGCCCCGCCTGTTCCCACTATTCCCGCGCTTATCTGCATCACGTGTTCCGCGCGAATGAGATGATCTCGGGTATGCTGCTGACCTGGCACAACCTGCATTATTTTCAGGAGATCATGCAGGGGATGCGCGCGGCGATTGCCGCAGGCACGTTCAGCGCATGGCAGGCCGAGTTCCACGCACAGCGCGCGCAAGGGGATATTGAGCCTATCTGACAGGCTTTGTCGTCTTATTTCGGTGGATATGTCTGCGCGACGTCTTGCAGTCGCCAGAACCTCGGGCCATGCTGCATCACGAGACATGGCGATAAGCTTGAAACGGGCAGACAGGAGCCCCACGTTTATCGTCCAAGACAGGAGACGGCCAAGCGTTGCCTTGACAAGGGACCGGTGCCGTCTTGCCAACGATAAGGATAGAGCATGCAAGAGCCTCTGAATTCCTCATACCCCGTCCTTCCGCTGCGCGATATCGTGGTGTTCCCGCACATGATCGTGCCGCTGTTCGTAGGCCGTGACAAATCGGTCCGCGCGCTGGAAGAGGTAATGCAGGATGACAAGCAAATTCTGTTGTCCAGCCAGATGGACCCCGGCGACGATGACCCGGATATTGACGGCATCTACCGCTCGGGTGTGCTGGCCAATGTGCTGCAACTGCTGAAACTGCCCGATGGCACCGTCAAGGTGTTGGTCGAAGGGCAGGCGCGCGTGCAGATCACCGAGTTTCTGGATAACGACAACTTTTTTGAAGCCCGCGCCGAATATCTGACCGAAATTCCCGGTGACATGACCACGACCGAGGCGCTGCTGCGCACCGTCGCGGATGAATTCGAGCGCTATGCCAAAGTGCGCAAGAACATCCCCGAAGAGGCGCTGACCGCTGTTGGCGACACGACCGAACCGGCGAAGCTGGCCGATCTGGTCTCGGGCCATCTGGGCATCGAGGTCGAGCAAAAGCAGGAACTGCTTGAGACGCTTTCAGTCAGTGAGCGGCTTGAGAAGGTCTATGGCCTGATGCAGGGCGAAATGTCGGTTCTGCAGGTCGAGAAAAAGATCAAGACCCGCGTCAAATCCCAGATGGAGAAGACGCAGCGCGAGTATTATCTGAATGAGCAGATGAAGGCCATTCAGAAGGAACTCGGCGATGGCGAGGACGGCAGCAACGAAGTTGCCGAACTGGAAGAAAAGATCGCCGAGACCAAGCTGTCGAAAGAGGCGCGCGAAAAGGCCGAGGGCGAGCTGAAAAAGCTGCGCAACATGAGCCCAATGTCGGCCGAGGCCACCGTCGTGCGCAACTATCTGGACTGGATTCTGGCTCTGCCTTGGGGCACCAAATCCCGGGTCAAAAAAGACTTGGGCCGCGCGCAGGACATTCTGGATGCCGATCACTATGGGCTTGAGAAGGTCAAGGAGCGGATCGTCGAGTATCTGGCCGTTCAGCAACGCTCGAAAAAGCTGAAAGGCCCGATCCTGTGCCTTGTTGGCCCTCCGGGCGTGGGTAAGACCTCGCTGGGTAAATCCGTTGCCAAAGCCACGGGACGCGAGTTCATTCGCATCTCGCTGGGCGGCGTGCGCGACGAATCCGAGATTCGCGGCCACCGCCGGACCTATATCGGTTCGATGCCCGGTAAGATCATTCAGGCGTTGAAAAAGGCCAAAACTACGAACCCGCTGATCTTGTTGGATGAAATCGACAAGATGGGGCAGGATTTCCGTGGCGATCCGGCCTCGGCGATGCTGGAAGTGCTGGACCCGGAACAGAACAGCACGTTCATGGACCACTACTTGGAGGTCGAATATGACCTGTCCAACGTGATGTTCCTGACCACGTCGAACAGCTACAACATGCCCGGGCCTCTGCTGGATCGGATGGAGATCATTCCGCTGGCCGGTTACACCGAAGAGGAAAAAGCCGAGATCGCCAAACAGCACCTGATCAGCAAGCAGGTCAAGAACCACGGTCTGAAAGACAAGGAGTTCGAACTGACCGATGAGGCGCTGCAATCGATCATCCGTACCTATACCCGCGAGGCTGGTGTGCGGAACCTTGAGCGTGAAATCGCCAAGGTCGCGCGGAAATCGCTAACCAAGATCATCAAGAAAGAGGCCGAAGCCATCACGGTGACACCCGACAATCTGGATGATTTCCTCGGCGTGCCCAAGTTCCGCTATGGCCTGGCCGAACAGGACGATCAAGTGGGCGTGGTGACCGGTCTGGCCTGGACCTCTGTCGGCGGTGATCTGCTGCATATCGAGGCTCTGAAGCTGCCCGGTAAGGGACGGATGAAGACCACAGGTAAGCTGGGCGATGTGATGAAAGAATCCATCGATGCGGCCTCGTCTTATGTGCGCTCGATCTCGCCTCAGATCGGGGTGAAACCGCCGCAGTTCGACAAGATCGACATCCACGTTCACGTGCCCGATGGCGCGACGCCCAAGGATGGCCCGTCGGCCGGTCTGGCAATGGTGACTTCGATTGTGTCCGTGCTGACCGGCATTCCGGTGCGCAAGGACATCGCCATGACGGGCGAGGTTTCGTTGCGCGGCAACGCGATGCCGATTGGTGGTCTAAAGGAAAAACTGCTGGCGGCGCTGCGGGGCGGGATCAAGACCGTTCTGATCCCGGAAGAGAACGAAAAAGATCTGGCCGACATCCCCGACAACGTCAAAGAGGGGTTGAAGATCATCGCGGTCAAGCATGTCTCGGAAGTGCTGGAACACGCGCTGACGGACAAGCCCGAACCGATCGAATGGGACGAAGCCGCCGAGGAAGCCGCTGCGGCAGCGGCCAAGGTGGCCGAAGGCTCGGGTCCGTCCGCGACTGCGCATTAAGGTCAGGAATATAAATTAAAAAGGCGGGGCACTGACCCCGCCTTTTTTGTTCAGAGGCCGATCACAGGCTCTGCAGGGCCAAGCAATTCTTCTTCGGCGATATAGTCCCTAAACTTCTCGTCCGATAGCGAAGACCGGACCGCGAGCGCGAAGATTACAACCGAGAACACCGCGCAAATCAGAATGTCCCAGCCAAACGGGATCTGCTTCTGCGCGCCGTCTCCGAACTGCCCCATATACGAGATCAGCCCGAGCCCTCCGAAATAGGGCACCAGCCACAACGCCTCGGTCGCGTCCATGTCTTCAAGCCGGTTGTGAAACCGGATCAGCAGCAGGACCAGGCCTACGATCAGGGCGATACCCAGCCGCCAGACGGTGTCCCAGCCGCTCCAGTAGACAATGAGCGTCGAGATGGCGAAGGCCGTGGCGCCCACAAGTTTCACAGCTGGCAGGCGGATTGATCTTGGGTGATCGGGCAGCAGCTCGCGCAGGCAGACCACGGCGATGGGGCCGACGGCGAAGGACAAGACGATTGCCGCGCCGTTCAGGGCGATGACGGTGGTAAATGGCACGGTCAGCAGGAACAGGATGCCGATCAGAAAATTCAGCGCCAGCGCCCACAGGGGCACGCCGAACCTGGACAAAAGCTGCAGGCGCGTGGGCAGAAAGCCGTTCTGTGACAGGGCCAGCGCGATCCGCGCGTTCGAGCCTGTTGCGACCAGTCCGTTGCCAAAGGGGCCGATGACCGAACCCACATTCAGCAGGCTGAGAAACCACAGTATTCCGACCGACATGATGATCCCGTCCAGCGGCCCCTGACCGCCAAAGCTCAGGCTGGTCCAGCCGTCGCGGATCATCGCAGGATCAAGCGCGCCGATAAAGGCGATCTGTAGCCCAAGATAGATCAGAGCACACAGCGCGATGGACAGAACAAGGGCGGCGGGAATGGCGAACTTGGGGTTGCGCACCTCACCGGCCATGTCGACCACATGCCGGAAGCCGATGAACGAGAAGATGACGCCTCCGGTCGAAACGGCAGCCATGATTCCCTTGAGACCATAGGGGGCAAACCCGTCGGGGGCCGTGAAATTCTGCGCATCAAAGCGCGTGGCGATCAGCAGGACGGACAGGATGACGGGTACGGCGATCTTGGCCCACGTCAGAACTGCGTTCACCTGCGCAAAGAACCTGACGCCAAGCGCGTTTACGGCCACAAACAGCAGCATGAACAGAAGCGCGACCGAGATACCGGCTCCGGTCAGGTCGCCGGTTTCGGCCGAATGCAGCCAGGGTGCATAGGGGGCGAGGTATTTCAGCATCGCCTCGACCTCAATCGGGGCGGTGGTGTTATAGCCGATCCAGGCGGTCCATCCCATTGCCATTGACACGATATTGCCGTGCGAAAACTGCGGCACCCGCGCGATGCCACCGGGGATGGGCAGCATGGCCGAGATCTCGGCAAAGGTAATCGCCAGAATGAACATGGCCACGGCACCGATGATCCAGGACAAGATCGCCGCTGGCCCGGCGTGTTGCACGGCCAGCAGCGGCCCAAACAGCCATCCAGACCCGATGATGCCGCCGACCGAGATGAAGGTCAGGCCGACAAGACCGATTTCCCGTTTCAGATCCGCCATGTCACATCCCGCCCCATGCGCAATATCAGCATAGTCAGTCAAGCAGATTCCTGGCAAGCGTTGAGAAACAGACGAAAATCCCCAGGTTTCCCTAGGCTGGCTCTATGCCGCGAAGCCCGAACGCTGATCGGGGAGGTTAATAGTGGAAAAGCAGACGAAGTTCAGGCACGCTAAATTCCTGCACCGCGGAAGGAGAAATCGGAGTGCCCCAGTATAACGATCTGTTTGAGCTTTCCGTTGAAGATATGGACCTGATTGAGAAGGCAATGCGCCAGGCAATCGCATCGAAATCGAGTGAACCGGCTCAGGAGTCCAACGAGGATAAAGCCGCACGCGAAGATTTCCTGCACAAGATGCACGATCTTTTGGGCCGACTTCATGACCAGAAGATATTTTATCGACCCAGAACAGGTGTTTATGTCGGCGGTTGACTGCCTGAGGCTTGCCAGAAAAATACCCGGCGAACGCTCCATAAGGTGCTGATGTTGAAGAAGGAATGGTGGGTGATAACGGATTTGAACCGCTGACATTTTCGATGTGAACGAAACGCTCTACCACTGAGCTAATCACCCATAGCTGCGGCTGATACATCGGCTTTGGCCTGTTCGCAAGATGAAACCGCAGGTTTTGCAGGTGGCCGTCGGCGTTTTCCTGATCCAAGGGGGCAGGCGGAAACGCTGTGCTTTGCGAAAAAAACGGTATCGGACAAAAATACTTGAAAACGCCGCTTGACGCTGCCCGACCGGGGCCATAATACACCCCAACGTTCAGCAATGAACGGGCAGTGGGCGGTTGTAGCTCAGTTGGTTAGAGTACCGGCCTGTCACGCCGGGGGTCGCGGGTTCGAGCCCCGTCAACCGCGCCATCGCTGCCAGCCTTTGATCCGGGCAAACGGATCGGACAGAGACCCTAAATGCGCGGTTGTAGCTCAGTTGGTTAGAGTACCGGCCTGTCACGCCGGGGGTCGCGGGTTCGAGCCCCGTCAACCGCGCCATTTTTCCGCTCAGATCGGATATGCAGACATTGGTCTGGCGCGTTTTCTGACGACAGCCGGTTGCCGTCGTGATCTATTGCCCGAAACGCAGCCGGAGGGCTCCGCATGACCAGTCTGAACCGAGTAATCATGGCCCGACGCAGCCGCCAGTGGATCCGTGACCTCGGTCCGTCGGCGCTGGATGTGGTCGAGATTTCCGGCTCGTGGGGCAATCAGTTCGGGTTTCGCAGCTATCAGCAGGTCGGGCTCAACCAGCATGACATCTGCAGCGGGCCTTTGCTGGACGAACAGGGAAGGGTCCGGCAATTCGATCTGGTGCTTGCCAATCAGGTCTGGGAACACCTCGACCGTCCGTTCGAGGCGACCCTGAACGTGCAAGAGATGCTGCGCCCGGGTGGCTATTTCTGGCTGGCGGTGCCGTTCTTCATCCCGTTCCACGCGGCCCCGCATGATTGTTCGCGCTGGTCTGCCCGTGGGCTCGAGAACCTGCTGACCGAATGCGGATTCGATCCGGCGCATATCCGGGCCGAACAATGGGGCAACCGGCAGGCCGCGCTGCGGAACCTCGAACCGGATTGGCCTCCGGTCTATGACCCCCGGACCGACGATCTGAACAATGATCCGGCATTTCCGATTTGCGCGTGGGCATTGGCGCGCAAATCGGCGGGTTAGGGCGGGGTCCGTCGAAATTCAGCTCGTTCATACTTTGTTCTCATTTTTTGGTTGGAGACTCAGCGCCGCTCGCCTATGTCTAGGGGACGTGTGTGTTGGGGGCCAGAATGGCTGAGCTGAAGAATATCGAGGTGCGCGGCGCGCGCGAGCATAACCTCAAGAGTATCGATGTCGACATCCCGCGGGATCAACTGGTGGTGATCACCGGCCTGTCCGGTTCGGGCAAATCCTCGCTGGCGTTTGACACGATCTATGCCGAGGGGCAGCGGCGCTATGTCGAGAGCCTGTCGGCCTATGCGCGGCAGTTCCTGGATATGATGGAAAAGCCGGATGTGGATCACATCAGCGGTCTGAGCCCGGCGATTTCTATCGAACAGAAAACCACGTCGAAGAATCCCCGCTCGACCGTGGGGACCGTGACCGAGATTTACGACTATCTGCGTCTGCTCTTCGCCCGCGCCGGAACGCCCTATAGCCCCGCGACCGGACTGCCGATCGAGGCGCAGCAGGTGCAGGACATGGTTGACCGGATCATGACGATGGACGAGGGCACGCGCGGCTATCTGCTGGCCCCCATCGTGCGCGACCGGAAGGGCGAATATAAGAAAGAGTTTCTGGAACTCCGCAAGCAGGGCTTCCAACGCGTCAAGGTGGATGGCGAATTCTACGAACTGGACGAGCCGCCGACGCTGGACAAGAAGTTCCGTCATGACATCGACGTGGTGGTCGACCGCCTGGTCGTCCGCGAAGGTATGGAGACGCGGCTGGCCGACAGTCTGCGTACCGCTCTGGATCTGGCCGATGGCATCGCTATTCTTGAAACCGCACCAAAGGAAGGCGACCCCGAACGCATCACGTTCAGCGAGAATTTTGCCTGTCCAGTCAGTGGTTTCACCATCCCCGAGATCGAACCGCGCCTGTTCTCGTTCAACGCACCCTTCGGGGCCTGCCCGGATTGCGACGGGTTGGGGGTTGAGCTGTTCTTTGACGAACGGCTGGTGGTGCCGGATCAAACGCTGAAACTGTATGACGGCGCGCTGGCCCCTTGGCGCAAAGGGAAGTCGCCATATTTCCTGCAGACCATCGAAGCCATCGCGCGCCATTATGAGTTCGACAAGAACACGCCGTGGAAGGACCTGCCCAAGAAGGTGCAGCAGGTGTTTCTGCGCGGCTCGGGCGACGAGGAAATCCAGTTCCGCTATGACGAAGGGGGCCGGGTCTATCAAGTCACCCGCAGTTTCGAGGGCGTGATCCCAAATATGGAGCGCCGCTATCGCGAGACCGACAGCGCCTGGATTCGGGAAGAGTTCGAGCGCTATCAGAACAATCGCCCCTGTGGCACCTGCACCGGCTACCGGCTGCGCGCCGAAGCTTTGGCCGTCAAGATCGCCGGACTGCATGTGGGGCAGGTGGTCCAAATGTCGATCCGCGAGGCGCTGGCCTGGGTCGAGGATGCGCCGAACCATCTGAGCGTGCAGAAGAACGAGATCGCGCGGGCCATTCTCAAGGAAATCCGTGAACGACTTGGATTCCTGAATAATGTGGGTTTGGAGTACCTTACGCTGTCACGCTCAAGTGGCACTTTGTCCGGCGGCGAAAGCCAGCGTATCCGGCTGGCCAGTCAGATCGGCTCGGGCCTGACCGGGGTTTTGTACGTTTTGGATGAGCCGTCGATCGGCTTGCACCAGCGTGATAATGACCGGCTGCTGGGCACGCTCAAGAACCTGCGCGATCAGGGCAATACCGTCATCGTTGTCGAACATGACGAAGAGGCTATTCGAGAGGCGGATTATGTGTTCGATATCGGCCCGGGCGCGGGCGTGCATGGCGGGCAGGTGGTCAGTCACGGCACACCGGACCAGATCGCGGGGGATGCGGCCTCGATCACGGGTCAGTACCTGTCGGGCACGCGCGAGATTATAGTGCCGTCCGAGCGGCGTAAGGGGAAAAAGCAAAAGGTGACGGTGGTCAAGGCGACTGGCAATAACCTCAGAAACGTGACGGCTGAATTCCCGCTGGGCAAGTTCGTCTGCGTCACCGGCGTGTCGGGTGGTGGCAAATCCACGTTGACGATTGAGACGCTGTTCAAGACCGCCTCGATGCGCCTGAACGGTGCGCGACAGACGCCTGCGCCCTGTGAGACGATAAAGGGGCTCGAACATCTGGACAAGGTGATCGACATCGACCAGCGCCCCATCGGGCGGACTCCGCGTTCGAATCCAGCGACTTACACCGGGGCCTTCACCCCGATCCGCGACTGGTTCGCTGGTCTGCCCGAGGCCAAGGCGCGCGGCTACAAGCCCGGGCGGTTCAGTTTCAACGTGAAGGGCGGGCGGTGCGAGGCCTGTCAGGGCGATGGTGTCATCAAGATCGAGATGCACTTTCTGCCCGATGTCTACGTGACTTGTGAAACCTGCAAGGGTGCGCGGTACAACCGCGAGACGTTGGAGATCAAGTTCAAGGGCAAGTCTATCGCGGATGTGCTTGATATGACAGTGGAAGATGCGCAGGAGTTTTTTAAGGCCGTCCCCTCGATCCGCGACAAGATGGATGCGCTGGCCCGTGTTGGGCTGGGTTACATCAAGGTCGGCCAGCAGGCGACCACGCTGTCCGGCGGCGAGGCGCAACGGGTCAAGCTGTCAAAGGAGTTGAGCAAGCGATCTACGGGGCGGACGCTCTATATCCTTGATGAGCCTACGACAGGGCTGCATTTCGAAGACGTGCGTAAGCTGCTGGAAGTGCTGCATGAATTGGTAGATCAGGGCAATACGGTCGTGGTGATCGAACACAATCTGGATGTGGTCAAGACCGCGGACTGGATTATCGATATCGGCCCCGAGGGCGGTGACGGCGGTGGTCAGATCGTGGCGGCAGGTACGCCTGAGGATGTGGCTACGTGCGAGCGCAGCCATACCGGGCAATACCTGAAGCCGATGCTGAAGTCCGGGCGCGTCGCCGCGGAGTAAGCCAAGTCAGTAGAGAATGTCAGCGACAGCACCGATCAGGTTCAGAACTTTGTGCGTCTCGGGGTCAATCGAATAGACATAGTCCCCGGCACGCACATAGTAGCCACCGCGCCTCAGGCCATAGCGATAGGGATCGTTGATCCACAGATAGTCCCGGTCGATCCGGTCGCCCATACGATAGAGCTTTTTCGCCTGACCCGGAGGCACGCACGGGATCGCCTTTTTGGCCAGCCCCGGCGGGCAATGACCCGCATTGCCGACCACAACACCCGTCTGAGGAGCAACCCGCTGGACCTTGAAATCGCTCTTGCCCTTACCTTTGCCCTTGCCGTTTCCGGCCAGAGCCGAAACAGGGCTGAGCGCCAGCAGCGCAATTGCGGTCAGATGGATCAGGGTTTTCATTCCAGCGGTCTCCGGCGGCATCAACTGGTGCAGTCTTAGGCAATCAGATAGGGGCACGTCACCCTGTTTACGAGCCCTGTGCGAGTTTTCGCCGCGGCTAACCCCGCCCGCGCTTTTCAAACCGGGGCAGCATCGCGGAAAAGTCGCGGCCCATCCCGTCCTCGCCTTCGACGAACTGCTCGTAGAGCGCGGTGGCAATCTGTCCCATCGGCGTGTCCGCATCGGCGCTTTCTGCGGCCTGCTGGCTGAGGCGCAGGTCTTTCAGCATTAGTTCGGCCGCGAAACCGGGCTGATAGCCGTTATCGGCTGGGCTTTGCGGCCCGACCCCGGGGGCAGGGCAGTAGGCGTTCATCGTCCAGCTATAGCCCGAAGACGTGCTGACCACGTCGAACATCTTTTGCCGGTCGAGGCCCAGCTTGTCGGCCAGCGCAAACGCCTCGCAGGTGGCAATCATGGTGACGCCCAGGATCATGTTATTGCAGATCTTGGCAGCCTGACCGGCACCTGCCTCGCCGCAATGTACGGCTTTCTGGCCCATGATGTCGAACAGAGGCGCGGCTTTTGCAAAAGCGGCGTCAGAGCCCCCGGCCATGAAAGTCAGCGTTCCCGCAGCAGCCCCGCCGATCCCGCCCGAGACCGGCGCATCGACCGCCAGAAGCCCGGCGTCGAGCGCTTGCTGTGCCACGGCGCGGGCGCTGTCCACGTCAACCGTCGAACAGTCGATGAACACGGCGCCGGGTTGCATGGCCGGGATGACCTCGTCCGCCACCGCGCGCAGGATCTGGCCGTTGGGCAGCATGGTGATGACGGCATCCGCGTTGGCCGCGGCCTCGGTGGCGGCAGAGGCCATTGCAACATCTTCGACCGCGATATCGGCACGGTCGAAGCCGATGACATCATGCCCTGCCTTGACCAGATTGGCAGCCATCGGGGCACCCATGTTGCCCAGTCCAATGAATCCGATTTTCATCCCTTACTCCTCTGCAAAACTCAACGCATCCACCCCAAGCGGTTGCAGCATTTTTGAAACGGCGGTCGCAGGCACGTCCATGTCGGCAAATTGCCACTTCGGATTGCGATCCTTGTCGATGATCAGGGCACGGATGCCTTCCAGAAAATCCCCGTGTTCCATCGCGCGATAGGTAAAGCGATACTCCATGTCGAGCGCCGTGCGCAGGGTCAGGTTTGGCCCGCGCAGGCGGTGCAGCATTTTTATCGTGCAAGCCATCGAGATCGGCGCATTCCGCTGCAGGCCGTCGAGAATTTTCGTCGAAAATTCTTGGTCTCGGTTGCGTAGGTTGTTCAGGATGGCAGTCAATGTCGCACCGGCAAACAGCGCGTCGATCTGCGGTTGCAGATCGGACAGATCGCCTTTCGGCGGCGTTTCGGTGTGATCCGTAATAACATCCGCGCGCCCCGAGGCCTCGAGGAGTTCAACGAGTTCGGGCCAACGTTCCTGTGGAATGAAATGATCGGCAAAGCCCGCGTAGATCGCGTCTGCTGGGCCCATGCGATGGCCGGTTGTACCCAGGTATTCCCCCAGGCGTCCGGGGGCCTGCGCGAGCATCAGCGATCCGCCCACATCCGGGATGAGGCCGATCGAGCATTCGGGCATCGAGATTCTGGAGCTTTCGCCAACGACCCGGTGACTGCCATGGCAGCCTATGCCCACACCACCGCCCATGGTGAAACCCTGCAGCAAGCTGATCACAGGTTTGGGGTATTCGAAGATCAGAGCGTTCAGGCGGTATTCGTCCCGCCAAAATGTCCGGCCATAGTCGAAATCGCCACTGGTGCCAGTGGCGTATAACTCCGCGATGTCACCGCCGGCGCAGAAGGCCTTGTCGCCTTGGGCGTCAAAAATGATTAGATCAACCGCATCATCCTCGCGCCAGTTGCGCAGGGCGGTATCGATGGCCATGCACATCTCATAGCTCAGCGCATTCAGGGCTTTGGGACGGGTCAGGGTGATGCGCCCGGCGCGCCCGGCGGTTCGGATGTCGATGTCAGCCATTCAGCCCTCAGCGGTTTGCGAGCATCTGGCGCGCGACGATGACGCGCATGATCTCGTTGGTGCCTTCGAGAATTTGGTGCACCCGCAGATCGCGCACAAGCTTTTCGATGCCGTAATCGGCCAGATAGCCATAGCCGCCGTGCAGTTGCAGGCACTGATCGACCACTTTCGATCCCGTCTCGGTCACGAATTTCTTGGCCATGGCGCAGAATTTGGTGGCATCGGGTGCGCCCTGATCCAGTTTCCATGCCGCCTGCCGCAGGAAGGTACGGGCGGCTTGCAATTCGATCTCCATATCCGCGAGGCGGAACTGCAAGGCCTGAAACTGGTCGATGGACTGACCAAAGGCCTTACGTTCGGACATATATTGCAAGGTCATATCCAGCCCGTTCTGCGCCGCCCCCAGCGAGCATGAGGCGATGTTCAGACGCCCGCCGTCCAGCCCCATCATCGCGTATTTGAAGCCGTCGCCCTCGGTGCCGACCAGATTGCCTGCGGGAATTTTGCAATCGTCGAACTGAACCTGTGCGGTGGGCTGGCTTTTCCAGCCCATCTTCTGTTCCAGCGCGCCAAAGCTGAGGCCGGGGGTGCCATCCTCGACATAGACCGTCGAAATCCCCCGGGGACCAGCTTCGCCAGTGCGGACCATGCAGACATAGGCATCCGAATAGCCGCCACCCGAAATGAAGGCCTTGGAGCCGTTCAGGGTATAGCCTTCGTTGGTCCGCTCGGCCCGGGTTTTCAGCGCGGCGGCGTCCGAGCCTGAACCGGGTTCCGTCAGGCAATAGCTGAGGACGGTCTGGAGGCTGAGGATATCCGGCATGATCCGCGATTTCAGATCATCGCTGGCGAAGCTGTCCAGCATCTTGGCGCACATATTGTGGATCGACAGGAAGGCCGCGACCGAGGGGCAGGCCATCGACAGGGCCTCGAACACAAGTGTTGCGTCCAGACGGCTCAGGCCTGACCCGCCGCCGTCTTCCGAGACGTAGAGGCCGCCAAAACCAAGCTCTCCGATCTTGGGCCAAAGGTCTTTGGGGATGGTGCCGTCGGCTTCCCACTGGCGCGCAAAGGGGGCGATGTGGTCCTGGCCAAAAGCGTAGGCCATGTCGAAGATGGCTGTCTGTTCCTCGGTCAGCGCGAAATCCATGGTGTCTGGCCCCTGTTCCAGTAGAATTGAACGATCGTTTCTTTATTCCCCAATCCTTACAGAAATTTTTCAGCGACGGCAAACGCTGTGCCACCATTTGGGGGATTTTGGCGGCTGCGGTATGATGACGGTATTTTACCAGCAGATTTCACGGAGCATCCCAATGGCGACACATAAACTGGCCGTAGTTGCGATTCACGGAATGGGCAGCCAATACAGGCCGCAGGGCCAGCCCGCCTCGACAACGCCGACATTTTCCAAGGGGCTGAAGCAAAGGGTGGCGCGCCGCGTTGGCGCGGATATGAGCGACGTCATCTGGCACGAGGTTGTCTGGGCGCAGGTGCTGCAGGGGCGGCAGAAGGACTATCTGAAAAAGATCAACCGCAGTCTGGGCTATGACAAGCTGCGCGAGTTTGTGGTGTGCAACCTGTCGGATGCCGCATCTTATCGGCCCACGCCGGATGACAATGACAAGATTTACGATGCCATTCACCAAAAGATCGAAAACGTCATGGGCGTCGTCAGGCATCAAGTCGGGTCGGATGGCCCGGTTCTGATCCTTGCGCATTCGTTGGGCGGGCACATCATGTCGAACTATATCTATGATATGCAACGGCATCTGCGGCAGGGCGGCGCGCCGGTGCATCAGACCAATGTCGAGAACATGAAGACCGTCGCAGGCATCGTCACCTTTGGCTGCAACATCCCGATTTTTCTGTTCGCCTATCCCGAGAATGAGATTTTCCCCATCATGGCCCCGAACCGGGAACTGCCGCCTGCGCTGCGCTTTCGGACGTGGTGGTACAATTATTATGACCGCCACGATGTTCTGGGGTTCCCGCTGGGCAAAAGCGCCCCAAGCTATGCGCAACTGGTGCAGGACCGGGCACTTCGGGACAAGCCCATCAATGCGGGCAAGATCTTTACCTCGTGGAACCCGTTATCTCACAACGGCTATTGGAAAGACCGCGACCTGTACGAACCGGTCGCCGACAAGATCAAAGAGATTCTCGCCGCAGTCTGACCGCTATAGATCGGCGTGGAATTCTTCGATCAGGTGTTTGACAACCGCCATGCCCGGGTTTTCGCCACGCGCGGTCGCCTCGGCATGGGCGCGGCGCTGACGGGTGGCTGAAGTTCCGGTTTCGGCAATCTGGCGCAGATGGGCAAGTTCGGCCATGGTTCCCAGCGCCTCGGTATCCTCGGCCAACAGCCCCATGAGCTCTCCGATCAGTTCGGGCATCGGTTTGATCGAGCGGTCGCCGAAATCAATCAGCCCTTCGCCCACGCCGTATCGCAGCGCCCGCCAGCGGTTCTCGCCGATCAGGAACTTGTCGTATTGCCGCCAGCGCAGGTTGCGGTCTTTCAGGCGGCACAACATCCGCGTCAGCGCCTGCACCAGTGCAGCCAGCGACAGCGCATGTTCCAGCCGGGGCTGCACATCCATGATCCGTGTTTCAAGCGTGGGAAAGCGGTGCGACGGGCGCAGGTCCCACCAGATTTTCGAGGTATCCTCGATCACGCCCAGTTCGACCAGCACGCCGGTCGTACGTTCATATTCGCCCCAACTGCTAAAGACCGGAGGCAGCCCGGTGCGGGGCAGGTTATCAAACACCGTCAGACGATAGGACGACAAGCCCGTATCCTCGCCATTCCAGTAGGGGGAGGAGGTCGACAGTGCCAGAAGATGCGGCAGGAAATACGCCAGCTGCGGCATCAAATCAGAGCGTAGGGCTGGTTCCTCAACCCCGACATGCACGTGCATCCCACAGATCAGCATCCGACGGGCCACGCCGCCCAACGCGTGGTGCAGGGCGTCATACCGTTCTTTCCGGGTGTGGTGCTGATCCTTCCAGTTGGCGAACGGGTGGCACGAGACCGCGATGGGCGTCAGGTTATAGTCGGCCGCCCGTTTCGACACGCCGGACCGCAGGCGTTTCAGGTCTTCGCGTGCGGACTGGATACTGGTGTGCGGGCGGGTCCCGACCTCGATCTGGCATTGCAGGAATTCCGGGCTGACCTGACCCTCGAAATCGGCCTGACAGGCAGCGATCAGGGCGTCGGGCGCGTGCGCAGGTTGAAGGCTGTCTCGGTCAACCAACAGGTACTCTTCTTCAATCCCCAGTGTGAATTCCTGCTGCATGATGCGCCTCGCCGTTCAATTCATATCAGTGAATACGGAAATTTCCTTTTTGCCAAGGGTTTGACGTTGCGGTTCTTGCAGAGGCGGCACAAGCGAAGGTAAGGAACGGGCAAACCGGAATGTGGAGCCCGCCCGTGAAACCCAGAAAATTCCCTCAGATCAATGCCGCCCTTGATGAACTGGGCGTCAAACTGGTCGACAAGGCCATCGAGCAGGACGAGCGCGCGCGGCTTGAGGCGTTCGAGCGGGCGGGGGGGCTGACCCGGCCCGCCTATGCTTTGTCTCCGGGGATGGAGGGGTTCGACATTGCGCCTTTGGTGGCCGAGTATGAACAGCATCGGATGGCGCTTGAGGCGCTGAAAGACCCGGCGCGCAATCAGACCGGTTATCGCGCGGGCAACGGGTACTATGACAGCCCGGATGCGGATGCGCTGTATCTGATGATCCGCAGGTTCCAGCCCAAACGCGTGATCGAGGTCGGCTGCGGTAACTCCACCCGTGTCACACGGCAGGCGATCATTGATGGCGGGCTGCAGACCCAGATCACCGCGATTGATCCGTATCCCCGCGCCGATATCGCTCATGTGGTCGATCACTTCGAACAGAAACGGCTGGAAGAGGTCGATCCCGCCGTCTTCGAACAGCTTGAGGCGGGCGATATCCTGTTCATCGATTCCAGCCACGTCGTGCGCATGAGCAATGACGTGGCACACCTGTTTTGCCGGATCATTCCGGCGCTGAAACCGGGCGTGGTGATCCATGTCCACGATGTTTTTCTGCCCTATGAATACCCCAAGCGGTTCTTCTATGACTGCCCGGGCTGGGGTGAGCAGTACATGCTGCACGCGTTGCTGCAGTCTGCTTTATATTCAATGCTTTGGCCGGGATATTATCTGCAGCAAGACCGCCCGGATGCGGTCGCTGCCTTGCCGTTTCTGCAAGACGGACGGGCGCAGAGCATCTGGGTGCAGCTCAAAGAATATTGATCCCGATGTGATCCGGTTTGCGGATGGCCCCGTACCCCTTTCCATAACAAGCTGGAGAGGAGTTAACAGCCATGTTCCGCCGCACATTCATGGGCGCAGCCGCCGCACTTGCCCTTGCACTTCCCGTCAAAGCGCAGGCCGCCGATATTGTCGATACCGCCGTCTCTGCCGGGTCGTTCAACACTCTGGTCGCCGCTGTGCAGGCCGCAGGGCTGGTCGATACGCTGAAGGGTGACGGCCCGTTCACAGTATTTGCCCCCACGGATGAGGCCTTCGCCGCTCTGCCCGAGGGCACGGTGGAAACGCTGCTGCTGCCCGAGAATAAGGATCAATTGGTCTCGATCCTGACCTACCACGTGGTTCCCGCCAAGGTGATGTCGGGTGACATCGCGGGCAAGCGCGCGAAGGTTCTGACCGTGCAGGGCGATCGCCTGAGTGTGAATGCCAAGAACGGCGTAAAGGTCAATGATGCCAAGGTTGTGCAGGCTGATATCGAGGCCAGCAACGGTGTGATCCACGTGGTCGATACCGTCATTCTTCCTGAATAATTCCAAGTACCCCCTCAGAAATGCAAAGCCCCGGCAACTGGCCGGGGCTTCTGTTTTCCCAAGGATTGGCGGATCAAAGCAGACGCACCTGCGTTCCGACCTGAACCAGCGGATAGAGTTCTTCGACATGCTGGTTATACAGACCGATACAACCTGACGAGCTCTGCCGCCCGATTTTGCGGGTGTCGTGGGTGCCGTGCACCAGATAGGCAGGCCAGCCCAGATACATTGCGCGGGTGCCCAGCGGGTTGCCCGGGTCTCCGCCCTCCATCCGCACCGGGAGCGTGGGGTCACGTTCACGCATCGACGCGGTTGGCGTCCAACTGGGGTTTTCGGCCTTGCGGACGACTTTGGTATAGCCGCGCTTGGTCAGTTCCTCGCTCATTGGCACGGAACTGGGGAACAGCTTATAGGTGCCGTCCGGCCCCCAATAATGCACCGCGCGGCTGGTGATATCGGCCAGCAGGGCACCCACACCCAGCTCATCAAAGTGATCCTGCCAGTTCTGCTGCGAGAACGAGGACACATTGCGGCGCACTGGCAACTGTGTGCTGATCGCCTCTTCATCCTGAGGGAAAGCATCGATGCTTTGCGCGCGCACCAAGGCGGGCGCAGCAATCAAGGATGCCGCCCCGATCAGGGCATGGCGGCGGGTCATACGGTTCTGGGACAAGTCTGCCTCCGGGACTATCAACTGCTCAATCGTTCGAATTGCCGGTAAAATATTGGTGATTGTCCGATTTTTCCAGAGGGGCGGTGCTGAATTTCTTGTGAGGTGCGCCTTGGCGGTCATTCTACCCCAGACAGTAAAAACCCGGCCGCGCGGGGCCGGGTTTCTGGTCGGTCGGAGAACGCCGGTCAGTCCATCGCTTTGAAGTTGAACTCGCCACCTTCCTTGATGCCCGAAGGCCAACGCGACGTCACGGTTTTGGTCCGCGTATAGAACTTGAAGCTGTCCGGGCCGTGTTGGTTCAGGTCACCGAACATGGATTTCTTCCAGCCGCCGAAGGTGTGATAGGCCAGCGGCACCGGGATCGGCACGTTGATGCCGACCATGCCGATATTCACCCGGCTGGCAAAGTCACGCGCGGTGTCGCCGTCACGAGTGAAAATCGCGGTGCCGTTGCCGTACTCATGGTCCATCGCCAGCTTCAGCGCCTCTTCATACGATCCGGCACGAACGGTGGACAGAACCGGGCCAAAGATTTCCTGCTTGTAGATATCCATATC
Organism: Ruegeria sp. AD2(2025); assembly: GCF_056542385.1. Lineage (NCBI taxonomy): Bacteria > Pseudomonadati > Pseudomonadota > Alphaproteobacteria > Rhodobacterales > Roseobacteraceae > Ruegeria > Ruegeria sp. AD2(2025). The sequence goes on from NZ_JBQFZS010000001.1 coordinate 788,337, forward strand.
CGGGGTGACGTGGTCGAACAGATGCGGGCCGACGAAAAAGCCATCTTCATAGCCCTGCAGGCTGAAATCGCGGTTGTCGACAACCAGCTTCGCGCCCTGTTCCACGCCCGAGTTGATCAGGCCCAGAATGCGTTCCTTGGCAGCTCCGGTCACGACCGGGCCCATGTCCACATCATCGCCAGCGGTATAGGGGCCAACTTTCAGCTTTTCGACGCGCGGGATCAACTTTTCGATCAGAGCATCTGCGGTTTCCTCACCCACCGGTACAGCGACCGAGATCGCCATGCAGCGTTCGCCCGCCGCACCGAAACCAGCGCCGACCAGCGCGTCCGCCGCTTGATCCATATCGGCGTCGGGCATCACGATCATGTGGTTCTTGGCACCGCCAAAGCACTGGGCGCGTTTGCCGTTCGCGGTTGCACGGGCGTAAATATACTGCGCAATCGGGGTCGAGCCGACAAAGCTGACGCCCTGAATGATCTCACTGTCGAGCAGGGTGTCCACGGCCTCTTTGTCACCGTTTACGACTTGGAACACGCCTTTGGGCAGACCGGCTTCGACAAACAGTTCTGCCAGCATCAGCGGAACCGAGGGGTCACGCTCGGACGGTTTCAGAACAACTGCGTTGCCGCAGGCCAGAGCAGGGCCGACATGCCACAGCGGCATCATGGCAGGGAAGTTGAACGGCATGATCGAAGCGACCACGCCCAGCGGCTGACGCATCGAATACATATCGATGCCCGGACCCGCGCTGTCGGTAAACTCACCTTTCAGCATCTGGGGCGCGCCGATGCAGTATTCGATCACTTCCAGACCGCGCTGCAGATCACCCTTGGCGTCCGGCAGGGTCTTGCCGTGTTCGCGGCTGAGCGCTTCGGCCAGCTTATCCATGTCGCGGTTCATCAGGCCGACCATCGCCATCATAACTCGCGCGCGCTTCTGCGGGTTGGTGGCACCCCACGCGACCTGAGCCGCAGCGGCGTCTTCGATGGCGGCGGTTGTCTCGGCGGCGCTGGCCATCGGGCATTTATACTGTGCCTCGCCGGTGGCGGGGTTGAACACATCGTCGAAACGGCCCGATGTGCCGGCGACGTTCTCACCGTTGATGAAATGGGTCAGGTCGTTCATGGCAAACTCCTCCGAATTGCGTTGCGCGCAGAATAGGCTTGCGAAAATCCCCTGAACAGAGGCAATATTTCAAATCAGTTCTGCAAAAATGCAAAGGTTGAGGGATGACACCAAACTGGGATGATCTGCGCGTCTTCCTTGCTGTCGCGCGCGAGGAAAGCCTGTCGGCGGCGGGTCGGGTGTTGATGATTGACCCGGCCACGGTCGGGCGTCGGATCGCGCGGCTTGAGGCTGCGCTGGATGCTGTTCTGTTCACGAAATCGCAGCAGGGATATGTGCTGACCACAGCAGGCCAACGTTTGATGGAGCACGGGCTGCAGGCCGAAGAGGCCATGCGCGCGGCGGCTGGGGTCATGTCGGGCTCGGCCAAATCGCTGAGTGGTCAGATCAGGATTGGTGCACCGGATGGCTGTGCCAATTATCTGCTGCCGCAGGTTTGCGCGCAGATCAGCGATGCCAACCCGGATCTCGATATCCAGATTCTGGCCTTGCCGCGCATCATCAACCTGTCTCGGCGCGAGGCGGATATGGCTATCACCGTCAGCGCGCCGACAGCGGGGCAGTTGCTGGTTCAGAAAATCACCGATTATCGCCTGCATCTTGTGGCCAGTCAGAAATACCTGAACGATCACGACCCGATCCGGACCATCGGTGATCTGAACGCTCATCGCATGATCGGCTATATCCCCGACATGATCTTTGACCGGGAACTGGATTACCTCAACGATATCGGGGTTGACCGTGTCGCGCTTGCATCAAACTCGGTGTCGGTGCAGTTGCGTCAGGTCTCGCTGGGATCGGGCGTTTGCGTGGCGCATGATTTTACGCTGCCGTTTCACCCCGGCCTGCGGAAAATCGTGACGGATCAGGTCAGTCTGACGCGGGGGTTCTATCTGGTGCGGCATCAGGGGGATCAGCGCAACGAACGGTTGAACCGCTTTGCCGAGGCCCTGACGCGCGGTATGCGAGACGAAGTGGCGCGGCTTGAGCGCGAAGCTTCACCTTGACACATTCGGACATTCCGGCAACGCTTTGGAAAACAGTACTATATTCCGGAGGTTTTTGCTTATGCTTGTTCAGGCCATTCTTAAATCCAAGGCCAATGACGGGGTGGTGACGGTGGAACCATCGGCAACCGTCTCTCAGGCGGCCGAGATTCTGGCCAGTAAACGGATCGGTACTGTGATCATCTCGGAAGATGGCGGCCAGACGGCGGCCGGGATTTTGTCCGAGCGCGATATCGTGCGCGAGCTTGCCTCAAGCGGCAGCGGTTGTCTGGAAAAGCCCGTGAGTGCCTATATGACCAAGGACCTTGTGACCGCCACCCAGCAGGACACGGTCGAGGCGATCCTGTCCCGCATGACCGAAGGCCGCTTCCGCCACATGCCGGTCGTGGAAGAGGGCAAGCTGATCGGGATTGTGACGCTGGGTGATGCGGTCAAGGCGCAGCTTGCGGAACTGGCGATGGAAAAAGACGCGCTGGAAGGCATGATAATGGGGCATTGAGGGCAGGGCAGATGCCTGACCCTTGCACCTGCGGCAAAGATGTGTTTGCTAGCGCAGAAATATTGTTGCGCAGGAGGGCCTGATGCGGGTTGGATTATATCCGGGAACCTTCGATCCTATCACCTTGGGTCATATCGACATCATTCGTCGGGCCTCGGCCCTTGTGGATAAGCTGGTGATCGGGGTCGCGATCAATCGGGACAAGGGGCCGCTATTCTCTCTCGAAGAACGTGTTGCGATGATCGAGGCGGAATGCGCCCATCTGACCGAGCAGACCGGCACCGAGATCGTGGCGCATCCGTTCGAGAACCTGCTGATCGATTGCGCCCGCGATGTCGGCGCGCAGATCATTGTGCGGGGCCTGCGGGCGGTTGCGGATTTCGAATATGAATTCCAGATGGTCGGGATGAACCGCGCGCTGGACGACTCGATCGAGACCGTTTTTCTGATGGCGGAAGCGCGGCATCAGGCGATCGCTTCTAAACTGGTAAAGGAAATCGCCCGGCTGGACGGGGACGTGACCAAATTCGTCACCCCCCGCGTCGAACAGGCCCTGCAGGACCGCTTAGGATAGAGCGCCCATCGCGGCGGCCGTATCCAGCATCCGGTTCGAGAAGCCCCACTCGTTGTCATACCATGCCAGGACGCGCACCAAGGTGCCGTCGGTCACCTTTGTTTCGGCAAGCGAAACAGTCGAGCTGTGCGGATCGTGATTGAAGTCGATTGAGATCAGCGGACGCGTCTCGGCGGCCAGAACCGTGGGCGTTTTGGCAGCGGCTTCGACGAACAGGGCGTTGACCTCTTCTTCGGTGGTCGGGCGCGAGACCTCGGCCACCAGATCGACGACCGAGACGTTGGGCGTCGGTACCCGGATCGCTTGTCCGGTCAGTTTCCCGGCCAGTTGCGGCAGGACGAGGCCTACTGCCGAGGCGGCTCCGGTTGTGGTCGGAATCATCGACAGTGCTGCCGCGCGCGACAAATAGGGGTCTTTGCCTGCAGTATCATGCACCGGTTGGCTGGCCGTATAGGCGTGAACTGTGGTCATGTTGCCGTGCTTGATGCCCAGACCGGCGTCCAGCGCCGCCGCGACCGGGGACAGGCAGTTGGTGGTGCATGATGCGTTCGAGACAACGATGTCATCGGCAGTCAGTTCCTGATCGTTCACGCCAAAGACCACAGTTTTCACGCCGCCATCACCACGGGCGGGGGCCGAGATCAAAACCTTCTTCGATCCGTTTTTCAGATGCCGCTCAGCCGCTTCGCGAGTACGGAACACGCCGGTACATTCCAGAACGACGTCCACATCGGCCCAATCCAGTGCCTCGGGGTCTCGCTCGCTGGTTAACCGGATGGGCCCGGCGCCTACGTCCAGACCTGCGTTGCTGAGTGTTACGGGGTTGGGATAACGACCATGAACGCTGTCAAACTCGAACAGATGCGCGTTCATCTCGGGCTTGGCCAGATCGTTGATCGCGACGATTTCAACATCGGTGCGACCCGATTCCATGACGGCGCGCAGAACACCGCGCCCGATCCGTCCAAATCCATTGATTGCCAGCTTGAGTGTCATGATACGCTCCGTCCGAATATCGCCTGTATATGGTTAGCGCTAACAAAGCCAGATCGCGCAGAAAGTCAAGCAAAACCTCTGTCAGCGCCAGAAGGCGAGCCAGTCGAGAAAATCGTACAGCTTCTTACCGAGGAACAGCAGGTGTTCTGTACCAACCAGCGCAACATCCAGCATCAGCGCACCAAGTATGAGAACACCAAGCCAGATGGCGATTTGATTGGTCATGGGGTGCGCCCTAAACAAAAATGCCCGCCCAGATAACCTGAGCGGGCATTAGGGCACAAGCGATGTGCGAAGGGTCAGTTAAGACGGCCCATCGCAACGGCCACATCGGCCATACGCACCGAGAAGCCCCATTCATTGTCATACCACGCCAGCACGCGCACCATGCGGTTGTCGACCACACGGGTCTGATCCGGCGCGAAGATCGAGCTTTCCTCGGTGTGGTTGAAATCGGTCGAGACCAGCGGCGCGGGCTCAAAGCCCAGAACGCGCTGCATCGGGCCTTTGGCGGCTTCTTCAACGATGGCGTTGACCTCTTCGACGGTCACATTGCGCGAGGCGCGGAACGACAGGTCTACGGCCGAGACATTCGGGGTCGGCACGCGGATGGCGGAGCCGTCCAGACGGCCTTTGAGATTGGGCAGAACCTCACCCAGAGCTGCTGCGGCACCGGTCGAGGTTGGGATCATCGACATGGCGGCTGCGCGCGCGCGGTAGAGGTCGGAGTGGCGGCGGTCCAGTGTCGGCTGGTCACCGGTATAGGCGTGGATCGTGGTCATGATGCCATGCTCAATGCCGACACCTTCGTCCAGAACCTTGGCAAGCGGAGCAAGGCAGTTGGTGGTGCAGGACCCGTTCGAAACCATCTTGTCTTCGGTGGTCAGGCTGTTGTGGTTCACGCCGAACACGATGGTCTTGTCGACGTTCTTGCCGGGGGCCGATAGCAAAACCTTCTGCGCGCCGCGATCCAGGTGAGTCTTGGCCTTCAGCCCGTCATTGAATTTGCCGGTGCATTCCAGAACGACGTCGCAGCCTTCCCAGTCAAGCTCGTTCATGTCGTAGGTCGAGAACATCTCCATCGGGCCGCGGCCCAGATCCATGGTCTTGCCTTCGATCGAGATATCGCGGGGGAACCGCCCGTGAATGCTGTCATATTTCAGCAGATGCGCCGAGGTTTCCAGCGGGCCGGTCGCGTTGACTTTGATCACTTCGATGTCGTTGCGCGCCGATGCGGCGATGTGCGACAGGGTACAGCGGCCAATGCGGCCAAAACCATTGATACCGACCTTGATGGTCATATGACGTCTCCAAATCCGCTTGCGTTGCAGGCCATATAGCCGCGAAAACGGAATCTCAAAAGGGCAAAAATAGCATATTTTTAAGGTGTTAGCGCAAACCTGAGCCGATTGCGCTAACGCTTGCGCTAAGGGTTGGATCAGGTAGTGTCGGCAGCAGCAGTGAAACAAGAGGATGCGCAATGAGTGGTCTGTTGGCCCTGTTGGACGATGTGGCAGGCATAGCGAAGGTCGCGGCGGCCTCGGTCGATGATGTGATGGCAGCGGCAGGCAAGGCCGGAGCCAAGACGGCAGGCGTGATCATTGATGATGCGGCGGTGACGCCGAAATACGTGCAGGGCTTTGCGCCCGCGCGGGAGTTACCGATCATCTGGCGCATCGCACGCGGTTCGATTTTCAACAAGATCATTCTGTTGCTGCCCGTTGCCTTGCTGCTGGCCAATTTTGCCCCCTGGCTGATCACGCCGCTGCTGATGCTGGGCGGGTCTTATTTGTGTTTTGAGGGGGCCGAGAAGATCTTTCACGTCCTTTTCCCGCACGGAAGCAAGGTGATTGATGCGGATATGAAAAACCGCGATCCGGGCCATCTGGAAGAACAGAAGGTCAAGGGGGCGATCAAGACCGATTTCATCCTTTCGGCTGAGATCATGACGATTGCGTTGGCGGCGATTGAAGCACCGAATGTCTGGATGCAAGCTGCGACACTGGCAGTGGTCGGTATCGGCGTGACGGTGGCTGTCTATGGCTCGGTCGCGCTGATCGTTAAAATGGATGATGTCGGATTGTTTCTGGCCCGGAATGCACCGACGCCGATTGGTCGCGGAACGGGCAGGGGGCTGGTCAAGGCGATGCCCGTGGTGATGAAGGTGCTGTCGATCGTGGGCACCGCCGCGATGCTGTGGGTCGGCGGATCAATCATGATCCACGGGATGGAAGTGCTTGGTTTCGGTTGGCTGGGCCACCACATCCATGATTGGGCTTACGCCCTTGGGCATTCGGTTTCTGCGTCCTGGGCGGGCGTCGTCGAATGGGTGTCCAAGGCAACCATGGATGGTGTCTTTGGCTTGGCCTGGGGGATGGTTCTGATCCCGGTCGCGAGCCGGTTTCTCAAGTCGCACTGAGATACGGCGCCCTCACGCTGCCTAGCCGCGCAGCGTGAGGGCGGTCTTTCAAAAGCCGTTGGGGTTGCCTTTGACGACGACGCCGGACCCGTCCACCTTGCCGTCTTTGAACAGTGTGACGGCAGCCTCTTCGATCTTCAGTTGCCAACAGGTTTCGGGATCGGTGCCATATTGGAAGCACATGCCGTCATCGGTTGCCGTCCAGTTTCCGCTATACCCGTCGCCTTTGATCGTGCCGTCGGCGGCGTAATACTCGGTGAAGGCCCCAGAAAGCATACCACCCTGATAGGTATGGTTGCTCATGGTTTGGGTAATTTCTTCTTTGCTGGCAAAACCACCCGCATAGGCGGTCGACGCAAGGCTAAGTGCTGTGATGGTAAGAGCGGCCCGAGTAATCATGTCTGTGTTTCCTGTATCTGATGGACTTGGGCGCAGATATGACGATTTGGGTTTGGGCACAGAGGCGGCGGCCTCACGGCTGCTCACCTGTCGGTGACATAGCAGCCAGGCAAATAAAAAAAGGCGACCCGCGGGGCCGCCTTTCTGTGTGATTTGAGTGGGGTATCAGCCCAGCAGTTCTTTAACCTTCGCAACGGTGGCCTCGGCGGTGATACCGAAATGCTTGTAGAGTTCGCCCGCAGGGGCGGACGCGCCAAAGCTCGACATGCCGATGAAAGCGGCTTTGGATTCGCGGCCACGTTCGCCCAATAGCCAGCGATCCCAGCCTCCGGCGCGGACGGCAGCCTCAATGCCGACGCGGACGGGGCCGCCCGGCAGGACACGCTTGCGATAGGCTTCGTCCTGCTGCGCGAAGAGTTCCATGCAGGGCATGGACACAACGCGGGTGCCGATGCCGTCAGCCTCAAGCATCGCCCTGGCCTCCATCGCCAGCGACACCTCAGAGCCGGTGGCGATCAGGATGGCCTGACGCTTGCCCTCGGCCTCGGCCAGAACGTAAGCGCCCTGCACGGACAGGTTCTTGGTCTTGTGGTCCTTGCGCACGGTTGGCACGCCCTGACGAGTCAGCGACAGGACCGAGGGGCTGTCCTTGAAAGTCAGCGCCAGTTCCCAGGCTTCGGCGGTCTCGATGGAATCGGCGGGGCGGAACACATAGGTGTTGGGCGTCGCTCGACTGATTGCCAGGTGTTCGACCGGCTGGTGGGTCGGGCCGTCTTCACCCAGACCGATCGAGTCGTGGGTCATCACGAAAACCGACGGGATTTTCATCAGTGCGGCCAGACGCATCGACGGGCGCGCATAGTCGGTGAAGGCCATGAACGTCCCGCCATAGGGGCGGATGCCGCCATGCAGCGCCATACCGTTCATCGCTGCCGCCATGCCGTGCTCACGGATGCCGTAGTGGATATAGCGACCCTTGCGGTTCTCCGGCAGGAACACACCCATATCAGCCGATTTGGTGTTGTTCGAGCCGGTCAGGTCGGCCGAGCCGCCAACGGTCTCGGTCATGATCGGGTTCACAACGTTCAGAACTTTCTCGGACGAGGCGCGGGTGGCCAGCTTGGGCTGATCCTCGGACATCTGTTTCTTGAACGCACGGATGGCACCGGCCAGTTTCTTGGGCGCTTCAAACGCATAGGCGCGGTTGAACTCGGCCTGCTTGCGTTCAGATATCTGCGAGAAACGCTCCTCCCATGCAGCACGCTCGGCTGCGCCACGGGCGCCAATGGCCTCCCACGCGGATTTCACATCTGCCGGGATTTCGAACGCATCATGCGGCCAGCCATAGCCTTCCTTGGCGGCTTTCAACTGATCTTGGTCGGTCAGCGCACCGTGGCCTTTCGAAGTGTCCTGCGCGGCGTGGCCCAGAGCGATGTGGCTTTTGCAAGCAATCATCGAGGGTTTGTTCGATTTCTTCGCCTGAACGATGGCCGCGTCGATGGCTTTTGGATCATGACCGTCGATCTCGATCACATGCCAGCCCGAAGCCGCGAAGCGACGCACCTGATCGGTGCGGTCAGCAATATCGACCGTGCCGTCGATGGTGATGTTGTTGTCATCCCAGAAGACGATCAGTTTGCTCAGCTCGTGACGGCCTGCCAGTGTGATCGCTTCTTGGCTGACGCCTTCCATCAGGCAGCCGTCGCCTGCGATGACATAGGTGTAGTGATCCACGACCTTCTTGCCATAGTGCGCGCGCTGGATCTCCTCGGCCATGGCAAAGCCCACAGCGTTCGAGATGCCCTGACCAAGCGGACCGGTGGTGGTTTCGATCCCGTCGACGAGGAAGTTCTCGGGGTGGCCTGCGGTTTTTGCGCCCAACTGACGGAAGTTCTTGATCTCGTCCAGCGTCACGTCCGCGTGGCCAGTGAGATACAGCAGCGAATAGATCAGCATCGAACCGTGGCCAGCCGACAGGATGAACCGGTCACGGTCGGGCCAGTTGGGGGCGGAGGCGTCGAACTTCAGGTGCTTTTCGAACAGGACGGTCGCAACATCGGCCATGCCCATTGGCATACCGGAATGGCCGGAATTAGCGGCGGCGACAGCGTCGAGGGTCAGGGTGCGGATGGCCGCAGCCTTGTCCCAGTGTTCAGGGTTGGCGGTGCGCAGCGCAGTCAGGTCCACGGGCGTTATTCCTTTGGGTTACGGGCAGATGGGGCGCTGAATACCATCCGCTTGTCAAAGTGCAAGCAGAACCGGGCATAGCGCTGGTCTGGCGGATGAACTGTGTTCCACAAGTGATTGAAACCAAACAGTGGGTATTTTCTGTCACATTCCGTTAAACTGTGGGTCAGAGCGGCCATCCTTGATTCGGGCCGGCGCGCGACAGAACGAACCTTGGTAAAGAGGTGACAGGGGCATGAGCCAGATTGAAGAATTACAACGCCGTATCATTGCCGCGATGGAGCGGATCGGCAGCGGTGTCGAGGCATTGCAGGATGCGGCACCCGCAGGCGAAGGCGATGCAGCCCTGCGTGCCGCGCTTGAGGATGAGCGTGTCGCCAACGCACAGCTGGAAGAACGACTGAAGGCGCTGGTCGAACGCCATGCACAGGAGGTTGACGGGCTTCGCGCACAGCCCGCCCCGAGCGCAGAAGCAGACGCGCTGCGCGAGCAGTTGGCCGAGGCAGCATCGCAGCTTGCGGCGGTCGAGGCGGCGCGGGCCGAACTGGCAGATGCCAAGGCGGCGCTTGAGAACAATGACGAGATTGCTGCGCTGAAAGCCGAAATCGAAACGCTGCGATCCTATCAAGGGGCAGCGGAAGAAGCGGAATCGCTGCGGACCGAGGTCGAACAGCTTACGCCAATCGCTGATCGGGTCGAGGAAACCGAAGCCGAACTGGCGCGTCTGCGGGCGGAACTGGCCGATAGCGAGCGCGTCTCGGAGCTGAGTGCCGAGCTTGAAATGCTGCGCGCAGAACGGGCCAGCCACGGAGCCGCGATGTCACGGCTGGACGATGATCTGCAGCGTCTGCGCAACGCCAACGAACAGCTGCGCAGCACGGTGGACGAACTGCGCGCCGCCGCCGAAAAGGGCGTTGCTGATGCGGATATGCTCAACCGCGCCACCGCCGCCGAATTGGAGGCTACCCGCGCCGCGCGCGCCTCGGACGCGGCCGAGGCCCATGCGGTGCTGGCCCGTCTTGAACCCTTGCTGACCCATGCCAATCTGGCCGAAGGAGAGGTGGAATAATGCCCGAAGTGACCATTCATATCGGCGGACGGGGCTTTGAAGTCTCGTGTCAGGACGGCGAAGAGGGGTTTTTGCAGGCGGCCGCGCGGCTGCTGGATGACGAAGCCCAGGTTCTGTCTGATCAGATCGGACGGATGCCGGAATCGCGGATGCTGCTAATGGCCGGGCTGATGCTGGCCGACAAGGCCGCTGCGCAGGAAGACCGCGTGAAAATGGCCGAGGCCCGCCTGGCCGAAGCTGAGACCGAACTCAAACGCCTGCGCAACGCGCCCCGGCCCGAGCCCGAACGGATCGAGGTTGCCGTCGTGCCGCCATCGGTGACAGATACGTTAGCGGAAATGGCTGCGCGGGCCGAAGCGCTGGCCGCAGCCATCGAAGAAAAGTCGGCCTGATGCGGGGGGCTTATACATCCCTCTGCGCCGCTGTCCTGTCGCTGGGGGCTCCGGCGGCCATGGCGCAGATCGACATATTGTCGGTGACCTTCAACTGCGAGAATGCGACGCAGATACCGGTGTCGTATTTCAACGCAACCGATGGGACGGGTGCAGCCGCGATGCTGGTCGACGGCCAGCTGATCGCGATGCAGCAAGTTCAGAGCGGGTCTGGGATCCGTTATGAATCCGTCGGGACGACCGGCACCTACACGCTGCGCTCAAAGGGCTGGGAGGCCACGATCAGCCATCAGGCCAGCGGTGACACAGCCCCCGAGCGCGTGTTGTTCAGGGACTGTGTAAGTCGATAGATCAGGCGTTCGCTTCGCGGATCTTGTCAGCGGCGTCCTTGTTGTAGCCGACGCCGTTTTCGTCAAACAGCGTGTCCAGCTCGCCAGACAGGGTCATTTCGGTGATGATGTCGCAGCCACCGACAAATTCGCCTTTGACATACAGCTGCGGCACGGTCGGCCAGTCGGAATAATCCTTGATACCCTGACGGACCTCTTCGTCGGCCAGAACATTCACGTCGGCATAGTCGACGCCCATATAATTCAGCACACCGGCCACGCGCGAGGAAAACCCGCACTGAGGCATTTCTTTGGTGCCTTTCATATACAGCACAACATCATTGGCTTTGACGGTTTCGTCGATCTGGGTCTTAACGTCGCTCATCTTGCGTTTCCTTTTCACCCGCGTCCGGGGCCGTTGTTTCATCCTGTGACGGGCTGGGAGCCCATCCTTCTTCCTGCAGTCGTCGATGCTCGGCCTGGGCCAGTGTCACCGGATCAAGCCCGTATCTTTCGATGCCGCCAACCTTGCTGATTTTGTCCGGGTCAGGGCGCATATCCGACAGTTTTCGTTTTCGGTTGCGTTTGACATAGGCCTCGATCAGCGCGGCGGCAACTATCAATGCCGCGATCAGCGAGATCCAGAGAGGCCAGCCAGTCATGTTTTCGGGATCATTCAGGAACCTTCGTCGTCAGCGCCAGCGCGTGCAACTCGCCATCCGGGCCATCCATCTTACCCTTGAGCGCTGCGTAAACCGCGCGCTGCTGCTGCACCCGGTTTTTACCGCGAAAGCTTTCATCCACGACCATGGCGGACATATGCACGCCGTCGCTGCCGCCGACCTGAATTTCCGCATCGGGAAAGGCTTCGCGCAGCAGGTGTTCGATTTCGTGGGCGCTCATCGGCATGTGGGGTTCTCCTGAAGATCTTTGAGAAAGATTTAGAGCGATGCGCAAGGGCGTGCAAGATGTGCTGGTCGGGCAAAGGCCCGAAACCCTGCGCCCCAGAGGGGGCGCAGGGTTTTCCGGTGTTGAAAGACAATAGGGCGGTCTTAGGCGACGGCCGCGGCGAAGCTGCTGCGGAACGTATCCGTCAGTTCAGCCAGTGGCGCTTCGGAGGTGCCGATTTTCACGCTGTCGCCCGTGAAGCGGCCGACCGAGACCAGCGGGACACCGGCCTGGCCCGCAGCAATCATCAGCGCCTCGGCCTGATCGAAGTTGCAGGCGACCAGATAGCGGGCCTGATCTTCACCAAACAGGAATTCGGTCGAGGCATCGTCAAGGCAAACGCCAACGCCTGCAGCCTCGGCCAGTTCGAACGCGGCCAGAGCAAGGCCACCATCGCCCAGATCGGTGCAGGCCTTGATCATCTGGCGGTTGGCGCGGATGAATTCTCCGTTGCGCTGTTCTGCGTCCAGATCGACATGGGGCGCGTCGCCATCTTCGCGGTTGAACACCTCGGCCAGAAGGGCGGATTGGCCCAGATGCCCTTTGGTTTCACCGATGACCAGCGCAACATGGCCTTCGCGCACTTCGTTGCCGATGATCTCATCCGCGTGCGACAACAAGCCAACCGCGCCAATGGTCGGCGTTGGCAGGATCGCCTGGCCGTCGGTTTCGTTGTAAAGCGAGACGTTGCCCGACACGATGGGCATGTCCAGCGCACCGACGGCGGCCCCGATGCCTTGGATGGCACCGACAAACTGGCCCATGATCTCGGGCTTTTCGGGGTTGCCGAAATTCAGGTTGTCGGTGGTGGCCAGCGGTTTGGCCCCAACGGCAGTCAGGTTGCGATAGGCCTCGGCCACCGCCTGCTTGCCACCCTCGACCGGGTTGGCGCGGACATAGCGCGGGGTCACATCGCTGGTGAAGGCCAGCACCTTGTCAGTCCCGTGGACGCGGACCATGCCTGCGCCCAAACCCGGCGTGCGGGCACTATCGGCCATCACCATGGTGTCGTATTGCTCATACACCCACTGTTTGCCCGCATAGTTGGGCGAGGCGAGCAGGGCGCGCAGGCCGTCAATTGGATCGATCTGGGGAACGTCGGACAGGTCCTCGGCCTCGGGCGTCGCCACCCATGGGCGGTCATATTCCGGCGCGGTCGAGGAGAGCTTGGACAGGACCAGATCGGCTTTGACCTCACCATTGTGCATGATCAGGAAGCGGTCTTCGGCGATTGTCTCTCCGACGATGGCGAAATCGAGGTCCCATTTCTCGAACACGGCGCGGGCTTCGGCTTCAAGCTCGGGCTTGAGGACCATCAGCATGCGCTCCTGAGATTCAGACAGCATCATTTCATAGGCTGTCATGTTTTCTTCGCGCTGAGGGACGTTTTCGAGGTCCAGACGAACACCCAGACCACCCTTGTCGCCCATTTCAACAGCGGAGCAGGTCAAACCTGCCGCACCCATGTCCTGAATCGAGATCACGGCCCCGGTCTGCATCAGCTCCAGCGTCGCCTCCATCAGGCGCTTTTCGGTGAAGGGGTCGCCGACCTGAACGGTGGGGCGCTTTTCTTCGATGGTGTCGTCGAATTCGGCGGATGCCATGGTTGCGCCGCCGACACCGTCACGGCCCGTCTTGGCACCCAGATAGACAACAGGCATACCGACGCCCGAGGCGGCGGAGTAGAAAATCTTGTCGCTGTCGGCCAGACCAGCAGCGAACGCATTCACCAGGCAGTTGCCGTTATATGCGGGGTGAAAGCGCACTTCGCCGCCCACGCATGGCACGCCGAAGCAGTTGCCGTAACCGCCGATGCCTTCGACCACGCCGTTGACCAGTTGGCGGGTCTTGTGGTGATCGGGTTCGCCAAAAGACAGTGCGTTCATCGACGCGATGGGGCGTGCGCCCATGGTGAAGACGTCACGCAGGATACCGCCCACACCGGTCGCCGCGCCCTGATAGGGTTCGATGTAGGACGGGTGGTTGTGGCTTTCCATCTTGAAGACGACCGCCTGACCGTCACCGATATCGACCACACCCGCATTCTCGCCCGGTCCGCAGATGACCTGAGGGCCAGAGGTGGGCAGGGTGCGCAGCCATTTCTTCGACGATTTATAGGAACAATGCTCGTTCCACATGGCTGAAAAGATGCCCAACTCGGTAAAGCTCGGCTCGCGCCCGATGATTTCGAGGATCATGTCGTATTCATCGGGCTTGAGCCCATGTGCGGCGATCAGATCGGGTGTGATGGCGGGCTCTTGCATCGTCTGTCCTTGTCCAAGGGTGGCCGAGATTGCGCGCCTTTTAGGGCAAGGGCGCGCCCGTGGGAAGGGTCAAGTCAGCGCAGGCTTAAACTGTCAAAGAAAAAACGGGCCCGGCACGAATGCCGAGCCCGTCAATCATGTTGCTGACGAAATGGTCAGGCCGGGGCTTCCCCTTTGTTGATTGAGTCTGCCGCGGCCGCTCCGACAGCTGCTTTTTGTTCTTCTGTCAGATTCTCGGCCTCTTCCAGTCCGGGGATGGCGACGCGCACCTCGCGGCGGGCAAAGTCGATGCCGTTGGCGTTGAACTCGGCCTTGACGCGGTTGAAGATTTCCTTACGCAAGGTGAACTGCTTGCCCGGTTTGGCCATGAACTTGCCGCGGATGATCATGCCGACATCGTCAAAGTCGAACACACCTTGCGACTTGAAGGGCTGCAGGAAGCCATCTTTGTGCACTTCGTCCGCCATCATCTCGGCACCGATCTTTTTGAAGATCTTCTTGACCTTGTTGGGGTCGGTGTCGAAGGGCACGGTGAATTTGAGCTTCATGATCACCCAGTCGCGGCTAAAATTGGTCAGCTTCTGGATTTCACCATAAGGGATCGTGTGCACCGGGCCGCGATGGTGGCGCAGTTGCATGGAGCGGATCGAGATTTTCTCGACCGTGCCCATGGTGCCGCCGACATCGACATATTCACCCACACGGAAGGCGTCGTCGATCAGGAAGAAGACGCCGCCAACGATATCCGCCACCAGTTTCTGTGCCCCAAAGCCGATGGCCAGCCCCAGCACACCGGCACCGGCCAGCAGGGGCGTGATGTTGATGCCCAGCGCGCCCAGCGCCAGCAGGCCGAAAATGACCGCGATGGTGATCTGAGCGGTGATCCGCAGCAGCGGCAGAACCGTCGCCAGACGCGAACCGCCCGCACCGCCGCCTTCGCCACCGGCCTCTTCGTCCAGCGCCTCGGCTGCGGTCTGTTCGCGGGCCAGACGGCGGTTGATCCAC
The DNA here is from genome assembly GCF_056542385.1 of Ruegeria sp. AD2(2025). Lineage (NCBI taxonomy): Bacteria > Pseudomonadati > Pseudomonadota > Alphaproteobacteria > Rhodobacterales > Roseobacteraceae > Ruegeria > Ruegeria sp. AD2(2025). The sequence continues at coordinate 803,553 of NZ_JBQFZS010000001.1, forward strand.
AGCGAGACGACTTCGTTCATGATGTAACCGATGGCGATGATCAGCAGGAATTCGATCACCGCGCCGCCGACCTCGGCGCTGACACCGGCTGAGGCGATGTTGCGCAGGTCAAGCTGCCACGCATTTGCGATCATGAAGACCACAAACAGGCCCGCGATGACGCGACCGATGCGGATATAGCTGCGCTTGGCCGAGCGATAGGCGCGTTCGGCCAGCGGCCCTTCGCCCGACATCGGCGGTTGCAGATGACGCACCAGCCCACGGATGAGGGTATCCAGCGCCGGGGCGATCAACAGCCAGAACATGGTGGTGAAATGCGCCCCGTTGACCAGAACGCGCATGACGGCTGGGTCACGCTGCGCCACCAGAAACTCGACCAGCAGCCAGATCACGACCGACACGCCAATGGCGAAGTAGGGATAGTAATGCGCCACCTCTTCGTCGAATTTGGTGTGGTCCGGGTCCGTGCCCAACATCATCTGAGACAGGCCTTCGCGCGCGGTCCAGGCGATGATGCCGATATAGACATGGATCGCCGCGTTCAGCCAGAACCCGATGCGGGTGTCGTCTCCGGTCACGCCATTGAGGCCGTTGAACCGCAACACAAACAGTGTAAAGCCGATCAGAATCAGCAGGCCGATCAGGTTGCGGTGCAGGTACTTCGCCCAGTGATCGTCGATGTTTACAAGTCGGAACTGGGGCTTCTGCGGGGCGAGAACAAAGCGCGAGGCTGCGGCTCCCAGGCGGGGCACCCAGATCAGGTAGAACACAAATGGTGCCGCATACGTGATCTGTTCGGGGGTCAGCAGGCCGCGCCCGATGGCACGAATGACCACGTAGAACACGATGAGCCCCGCGATTTCGCGGCAAAAGCGGCGGAACAGGTAACTGACAGCCCCCCAAAGATCGGCGTCATCCGAGACCTCGGTCGCCTCGTGCCAGCGCCGGGTCAGGAAGATGAACAGTTTCTCGGCAATGAAACCAACGATCAGCACCGACAGGACCAAGCCGATCAACGTGTAGACACCTGTCGTGCCCAGTTTGTCTGAGAAATTGCTGAATGCGGTGATCTGCGCGGTGACGATATTGGGAAGCGTCGTCAGAACATGGGTCCAGGACGATACCATCTCGGCCCAGATTTCGCTGATTTCGGTCAGCGGGTCTTCGACCCCTTCCTTGGCTGCGGCCTGTTCCTCGGCCACGGCGTCAAGGCGTTCCAGCAGGATCGCGCGGACCTGATCGTCGGACATGCGGGCGACAAGGTCATCGACCTGTTCGGGCGTCAGGTCCTCGGGGATGCTGACGGCTGCAGTGCCTGTATCTTGTGCATGAAGTGGGGCCGCCAGAATAAAAGCGGTGACCAGCGCCAGCAAAAGGCGGAGTGGTTGGAACATGGATTTGCCCTCGGAAACGAAGTTTATATCATTTTTTCGGGATCATATGCCGGTGCGTGCATTTTTCCCAGAGCTTTCGACGGGTTAACGCAACCGCAAGGCCAAAAAAAAGGCCGAGCACTAAGCTCGGCCGTAGTCCAACAGGGAGGTATGAAGATGATGAGCGTTTCAGCATCACCGCCTTCGAGTGCTCATTTAGGGATCGGTTTATGAACGATCAAGGTTTATTAGGGGGCGTTGGCGTCATGCCCGCTATGCTGCCCGCGCATAGCTAGAGCTTGCCCAGCTGCCGCAACTGCTTGCGATGGGCGATGATCTCGTCCTGAACAAAGTCACGGAAGGCCGCTATCCGTTTGGAATGACGCAATTCTTCCGGATAGGCGAGGTAAACCGGGACATCCGCGCTTTCGATATCTGACAGAACAGGCACCAGATCGGGAAAATCCTCGGTCACGTAATCGGGCAGAACGCCGATGCCGAGATCGTGAAGCACGCCCTGCAGAACGCCGAAATAATTGTTCACCGTCATCAGCGAACTGGGGTTGTACGTCATCAGGTGACGCACCATCGATGCGCTTGCGCCGACCTGCGGGGCCGAGGGCGTCTGGCAGATCAACCTGTGTTTTGAGATGTCTTCCAGTTTCGACGGCGCGCCGCCATGGCTATCGAGATAGCTCCGGGTGGCATACAGCAGCATCTGGACGGTCATCAGCCGCTTGCGCACCAGATCGGCCTGGCTGGGTTCTTTCATGCGGATGGCGACGTCGGCTTCGCGCATAGGCAGGTCCAGAACCCGTTCTTCCAGCATCAGGTCGATGTTGAGATCGGGATATTGTTCATAGAGCTTGGGCAGACGCGGGGCCAGCCAGAGCGTGCCGAAGCCAAAGGTTGTGGTCACCCGAAGGACGCCGAAGACCTCATCCTCGCTGTCGCGGATGCGGGCGGCGGCGGCGTCCAGACGTTTGGACATGGCCGAGGTGGCATCGAACAGCAACTCTCCCTGTTCGGTGAGAATCAGCCCCCGTGCGTGGCGGTGAAACAGCGTCGCATCCAGTGATTCTTCGAGTGCGCGTATCTGTCGGCTCACGGCAGATTGAGACAGGTTCAGCTTATCCCCAGCATGTGTGAGGCTGCCCGCATCCGCGACCGCGTGAAATATTCTGAGCTTGTCCCAATCCATCGTCGCAACTTTCGTTATCCTTCGGCTGACCTATATGAAACACGTAACAAATTCCACATTCAAACAAGGAAATCGTTACGGGAGAATAAGAAAACTGCTATACAGGTCAGCAGTTGTGACCTAAAATGCGCCTCGATACAGCACACTAATCCGACGATGGGAGACGTCCGATGAGTCAGCCAAAAATATCACTGAATGACCGGTTCGATCTGTCCAAAAGCCCCGTTCTGCTGAACGGCACGCAGGCTCTGGTGCGCCTGATGATGATGCAGAAGGCGCGCGATACCGCAGCGGGTCTGAATACGGCGGGTCTGGTGACGGGATATCGCGGTTCGCCGCTGGGGGCGGTCGATCTGCAGATGTCGCGGGCCGAGAAGCAACTGACCGAGAGCGATGTGACCTTTCAGTACGGTCTTAACGAAGATCTGGCCGCCACCGCGTTGTGGGGCAGCCAGCAGGCCGGGCTGCGCGGAGACGGCAAGTTCGATGGCGTGTTTGGCCTGTGGTACGGTAAGGGCCCGGGCGTGGATCGCTCGGGCGACGTGATGCGCCACGCCAACATGGCGGGCACGGGGCAGCATGGCGGTGTGCTGATGGCTTTAGGCGATGATCACACTGGCGAAAGCTCGACCGTGTTGCACCAGTCCGAGTGGTCTCTGGTCGATATGTATATGCCGGTGGTCAGCCCGGCGGGTGTGCAAGAAATTCTCGATTACGGCATTTACGGCTTCGCGCTGAGCCGCTTTGCGGGTGTCTGGGTCGGGTTGAAGACGATGAAGGACACGATCGAGGTCACATCCGTCGTGGATGGTCGCCCCGACCGGATGCAGTTAGTGATGCCTCAGTTCGACATGCCCGAGGGTGGGCTGAACATTCGTCTGGGGGACACCCCGCACCTGCAGGAAACGCGGATCATTGACCATAAACGCTTTGCAGCCGAGGTGTTCTCGCACGCCAACAAGCTGGATAAGCGCGTCTGGGGCAAGCCTGGCGCCAAGATCGGAATCGCGGCGGCAGGTAAGAACTGGCTGGACCTGACGCATGCGATGTCGCTGCTGAACATCGACGCGGACGAGGCCGAGCGGCTGGGCATTACCACCTACAAGATTGGCCAGACATTTCCTTTGGATATGAAAGGCTTCCACGACTGGGCTGAAGGGCTGGACCTGATCATCATCGTCGAGGAAAAGCGCAAGCTGATCGAGGTGCAGGTCAAAGAGGCGATCTTTGACGACCGCCGGGGCCGTCGCGTCTATGGCTGGTACAAAGGCGGCGCGGGCACGCTGCACCGTGAGGAATTGTTCCCGACCCGGGGTGCGCTGGACCCGATCATGATTGCCGAAAAGCTGGGCGAGATCATGATCGAAGAGGGCCGCGATACCGACGGCATCCGCGCCGGTCTGACCAAGCTGTCCGATGCGCGCCGGGCCGACAATGCTCAGGAAATCGCGGCGCGGTTGCCGTATTTCTGCTCGGGCTGCCCGCATAACAGCTCGACCCGTTTGCCCGATGGCAGCCGGGCTTATGCCGGGATCGGCTGCCACTACATGGTCCAGTGGATGGACCGCGAGACCACAGGCTTCACCCAGATGGGCGGCGAGGGCGTGAACTGGGTCGGCGAGGCACCGTTTTCGACCACCGAGCATGTGTTCCAGAACCTCGGCGACGGGACGTATAACCACTCGGGCGCGCAGGCGATCCGTGCGGCACTGGCGGCCGGAACGAATATCACCTTCAAGATCCTGTTCAACGATGCCGTTGCCATGACCGGGGGGCAGGACAACGAAGGCGGCCTGACGGCGGAACGCATTGTGGACGAGGTCAAGGCGATGGGCGTCAAAGACGTGGCCGTTGTCTACGACGAAAAGGAAGATGTGAACTTCAAAGCTCTGCCATCGGGCGTTGAAACGCACGAACGCGCCGAGCTGATGCGCGTTCAAGAGAAGTTTCGCGAGATCAAGGGTGTATCGGTCATTGTTTACGTCCAGACTTGTGCTGCGGAAAAGCGTCGGCGGCGCAAGCGGGGGCTGTTCCCGGACCCGGACAAGCGGGTGTTCATCAACACTGATGTCTGCGAGGGCTGCGGCGATTGCGGGGTGCAGTCGAACTGCGTCTCGATCGTGCCGAAAGAGACCGAACTGGGCCGTAAGCGCGCCATCGACCAGTCAAGCTGCAACAAGGATTATTCCTGTGTGAACGGGTTCTGCCCGTCCTTCATCACACTTGAGGGCGCGAAGCTGCGCAAAGAGGCCACCACCGATATCGAACTGCCCGACCTGCCGGACCCGGACCTGCCGTCGATCAACGGCACACACAACGTGGTCATCACCGGCGTTGGCGGCACTGGCGTTGTCACCATCGGTGCGATCCTGGCGCAGGCGGCGCAGATCGACGGCAAGGGCGCAGGCATGATGGAGATGGCAGGGCTGGCCCAGAAGGGCGGCGCGGTCCACATCCATTGCCGTCTAGCCAACCGGCCCGAGGACATCAGCGCAATCCGGGTCGCCACGGGCGAGGCTCATGCGCTGATCGGCGGCGATCTGGTGGTGTCGGCGGGGGCCAAGACTCTGGGCCTGACGCAGGGCGGTCAGACCGGTGCGGTGGTCAACAGCCACGAGATCATCACCGGCGATTTCACGCGGGACACCGATTTCCAGATCCCCAGCGATCAGCTTGAACTGGCGTTGCGGGCGCGGCTGAAGGATGGGGTCGATCTGTTCGACGCCTCTGATCTGGCCCGCGCGGTGATGGGAGATTCGATCTATTCCAACATGATGGTCTTTGGGGCGGCGTGGCAGCGCGGGCTGGTGCCGGTCAGCCATGAAGCTCTGATGCAGGCCATCGAACTGAACGGCACCGCGATTGAGCGCAACAAGCGCGCCTTTGCCGTCGGTCGATGGGCGGTGCTGCATCCGCAGGAGGTCGACAAGATCCTTGGCCCCGGCGTCACCGAGATGCCCCGGACGCCGGAGCAGACCATCGACTTCCGCGCCAATCACCTGACCGCCTATCAAAGCAAGCGGCTGGCCAAGCGTTATCTGAAACTGGTCGAGCCTATCGAGGACCCGGCAGTCAAAGAAGCGGTGGCAAAAGGGTATCATAAGTTGTTGTCTTACAAGGATGAATACGAGGTTGCACGGCTGTTGCTGGACAGCCGCGACAAGGCCTCGGCTGAGTTTGATGGCGATTTCAAGATGACCTTCTACCTTGCGCCACCGGTTCTGGGTACGAAGGGCGCGAATGGCCGTCCGACCAAGAAGGCCTTTGGTGAGTGGTTTCTGGGTCCGTTGAAGCTGATGGCAAAGCTGAAGGTCTTGCGGGGCACCCCCTTGGATGTGTTCGGTTATACGGCAGAGCGCAAGATGGAGCGGGGACTGATCCGTCAGTATGAGAAGGACATGAAAGAGGTTCTGCCAAAGCTGACCGCGGAAACCCGCGACGCGATTGCGGCGCTTGCGGCGTTGCCACTGGACATTCGGGGCTTTGGTCCGGTTCTGGTCGCCAACGAGGCCAAGGCTGCGAAACGGCGCGAGGAACTGCTGGCCGTCATCCGCGACGGCGGACCGGAGTTGCGCGCTGCGGCAGAGTGAAGCTTCACAAGCCTGTCACGCAAACTTTGCAAAATGGGTCCCCGGCCTTATTTAGACGGCAGCCAACCGGAGGAACCGATGCCCTCGCGCCATCATGTCGCCCGTGACATCTCGTACGCCCATTCCGCGGAGACGCGGGGCGGGCGGATGGTGATCAAGCTGATGGAGAACACAACGGGTCGCCTGCGCCTGATCCGTCGCGCGGACGGGTATGAGCAAGAGGTGGCGCAGGGGCGCGATTTCTGGTCCGTCATGGTGGAACGCTATGGGCTGTCGCTGGATGTCGTGGGTGGCGCGTTGTCGAACATCCCCGCTAATGGGCCACTGATCCTGATTGCGAACCACCCGTATGGTATTCTGGACGGGCTGATGATGGGGCATATCCTGTCACAGACGCGCGGCGATTTTCGCATTTTGGCAAATCATGTGTTTCGCAAGGCCGAAGACCTGAACCGGATCGTCCTGCCGATCTCGTTCGATGGCACGAAAGAGGCCATGCGGCTGAACCTCGAAACCCGTAAGGCAGCGCTAAACTATCTTGGCGACGGTGGCGCGATCGGGATTTTCCCAGGAGGGACGGTCAGTACCGCAGTCAAACCTTTTGCACATCCCATGGACCCCGGCTGGCGCGGGTTTACCGCGCGGATGGTGGCAAAATCCAACGCGACCGTGGTGCCGGTTTTCTTTGACGGGCATACCTCGCGCCTGTTTCAGATCGCCAGCCATTTGCACAACACCTTGCGGATGGGCTTGCTGATCAAAGAGTTCAAAAAGCGCGTCGACACGCCGGTAAAAGTGGTCATTGGCGATCCCATCGGGCGCGACATTCTGGACCCGTTGGGCAAGGATACGCGCAAGATGATGGATTTCCTGCGCAAAGCGACGTATGAGCTGTCTCCGAAGCCATTGAAGTCCTATGACTATGGCTATGAATTTGAGGAACGGCATCGCGCCTGAAGGGTCAAATGGCAGTAGGTATCTTTGATTCGGGATTGGGCGGCCTGACCGTCCTGAACGCCGCGCAGAAACGTCTGCCGGACGTGGATTTTCTGTATTACGCGGATAATGCACACGCGCCTTATGGGGTGCGTGACCCGGACGATATCTATGATTTGACCTGTCAGGCCGTCGGCGATCTGTGGTCGCGGGGCTGCAATCTGGTGATTCTGGCCTGCAACACCGCCAGCGCCGCCGCCCTGCGTCGGATGCAGGAGGCGGGCGTGCCCAGCGGCAAGCGTGTGCTGGGCGTTTTCGTACCTCTGATCGAAGCGCTGACTGAACGGCAATGGGGTGACAATTCTCCCCCCCGTGAGGTCGAAGTACAGCATGTGGCGCTGTTCGCTACGCCCGCTACCGTCTCAAGCCGTGCGTTCCAGAGGGAACTGGCCTTTCGCGCCATCGGTGTCGATGTCGAGGCGCAGGCCTGTGGCGGCGTGGTCGATGCTATCGAGGACGGCGACATGATCTTGGCCGAGGCGCTGGTACGCAGCCATGTCGACGCGCTGCGGCGCAAAATGCCAGAGCCTCAGGCCGCGATTCTGGGCTGCACCCATTACCCCTTGATGGCCGAGACCTTCCAGGCGGCTCTGGGCCCGGATGTAAAGGTTTACAGCCAGGGCGATTTGGTCGCCTCCAGCCTTGCGGATTATCTGGATCGTCACCCGAATATGTTGGGCGAAGGCGAGGGCGGGTTCTTGACCACTGGCAAGCCCGGCGTTGTCAGCGATCGCGCGACCCAGTTCTTGCGACGAAAAATCGCCTTTGAGGCCGCCTGACCTAGGTCAAGGACGGCACCTTTCCGATTCCTTACTTCGTTGACCGTCGCATCGGCGGTTGACCCATGTGACATACGAACGAAAGAGGTCTGACATGACCCATAAGATCGCAATTCTGGGTGCTTCTGGTTATACCGGCGCTGAACTGGTGCGGTTGATCGCCGGGCATCCGAATATGGAAATTACCGCTCTGGCCGCCGAGCGGAAGGCCGGGCAAACCATGGCGCAGGTGTTCCCGCATCTGCGTCACATGAAGCTGCCCGTTCTGTGTAAAATTTCCGAGATCGACTTTTCTCAGATCGACCTGTGTTTTTGTGCGCTGCCGCATAAGACGAGTCAGGAGGTTATTCGGGAGTTGCCGAAATCCCTGAAGATCGTGGATCTGTCGGCAGATTTCCGGCTGCGCGACGGTGCCGAGTATGAGAAGTGGTACGGCAACCCCCACGCCGCACTGACCCATCAGCAAGAGGCCGTGTACGGCCTGACCGAATTCTACCGCGACGACATCCGTGCCGCGCGGCTGGTTGCGGGGACCGGGTGCAATGCTGCGACCGGGCAATATGTGCTGCGGCCGCTGATCGCCGCGGGGGCGATTGATCTGGATGATATCATTCTGGACCTGAAATGCGCAGTCTCGGGCGCGGGGCGGGCTTTGAAGGAAAATCTGCTGCACGCCGAACTGAGCGAGGGGACCAACGCCTATGCCGTTGGCGGTACGCACCGGCATCTGGGCGAGTTCGATCAGGAGTTCTCGGAGCTTGCAGGCCGCACCGTGCATGTTCAGTTCACGCCGCATCTGATCCCGGCCAACCGGGGGATTCTGGCGACGTCCTATGTCAAAGGCGACCCGCAGAGCGTCTATGAAACGCTTTGCAGCGCCTATGAGGCCGAGCCTTTCATCGAGATGCTGCCGTTTGGCGAGACCCCCTCGACCCATCATGTGCGCGGCTCGAACTTTTGCCATATCGGCGTGACTGGTGATCGGATCGAACGTCGGGCCATCGTGGTGGCGGCGCTGGATAATCTGACGAAGGGCAGCAGCGGGCAGGCCTTGCAGAACGCCAACCTGATGCTAGGTGAAGATGAAACCACGGGGCTGATGATGGCCCCTCTGTTCCCATGAGGACGCTATGAAAACGCTCAAGAAACGTCGTCGCGTTCAGGTCATTCTGTTGGCTGCCGTGGCTTTGATTCTGGCCACCGGGCTGATCGGTTATGCGATGCGCGACGGTATCAACTTTTTCCGCTCGCCCAGTCAGGTGATCGCCGAGCCGCCAAAGCCGACCGAGGTGTTCCGGATCGGCGGGCTGGTCGAAGAGGGCTCGATCATCCGGGGGCAGGGTGAGACGGTGCATTTCGTCGTGACCGACGGGGGCGAGAGTGTGCCGGTGGCGTTTACCGGTGTGCTGCCTGATCTGTTCTCGGAAAATCAGGGTATGGTCGGGACCGGAAGCTATGTAGACGGCGTCTTTGAAGCCACTGAAATTCTTGCGAAGCACGACGAAACTTACATGCCGAAAGAGGTGGTGGACGCGTTGAAGGAGCAGGGTGTTTACCAGGAGGCTGGCGATAGCTGAATGCAGCTTTGCTGCATGCCTCCGGCGGAAGTATTTTTGAACAGAAGAAGCGGGGCGTTGCGCGTGGAAGGCGGGCAGCGCCCTTTGCTTTGGCGGGGTGTTAAGGTCTTTGTCTGACCGTTTGTGTCATCTGAGCAAAGGATGGTGTGATGCAGACGGTTCGGCAGATTGCGGAAGGGATCGTAGCGCGGGAAGGTGGGTTTGTAGACGACCCGGACGATCCCGGCGGGACGACGAAATATGGGGTGACGATCCACACCATGCGGCGGTTGGGGCTGGATCTGGACCGCGACGGCAAGGTGACGCGCAAGGACGTGCAGGCACTGAGCCGGGCGCAGGCGATCGAGATATTTTTGGAGCATTATTTTGAGAAGCCGCGCATCGCGCTTTTGCCCGAAGCGCTGCAGGCCTCGGTTTTCGATATGTATGTGAATGCGGGTGCGCAGGCTGTGTGCATTCTGCAGGCCCTGCTGCGTCAGATGGGATATGATTTGGTCGTTGATGGCGCGATTGGCCCGCAGACCGCCCGGTCAAGTCGGGATGCAGCCGAGCCGGAGCCGGGGGCCTTGCGGGACGCATATGGCGTCGCGCGGCGGAACTATTACTTTCGATTGGCAGATCGCAGACCGGGCTTACGGAAATACGCCCGTACTAGAGCCGGTGGCAAAGGCGGCTGGATCCGGCGCGCCGAGGAGTTCTTGTCACCCGTCTATCACCTTGATGATCCAGAGTTTCAGCAGAGGATTTCGCAATGGGATTGATTTCGGGGATTCTTGGTCTGTTGTTTGGGGGTGGTCGAAATGTGGTGCGCGAGACCACCGAAGTATTTCGCGAAAATGCCGAGAGCGGGGCAGAGCGGGCGCTGACCCTGCGTGCTGCTGCAATGGCCCAGTTCGGGGCTGAGTTTCAGGGTCCGGAGCAAGGTGGCTTTGACCGCTTTATGGACGGGTTGAACCGATTGCCACGCCCGGCTTTGGCGTTGGGTACGCTTGGGTTGTTTGTTGCGGCCATGGTCGATCCGTTCTGGTTTGCAGAACGGATGCAGGGTGTGGCGCTTGTGCCCGAGCCGCTGTGGTGGCTTCTGGGCGTTATTGTCTCATTCTATTTTGGCGCGCGCCATCAGGCCAAGGCACAGGATTTTCAGCGGGAAATCAGAGGAACGCTGCGGCATGTGCCTGACGTTCTGGCCAATCTCGAAACGCTGGAGGTGATGGACCGTAAAAGCCCGGATATGGCGGAGGCCGATCAAAACCCGGCACTAGATCGGTGGAGACAGCTGCGCGCCGGTTGAGGCGCGACACTATGTGCGAAGATCCTTGACGAATGTTAATGGCACATGCCCGGCTGCCGCAGTATAAGCGGCCCATGATTACAGAGCTTGGCCATTTCGCACTGATCCTAGCCTTTCTGGTTGCCATCGTTCAGACGGTGGTGCCGCTTGTGGGGGCTGCAAAACGATGGACCGGGTGGATGGGTTTTGCCGAACCCGCCGCCATCACGCAGTTTCTGCTGACGGCGTTTTCATTCGGCGCGCTGGTCTGGGCGTTCATGGCGTCCGACTTCTCGTTGCGGATCGTGGTCGAGAACAGCCATTCGGCCAAGCCGATGTTGTATAAGATCAGCGGGACGTGGGGGAACCACGAAGGCTCGATGCTGCTGTGGGTCTTGATCGTGACCATTTTTGGTGCGATGGCGGCGATGTTCGGGGCCGGTCTTCCGCCCACGCTGAAAGCCCGCGTGCTCTCGGTGCAGGCCGCCATCGCGGTCGCGTTTTTCGCCTTTATCCTGTTCACGTCCAACCCGTTTGACCGGTTGCCGGTGCCTCCGTTCGACGGGCGCGATCTCAACCCGCTGCTGCAGGACCCCGGTTTGGCTTTCCATCCGCCGTTCCTGTATCTGGGCTATGTGGGCCTGAGCATGGCGTTCAGCTTTGCCGTTGCGGCCCTGATCGAGGGCCGTGTGGATGCCGCGTGGGGGCGCTGGGTCCGGCCCTGGACGCTGGCGGCGTGGATATTCCTGACCATCGGCATAGCCCTGGGTTCCTGGTGGGCCTATTACGAGCTGGGCTGGGGCGGGTTCTGGTTCTGGGACCCGGTTGAGAACGCCAGCTTCATGCCATGGCTGCTGGCCGCTGCGCTATTGCATTCGGCCATTGTGGTTGAAAAGCGGGAAGCCCTGAAAAGCTGGACCATCCTGTTGGCCATCATCGCCTTCGGGTTCTCGCTGATCGGGACCTTCATTGTGCGCTCGGGCCTGCTCACCTCGGTCCATGCCTTTGCCAATGATCCTGAACGCGGGGTCTTTATCCTGTTCATTCTGGTGATCTTCATCGGGGGTGCTTTGACCCTGTTTGCCGCGCGCGCGCAGGCGATGGAGGCAAAGGGTGTCTTTGGCATGGTCAGCCGTGAAAGTGCGCTGGTTCTGAACAATATTCTGCTGGCGGTCAGTTGCTTTGTGGTGTTCTTCGGTACGCTCTGGCCGATGGTGGCCGAGATGGCCTTTGATCGAAAGCTCTCGGTCGGGGCGCCGTTCTTTAACGCTGCCTTTACGCCCTTCATGGTGGTGTTGGGGATTGTGCTGCCGCTGGGATCAATGTTGCCATGGAAACGAGGCAGACTGGGCAAGGTCGCATGGTCGCTGCGTTATGCCTTTGTTCTGGCTGTGGCGCTGGCGATACTGGTCTGGGTTTTGCAGACGGGGCGCAGCGCGCTGGGGCCGATTGGTCTGTTCCTGGGGGCATGGATCACCTTTGGTGCAGTTATCGACCTTTGGAGTCGTACGGGCCGAAAGGGAAATCTGTCGCGGTTGTTCCGGTTGCCGGGTGCCGATTGGGGTAAGGCTGTGGCTCATACCGGGTTGGGCGTCACGATGTTCGCCATCGCTGGCCTAACCGCGTGGGAGGTTGAGGATATCCGCGTGGCACAGCCGGGCCAGCCGTTTGAAGTGGGGCAGTTCACGCTGACCCTGCAGGATGTGAGGCGTGTTCAGGGGCCGAACTATTTCTCGACGACCGCAGATGTCGCGGTTGAAAAGAACGGGCGACAGATCACCACGCTGCACCCCGAGAAACGCGATTACCCGGTGGCGCGGATGCCCACGACCGAGGCGGCGATTGACTACCGCTTGCTGCGGGATCTTTACGTGGTGATCGGAGATCAGCAGGCTGACGGTGGTTGGGTGATGCGCACCTATATCAAACCTCTGGCCAACTGGATCTGGGGCGGCTGTATCCTGATGTCGCTGGGCGGATTGCTCAGCCTGTCGGATCGCCGGTTCCGGGTGGCTGCGGGCGCACGTAAGACGCCGGCTGGTGGGGTGCCTGCGGAATGAAACGTCTTGTTCTGATCCTGATGTTGCTGGCAAGCCCGCTGATGGCGGTGCAACCGGACGAAGTGCTGGACGACCCGGCGCTGGAAGCGCGCGCGCGCGAGATCAGCACCGGCCTGCGCTGTCTGGTCTGCCGCAACGAGAGCATTGATGAAAGCAACGCTGAACTTGCGCGCGATCTGCGGATATTGCTGCGCGAACGGCTGGTGGCCGGGGATTCCGACAGGGAAGCGGTCGAGTTCATTGTTGACCGCTATGGCGAATACGTCCTGCTGAAACCCACCACGACCGGAGCGAACCTGATGCTGTGGCTGGCGGGCCCGATCATGCTGCTGATAGCGGCGGCGATGGGCTGGAGCTTCCTGCGCAAACGGTCGCGGCCGCACGCGGCGGGGCATACCGACACGCTCAGCGATGAAGAACGGGAACGCCTGCGCCGAATTCTGGAAGACTGACGCGCGGTTCTGCTTTTCCTTACCTCACATTTGCGTCAGGGTTCTGCGAAACGCGGCACTGGTGAGGTTTTTTATGGAATACGAAGCGGTCCAACTTGAGATTGCGGATGGTCTGGCGGTTCTGACTTTGAACCGGCCCGACAAGATGAACGCGTTGACCACGCAGATGCGGGCCGAGGTTACCTATGCCATGAAAGACGCCGCCCGGCAGGCACGGGCGATTGTGCTGACCGGTGCGGGGCCTGCGTTCTGCTCGGGTCAGGATCTTGGGGACGCGTCGAGCACGGGCTCCATCGATCTGGAACGTGCGCTGCGGGACGAATATGAACCGATGCTCGAGGCGGTGTATGACTGCCCGGTTCCGACCATCGCGGCGGTCAACGGACCGGCGGCCGGGGCGGGGGCAAATCTGGCGCTTTGTGCGGATGTGGTGATCGCAACCGAAAGCGCCTATTTCCTGCAGGCCTTCGCGCGGATCGGCCTTTTGCCCGACGCCGGGGGGACATGGTTCATGCCGCGCCAGATGGGATTTGCCAAGGCGATGGGCGCGGCGCTGTTTGCCGACAAGATCAGTGCGCGGCAGGCGGACGAATGGGGTCTGATCTGGGAAGCGGTTGCAGATGATCAGTTCGACGCGCATTGGCGCAAACGCGCGGCTTATCTGGCCAATGGCCCGACAGCCGGGTTTCGCGCCATCAAGCAGGCCATCCGGGGGACGTATGATCGGACTTTGCCGCAACAACTGGTGGCTGAAGCGCACTTGCAGGGCGAATGCGGGCGCACACATGATTTTGCCGAAGGCGTCGTGGCCTTTCTGGAAAAGCGCCCCGCAAAGTTCGAGGGGCGCTGACCGTCACCTCAGGCCCGGCGACGGCGGCGCGTGCGCCGTTCGGGCACGGCGTCGTCTCCGGTGCCGTCCGAGGCCGAAGAGAAGGGGCCAAGCGCCAGCGTGATCTCATCCAGTGTCGGACGGTTGCCCCGGGCTCGCGTGTCCAGCGCCTTGCGCATCTCGCGCAGATGCGCTGGCATCGTGCCGCAGCAGCCGCCGATGATGGTCGCACCCGCATCGCGGGCCATGGCGGCGTACTGGCCCATCAGTTCGGGTGTGCCGTCATAATGGATGTGGCCATCGACATATTTCGGGATACCGGCGTTGCCCTTGGAAATCAGCGGGCGTTCGGTGCCTTGCGCAGCGAACCCCAGAACCGTGCGCAGGATATCCGAGGCTCCGGTTCCGCAATTGGCCCCGAAGGCAACGGGCGGGTTCGGCAGGGTTTCCACGATCATCGCCAGATCGGCTGAGGTCACGCCCATCATGGTGCGGCCCGCGGTGTCAAAGCTCATGGTGCCACACCAAGGCATATCGGCCAACGCAAAGGCTTCGGCAGCGGCGCGGAATTCCTCGGGTGCGCTGATGGTTTCAAGCCACAGCACATCAGCACCGCCCGCTTTCAAGGCGTCGGCCTGTTCGTGGAACATCTCGACGGCTTCGGAATGCGACAGGCTGCCGACTGGTTCCATGATCTCACCGGTGGGGCCAACCGAGCCGGCCACGACGACTGGGCGGCCTGCCTTGTCTGCGACCTCACGACCCAGTTCGGCCCCGATACGGTTCAACTCGGCCACGCGGTTCTGCGCGTCATGCAGTTTCAGCCGCGCTGCGGTGCCGCCGAATGTGTTGGTCAGAAACAGATCGCTGCCGGCCTCGACAGAGCCCTGATACAGCGCGCGGATCTTGTCCGGGGCATCGACATTCCACAATTCGGGCGCATCCCCGGATTGCAGGCCCATGTTGAACAGGTTGGTCCCGGTCGCGCCATCCGCAAGGATGACATCGACGGTTTCCAGAAGCTTGCTGAGCGCATTTGTCATTGGGGTATTCCAAAATATGAGGCCGAAACCTATCAAAAATGAGACGCCCCGTGTCTCATGACCGGGACGTCAAATCAAACTCATAAAACTCATGAAGATCATGAGTCTTACCGTTTGGCCGTTATTCTTCGGCCTCTGCCATGACCTGTTCTTTGGCTTCGGTCAGCAATTCTGTCATTTTTTCCCGGATCTTGGCCTCGTCGGCCAGGTCGCCAAGATAGCTTTTGACCGCCTCGACCACATCGTCCTCGCTGACATTCTGCAGATCGGTATGGATCAGTTGCTTGCCGTATCGCCGCGCCTGTTCCACGGTTTCGCCTTTCAGCGCCGACGCCCAGACGGCCATAAAACGGTTGCGCCGCATACGTGCGATGAACTGCATCTTTTCGTCATGGGCAAATTTGTTTTCAAACGCCGCTTCACGTTCGTCAAATGTGGTCATCGGTCACAGGCCCCTTGGATAGTCATTCTTTTCCTGATGGTATGACCATAGCACGCCCCGGGTGCAAGGTATTTGCGTTGCGCCTGCGGCTTGGGGTCGCTGAACTTGCGGGAAGGCGGGGCTTGCACTATGAGGGCGCCAACGTGAAGGGACTCATTCCCTTTCGCCAGTCTGGAAAGGTCGCTCATGGCGCGTCGCAAGAAGATTTACGAAGGTAAGGCCAAGATTCTGTATGAAGGCCCCGAACCGGGCACCATCGTGCAGTATTTCAAGGATGACGCCACCGCGTTCAACGCCGAAAAGAAAGACGTGATCGACGGCAAGGGCGTGCTGAACAACCGCCTGAGCGAGTTCTTCATGAACGGCCTGACTCAGATCGGCATCCCGAACCACTTTATCCGCCGCCTGAATATGCGCGAGCAACTGGTCCGTAACTGCGAGATCGTGCCGCTGGAAGTGATCGTGCGCAACTATGCCGCCGGGTCGATGTCGAAACGTCTGGGCATTGCCGAGGGCACACAACTGCCGCGCCCGATCGTCGAATACTGCTATAAGGACGACGCGCTTGGTGACCCGCTGGTGACCGAGGAACACATCGCGGCCTTTGGCTGGGCCAGCCAGCAGGACATGGACGACATCCTGAGCCTCGCGCTGCGCGTCAATGATTTCATGAGCGGTGTGATGCTGGCCGTCGGCATCCGTCTGGTCGATTTCAAGATCGAGATCGGGCGGATTTTCGACGGTGACTATCAGCGCCTGATCGTGGCCGATGAAATCAGCCCCGACAGCTGCCGCCTGTGGGATATCGAGACCGGTCAGAAGCTGGACAAGGACGTGTTCCGCCGCGATCTGGGCAGCCTGACCGACGCCTATTCCGAGGTCGCCCGCCGGCTTGGCGTTCTGCCCAAAAGCAACGTCACCAAGCCGACGCTGATCAACTGACCCTGCCGCTGACCGGCAGGGTTGTCCGACACGCGCAAGCGGGGTATCCCGCGCGCAACGAAACGGGCCGCAGGCGGTCCATGACTGGAGTTTTCGACCATGAAGGCACGTGTGCATGTGATGCTCAAGAACGGGGTTCTGGATCCGCAGGGCGAGGCGGTGCGTCACGCGTTGGGTGCGATGGGATTCGATCAGGTTGAAGGCGTGCGCCAGGGCAAGGTGATCGATCTGGAACTGGCCGACGGCGCGACCGAGGCCGACGTCACCGCGATGTGTGAAAAGCTGCTGGCAAACACTGTCATCGAACGCTACGAGATCGAACTGGTCTGAGTTTGATGCGGGCTGCACGTCTGATCACCTATCGTCAGCCGCTTGAAGTGGCGACCATTCCCGATCCGGAACCGGCCGAGGACGGCGTCGTCGTCCGGGTTCTGGCTTGCGGAGTATGTCGATCAGACTGGCATGCATGGTCCGGTTCGGACCCCGACGTGGTTCTGCCCATGACACCCGGCCATGAATATTGCGGCGAAGTGGTTGCAGTTGGCAGCCGCGTCAGACGCTGGCGTATCGGCGACCGGGTGATTGCTCCGTTTATTCTGGCCTGCGGCCATTGCCCGGATTGTGCGCAAGGGCATCAGACCATCTGCGGCGATCAGGTGGTGCCGGGCTTTACCTGCGACGGCGCCTTTGCCGAATTCATCGCGGTTGCCCATGCGGATGCGAACCTGACCGCTCTGCCCGATACTCTGGCCCCGGAAATTGCCGCGGCCTTGGGATGCCGTGTGACCACGGCGTGGCAGGCTCTGGTCGGGCGGGCGCAGGTGCAGGGCGGTGAATGGCTGGCGGTGTTCGGTGGCGGTGGGGTAGGGATCTCGACCTTGCTGCTGGGCAAGGCGCTTGGTGCGCGGGTTGTTGTCGTGGATATCGCCGATGACAAGTTGGCCTATGCCAAAAACCTTGGGGCAGACGCGGTGGTCAACGCGGCCACCTGTGATGCGCCGCGGGCTGTCCGCGACCTGACCGGCGGCGGTGCGCATGTGGCGATCGAGGCGCTGGGGATCGAGGTCACGACGGTTTCGGCCATGAAATCGCTGCGCAAGCTGGGCCGTATGGTCCAGATCGGGATGCCTGCGGGCGATCACACCACCATGTCGCTGCCGATGGATGCGCTGTACTCCGGGCAGCTTTCCGTATTCGGCACGCGCGGGATGCCAAGCTGGCGCTATCCGTCGCTGCTGTCGCTGATTGCGGGCGGTGGCGTCGATCTGAGCCCGCTTGTGACGCGAAAAATCACACTGAACCAGGCAAGCGCCGAGCTTGCCGCCTTTGACAATCCAACGCCTCCGGGTGTTGCTGTTATCACCGACTTTAGCTCGTAGGAGGGTCCGCCATGCGCGCAGCCGTCATCGTATTCCCCGGGTCCAACTGTGACCGTGATCTTGCCGTGGCGTTTGAACAGGCCGGGTTCTCGGTCGATATGGTCTGGCACAAGGATGCCGCGTTGCCGGATGGTGTCGACATCGTCGGCGTGCCGGGCGGGTTTTCTTATGGCGATTACCTGCGCTGCGGGGCGATTGCCGCGCAATCGCCGATCTGCAAGGCGCTGTCCGCCCATACCGAGCGCGGCGGCTATGCCGTCGGGATCTGCAACGGTTTTCAAGTTCTGACCGAGACGGGCATCCTGCCGGGCGCGCTGTTGCGTAATGCGGGGCTGAAATACATCTGCCGCACCGTGGGCCTGAAGGTGGAAACCAGCGACAGTGCCTTTACCGAGGGCTACAATGCCGGCGATGTGATCGACATCCCGATCGCGCATCACGACGGCAATTACTTTGCCGATGACGAGACGCTCGCCGCGCTCAAGGATCAGGACCGGATCGCGTTCACCTATGCCGACAATCCCAACGGTTCGCGCGATGATGTTGCAGGCATTTTATCACACAACCGTCGCGTGTTAGGTATGATGCCGCATCCCGAACGGGCGGCGGATTCAGGCCATGGGGGCACCGATGGGACGGCGCTCTTCCGCGCATTGGCCGGGGTGCTGGCGCCAGCGTGACTTGAGGTCATCGGGCGGGACGCGTAGCGTCTGCGCATGAGTTCCGAAAATCAGACACACAGCGGCGGGTTCCTCAGCCGGTTTCGTGGCGCACCCATGGACTGGCGTTTGCGGCTGGCTGTGTTTGCGCTGCTGCTGGCCGCGGTTGCGACGGTCTGGATCACCAACAGCCTGCTGACCAGCCGGTTCACCGAATCCACCCGCAACCGGGCTGAACTGCGTCTGGCGCTGTATTCGGGCAACTTGCTGAGCGAGCTGCGCCGAAATTCGATCGTGCCGCAATTGCTGGCCCGCGATCCCACGCTGATTTCGGCGCTGCAATCCAGCGATTATACGCTGTCGACCCAACGTCTGATTTCCTTTGTCGAAGAGATCGGCGCCGCCTCGCTTGTGCTGCTGGACGGTGACGGGCTTACGGTCGCCGCGACGGACCGCAACCGGCTGGGCGAGGGGCATCGCAGCTCTCCGTACTTTATCGACGCGATGCGGTCCAACGCCACGATATTCTCGGTTATTCCCCGCGAGGCAGGCGGATACAGCTTTGCCTATTCGCGGCGGATCGAGGCCAATTCCGAAATCCTCGGCGTGATCGTGGTTGAGGTCGATCTGCAGAAATTCGAACGCGCCTGGGCGGGAATATCCGACGCGGTGATGGTGACGGACAGCACCGGCACAATCATCCTGTCGACCGAGCCGCGCTGGCGCGGGCTGGACGAGGGCGGCGCGGTTCTGCGCCAGCCGCCGCAGGGTGCGATCCAGCGCGCGATCCGGGCGACCACCGACTGGAACGCGCTGCCGCCCGACGCCTATCTGCAGGGCGAGGCGGTGATGCGGATGGAAACGCGCATTCCATTCCGCGGCTGGCAGATGACGTCGTTCACGACCTATTCGTCGATCCGCGAACGGGTGAACGGGGTTTTGGCGCTGGAAATCATGGGATTCGCGATTCTTCTGGCGCTGGCCTTCTATGCACTCAGCCGCCGGGCCACGTCGCGCATGACCCTGTTCCAGCGCGAGTCGGCAGAGCTCCGCGCATTGAACTCAAGGCTACAGCGGGAAATTGCTGAGCGGGAACGGGTCGAAAAGACGCTGGAAGTTGCTGAGCAAACTCTTGCCCAAAGCTCGAAGCTGGCAGCGCTGGGTGAGATGTCTGCAGCGGTCAGTCACGAACTGAACCAGCCGCTGGCCGCGATGAAAACCTATCTGGCGGGCGCGCGTCTGCTGCTGCGTCGCAACCGGCCCGAAGAAGCGCTGGCCAGCTTCGGCCGCATCGACGGGCTGATCGAGCGTATGGGTGCGATAACCCGCCAGTTGAAATCCTATGCCCGCAAGGGAGCGGATGCGTTTTCGCCTGTAAATCTTGGCGAAGCGCTGGCGTCGAGCCTGTCGATGATGGAGCCGCAGTTGCGGCAACGTCATGTGAAGATTACTCAGATTTTGCCCGAAGAACCTGTTATAGTGATGGGAGATCGGATGCGAATTGAACAGGTTATGGTCAATCTCTTGCGCAACGCACTGGATGCCACCAAATCTGTCGATGAGCCGGATGTAGAGATTATCCTGGCGGCGGGTGAGACCGCGATCCTGACCGTGCGCGACAACGGACACGGGATCGAGAATATCGAAAACCTGTTCGAGCCGTTCTATACGACCAAGCGTCCCGGAGACGGGGTCGGTCTGGGGCTTGCCATCTCGTCCGGGATCGTGAACGACCATGGCGGACGGCTGACCGCGCGCAACGGCCAACAGGGCGGCGCGGTGTTTGAGATGCAATTGCCCATATTGGGCAGCGACGGCCTTGAGGCCGCGGAATAAAGGGAATGACTATGGCACAGGCCATGAAAATCGCCATCGTGGATGATGAACAGGACATGCGCCAGTCGATCAGCCAATGGTTGGCGCTGTCGGGATATGATACCGAGACCTTCGCCAGCGCCGAGGATGCGCTGAAGGTGCTTGGGCCGGAATATCCGGGGATTGTGATTTCCGACATCAAGATGCCCGGGATGGATGGTATTCAGCTTCTGAAAAAGCTGATGGGGGCTGACAGCACGCTGCCCGTCATCATGATCACTGGCCACGGCGACGTGCCGATGGCGGTTGAGGCGATGCGGGTCGGGGCGTTTGATTTCCTTGAAAAGCCTTTCAATCCCGACCGGATGTCGGAACTGGCCAAGCGGGCGAGCAACGCACGGCGTTTGACACTGGATAACCGCGCTTTGCGCCGTGAACTGTCCGGCGGCACCCAGATCATGAACAAGCTGATCGGCGCAAGCCCGGTCATGGAGCGTCTGCGCGAGGACATTCTGGATCTGGGACAGGCGGATGGCCATGTTCTGATCGATGGTGAGACAGGCACAGGCAAGACTCTGGTGGCGCATGCCCTACACGCGGTTGGCAGCCGGGCAGGGAAGAAGTTTGTTCTGGTCTCTTGCGCGGCGCTGGAAGAGGATGCGCTGTCGAAGCGCCTGTTCGGCCCGATGTTGCCCGAGGACACGCAACTGCCCGCCATTGAAGAGGCCCGGGGCGGTACATTGGTGCTGGAAGATGTCGAAGCCCTGAGCGATACGTTGCAGGCCCGTCTGCTGAGCGTGATGAATGAACAGGGGACGCCGGCTGAGACACGGATCGTTGCAATCTCGAACCTGCAGGAGGCGGGCAAGACGTCCGAGGACGTACTGCGCCCCGATCTGTTCTACCGGCTGGCGGCGTTACGGATCACAATGCCTCCGCTGCGCCAGCGGGGTGAGGATATCCTGACCTTGTTCACCCGTCTGAGCGAACAGTTTGCCGAGGAATACGGTTGTGATGCGCCGCAGGTCAGCGCGCAGGAGGCGGCGCAGCTGTTGCAGGCCCCATGGCCGGGGAATGTGCGGCAGTTGATCAACATCGCTGAACGTGCCGTTCTGCAGTCCCGGCGCGGGTCGGGGACGATTGCGTCGCTCTTGATGTCGGATCACGAGGAAATGCAGCCGGTGATGACCACCGAGGGCAAGCCGTTGAAAGAATATGTCGAGGCGTTCGAACGGATGCTGATTGACAATACGATGCGGCGTCACAAGGGCTCGATCGCGTCGGTGATGGATGAGCTATGCCTGCCGCGGCGGACGTTGAATGAGAAGATGGCCAAATACGGGCTGCAGCGTTCGGATTACCTTTAGGCGTTTTGATTTGGGGGCTCTGCCCCCGTCGCCTTTGGCGACTCCCCCGGGATATTTATGGCCAGATGAAGGGATCCTGCGGGGTCTGAAAGCCGCCCGGTGCAGTTTGCCCATTGTCTTTTCCACAGGACTGCTTTTATTGTGTCGTGACGGACTGGGCGTTTTGTGCCTGAATGCGCCGTTTTTTGAGTTTCGCTGCTGAGCCGATGATGAGGATGGATCCCATGTGGCGCGGCAGACTGATTGTGCTCCGCATGGGGCAGATGAACGCCTGAGTCCTTTTACGAGGGCGAAAGGAATAAATGGGCAGGCTGTGTTCAAACGCGCCTGTCGGAGAAGAACCGCGATGACGCGCGCGCAACGATTGAGTATACGGGCAGGGGGCCACAGCGCCGGACCCTGCCGCGCGCCGTCTGATATCGCCCGTACAAGACACCTCCCCAAAAGCGCCTGTCCGCCTGGACGGGTCAGGACAACGCGTTTGGCGCGGTGCACCAAGGACACATGGCTAAGAAAATGCTTATCGATGCCACCCACGCGGAGGAAACCCGCGTCGTGGTGGTCGACGGAAACAAGGTTGAGGAATTTGACTTTGAATCCGAAAACAAACGCCAGCTTGCTGGCAACATCTATCTTGCAAAAGTAACCCGGGTCGAGCCGTCGCTGCAGGCGGCCTTTGTGGATTATGGCGGGAACCGGCACGGGTTTCTGGCGTTTTCCGAGATTCATCCAGATTATTACCAGATCCCCGTCGCTGACCGAGAGGCGCTGATGGAGGAGGAGCGCGCATATGCCGAGGCCATGAAAGCGCGGGATGAGGCTGAGGAAGCAAAGCCCAAGAAACGCCGGTCGCGCTCGCGGTCGAAGGCTGCTGATGTGAAATCGGACGATCCGGTTGAGACGCTGGAGGTCTCGTCGGAGCCGACCGGCATGGAGACCATTGATCTGGATGACAGCGATGAGGCGGATGTGGAGGTGCCCGAGGGGACTTCTCCGATTGAAGTCGTTGCCGAGACGCCGGTGGAAGAGCCGGAAGAGGGTGATGCGCCCGTAGCAGAGGCGCCTGCTGAGGATGCCGGTTCGGAAGAGGCGGCCCCGGAAGCAGAGGCATCGGATGAAACGCCGGACGCCGAGGCGGAAGAGGCGTCGGATGACGTGGCCGTCGAGGCGGCGGACGATACGCAAGAGTCTGACGACGATGACAACGCCAAGGACAAGGGGGCCGATGCGGCGGCAAAGGATGCCTCGATCGAATCCGTGGCGGATGAGGATGACAGCGAGGATATTCGTCCTCCGCGCAAGCCGCGCCCGCGTCGGTACAAGATTCAAGAAGTCATCAAGGTGCGCCAGGTCCTGCTGGTGCAGGTCGTCAAGGAGGAGCGCGGCAACAAGGGTGCGGCGCTGACCACCTATCTGTCGCTGGCAGGTCGGTACTGTGTACTGATGCCGAACACTGCGCGGGGTGGTGGTATAAGCCGCAAGATCACCAATGCGGCCGACCGGAAAAAGCTGAAGGACATCGCCTCGGAGATTGATGTGCCGACGGGTGCGGGCCTGATCGTGCGTACCGCCGGAGCCAAGCGGACGAAATCCGAGATCAAGCGCGACTATGAATATCTGCAACGCATGTGGGAGCAGATTCGCGAACTGACGCTGCAATCTATCGCGCCTGCGAAGATCTATGAGGAAGGCGACCTGATCAAACGGTCGATCCGAGACCTCTATAATCGCGATATCGATGAGGTTCTGGTTGAAGGTGAGGGCGGGTACCGCATCGCCAAGGACTTCATGAAAATGATCATGCCGTCCCACGCCAAGAACGTGAAGCGCTACGAGGACGCGCTGCCTCTGTTCGCGCGGTATCAGGTGGAAAGCTATTTGGGCGGGATGTTCAACCCGACCGTTCAGTTGAAATCCGGCGGCTACATCGTGATCGGTGTGACCGAAGCGCTGGTGGCAATTGATGTGAACTCGGGCCGGGCGACCAAGGAAGGCTCGATCGAGGAAACCGCGCTGAAGACCAACCTGGAGGCTGCCGAAGAGGTGGCGCGCCAGTTGCGTCTACGCGATCTGGCGGGTCTGATTGTTATCGACTTCATCGACATGGATGAGCGTAAGAACAACACCGCGGTCGAAAAGCGCCTGAAGGACAAGCTGAAGACAGATCGTGCGCGTATTCAGGTCGGTCGGATTTCGGGCTTTGGCCTGCTTGAGATGAGCCGCCAGCGTCTGCGCCCCGGTATGATTGAGGCGACGACGCAGCCATGCCCGGCCTGCCACGGCACCGGTCTGATCCGCTCGGACGACAACATGGCGTTGTCGATCCTGCGCCAGATCGAAGAGGAAGGCACCCGCCGCCGCTCGCGCGAGGTTTTGGTGCGCTGCCCGGTCAGCATTGCGAACTTCCTGATGAACCAAAAGCGGGAACATATCGCGCAGATCGAAGCGCGTTATGGTCTGTCGGTGCGGATCGAAGGGGATGTGCATCTGGTCAGCCCTGATTTCTCGATGGAGAAGTTCAAGACCGCCAGCCGCGTGGTGCCCGAGGCAACCGCGCCGGTGGTTTCGGTCGATGCGTCGCTGATGGATCTGGTTGACGCCTCGGAAGAGGAAGAGATCACGGAAGAGGCCCCAGTACAAACGGATGAGGACGCGAAGCCCAAGCGCAAGCGGCGTCGGCGTCGGCGCAAGAAAAACGCAGGCGGTGCTGAGGCCGAAGCGGCAGCAGAGGACGCGCCTGAGGCTGCCGCCAATGCCGAAGCCGATGAGGCGCCCGCAGAGGCAGAGCCTGTTGAGGCCACGGAAGAGGCTGAGAAGGCAGAGAAGCCCAAGAAACGTCGCGCGCCCCGTCGTCGCAAGAAGGACGTTGAGGCGGAGGCTGCTGCGGAAGACGCTGAGGCTGAGCCGGCTTCTGCCGAGACTGCTGACACGAGCGCCGAGGAGCCGGTTGCCGAAGTCGCCGAGGCCGAATCTGCGCCTGAGGTTGAGGCAGAGGCAACGCCAGAACCCGAAGCGGCAGAACCGGACGCGGAGGGTGCAGAAGACGCAGCTGAACCTGAGGCCGCAGAAGAATCAATTGCCGAGGACGCGACGCCCGACGCCAAGCTTGAAACCGAAGCAGCGCCTGAGGCCGAGCCGGAAGCAGAAGCAGCGCCAGAGCCGGTGCTTGAGACAGTGGCGGAGGAGCCTGAGCCTGCTGCTCCGGCCAAACCGAAACGGCGGGGTTGGTGGTCGCTGGGACAGTGATTAAAAGGGCGGGCCATCTGGTCCGCCTTTTTCGTTCGGGTTAGCCCGCCTTCTGGATCAGATAGATCTGATACCCGTCCGCCATGTCCTGCGAGATCAGAGTGTGCCCGGCCTCAGAACAAAAATGGGGCACGTCGATGATGGCCGCCGGGTCATCGGCGAGGACACGCAGCATCCCTCCGGCGGGCAGGGATTTCAGCCGCTTTCGGGCTTTCAGCACGGGCAGCGGGCATAGCAGCCCCAGCGCGTCGAGGGTTTCGGTCTCATCAGTCATGGGGTTGAGATATTTCCAACTTGTAACACTGTCCAGCATTCAACCACGAGGATGTGACCGAATGGCCCCGTGACGCGGGCGATATGATACCATATGTGCTGACGTATGTTCGGAATAGACATCATCGACGCGGGGCTTCTGCCCGCCATGTTCATCGCCATGCTGGGCGGGCTGATCAGCTTTCTATCGCCCTGCGTGCTGCCGATTGTGCCGCCCTATCTGGCCTATATGAGCGGTGTTTCGATCAACGAGATGAAGGACGAGGCTCGGGCGCGGCGCAAGGCGACCCTGTCGGCACTGTTCTTTGTGCTCGGGCTTTCGACGGTGTTCCTGCTACTAGGCTTTACCGCATCGGCGTTCGGGGCGTTTGTTCTGCAAAATCAGGTGCTTTTCGCCAAGCTTTCGGGTGCGGTGGTCATCGTCTTCGGCCTGCATTTCCTGAATGTCTTCCGTATTCCGCTGCTGGACCGCGAAGCGCGGGTCGAAACCGGCGATTCCGGGGGCTCGGTCTTTGGGGCCTATATTCTGGGCCTCGCCTTTGCCTTCGGCTGGACGCCGTGTATCGGCCCCCAACTGGGTGCGATCCTGTCACTGGCCGCGTCCGAGGCTTCGGTTGCGCGGGGCACCTTGTTGCTGGGTGTTTACGCGGCGGGGCTGGGCATTCCCTTCCTGCTGGCGGCGATGTTCCTGAACCGCTCGATGGCGGTGATGAACCGGATCAAGCCGCATATGGCGACGATCGAAAAGGTGATGGGCGGGCTGCTGCTGTTCGTTGGCATCATGCTGATCACCGGCCTGTTCACCGAATTCAGCTGGTGGCTGTTGGAAACTTTCCCGGTTCTGGCCACGTTCGGTTAACCCTCTGGCGCTAAACGTGGATGTAGCGACGGCGGGTCTTACGCTCGTCGCCGCCCTGCGCTAATCTGCGGGGCAGAGGGCCGGGTACATGAGCAGTCGACAACCCCATTCACAGGTGCGCAGGCGCCGGGTGTACTACATCCCCGGCTATGACCCGATTCACCCCCGCCGGTATCGTGAGCTTTACCGCACGGAGGGCCGCGCGCAGGCCGAGATATCCGGCTATGAAATCTCGATCAGTGGCCGGGCCGGGCAGGCGCTGTATGGCTGGAATGTACGGTCTCGACAGGACGGCATGCTGGTTGAGGCTGAGGTTGTTGTGCTTGTCTGGTCCGATATCGTGCGTGAGAGTATGGCGCGCTCGATCCCTGCGACCTATCTGCAACTGGCCCGGACCGCGTGGATCTACATCGCAACGGGGACGCTGGGGCGTCTGATGCGGCTGCGCAAGGGGCCGGTCATCGCGGCACTTTACCCGGTGGGGATGCTGTTGCTGCAACTGCTGGCGGCGCTGAGTGTGGTCTGGGGGATATCCGTCTTGCTGTCTCCGCTTGTCGGAGGGTGGGGCCTGCTGCCCGCGCTTGGGGTAGCCTGCGCGCTACTTCATTGGTTTCGAAAGCTCGATAACCGGCTGTTTGCCTATTATCTGATGCACGATTATGCGCATTCCGCTCGCCTGTCGGGGGCTTATGCACCTGAGATGACAGAGCGTCTGCACCAATTCTCCGACCTGATTTCTGAGGCGCTTGAAAGCGATGTGGATGAGGTTCTGGTGGTCGGCCACAGCTCGGGCGCGCATTTGGGGGTGTCGGTTCTGGCGCACCTGTTGCGGCGGCGAGAGGCTCCGCAAGGTGGCCCGGACCTGTCATTCCTGACATTGGGGCAGGTCGTTCCCATGGTCTCGTTCCTGCCGCGCGCCGATGGTTTGCGCGCTGATCTGAGATACCTGTCTGTTCATCCCGATCTGACCTGGGTCGATGTGTCGGCCCCGGGCGATGGCTGTGCCTTCGCGCTGTGTGATCCCGTCGCCGTCAGCGGTGTCGCCACGGCCGAGAAACGCAACCCTCTGGTGCTGTCCGCCGCCTTCACGCAAACCCTCTCGGCCGAACGCTGGGCGCACCTACGCTGGCGGTTTTTCCGTCTTCATTTTCAGTATCTTTGCGCCTTCGATCAGGTCCGGGATTATGACTATTTCCGCATTACTGCGGGCCCTCAAACCTTGGCACAGCGCTTTGAAGGCCGTGCTCCGTCGCGGTCACGGATCGAGCAGCCGGTCTCGAAGTACCGGTCGGTGCGGGCATGAAACCACCAAAGCCACAGGCGCGTGCGGATAAGGTTTCGCTTTGGCGATACCTGCGCCTGTTCCGGCAGGATCTGCTGTCGGCGCAGCCCCAGCGACTGTACCGCGCGTGGATGGCCGAGTTTCGAACGCCGTTCTTTCGGTCCTACATGATCAACCAACCCGAGCTGATCCGCACGGTGCTGAAGGACCGGCCCGAGGCGTTTCCAAAGTCCGGCCGCATCAGCGAAGGCCTGCGCCCCTTGCTGGGGCAATCAGTGTTCCTGTCCAATGGTGAGACATGGAAGCGTCAGCGGCGCATCATTGACCCTGCGTTCGAAGGCGGGCGGTTGAAAGACAGCTTTCCTGCGATGGCCGACGCGGCGCAGGCCTGCGTCGACCGACTGCGCGCGCAGTCCGGGCAGGTAGTGGAATGCGAAGAGATCACAAGCCACGTGGCCGCTGATGTGATCTTTCGCACGCTGTTCTCGGTGCCAATAGGCCATGAGGTCGCCGCGCAGGTGTTCGACAAGTTTCGCGCCTATCAACGCGCGCAACCCTTGCTGAACCTTGCGGCCTTCATCCCCATGCCGCGCTGGATACCGCGCGTTCATGCCCGCCGGACGCGCCAGACTGCCCGGCAGATCCGCGACCTGATCGGTCGCCTGACGGCAGAACGGGCGCAGGCGATCAGCTCGGGGACCGCTCCGAACGATCTGGCGACCAAGATCATGACGACGCGTGATCCCCAGACCGGCGCGTGTTTCGATGCCGACGAGATGATCGATCAGGTCGCCATCTTCTTTCTCGCTGGACACGAAACCAGCGCCTCGGCCTTGGCGTGGACGCTGTATCTGATGGCGCTTTATCCCGACTGGCAGGACAGGGTCGCGGCGGAAGCGCGGGCTTTGGACGAGGTAGAGTTCTCGGCGATGTCACGCCTTAAAATCAGCCGGGATGTGTTTCGTGAGGCGCTGCGGCTCTATCCGCCGGTGCCGATGATGGTACGGGAAACGACCTGCCCGGAACAGTTCCGCAACCGCGATATTCCAAAAGGGTCGCAGATCGTCATCAGCCCATGGCACCTGCATCGGCAAGAGCGTCTGTGGGACGATCCGGATGATTTCGACCCGAGCCGCTGGGCGACGGAAAACGGCCGGACCTGCCAGCGCGAAGCCTATATTCCCTTCTCGGCAGGCCCGCGCGTTTGCACCGGCGCAGGCTTCGCCATGATCGAGGGGCCGTTGATCCTGTCGATGCTGCTGCGGCGCTATCGTTTCGAAACAATCGAAGGCAAAACGCCCGTACCGGTGGCCCATCTGACCGTCCGTTCAAAGGACGGCATCTGGTTGCGGCTGGTTGAGCGCTAACAAACTACCATCGTTCTGCGGCTTGCTGTATGCGGTGAAGAAAGCTGGAATCATATTGAACGGGAAAGAGTTATGTCCAAGGCAGAACAGCGCGCGCAGATGTCCGACGGCGCAGGATTTATCGCAGCACTGGACCAAAGCGGCGGGTCGACGCCGAAGGCGCTGGCGCTCTACGGTGTTGAGGCATCGGACTATGGCTCGGACGCTGAGATGTTTGGCGAGATCCAGAAAATGCGCGCGCGCATCATTCTGGCGGATGATTTCACCAGCGAGAAAGTGATCGGCGCGATCCTGTTCGAACGGACGCTGGGCGAGGAAATCGACGGCAAAAAGGTCGCCGACTATCTCTGGTCGGCTAAGCGCATCGTACCGTTCCTGAAGATCGACAAGGGTCTTGAGGATCAGGCCAATGGCGTTCAGATGATGAAGCCGATCCCCGGTCTGGCCGAGACACTGGCAAAGGCGGATGGCGTCTTTGGCACCAAGGAACGCTCGGTCATTCATGAAGCCAACGCCGAAGGCATCGCCGCCGTTGTGGCGCAGCAATTCGAAGTCGCGCGCGTGGTGACTGACGCGGGCATGGTTCCGATCGTCGAGCCCGAGGTCAACATTCACTCGGACAGCAAGGCCGAGGCCGAAGGTATTCTGAAAGCTGAAATCCTAAAAAACCTCGATCAATTGGCCGAGGGGCAGGAGGTCATGTTGAAGCTGACCATCCCAAGTCAGGCCAACCTTTATGACGAGCTGGCCGACCACCCGTGCGTTCTGCGCGTTGTTGCCTTATCGGGCGGTTACTCGACTGAACAAGCCTGTGATCTGCTGAACCAGAACGGCAAGATGATCGCCTCATTCTCGCGTGCGCTGACCGAAGGGCTGTCCAAGCAGCAATCGGATGCTGAGTTCAACGCCGCGTTGGGCAGCAATATCGACAAGATTTATCGCGCCTCGATCTGATCCCTCAGACAGGTTTGGTGAACGAGCGGCGCAGCTGCGCCGCTTTTTCACGTCCGATGCAACCCTCGGCGTGATCGTTGACCAGCCCCATGGCCTGCATGAAGGCAAAGACCGTGGTGGGGCCGACGAATTTCCATCCCCGTTTCTTTAGGTCCTTTGACATGGCGATGGATTCCGGTGAGGTCGACGCCGTCTGCGGCGGCGGAGGCACCTCAGCCTCGTAGCGCCAGACATAAGCGGCCAGAGAGCCCTCGGCCACGATCAACTCCTGCGCGCGGCGGGTGTTGTTGATCACCGCTTCGATCTTGCCGCGGTGGCGGATAATGCCTGCATCTTCCAGCAGTCGCTGAACATCTGCATCAGAAAATGCAGCCACCTTGTTGAAATCAAAACCACAAAAGGCTTTGCGGAAATTCTCGCGCTTATTCAGAATCGTCCGCCAACTGAGCCCGGATTGAAAGCTCTCAAGGCATAGCTTTTCAAACAACCGCTGGTCGTCAGCAACCGGATAGCCCCATTCCTGGTCGTGATAATCAAAGAACTCAGGCACGGCCTGACACCATGCGCAGCGCGGTTGGCCATCGGGTCCAGTAACGGTCTTGCTCATGACGGTGTGCCCTTTTTGTTCTCATTCAGGCT
The DNA here is from genome assembly GCF_056542385.1 of Ruegeria sp. AD2(2025). Lineage (NCBI taxonomy): Bacteria > Pseudomonadati > Pseudomonadota > Alphaproteobacteria > Rhodobacterales > Roseobacteraceae > Ruegeria > Ruegeria sp. AD2(2025). The sequence goes on from NZ_JBQFZS010000001.1 coordinate 833,947, forward strand.
ACACACAACGAAACATATGTGACAAGCGTCAATCGCGGCTGCGATACCAGTTCAAAACATAAACCCGAATGGCCGAGGCAAGGCCGGTTTCGGGATCACGCTCGACATCAATTTCAGAAGCCAACGCGTTGATTGGCATATCTTTATCTTCTGCTATTTTCCGAAAAGCGCGCCAGAACTCATCCTCGAGCGAGACTGACGTGCGGTGCCCCTTGAGTGTCAGCGAGCGTTTGACCGGGCGACCACTCATTCGTCGACCTTATGACCGTCGAGATCGCGCTTCTGCTTGTCTTGCTGCAGCTTGACGACCTCTTTTTCGGCCTTTGTCCGTCCGAAAGCCACGGCGTTCCGGTCTGCGCGGGCCTTCTTTTCGGCCCGCGCCTTTTCCTTTCGGTACCGGTTCAGATTGACCGGCTTACCCATCAGTCTTTCGGACCGATCATCTGTTCGGGGCGCACGACCGCATCAAAGGTATCTTCGTCCACAAAGCCCAGCGCGATAGCCTCTTCCTTGAGGGTCGTGCCGTTCTTATGCGCGGTCTTGGCGACCGTGGTGGCGTTGTCATAGCCGATGGTCGGCGCCAGCGCGGTGACCAGCATCAGCGATTCTTTCATCAGCTTGTCGATGCGCGGCTCGTTCGCTTTGATGCCCAGCAGCATCCGCTCGGTAAAGCTGTCGGTGGCATCGCCCAGCAATTGGATCGACTGCAGCAGGTTGTAGGACATCATCGGGTTGTAGACGTTCAGCTGGAAATGCCCTTGCGACCCGGCAAACTTGATCGCCGCATCGTTGCCCATCACATGAGCCGCCACCTGCGTCAGCGCCTCGGCCTGTGTCGGATTGACCTTGCCGGGCATGATCGACGATCCGGGCTCATTTTCGGGCAGGATCAGTTCACCCAGACCCGAGCGGGGGCCCGAGCCAAGGAACCGGATGTCATTGGCGATCTTATAGCAACTGCCCGCAACCGTGGCCAAAGCCCCCGACAGAAAGACCATGGCGTCATGGGCGGCCAGCGCCTCGAACTTGTTCGGAGCGGTGATGAAAGGCAGGCCTGTGATATCGGCCATGTTCTTGGCAACAGCTTCGTCCCAGCCGTTATGGGTGTTAAGGCCGGTGCCCACGGCTGTCCCGCCTTGCGCCAGCTCGTAAATGCCGGGCATCGAGGCTTTGACCCGCGCGATGCCCTGACGGATCTGGTGCGCGTACCCGCCGAATTCCTGTTCCAGCGTCAGCGGTGTCGCGTCCTGCGTGTGGGTGCGGCCGATCTTGATGATGCCCGCGAACTCGGTGGCCTTGGCTTCAAGCGCCCCAGCGAATTTCTCGAGCCCCGGCAGCAGCACGTCGCGCACGCTCATGGCGGTGGCGATATGCATGGCGGTGGGGAAGGTGTCGTTCGACGACTGGCCCATATTGCAGTGATCATTGGGGTGAACCGGGTCTTTCGAGCCGATCTCGCCGCCCAGAATCTCGATCGCCCGGTTCGCGATGACCTCGTTCGAGTTCATGTTCGACTGGGTGCCCGACCCGGTCTGCCACACAACCAGCGGGAAGTTGTCGTCAAACTTGCCGTCAATCACTTCGCCTGCGGCCTGAATGATCGCGTCGGCGATCCGGGCGTCCAGCTTGCCAATGGCTTTGTTCTCCATCGCGCAGGCCTTTTTGATCACGCCCAGCGCGCGCACGATGGCGACGGGCTGCTTTTCCCAGCCGATGGGGAAATTCATGATCGAACGCTGGGTCTGTGCGCCCCAATACTTGTCGGCGGGGACCTCAAGCGGGCCAAAGCTGTCGGATTCGGTGCGGGTCTGAGACATCTGTCACTCCGTCTGGTATGCAGTCGTATGCCGTTTACCCGCAGCAAGGCTGTGGCGCAATCGGCCAGTTGCGCGCACCTTAAACCCCACCGGTTCAAAGGTATAGACAAGGGGCCGCCACAAATAATCGACGTTAGCGAAAACAGTGCCATTGTGCAGCGGCGGGCTAAAGTTAAGATGGGCAGGCAATCAGGACGGAGACAGTCATGCGCGTAGCTTTCTTTCGGCATCCCCTTCACATGGTCGCGCTGGCCGCGTGTCTCTGGGCCGGTGCGCTGGCGCAGCAGGCGCTGGCTTCAGGGATCGAACCTTTTGTTGGCGACTACACGGGGTCGGCTGACGTGGTGGATGCCGACGGCACGGCAACGCCGCGGGATATGAGCGTTTCGATCCATGAAGTCCGGGGTGGGTTCAACGTGAGCTGGACCACGACGACCTATAAATCCGACGGTCGGGTCAAGGACGAGAAATACTCGGTCGATTTCCAGACCTCGGACCGGCCGCATGTATACTCCGCGGCGATGCGGCGCAATGTCTTCGGGCACGAGGTTCCGCTGGACCCGATGAAGGGGGAACCCTTTGTCTGGGGCCGAATTGACGGGGATACGCTGACCGTCTTTTCGTTGTTTATCGATGAAAACGGCGGTTATGAGCTGCAGCAATTCGACAGAACGCTGGCCGATGGCGGCCTGAACCTGTCATTCTCGCGCTTTCGCAATGGCGAGAAATCCCGGTCGGTCGATACATTCCTGAAAAAAGAATAGCCCCCGCAACTGGCGGGGCCTGACACGCGCTACTTGCGGAAGCTGTCGAGTGAGACCACATCAGCGTCGTGATGGGGCTCCTCTTCTTCGGCGTCGGTCTCGATCGGGGCCTCGGCCACGAGTTGATCTTCATCCTCGTCATCCTCAGGGCTTTCAAAGCGCAGGCCGAACTCGACCGATGGATCCACGAAGGTCTTAATCGCCAGATACGGGATATAGAGCGGTTCGGGCGCATCGCCGAAATTCAGCGTGATCGAGAAGCCGTCATCGCCGACCTCAAGGTTTTCGAACCAGTGCTGCATGACGATCGTCATCTCGTCGGGATAGCGCTGGCGCAGCCAGTCGGCCAGTTCGACGCCCTCGTACCGGGTATCGAATGTAATAAAGAAATGATGCGCACCGGGCAGACCGGTTTCGGACACGCCGGTTAGGACGGTCTTGATCAGGCCACGCATGGCCGTGTGCATCAGGTTCCCGTAGTCGATGTCTTGCGACATGGTTGATCCTCGAAAGTGGTTGATCTCAGCATAAGGGATTCGGACGGAAACGAAAGGCCGTGCAGGGCGGCATTGATCACAAAACCTGCAGCGCCATTCCGGTCAGCCCCATGATGGCCAATGTGGTCCCTAAACCGGATTTCAGTCGAAAAATCAACAGGGCCGCGATCAGCGTCAGGACCAGCGCCCGGATGTCGAGCGATGCCGGATCGGGCAGAGGCACCGAGACCGGACCCCAGGCCCATCCCGGCAGGCTGCCGAACAGAACGTTCAGGCCAAACCACACGGAGAGGTTGAGAATCACTCCGACGACGGCGGCGGTGATGCCGTGCATGGCCGCGCCAAGCCGGGGGCGTGCTGCGATCCGGTCAAGATGCGGGGCGGCAAGGAATATCCACAGGAAGCAGGGCACGAAAGTGGCCCACAACGCGACGGCCCCGGCGGCCAGCGCAAGCGCGGTGCCGCCTGCAATCTGGCCGCTGAGCATGGCGACGAATTGGGTCACCAGTATCAACGGCCCGGGCGTGGTCTCTGCCAGCCCCAGCGCATCTATCATCTGATCGGTGCTGATCCAGCCATAAGTATCGACCACGGTTTGCGTCATATAGGCCAGCACCGCGTAGGCCCCGCCAAAGGTCACGACCGCGAGGCGGGCAAAGAACCAGCCCAGATCGCTGAGCAGGTCCTGCCCGCTCAGGTCCAGCAGGACCAGCGGCCCCAGCCACAAGGCCAGCCAGATCAGCGCGGTCCGTAGTGGGCGCGCCAACGTCGGTTCGACGCTGGATATGGCCGGTGCGCTGTCTTTCGAGGTGATGTAGCCCCACAGGGCGGCGCAGAGGATGATCAGCGGAAAAGGCAAGTTGAACAGGAAGATACCCAGAAAGCCGAGCCCGGCGATGACCCGGTGTTCGGTATCCGTCAGCGCCTTGCGCGACAGGTTCCGCAGGGCCTGCAGGACGATGATGATCACGGTGGCCTTGATACCCAGAAACGCCGCCTGCACCAGCGGCAGCGTGCCGTAGGCCGCATAAAGAGCGACCAAGACGCCGATCACCAGCGCACCGGGCAGGACAAACAGCGCCCCGGCGATCAACCCTCCGGCCATGCCACGCAGCCGCCAGCCGGCATAGGTGGCAAGCTGCATCGCCTCGGGACCCGGCAGCAACATGCACAAGGACAGGGCGCGCAGATAGGCCTGTTCGTCCAGCCAGGTACGCCGCTCGACCAGTTCGCGATGCATCAGCGAGATTTGTGCAGCAGGCCCGCCAAAGGACAGCAGGCCGATCCGTCCGAACACCCGGATAAGGTCGCCGAGCGAAGGCGTCATTGCCCGTGACCCGCAGGCCAGTCATGGGTTTCGTCAAACCCGTCGCGCGCCCAGCGGTAGAGCGCATCATAAAGATGCAGCCCAGCCTCTAGCTGTTGCTGATCGTCACGATACTGGCGCGAAAGGCCGACGGACAGCGCCAGCAGGCCAGCGGCTTCGGGCGCAAGGTCATGCCGGTTGGTGTCTGCGGCTCGGATGATCGTCGCCATACGGTCCAGCGGGGGCGAGTGCAGATTGAACGCGCCAAGCATTGTATCAAAGCTGCAGTTGTCACCGCGATGGCCCCAGTCGCCGCCTTCCGTGTCAAAGGCCACGGCACCGAAATGCTGGGCAACGCGTGGAACCTCGGACGGGGCTACGAACAGAAACCGGGCGTGGGTGTCGACAAACCTGCGGATCAGCCAGGGGCAGGCGATCCGGTCGATCTTGGGCCGGTGGCGCGTCACCCAGAGCGTGCCACCGTCAACCAGCGCGGGCAGGGCCGCGGCCGGTACGTACTGCGCCCCGGCCATGTCGCGCCACGCGAACATCCCGCCCTCAAGATATTCGGCGCGATGCCCATCGGCCTGCAGCCAGGACACAACCCCTTGGCTAAGTTTCCGGCCTTTCTGGCAGATCACAACGCAAGGCGCGCCTCCGGTCAGGGCGGCGATCCCGTCGATATCTGCATAAGGGTGCCGAATGGCGCCGGGGATCAGATATGGATCCTCGTCGAAATCCGGATCGGTTCGTACGTCGATCAGAATCGGGGCCTGAGGGGTTCCGATCAGTCGGGTAAGCTGTTTTGGTGTGATTGCATTGGGGGCAGCCATAGCATGTTTCCTTGTTGCTTCGGATACATGCGAACTTGGGCTGCCGCCTCACGGGGCGTTCGCAAGCCAGCCCCTTGCGGTTGTGCTAGCTCAGATCACCAGCGGGGGTCAAGCGCGTGGTCAGACCCAGTCGAGCCTTTGCCCGGTCATGCAAACCGGCAAGGTATCCTGCGGAAACTGGCCCAGTTGCTCAAAGAATGAGATGAAATCGAACTGATTATACGCCTCGACCATCTTATCATCCTTGAAACGCGCCATGACCTGACCGGTGACTTCCAGCGGAGCGCCGTTGTCAGCACGGCAGGTTCGGACATGCAGAATGCCGGACACCCAGTCGCCGTTTTCGATGATCTTCGGCAAATCGACCGAGATTTCGCCCAGCACATGCCTGAAGGCCATCACAAGGTCGCGGAAATCGTCCGCGCCTACCTGCATCTCGGGGATCAGCCCTTCGGCCAATGTTTCGGGGGCAAAGAACTGATCAATTGCGTCCGTATTGCCCTTTTCCCAGACCTCTGAATACCACGCTTTCAATCTGTCCGAGTTTGACATCTTCGCCTCCTGTCATTCGGGGAAACGATGGCGCAGAGAAATGAATAAACTCTGAATCCCGGATGAGTTATCGGCACAAACGCAGACATAAGGGGGGAATGCAGGTTTCTGTTGCCAGGTACCTGCGAACCCCGCCTTACGCGGCTAGGCGCAAGGACTTAGATTTCGGTCTTGTTACTGCTTACGCAGCAACTGCGACCGGAGCACGATTGTCGTTTGCAATTGTACTAGTTTCGCCGATAACGGTGGCAGACAGCCGAGACAAAGCTAACCCCTTTAGACGTTCGTCGATCCTGTTTCGGCCCCAAAATCCCCAAACGAAGGATGGTTGGTGGAGCCGCCGGGTACCGCCCCCGGGTCCGATCCGCTTATTACGAGCGCGTTTATGTCCATAGTCCCGAAGGACATATCCTATATAGGTGAGGTTCCGGTGCGATGCAAACTCAGATTGCAGATCGGGGTCCGAAGTCAAACCAAAGGGTTAGGCCGCTTTGTTCATGTTAGCCAGAATCAGCCACAACGCCAGAACCAGCTCGATTCCGCCGAAAGTCAGCGCCTTGACCAACGGCGGGTTATCCAGCGCGACTGAAACGAAACGACCCAGCGCCGCCCCGGCATAGATCACGCCCAGCATCACATAGGCCATCGGGTTGTTCAGCCACAGAACCGCGAGGCCCGTGACCACAAACAACCCGCCGACCGAGGCCCGCATCTCGCTATAGCCCATCGTGCTGCTGGTGGGGGCCAGATCCAGTGCGTTTGCGGTGTACGCCGGGGCCAGAAATCCGAATGAACCGAAACCGATCGTCAGAATGGCGGCAAGAATGTTTAGGGCTGAGACCATCATTTTTCCTTACATCAGGCCGCATAGGCGGCGTCAAAGAACTCCAGCTCAAGCTCGACGGCGCGGTGGAACAGGCGTGTCACATCGGCCTGCGCCTGCGCGTCCAGCGTCGGCCACACCTTGTCCAACTGGCCGCGCAGGTAAGCCACGACACCTTCGAACCCTTCGCCGGCATGTAGCGTGATCCATTCGGCAAACCAGAAGGGCAAATCCTGCTTTGGCGGGTTTTCCGGCGTGGCCCATGTCAGATAGACCCATTCGGCCACCACCAGCACGGCCAGCATGTTCTCGTACCGGCCCGAAGCGGCGGCCTCGGCCATCAGCTCTTGAAAGGCCTTCGTCGCCGGGGCGGGGTCCGAGATTGGCTCGGTGCCCAGCGCCTCCATTGCGCGCAGGAAATAGGTGTTTTCAGGCCCCGTTATGACAGCAAGGAACTGCGCGGCCGGAACGCTATCGGCCAGCGAGGGCGCATGGGCGATGGCGCTGGCCAGCAGGCGGACAAAGCCGTCGACGAACTGATAATCCTGCTGCAGATACCAACGCATCTTGTGGGCGGGCAGGGTGCCATCGGCCAGTTCGCGGGTGAAGGCATGGCTGGTCGCAGCCCTCCAGTCCTCGGTCTTGCCATCTCGCAGCAACTCGGTCGGTCGGGGGCTGTTCGGCATCGGGGTCTCCTTGATTTCCGGGATGCACAGAAAACTGTTTCGGATCAAAGCGCAAGCATCGACCTGAGGTCCAAGGGACCGTTCGTCATGTCATGAGGGTGTCAGAGCGTCTGTACCAGACCCCCGGGCCTTGCGATGTCGCTCAACCGGGTCTGCGTCGCTGCTCGGCCACGTCCTGCGCCAGCTTGCGCGTGTAGCTTTCCAGCTTGACCAGCGCGGCATCCACAGTGGGGGCGTCGCGCGCCTCGAGGGCGTCGGCGATGTTGCTGTGAAGGCCGATGATCTCCTCGCGTGAGCGGGCCGTGAAGGTGATCATGTTCATCAGCGGCTGCATCGCCTCGACCGCGCCAGCCAGTTGATAGGACAGCACCGGATTGCCCGCCCCGTCGACCAGCGCCCGATGAAACGCCACGTCCGAGGCGCAAAACGCCTCGTCCGTCAGACCGGGCTGCGCTTGCCGGAAAATTTCGGCCCGCATGGTTGCCAGCTGATCTGCGGTGCGACGCTGCGCCGAAAGCGCCGCACAGGCCCGTTCAAGCGCATAGCGCGCCTCGCACGCGGTATCGAAGCTGACGGCGTTCATCGACAGCAGCAGGGTCGAGGTCGTGATCTGCTGGGAATAGGCGTCTTCAAAATTCAACCGATTCACGAAGGCTCCACCGGTCGCGCCGCGCTGCGTGCGGATCAGCGATTGCGCGGCTAGCCGTTTCAGTGCCTCGCGCACGGTGGGCCGCGAAACCTCGAATTGATCGGCCAATTCGGCCTCGGACGGCAGGCGTTCATCGACGATCAGGCGCCCCGATACAATCGCGTCCCGAATGGCCTGAGCGATTTGGGCAGACAGATCAGCGGGTTTCTGAGGGTCGATTTTCATCTTTGTGCGTGCCGTTGGTGACTTTTTATTTGTCTGACATTTAAAAGTCTGACATTTGAAACGCAAGGGAGATGCTTGGGGAGGGGCAAGTGAGTCGTTCACTTTTTCGCAACGCGTTCTGGTTGGGCTTCTACGCCGCGATCCTGTCGGCGTGGTGGGTGATGTTCCGCATGAGCCGCGACATGGATCTGGACTGGATCGGCAGACCGGGCCCGACGGGGCAGGCCATGGCCGCGATGGACCCCCGGATGGATATGTATATGCCCATGGCCGAATTCGGGCCGCTTTTCTGGATGTGGGCGATCATGATGGCGGCGATGATGCTGCCGACCCTGATCCCGACCCTGCGCGGCTATGATGACCTGATCCACAGCGCCAATGGCACCCGCGCGGGGTGGCTGGGTGTACTGGCGGGCTACTTTCTGGTCTGGGTTGGATTCGCTGCCGTAATAACGGGCGTCCAGTTGGGCCTGCTGTTCGGAGGCGCGGTCGACATGCTGGGAATCGCCAAGTCGCCATACCTGACCGGCACGTTGTTGATCGCTGTCGGCGCATTCCAGTTCAGTCGCACCAAAGAAGTTTGTCATGGTGTCTGTCACGCCCCGATGAGCTATTTCCTGGGCCATTGGAAGACCGGTTTCTCAGGCGGTCTGCGTATGGGACTGGGGCTGGGCGCGTTCTGCGTCGGCTGTTGCTGGGGCTTCATGGCGCTTGGGTTTGTTGGCGGGGTCATGAACCTGTTGTGGATGGGTCTCGCGACCTTGTTCATGGTGTTGGAGAAGCTGCCGCAGATCGGGCACGCAGTCACGCGCCCGATGGGGTTCGCGCTGATTACTGGTGGTGTTGGACTGCTGACCTATCACATTGCATACGGAGGATAAGCTGATGGCAAAAAACAGAAAACCGGATTCGGACAAGCTGCCGATCAGTCAACGGATCGACAGCCGGATGCCCAATCCCAAGCGTCGTGAGATGAGCCCGACGGACTGGACCATCAAGGGCGAACTGATCCTGAACTGCTCGTGCGATGTGTTCTGCCCCTGTGTCGTCTCGCTGGGTGCGCATCCTCCGACCGAGGGTCATTGCCACGCGTGGATGGGGGTGATCATCGACGAGGGGCATTACGAGGGTGAGGACCTGTCGGGCCTGAATGTCGGTCTGCTGGTCGATATCCCGGGACGGATGGGCGAGGGGCAGTGGAAGGTCGCCGCTTATGTTGATGAACGCGCCAGCGGCAAGGCCTATAACGGTCTGCTGCAGATTTTCAGCGGGCAGGCGGGCGGAACCACCGGTCTGTTCACCATGCTGGTGAGCGAGATCATCGGGGCCGAGCGTGCTCCGGTGCAGATTGAGCGAGACGGCAACAAGCGCCGCATCATGATCGGTCGCAAGATACAGGGCGAGATCGAGATGCTGGCGGGTAAGGATCCCGAGCATCCGGTGATGGTGTCGAACTCGAAATACTGGATGGGGCCCGACATCATCGTGGCGCGCGGGACCAAGTCGAAGGTGCGTGACTATGGCCGGGTTTGGGATTTCGGTGGCAAATCAGCCGAGATCTGCCCGATCGACTGGCACGGGCCAAAGTGATGGTCAGTCTTCGGAACCCCTCAGTCGATCATGTGACGTGCCGTTGCGGGGCATCCGCCAGCGGTCCGGCGCTTCTGTCCAAGGACCTCTGAGATGGCAGTTATCAGCCCCAACCGACGTGTCCGCAAAACCCCTTTTACCGCAGGTGTCGAGGCTGAAGGGGTCAAAGCCTATACCGTCTATAATCACATGTTGCTTCCGGCGGTTTTTGAAAGCGTGCAGGCGGATGCAGCGCACCTGAAACAGCATGTGCAGGTCTGGGATGTCTCATGCGAGCGGCAGGTTCAGATCAAGGGGCCCGATGCGCTGCGATTGATGAAGATGCTTAGCCCTCGCGACATGGACCGGATGCAGGCGGATCAATGCTATTATGTTCCGATCGTGGATCATCGGGGCGGCATGCTGAACGACCCGGTGGCGATTAAGCTGGCCGACGATCACTATTGGCTGTCGGTGGCGGATGGTGATCTGTGGCAATTTGCTTTGGGCATCGTGATTGCGCTGGGGCTGGATGTCGAGGTGACGGAACCCGATATCTCGCCGCTTGCCGTTCAGGGGCCAAAGGCAGAAGAGTTGATGGCACGGGTGTTTGGCGAAGAAGTCCGCGACATTAAGTTCTTCCGGTACAAATGGTTACCTTTCGAAGATAAAGCATTTCTGGTGGCGCGCTCGGGCTGGTCAAAACAGGGCGGTTTCGAGATTTACGTTGAAGGCGGGGACTATGGAATGCCGCTGTGGGATGCGCTTTTTGCCAATGGGCATGATCTGCAGGTACGGGCCGGTTGTCCCAACGGTATCGAGCGGATCGAAAGTGGGTTGCTGAGCTTCGGGTCGGACATGCGGCGCGAGAATACGCCTTATGAATGTGGGTTGGCGCGGTTCTGCAACTCACCGCTGGATCATATCGGCAAGGCCGCCTTGGCGGATCAGGCCCGAAACGGACCTCCGCGGCAGATTCGCCCGCTGGTGATCGAGGGTGAGATCGGTCCGTGCACCGAAGCCTGGCCGTTGATTGCGCAGGGTCAGCAGATTGGCCAAATCACTTCGGCGGTATTTTCCCCTGAGTTCGGGGTGAATGTGGCCATTGGCATGGTCGACCGATCCCACTGGACCGCCGGAACGCGGGCCGAGGTGATCACCGAACATGGGATGCGGTGGGCAGAAGTGCAGGAGAAATTCTGGCGCTGAGCGCCTGATTGCAGATAAGGGAGTAAGATGATGTTTAACGCACTTATTGTTGAAAAAGATGAAGAAAGCGGTTTGGCGAGTGCCGCCGTTCGACAGATTTCACAAGACGCTCTGCCGGATGGTGAGGTAACGGTTGCCGTTGAGTATTCGACCGTGAACTACAAGGATGGCCTGTGCATGTCGCCAAAGGGGGGCGGGCTGGTGCGCAGCTATCCTCACATCCCGGGGATCGACTATGCGGGGACGATTGAGCGGTCGTCGGATGACAGGTACAGCCCGGGCGACAAGGTCGTACTGACCGGTTGGCGTGTGGGCGAAGCGCATTGGGGCGGCTATTCGCAAAAGGCGAACGCGCGCGCGGATTGGCTTGTGCCGCTGCCCGAAGGGCTGACGAGCAGGCAGGCGATGGCGGTGGGTACCGCCGGCTTTACGGCAATGCTGGCGGTTATGGCGCTGGAAGATCATGGGCTGCAGCCGGGTCATGGTCCGGTCCTGGTGACGGGCGCGGCAGGCGGCGTTGGGTCGGTTGCAACCGCCATTTTGGCGCATCTGGGGTATGAGGTGGCGGCAGTCACCGGACGTCCCGAAACGGCGGACTATCTCAAATCGCTGGGGGCCACCACGATTGTCCCGCGGGACGAGTTGAACGAGACGACCAAGCGCCCGCTGGAAAGTGAAACTTGGTCCGGCTGTGTGGATGCGGTTGGCGGAGCGATGCTGGCCCGGGTTCTGGGGCAGATGAAATATGGTGCATCGGTCGCCGCGGTCGGGTTGGCCGGGGGCGCGGCGCTGCCGGCGACGGTGATTCCCTTCCTGTTGCGAGGTGTGAATCTGCTGGGCATCGACAGTGTGATGCAGCCCTATGACAACCGTGTTCGCGCCTGGCAGCGCATCGCGACCGATCTGCCGATGGACAAGCTTGACGCGATGGTCCATCCGGCAACCTTGTCGGATTTACCTCAGCTTGGGGCCGATATTCTGCAGGGGCAGGTCAAGGGGCGGGTCGTTGTCGACGTGAACGCCTGAACGAACGGTTGAAGCCGGATTTCGGCCGGACGACCTGTCCGGCCACATTCTTTGTTGGAAATGGGGCCAGATTGCCGGAAACAGTTCTGGTCATTGCCACAATTCCTCACCATGATTGCTATACATCCCATTTGCGATGGCTTAAGACCCATCCCGACAGCACCTGAAGACGGGGAGTGAGCAGCATGTCTGATGATTTTGACCTGGACACCGACGACCTGAAACGCCGCATGGATGGCGCGATGGCCAACCTCAAGACCGAATTTGCCTCGCTTCGGACCGGGCGCGCCTCGGCCTCGATGCTCGAGCCTGTGATGGTTGACGCCTACGGGTCGATGACCCCGATCAATCAGGTCGGCACCGTGAACGTGCCCGAACCGCGCATGGTCACCGTCAATGTCTGGGACAAGGGCCTGGTCGGCAAGGTCGAAAAGGCGATCCGCGAAAGCGGGCTGGGGATCAACCCTCAGCTGAACGGGACCATCATCATGCTTCCGATCCCGGAGTTGAACGAAGAACGTCGCCGCGAGTTGGGCAAGGTCGCCGGGCAATACGCCGAAAGCGCCCGGGTTTCGATCCGCAATGTGCGGCGCGATGGTATGGACCAGATCAAGAAGGGCAAGGCCGATGGCCTGTCCGAGGATGATCAGAAGCTGTGGGAAGCCGAGGTTCAGGATCTGACCGATACGATGATCAAGGCCGTTGACGAGGCGCTTGAGACCAAACAAGCCGAGATCATGCAGGTCTGAGCGCCGCTGATGCCAAAGGACCCTCATAACCCGCCGCTCTCGGGGCCGCGCCATGTTGCCATAATCATGGACGGCAATGGCCGCTGGGCGCAGGCGCGCGGGCGACCCCGGCTGTTCGGCCATCACGCCGGAGCCCGTCGTGTGCGCGAGGTGGTCGAGGCCTGTCCGGGGCTTGGGGTCAAGTATCTGACCGTCTTTGCCTTTTCGACCGAGAACTGGAAACGGACCCAGGTCGAGGTGGCCGGGCTGATGAACCTGTTCCGGCGCTACATCATCAAAGAGACCAGGACGTTGAAGGACAACGGCATCCGCGTGCGGTTCATTGGCGATCGCGTCCGCCTGGATGCAAAACTGACCGAGCTGATGGACACGCTCGAGCGGGAAACACAGGACAATGATCTGGTTCACCTAACCGTGGCGCTGAACTATGGCGGTCGGGATGAGGTGGCCCGCGCCACCAAACGCCTGGCGCGTGATGTGGCCGAAGGGCGTTTGCGGCCCGAAGATGTGGATGAAGAGACGCTTCCTAAGTATCTGGATACGCGGGTTCTTCCGGATCCGGATCTGGTCATCCGCACCAGCGGCGAGGCCCGGATCTCGAATTTCCTGCTGTGGCAGTCGGCTTATTCGGAATACGAATTCATCGATACCCTTTGGCCGGATTTCACCGCCGCCGAACTGGAACGTCTGTGCCGCAGCTACGGCGCGCGCGAGCGGCGGTTCGGAGCGGTTCCGGCATGAGCGATGGCCGATGGTCCGATCTGACAGCCCGGGTCCTGTCTGCCGTGGTTTTGGTGATCGTCGGCGCGATTGAAGTCTGGCTGGGCGGGCTCTGGTTCGAAGCTTTCATTGCAGCGGCCTGTGGTCTGATGACCTGGGAGCTTGTGCGCATGGTCGAGCCTGCGCGTCAGGGCGTCGCCATCCAATTGGCAGTCCTGACAGGCTTTGCAGTCGTTCTGAGCTTTCACTTGCCCCCGCTTTACAAGTTGCCCTTCCTGCTGGCCCCGGCGCTGGTCGGGGCGGGGCAGATCAGCCGTGCGCGTGGTCTTTATGCGCTGTTTGCCTTCTGGATCGCCGCGTCGGGGCTGGGGTTCATCTCTATCCGCGAAAACATGGGATTTGGCTGGATGGTCTGGCTGATCCTCGTCGTCGTCGCCACCGATATCGCGGGCTATTTTGTCGGCAAAACGCTGGGCGGTCCGAAATTCTGGCCCAAGGTCAGCCCCAAGAAAACGTGGTCCGGTACCGTGGGTGGCTGGGTTGCTGCCGCTGTGGTCGGTGGCATCTTTGCGATCCATGCGGGGTTCGGGCTTGCGTTTGTTCTGATCTCGGTGCTGGCGTCCATGGCCAGTCAGGCCGGCGACATCGTCGAAAGCGCCACAAAACGGAAGTTTGGCGTCAAAGACAGTTCGAACCTGATCCCCGGGCACGGCGGGTTTCTGGACCGCTTTGACGGCATGATGGGGGCAGCGGTTTTTGTTCTGATCGCAGGGCTGATCTACGCGCCCGGAGGCATGTGATGCGTAAGGTTTCAATTTTTGGGGCGACGGGCTCGATCGGGCAGAACACCATCGACCTGATTGCGCGGCATCCTGAGGCCTATGACGTCGTTGCGCTGACCGGTGGGGGTAATATCGACCAACTGGCCAAGGATGCAAAGTGTCTGGGCGCGGATATCGCCGTCACGGCGTTTGATGACCGGTTGGACGATCTGCGCGCAGCACTTGCAGGCAGCGGCGTTCAGGCAGCAGCGGGGCAGGCGGCTCTGATCGAAGCGGGCGCGCGCCCGGCGGACTGGGTGATGTCAGCGATTGTCGGCGCGGCCGGACTGGCGCCGGGGCTGGAGGCGTTGAAACAGGGGGCCACGCTGGCGCTGGCCAACAAAGAGACGTTGGTCTGCGCAGGAGCGCTTGTGTTGGAAACGGCACAGACTCATGGCGCGCGCCTTCTGCCGGTCGACAGTGAGCATTCGGCGGTGTTTCAGGCGCTGGTGGGCGAGGATATGGCCACCGTCGAGCGGATTATCATCACCGCCAGCGGTGGTGCGTTCCGCGATTGGCCACTGGCCGATCTGGCCTGTGCAACGGTCGAGCAGGCCTCGAGCCACCCGAACTGGAACATGGGCCAGCGGATTACGATCGACAGCGCATCCATGTTCAACAAGGCGCTGGAAGTCATAGAAACAAAAGAATATTTCGGCATCTCTCCGGCGCAGATCGAAGTGCTGGTTCATCCCGAATCCATCGTTCACGCAGCGGTCGGGTTTCGGGACGGGGCTTTGATGGCGCATCTGGGCGCACCGGATATGCGCCACGCGATCGGATACGCTCTGCACTGGCCCGAACGGCGCGGTCTGCCGATCGAGCGGTTGGACCTCGCGAAACTCGGTCAACTGCGGTTCCAAACCCCGGACGAGGCGCGCTATCCCGCGCTGCGGCTGGCGCGCGAGGTCATGGAACGCGGCGGCCTGTCGGGGGCAATCTTCAATGCCGCCAAAGAGCGCGCCCTGGATCACTTCATCGCACGCCGGATCGGGTTTCTGGACATGGCCGATGCGGTGGCTGCGGTACTTGACCGGTTTGAGGCTTCGGACGGCCTTATTGATGCCCCTTTGACCCTTGATAATGTGCAGCAAACGGACCATCTGACTCGGCAATGGGTCGATGAAACCGTATTGCAACGAGCAGGATAAATACCTTTGGACGTACTCTCTTTGATTCCGCAATTCGGCAATCTTCTCTATACGATAGTGGCCTTTGTTATAGCACTTTCCGCGATCGTCGCGGTGCATGAATACGGGCACTATATCGTCGGCCGCTGGTCCGGCATTCACGCAGAGGTCTTTTCCATCGGGTTCGGCCCCGTCCTCTGGAGCCGCGTCGACAAGCGCGGTACTCGCTGGCAGATCGCGCTGCTGCCCTTCGGCGGCTACGTTAAGTTTCTGGGTGATGCCAATGCGGCGTCCGGCAAGGACGAAGAGGCGATGGGCGAGATTGCCCAGCAAAGCCCCGAAGAACTGCGCCGCACGATGCACGGCGCGCCCCTTTGGGCGCGCGCAGCGACTGTGGCGGCGGGACCGGTCTTTAACTTCATTATGTCCATTCTGGTGTTTGGCCTGGTCTTCTGGTCGCAAGGCGTCTCGCGTGAGCCGCTGACGGTTGGGGCATTGCAGCCGCTGCCCGGTACGGTGCAAGGCCTGCAAGAGGGGGATGAGATCATCGCCATCGCCGGGCTTCCGACCCCGGATTTCGACGACCAGAATACATGGTCGGATTTCATCGACACGCTGCCGGTCCAGCCCGAGTTGGATTACACCGTGATCCGCAACGACGAGACGGTTGATGTAACGGGGCCGTGGTTGTTCCCGCCGCTGATCCAGCAGGTTGCGCCGCGGAGTGCGGCGATGGACATCCAACTCGAAAGCGGTGACGTGATCACCGCCGTTGACGGAGAGCCGATTTTTGCCTTCGAGCAGCTCAAAGAGCATGTCGAAGGATCGGACGGGCGCGCCTTGCTGCTGAATGTCTGGCGCAATGGAGCCGATCTGGAATTCGCGCTGGCGCCGCGCCGCACGGATGAACCGCAGCCCGATGGGGGCTTTGTCACCCATTGGCGCATCGGCATCGTGGGAGGCATGATGCTTGAGCCCGAAACGGTTCCTGCCGGGCTGTGGGACTCGTTGCAAGGCGGCATGGCGCAGACGTGGCGGATCGCCGAGGGCTCGCTGTCGGGGCTTTGGCATATGGTCACGGGGGCGATCAGCACCTGCAACATCTCGGGGCCGATCGGAATCGCCGAGGTCTCTGGCGCGATGGCAAGTCAGGGGCCGCAAAGCTTCATCTTCTTCATTGCTGTCCTGTCCACCGCAGTCGGACTTTTGAACCTGTTCCCGATCCCAGCGCTGGATGGCGGGCATCTGGTGTTTTACGCCTATGAGGCGGTGTCAGGCAAACCGCCCAGCGACAAGGCTCTGCGGGTGCTGATGGGGATTGGTGTCGCGCTGATCCTGTCGCTGATGCTGTTCTCGGTCAGCAATGATCTGTTCTGCTGATTAAGGCAGCCGCGGCACCGTTTGGACGCAAAATTGCCGCAATTCGAACCTATGCTCTTGGGTGCTTTCTTATGAATGGACCCGAGGGCGATGACCAAGGCGTTGCAGAAATCTTACCAGAGCTTCAGCTTCCTATTTCTTCTGAACTGGGACGTTTTGCTAAGCTTTGGTGTGACCGCGTTGGCACTGGCTTTGGGGGGCTATTTCGTCGGTCTGTGATTCTCGGCGCGATGGCGTGACGATCTGCAACGGCCCACGGGCCGTTTTTTGCATTTTGCGCTTTTGACATGGTTCCTCAATCGGGCTACTCAGCAGCTAAAGTCTGAAAATTCTGGGTAGTGAAAAAAATGACTAACAGCAGAGGCACGGGCACATTCTGCGGCTCTCTCGGGCGGCAAAGCAATATTTTGTGGCAGGCACTAACATTCTTTTTCTTCTTTGCTATGCCGGGGTTGCTGGTTTTGCCGCAGCCCGCACAAGCGCAATCTTACACCATCAATAGCTTCGAAGTTGAGGGCAATCGGCGCATCGAGACGTCGACCATCATCGCGCGGACGGGAATCGAACCGGGGCAGACGGTGAGTGCCGGACAATTGAACGATGCCTTTCAGCGTTTGCTTGACAGTGGTGTTTTTGAGACAGTCGAGCTAACGCCGCGCGGCAGCACTCTGGTCATCGAGGTTGCGGAATATCCGACCATCAACCAGATCAGCATCGAGGGGAACCGCCGTGTCAAAGACGACGTGTTGCTGGATGCCATCTCCTCGGAAACGCGCCGGGTGTTCACGCCGCAGATGGCCGAAGCCGATGCCGATCTGATCGCTCAGATCTATTCCGCGCAGGGCCGGGTGTCTGCGACTGTAATCCCGCGCATCATTCGCCGCAGCGATAATCGCGTCGATCTGGTATTCGAAGTAGCCGAAGGCACCACAATCGAGGTCGAGCGTGTCAGCTTTGTCGGGAACCGCGCTTACTCTGACCGCCGCCTGCGTCGGGTACTTGAAACCAAACAGGCGAACGTCCTGCGTACCTTCCTGCGCGGTGACACATTCATTGCCGACCGGATCGAGTTCGATAAACAGGTGATCCGCGATTTCTACCTGTCGCGGGGCTATGTCGATTTCCGGGTCAACAGCACAAATGTGGAATTCACCCGCGAACGGGACGCGTTCTTTCTGGTGATGAACATCACCGAAGGCCAGCGGTTCGCGTTCGGCCAGATTTCGACGGTCAGCGAGATCCCGGGTGTGGACCCCGCGGCCTATCAGGCGGCGCTGAAGATCAAGCCGGGGGTGATCTACTCGCCCAGCCTCGTTGAAAACTCGATTGCCCGGATGGAACGACTGGGGCTGAAGAACGGCGTCGACTTCCTGCGGGTCGAGCCGCGCGTGACGCGTAATCCCCGCGATCTGACGCTGGATGTGCAGTTCGTTCTGACCCGCGGCCCGCGCATCTTTGTCGAACGGATCGACATCGAGGGCAACACCACCACGCTGGACCGTGTGATCCGGCGCCAGTTCGACACGGTCGAAGGCGACCCGTTCAACCCGCGTGAAATTCGCCAAAGCGCCGAGCGTATCCGCGCACTTGGCTTCTTCTCGGTGGCGGATGTCGAGACGCGTGAGGGCTCATCGCCCAGTCAGGTGATCGTGGATGTCGACGTGGAAGAACAGCCCACCGGCTCGCTGAGCCTGGGCGGGAGCTTCTCGGCGTCGGATGGCTTCGGGATTGCAATCGGCCTGAACGAATCGAACTTCCTGGGCCGGGGACAAAACCTGGGTGTGAACCTGTCGACTGCTCAGGACTCCGAGCAGTACTCGATCAACTTCACCGAACCCTATCTGCTGGGCCGCAAGCTGCGCTTTGACCTGGGTCTGGGGCTGGCAACCACCAATTCCAGCTTTGCCAGCTTCGATACCGAAACCGTGTTCTTCAACCCGCAGATCAGCTATGCCATCGGCGAGCTGTCGTCGCTGCGCCTGCGCTATGGCTGGGACCGCAGCGAGATGACCCAGCAGGGGAGCGAGACCAACGGCGCGGTGGTCGCGTCGGAAATCGCGCAGGGCAAACGGACATCCAGTTCAATCGGCCTGTCATATGTCTATGACAGCCGTCTGGGCGGTCTGAACCCCAACGCGGGCGTTCTGTTCGAGGTGGGCGTGGATGCCGCCGGATTGGGCGGCGATAACGAGTTCATCAGCTCGACCGCGCGCGCCATTGCCCAGAAACGGGTGCTGAACGAAGAAGTGGTGCTGCGGGCGACCCTGGAACTGGGGGCCTTCAACTGGACCGGCGACGACTTCAGCCGGACCGTCGACCGCTTTGTCTTGGGCCCCAGCCAGTTCCGCGGGTTTGAGCCTGCCGGTATCGGCCCGCGCGACTTGTCGAACGGGCAGGACGACGCCATTGGCGGCAACTACTACTGGGTTGCCCGGTTCGAGTCGGACTTCCCGCTGGGCCTGCCCGAAGAGCTGGGCCTGCGCGGCGGTGTGTTCTATGACGTCGGCAACCTCTATAACATCGATAACGTTGACACCGCTGGTGCCGATATTGTCGGGGCTGGTGGGTCGATCCGTCACGTGCTGGGTGTCTCGGTCCTGTGGACCACGCCGTTCGGCCCGCTGCGGTTCAACTTCTCAAAGGCGTTGAAGAAAGAGGAATTCGACAACGAGCGGAACTTTGACCTGACCATTCAGGCCCGGTTCTGATCGCGAATGACCTTTCGTTTCGCGAAAATACTGCAGGGCCCCATCCGGGCCCTGTGTGTTTTGGGGCTGCTGACGGGGGCTTCGGTCAGCGCGCAACAGCTTGGTGTGCCGCAATCCAGCGTTCTGACGATTTCCAGCGAGCGGTTGTTTGCGGATTCCGCATTCGGCCAACGGATTTTCCGAGAGATTGAGGCCGAAGGCGCGCTGCTGGCGCAGGAAAACGAACGCATCGTCGCCGAACTGAGCCGCGAAGAGAAGGACCTGACTGAAAAGCGCGCGACCCTGTCGGCAGAGGAATTTCGCCCGCTGGCCGAGGCGTTTGACGAAAAGGTACAATCGCATCGTGACGGGCAACGCGCCAAGCTGGACGCGCTGGCACGCCGCGGCGAAGAGGCGCGCGGGCAGTTTTTTGAACTCGCGCAACCCGTCCTCATCGATCTTCTGCGCGAGTCTCGCGCCTCGGTGGTGATCGAACGGGCGACGGTTGTACTCAGCTCGGATGCCTCGGACATTACCGATGCGGCGATTGCCCGGATTGATGCCGCGATTGGCGACGGGGCAGCGCTTGAAAAGCAAAGCGGCGACTAGGCTGGCTTGCCCTCGGGTACCGGTATTGCTAACCACGCTTGAAAGAGACATCCAGAACGGGACATCCAAACCATGACCACGGAAACCAAGAGCGCCGACATTCAGCTGATTCAGCGGATATTGCCGCACCGCTATCCGTTCTTGCTGGTCGACAAGGTGGTGAACATTCAGGGCTATCAATCGGCGGTCGGTATCAAGAACGTCACCATGAACGAGCCGCATTTTCAGGGCCATTTCCCGGGCACACCGATCATGCCCGGAGTCACGATTGTCGAGGCGATGGCTCAGACAGCCGGTGTCATGCTGGGTGTGGGCATGGACGTGATCGACAGTGAGTTGCTGATCTATTTCATGAATATCGACAAGTGCAAATTCCGCCGCAAGGTCGTGCCCGGTGACGTACTGGAAATGCACGTCGAAACCGTGCGCGGCAAGAAGGGCGGCAAGATCTTCAAGTTCAGCGGCCGCGCGACGGTCGAGGGCGAGGTGGCAGCCGAGGCCGAGTTCTCGGCCTATGTCGATTGGGACATGGAAAAGACAACATGAGCGGCATCCATCCCAGCGCCATAATCGAAGACGGGGCCCAGATCGGGCAGGGCTGTATCATCGGCCCGTTTTGTTATGTCGGGTCGCAGGTGCGGCTGGGTGATCGGGTCGAGCTGAAATCTCATGTGGTGGTCACCGGCGATACCAGCGTTGGCGAAGAGACGGTTATCTTCAATTTCTCGGTGATCGGGGAAATCCCGCAAGACCTGAAGTTCGGCGGCGAGGATACGCGGCTGGAGATCGGCAAGCGCAACCGCATCCGCGAGCATGTGACGGTCAACACCGGCACCGAAGGCGGCGGCGGTGTGACACGCATTGGCGACGATTGCCTACTGATGGCGGGTGTCCATGTGGCTCATGATGTGCAGATCGGCAATCGCGTCATCATGGTGAACCATGCCGGTGCGGCGGGTCATTGCATTATCGAGGATGACGTCATCGTCGGCGGCATCTCGGGCCTGCATCAATGGGTCCGCGTGGGTCGTGGCGCGATCATCGGCGCGCTGACTATGGTGGCCAATGACGTCATTCCCTATGGCCTCGTGCAGGCCCCTCGGGGTGAACTGGATGGGCTCAACCTTGTTGGCCTCAAGCGCCGGGGTGTGACGCGGGCGGATATCTCGGCCTTGCGTGCGGCCTTTCGCGAGTTGTCCGAAGGTGAGGGCACCTTCATGGACCGCGCCAAGCGTCTGGGCGATGATGCCGAAAGCGAATATGTGCGCCAGATCGTCGATTTCGTGACGGGTGAGACAGACCGCTCTTTCCTGACGCCGAGGAAGTAACCCATGCTGGCACTGATCGCGGGGACAGGAGTGTTGCCGGACGCGGTGGTGGACTGCCTGCCTGAACGTCCGCTGATCTGCGCGATGGAAGGGTTCGAACCGGATACGCTGAGCGCGGATGTGATCTTTCCGTTGGAACATCTGGGCAGCTTCATCGCCGACCTTAAGACGCGCGGCGTGACCGAGATTTGCATGGCCGGAGCCGTGCGTCGTCCGGTCGTGAACCCCGCGCGGATTGATGCCGCGACGATACCGCTGGTTCCGATCCTGCAGCAGGCGATCGCCTCTGGCGATGACGGCGCTTTGCGGGCGGTCATTGGCATCTTTGAAGAGGGAGGGTTGACCGTGCGGGCGGCCCACGAGATTGCACCGGACCTGCTGCCTCCGCTCGGCTGTTTGACCGAGGCGGAGCCGTCTGAGGCCGATCTTGCGGATGCGGACCGCGCGGCGGGTGTCTTACGCGCCATGGGTGCTGCGGATATCGGTCAGGCCTGCGCGGTTTTGAAAGGTCAGGCACTGGCGGTCGAGAGCATCTTTGGCACCGCTTGGATGCTGCAATCGCTTACGCAACGCCCCGATGCGGGCGGTGGCGTTCTGTTCAAAGGTCCTAAACCCGATCAGGACCGGCGCGCGGATATGCCTGCCATCGGGCCGGACACGGTATCCGGCGCTGTGGCCGCTGGGCTGTCGGGCATCGTGATCGAAAAGGGCGGCGTCATCGTGCTGCAACGCGACCGCGTGATCGAGGACTGCAACCGTCTGGGCCTGTTCCTGCAGGTCCGCGAGCGCGCGGTCTGATGCGCGTCTTTCTGGTCGCCGGGGAACCTTCGGGCGACCGTCTGGGGGCGGCGTTGATGGAGGGGCTGCGCACGCTGGTCCCGGATATCGAATTCGATGGCGTCGGCGGGCCCTTGATGCAGGCGCAAGGGATGACCAGTCGTTTTCCCATGTCGGAACTCAGCGTCATGGGGTTGGTCGAAGTTCTGCCCAAGTTCTTTCATCTCAAACGCCGTATTGCCGAAACCGCACAGGCGGTGCTTGAGACGCAGCCCGATGTGCTGATCACCATCGATAGCCCCGATTTCTCGCTGCGCGTCGCCAAGCTAGTCAAGGCCGACAGCGATATCCGCACGGTACATTACGTCGCCCCCAGTGTCTGGGCGTGGCGACCGGGCCGGGCGGACAAGATGGCAAAGGTGATCGACCACGTCCTCGCCCTGTTGCCGTTCGAACCGCCCTACATGGAACGCGCCGGGATGGAATGCGATTTCGTTGGCCACCCGGTTGTGAACGAACCCGTGGCCACCGAGCAGGACATCGCACAGTTTCGGGCAGATCATGATCTGGGCGATGTGCCGCTTGTGCTTGCCTTACCCGGCTCTCGAAGAGGCGAGGTCGAACGGCTGGCTCCGATATTCGGCGCGGCACTACAGCAGTTTCTGCAAGATCGTCCCGACGCGCGTGTAGTGGTTCCGGCGGTTGCACATATGGTCGATGCCGTGACCCAGCAGGTCAGCGACTGGCCGGGCCAGCCGGTGGTGGTTGACCCGCGAAGCTCGCCCTCGGATCAGGCACAGGCGCAGAAACGGGCCGCCTTTGCAGCCGCCGAGATCGCGCTGGCGGCGTCGGGCACTGTGTCTCTGGAACTGGCCGCGCAGGCGACGCCGATGGTGATCGCTTACAACCTGAACTGGCTGACGACGCTGATCGCAAAGCGGATGGTGAAACTGGACACGGTGACTCTGGTCAATCTCGTCTCGGAAACTCGCGCAGTCCCCGAATGTCTTCTGGACGATTGCGCGCCGGGCACGATCGCCGCCGCGTTACAACAGGTCGCCGCGACGCCGGGGGCACAGCAAGAGGCCATGCGCCTGACCATGGACCGGTTGGGTCGCGGGGGCGAGGCACCGGGCCTGCGCGCCGCCAAGGCGGTTCTGCATCGGATGACGGACTGATGCTGGATCACCTGGTCTTTGCTGCCTCGGCCTTCATGGCGCAGGTGCTGACCAATCTCGACAATCTCGCCGCGCTTGTGGCGCTGATGATGGTGTCGGGCCCGCGCCGGACCGTGGCCGGGTTCCTGCTGGCGCAGCTATTGGTGATCACCGCCGCGCTGTTGCTGGCAATCGGCGTGGATGATGTCATTCCACATTGGGCCGGGTATCTGGGAGTGATTCCGCTGGGCCTCGGCCTGTTTGGCGTCTTCCGCCAGTTCAAAGGATCACAAAGCGACGAGGCCCCACGGCTGTCATCCGGCGCATCGACGCTCGTCACTATGATGTTATTCATCAGCCTGTCGATGGACACCTTTGCCGTGCTCGCGCCGCTGTTGGCGGATTCGGCCCCAAGCTATCGGATCGCAGGCGTGACCGGGGCCATTATGGCCGCCCTCACGTTGACCATTCTGGGCCTGTTCGGCGGGCGCGCGCCAATCATGACCGGAGGGTTCGCGCGTCGGCTGGAAACTCTCGTGCCCTACGTGATGATTTGCGCGGGGCTCTATATCCTCAGCAACTCGTGGACCGACGCGATCTAGTAGCCGCGCCAGATCCAGCCTCCGCCAAAGATGCGGCTGCCTTCATTGGCATAGAACACACAAGCCTGACCCGGCGATATCCCTTCCTCGGGCGTCAGCAATTCAACCTCGGCTGTGGTGTCGGACAGAGGCCGGACGATCGCCTCGCGCGGGGGGCGGGTTGAGCGGACCTTGACCGACAGATGCCATTCGTCGCGAGATGTGAATGGTTCATCCCCCAGCCAGTTGATCTCACGCACCGGAATGGTGCGGGTGGCCAGCAGCTCTTTCGGGCCGACGACGACCTGTTTCTTGTCCACGTCCAGCTTGACCACATAAAGCGGCTCGCTGAGGCCGCCGATGCCAAGACCACGGCGCTGACCGATGGTGTAGTGAATGACCCCGTTATGCTGCGCCAGCACGCGACCATCGGCATGGACGATCTCGCCGGGTTCAGCTGCACCAGGGCGCAGCTTTTCGATCACGCTGGCATAGTTACCATCAGGCACGAAACAGATGTCCTGACTGTCCGGCTTGTCCGCCACAGCCAGCCCATACTGCGCTGCCATCTCACGTGTGGCATCCTTCGAGGGCAGGTGACCCAGCGGGAAACGCAGAAAATCCAACTGCTCGGGCGTGGTCGAGAACAGGAAGTAAGACTGATCGCGGTTGGCATCCTCGGCACTGTGCAGTTCCGGGCCGTGCGCGCCCATCTTGCGCTGTATGTAGTGGCCGGTGGCCATGCAATCGGCCTCAAGATCCTTGGCGGTTTCCAGCAGGTCCTTGAACTTCACGCGTTCATTGCAACGGATGCAGGGCACCGGGGTTGCGCCCGCCAGATAGCTGTCGGCGAACTCGTCGATTACTGCGTCCTTGAAGATGTTCTCATAATCCAGCACGTAATGCGGAAACCCACGCTCCTCAGCCACGCGCCGCGCATCGTGAATGTCGATCCCGGCACAGCACGCGCCTTTCTTGGCCAGCGCCGCGCCGTGATCATAAAGCTGCAGCGTCACCCCAACCACGTCATAGCCCTGATCCGCCAGATAAGCGGCCACGACCGAGCTGTCGACACCGCCCGACATGGCCACCACCACCCGCGTTTCCGAGGGCGGTTTGGCAAAGCCAAGCGAATTGAGTTGGGTCTCGGCGGCGAGGGCCATGGCGATTCCAGTCCGGGTTAAGAAAGACCGGCAGAATATAGGAAAATTCTACACACTCTCAAGGGGCGGTTTCACGCCCTTTTAAGTAGGTTGGGTGCAGCTTTGTCGCAGCAGAAAAAGGTAGGACGGATGTATTTGCACAAAGTGGAAGGGCCAAGGTCGGTCACCTTGCCGGATGGAAGCGTTCTGACCCGCGCGGACCTGCCCCCGGCGGACACCCGACGCTGGGTCGCCTCGCGCAAGGTCATTGTCGTGCGCGGGGTGCTTTACGGGCTGATTTCGCTATCGGATGCCAAGAAACGCTACGGGCTTAGCGATGAAGAGTTCAACGGCTGGGTCTCTGCAGTAGCGGAGCACGGGACGGACGCTCTGAAGGTCACGGCACTAAAAAAATATCGACAACCTAAGGGTGAAGGTGAATAACTGAATCAACGGTAACGCGCGGTTAACCATTTTTGGCCAGTCTCATTTCGAACCGAAGATATTTAACCGAATTGGAGCAGTTGAATGCGTATACTTCTTGTCGAGGATGATCCCACCACGTCCAAAAGCATCGAGCTGATGCTGACACATGCCAATCTGAATGTTTACGCGACGGATCTGGGCGAAGAAGGGATCGATCTGGCCAAGCTTTATGGCTATGATCTGATCCTCCTGGACCTGAACCTGCCGGACATGAACGGACATGAAGTGCTGAGACAGCTGCGCATCGCGCGGATCGAGACGCCGATCCTGATCCTTTCGGGCGCGGATGATACGGAAAGCAAGATCAAGGGCTTTGGCTTCGGCGCGGATGATTACCTGACCAAACCTTTCCACCGCGAGGAACTGGTCGCTCGTATTCACGCGATCATCCGGCGCTCGAAGGGGCATTCGCAATCGGTGATCCATACAGGTCGCGTGGCGGTAAATCTGGATGCCAAAACGGTCGAGGTTGACGGCAAGACCGTCCACCTGACCGGCAAGGAGTACCAGATGCTGGAACTGCTTAGCCTGCGCAAGGGCACTACGCTGACCAAAGAGATGTTTTTGAACCATCTCTATGGCGGCATGGATGAGCCGGAACTGAAGATCATTGACGTGTTCATCTGTAAGCTGCGCAAGAAGCTTAGCAATGCAACGGGCGGCGAGAACTATATCGAGACGGTCTGGGGCCGCGGATATGTTCTGCGCGATCCGCAATCAGGCCGTGCGGACGAAACCCGTATGGCAGTCAGTGCCTGATTTCACCACATTCATGCCGTCGCTGGTCCGGGGCGGCATTCCCACTCGCGGCTCAGCACAAGACTGGACCTGACCATGGCCTCGCCCTATCACTGGGGTCCAAGATGACGTGACAGGGCGGGGACATGAGCAAGACGATTGCGGTGGCTGATTTGACCGAAGATGAAGCGCGGGCGGAACTTGCCCGCCTCGCCACAGCTTTGCTGCGCGCTAATGAGCTTTATCACACCAAGGACGCGCCCGAGATTTCGGATGCCGAGTACGATGCGCTCAAGCGTCGGAATGCCGAGATTGAGGCGCGCTTCCCGAGCCTGAAACGTGCAGACAGCCCCTCGGATCTGGTTGGTGCGCGGCCTGCGGACGGGTTCGCCAAGGTAACGCATGTCGTACGGATGATGTCCTTGGGTAATGCGTTTGACGATGAGGATGTAGCGGATTTCGACCGCTCGATTCGCAAATATCTGGGCCTGAGCTTAGACGCGCCTTTGGCCTATACGGCTGAACCCAAAATTGACGGTCTGTCTCTGTCCCTGCGGTATGAGAATGGGCAATTGGTTCAGGCCGCTACCCGAGGCGACGGTGAGGTTGGCGAAAATGTCACCGCGAATGCCCGGACGGTTGCGGGCATTCCGCACCGGATCGACGACGCACCGGATATTCTTGAGGTGCGGGGTGAGGTCTATATGTCTCATCAGGACTTCGACGCTCTGAACGAGCGGCAGGCCGGGACGGGAGGCAAAACCTTCGCAAACCCGCGCAATGCGGCTGCGGGCTCGCTGAGGCAGCTTGATTCTGAGACTACCCGCGCCCGACCTCTCCGGTTCTTTGCCTATGCCTGGGGTGAGCTTTCCGCGCCATTGGCTGAGACGCAAATGGCGGCCATCGGGCGGCTGAAAGAGTTGGGGTTTCAGGTCAACGATCTAACTAGCCTGTGCGCGACGACTGCGGAAATGCTGAACCATTATCGCCAGATCGAGGCGCAGCGCGCAACCTTGGGCTATGACATCGACGGAGTTGTTTATAAGGTCGATGACCTCGGCCTGCAGTCCCGTTTGGGCTTTCGCTCAACGACACCTCGCTGGGCTATTGCGCATAAGTTCCCGGCCGAACTCGCCTGGACGCGGCTTGAGGCGATCGACATTCAGGTCGGCCGGACTGGCGCGCTCAGCCCGGTGGCGCGGCTGCATCCGGTGACGGTCGGGGGGGTCGTGGTGTCAAATGCGACCCTGCATAACGAGGATTACATTGCAGGACGGGACGCCAAGGGCGGTATCATCCGGGATGGCAAAGATATCCGCGTCGGCGATTGGGTGCAGGTCTATCGTGCGGGCGACGTGATCCCAAAGCTTTCCGATGTTGATCTGACGAAGCGGCCAGATGATACGAAACCCTATGATTTTCCGACGAAATGCCCCGAATGCGGCAGCGACGCGATCCGGGAAGAGGGCGATGCGGTACGCCGGTGCACCGGTGGGCTGATCTGTCCGGCGCAGGCGGTCGAGAAGCTCAAGCACTTTGTCTCGCGCAAGGCGTTCGACATCGAAGGCCTGGGTGCGAAGCAGATCGAGATGTTCTATGGCGATCCGGTTCTGCCGATCAAAACGCCTGCCGATATCTTCACGCTGCAGGATCGCGACGCGGGAAATCTGGCGCGACTGAAAAACCGGGACGGGTGGGGCGAGACCTCGGCCAGCAATCTGTTTGCCGCGATCGAGGATAAACGCACCATCGCCTTTGCGCGGCTTTTGTTTGGGCTTGGTATCCGCCATGTCGGCGAGGTTGGCGCGCGCGATCTGGCGCTGTTCTACCGCGACTGGGATGTGATGACTGCCGCAATTGACACCGCGCGCCCCGCGGCCCTTGCACAGCGGGCAGCGGATGAGGCGGAAGAGGCTGAACGGATCGCCGCCAGTGCCGAAGGGCGACGTGCCCGGCTCAAGGAGGCACGTGATGCTGCGGTGCGCCGTTTGGATGTGCCCGCTGCGGCAGCGACGGCCTGGGCTGATCTGATCGGTATCGATGGCATTGGCGCGACTCTGGGCCTGTCACTGTCCGACGCTTTCGCCAATGCTGACGAACGTCAGGCCTTTGACGATCTGCGCCGGCATCTGACGATTGTGCCGCCAGACGCCCCGGCCTCGGACAGCCCGGTGGCGGGCAAGACGGTTGTGTTCACCGGCACGCTGGAAAAGATGACCCGGGCCGAGGCCAAGGCCCGCGCCGAGGCGTTGGGTGCGAAAGTTTCCGGTTCGGTCAGTCAGAAGACCGACCTGTTGGTTGCCGGGCCGGGGGCGGGGTCGAAGGCGAAAAAGGCTGCTGATCTGGGCATTGAGACGCTGGATGAAGACGGCTGGCTGCAGCTGATCGGGGATGCATGAGCGGCAGGCCAGAAAAGCTGTTTCCGCTGTTCGCAGGGCTTGAGACGCTGGATGGCGTTGGCCCCAAGACGGCGCAGTTGATGGGGCAGCTCGGGATCGAGTCGCCCCGCGATGTGCTGTTCGCGCTGCCTTACGCGGTGATTGACCGGCGGCGGCGCGATACGATTCAGGGCGCGGATCTGCCCAGCACGTTGACGGTCGAGGTGACGGTCGGTGTGCATCGCCGTCCGCGCAACAAGGGCGGGGCCTATCGCATTCATGTCGAGGATGCTCAGGCCGACTTCCAGCTTGTGTTCTTCCATGCGCGCGGGGACTACCTGAAGAAAATCCTGCCGCAGGGCGCGCGCCGCGTGGTGTCGGGCAAGTTGGAACTGTTCGATGGAATGGCGCAGATGGTGCATCCCGACCATATCGTGGCTCCGGAAAACACTGGTGAGTTACCCGAGTTCGAGCCGGTCTATCACCTGACACAAGGCGTCACGCAGAAGACGGCCTATAAAGCTGCGCAAAGCGCACTGACCCGCGCACCCGCTTTGGCCGAGTGGTCCGATCCGGCACAGGTTGCGCAGCAGGCTTGGCCAGACTGGCAAGCCGCGATTCAGGCGGTGCATCACCCTAGGGGCGCGGACGATGTCGCCCCGTTTGCGCCAGCGCGCGAGCGGCTGGCTTATGATGAACTGCTGGCCCACCAACTCACCCTAGCGATTGCGCGGCAACGAGAGCGCAAGACGCGCGGGATTGCCAGTGTCGGGACGGGCAGGCTGCAGTCGAAGGTACTGGGCAGCCTTCCATATCGTCCGACCGGGGCGCAGACGCGGGCGATTGAAGAAGTCTCGGCGGATATGGCGTCGGATATTCGCATGAACCGACTGCTTCAGGGCGATGTGGGCGCAGGAAAAACGCTGGTGGCATTCATGGCCCTTTTGATCGCGGTCGAGGCGGGTGGACAGGGTGTGATGATGGCCCCGACCGAGATATTGGCGCGGCAGCATCTGGAAGGTTTGCGGCCGCTGGCCGAGGAGGCAGGTGTTGTCCTCGAAATTCTGACGGGACGCGACAAAGGGGCCGAAGGGAGCGCTAAGCTGGCAGCGCTGAAGCAGGGCGATATTCAGATCCTTGTCGGTACCCATGCCGTTTTCCAGAGCGATGTCGAATTCAACGCCCTACGGCTGGCCATCGTGGATGAGCAGCATCGTTTTGGCGTCCGCCAGCGTATGGAACTGTCCGAGAAAGGCCAGCGGGCGGATGTGCTGGTGATGACCGCAACACCGATCCCGCGCAGTCTTGCGCTGGCGCAATATGGTGACATGGATGTATCGGTGCTGGACGAAAAGCCGCCCGGTCGGAAGCCGATCAAGACGGCCATCGTCAGCACCCAGCGCATGGATGAGGTCGTGGCCCATCTGCGCGGCGCGATCGAGGCGGGCAAGCAGTGCTATTGGGTGTGCCCGTTGGTCGACGAGTCCGAAGTGTCGGACCTGACTGCGGCTGAGGAACGATTCAAACGCCTGCGAGCCTTGCTGGGTGATGATGTGGTGGGGCTGGTGCATGGCCAGATGCCACCCGCCGAAAAGGATGCTGCGATGGCGGCGTTTCAGGCCGGGCAGACCAAGGTTCTGGTCGCAACCACCGTGATCGAGGTGGGCGTGAACGTGCCTAACGCGACGATCATGGTGATCGAACGGGCAGAGTTTTTTGGGTTAGCCCAGTTGCACCAACTGCGGGGCCGGGTGGGGCGGGGCGAGGATGCCTCGACCTGTTTGCTGATGTATCAGCCGCCGCTCAGCGAGGGCGGGCGCAAACGGCTTGAGGTTCTGCGCGAGACCGAAGACGGGTTTCGCATCGCCGAGACCGACCTGCAGATGCGCGGGGCCGGAGATATGATCGGCACGGCGCAATCTGGATTGCCCCAATTCCGCATCGCCGATCTGGAACGACAGGCCGGGTTGATGGCCGTGGCCCAATCGGACGCGCGGACATTGCTGAACGCAGACCCCGCGCTGACCTCGGATCGCGGCAGGGCGGCACGTGTTCTTCTGTGGCTGATGAAGCAGGATCAGGCGATCCGTTTGATTTCAGTGGGTTAGGTTATGAATCCGCAAAAGTTCGCAAATGTTCTCAAAAAGTTCTTTACCGACTCGCCCAAATATGAGAACAAAAGGTCAACAAAAGATTAAACCCTGACCGGAGGTGAGACCATGCTGACCCAGATCAAGACCGCTTTCAGCCGTTCGCAAGCAACGATTTTGCAGGATGCTGTTGGTGCCGTCTCGTTGGTGGTCATGCTGGTGGTTGCCCTTCACCTGCCGACAGGGTTTTAAGCTTTTCTGCCTGCGATCTCATGCCGTTAGTGCCGCGCTTGTTTCCCCATCTCAGTCAAGGGTGACCTGCCTGTCCCAAACCCCTTGAAGGGGCCAGCCTTGGCCCCGCGCGGAAATCCGGACCCTACGTGAGACACGCACAACCTGCCGCCGCCCTTTCCGCCCGGAAGGTGCGGCGGCTTTTTTATAGTTGCCCGGTTTTGATAATCTCAAGCATCGCGGACAGCACCGAGTTCACCGCAACCGAGGCCAGGATCATCCCCATGATCCGGCTGATGATCGCGGCACCCGAATGGCCAATCAGACGAATGACGGGCTCGGCCAGCAGCATCAAGACAAAGGCGATGGCAACAACGACCAGCATGACCAGAGCAGTAATGCCTTGATCAATGACACTGTAACGGTTGTTATCCGTCAGGACGACAATCGCCAGCATCGCCCCGGGCGAGGCCAGCGATGGCACCGCCAGCGGAAAGATCGCCGGGTTGGTTTTATGCATCCGGTCGTCAAGATCTTCCTGCGCCTCGCGCTGCTCAATATCTTGTTTGCTTTCGCCAAAGATCATGGTCAGCGCGAAAAGGAATAGAATAATCCCACCTGCGACCTGAAAGGAATTGAGGCCGATATCCAGTGCCTCGATCACCAACTGTCCGCAGACGAGAAAGAACAGCAGAATGCCCGCACTGACCAGCGCTGCCAGCAAGGCGGTACGTCGGCGGGCCGAGGCGGCGACACCGGCGGTGACGGCAATGAAAACGGGGATCGTGCCGATCGGGTCAATCACAACCCAAAGCGTCACGAAATGTTCGAGCAACTTGTCCACGCAGGTCTCTCCCCCTGATTTCGGTAGAGATTACACGGCTTTGTGGGAAAACACCACGCTCAGGCGCAGTTGGCCTGTTCGGCCTGCTCCATCGCCTCGGCCGTGGCCTCTAGCGCCAGCAGGATCGAGGCATGGCGGTTCTTGTAATCGCGCGCGGGCATCAGCACTTCAAGCCCGTCAAACGGTGCGTCCGGGGCGGGGCCGTCTTTCTTCAGCATCGCCGACAGCTGATCGCGGGCGGTTTCGACCTGCGCCCGGGTCGCACCAATGATGGCGCTGCCCACGACCGAGGCCGAGGCCTGGCCCAATGCGCAGGCCTTCACATCCTGCCCGAACGCAGCGACCCGCCCGTTCTCCAGCCTGACATCGACGGTGACGGTCGATCCGCAGAGCGGCGCGCGTTTCTTGACGGTAGCGTCCGGCTTCTCCAGCCGGTCGAGATGGGGAATATCGGCGGCCAGCGCCAGAATGCGCCCGGAATAAAGCTTGATCAGGTCGGTTTCGCCGCTCATGGCTTTCCCTCTTGGACTGTTCCCCATACATAGTGGCCATGTTCCGGGATGCAAAAGGTTTTTGCCATGACACAGACAGTCTCGTTCGATCCGTCGACGCTGAAATTCAACGATGCGGGGCTGGTGCCGGCGGTTGCACAGGATGAGGGCTCGGGTGAGGTTCTGATGATGGCGTGGATGAACGTCGAGGCCGTTGCGCGTACGCTGGAAACGGGTCGCGTGACCTATTGGTCCCGGTCGCGCCAGGCTTTCTGGATCAAGGGCGAAAGTTCGGGTCATGTGCAGGAGCTGGTGGATTTCCGCGTCGATTGTGACCGGGATTGTCTGTTGGTGCTGGTGCGGCAGACCGGGCCGGCCTGTCACACCAACCGGCGCAGCTGTTTCTATACGGCGGTGCGTGACGGGGCAGAGGTCGAGCTAATGTCGCCCATGGCGTAAATGCCGCCTGCGGCGTCATGCCTTCGGCGAGAGTATTTATGAAAAGATGAAGTCTCGAGCGGTCACAGACCAACCAGCGTTCTGATGTCCTTTGCCGAGGCCCCCTGTTGACGGTAGAGCGCGATTGCGCGCGCGTCGTCACGTTTGGCCAGCCGTTTGCCGGCCTCGTCGCGGATGAGCGCATGGTGGTGATAGGTTGGGGTGGGCAGGTCCAGCAGCCCCTGAAGCAGAACGTGGATCTGGGTGGCTTCGAACAGGTCTTCGCCTCGGACGACGTGGGTGATTTTCTGGTCGGCATCGTCGACGACCACTGACAGGTGATAAGAACTACCCATGTTTCGGCGCGCTAGGATGATGTCCCCGACGGCGTCGCGCAGGGTTTGAGGGCAGAGCGGATGGGGGCCGGAAAAGCGGGGGCCGGTCTCGTGAAACGCCTTCAGAGCGCTGGCGTCGATGGCTTTGCGCATATTCAAGCGCAGCACGTCTTGTGGCCCGGCATCGGAGAGCGGCCGATGGCGGCAGGTCCCGGGGTAGATACGCCCGTCGGGGCCGAACTGCGGCACGCCTTCCTGCGGGGCTCCGGCGGCGGCCTCGATATCGGCCCGGTTGCATTTACAGGGATAGACCAGCCCCATCCGGGCCAGCTTGTCCAGCGCTTCGCGGTAGCGGGGCAGCCTGTCGGATTGCCGTAACACAGGCTGCGGCCAGATCAGGCCAAGCCAGCGGAGATCGTCGTAGATCTGGTTCTCCCATTTCGGGCGCGATCGGGATTGGTCGATATCTTCGATGCGCAGAAGGCACGTGCCGTCCGCAGCGCGGGCCATATCATCAGCAAGAAGGGCCGAGTAGGCATGTCCCAGATGCAGCGGACCCGTCGGGGAAGGTGCAAAGCGAGTTCTGAAGGTCACGCTTTTTCAACAACATAAACGTCGGAGTTCATGTCCATACCGGGCAAATGCGGCCCGTATTCGCGGAACAGAAGCCGGGCGTGACCCATGTCGAGCCAATCGTTGAGCCGCCCGGTATAGTTGGGATCGGCAAGGGTGTGATCGTTGAAGGAAAATGCGAGGTACCCGCCTCGCGGCAGGGCTTTCATCAGCAAGTCGAAGGTTTCCGGGGGTGCGGCTCCGGCCCCGATGACGCCAATCGCTGTCATCGCGCGGTAGCTTTCAGATTCGATGGGATTGGGGTCGGTGATCTCAAAGCTGATGAGCGCGCGATAGACCCCCTTGGCACGGGCTTCGTCGAGCATCTTGGGCGTCGGGTCCATGCCGTCAATCACTTGAAACCCGGCCTGATGCAGGGCCAGACCCGACAATCCGGTACCGCAGCCATAGTCCAGGACGGGCTCCTGCACGTCAGAGACAAACGACCTGAGCGCGGTCGCAACACGCCCCGGGGTCACGTACCCGTGCTCGGCGACCTCTGCCTCATATGAGGCGGCCCATTTCTGATAGTGCTCGCGGGTTTCCTGCGGGGTATCCAGATCGTAGGTGTTTTTGAGAAACTTGTCGCTCATGGGGCCATGTTAGGCAGAGGTGCGGGGCGGCGTCCAGTCAGCAATGCGCCAGCCAGTCTGACCATGCCGCCTTGGCGCGATCAGTATAAGCCTTATAGCGATCCTTGCGGCCCCGGCGGCCACCTTTTAGACCATCCACCGGCCGGAACAGACCGAAGTTCACGTTCATCGGCTGGAAGGTTTTCGCCTCGGCCCCACCCGTGATGTGGTGGATCAGGGCGCCCATGGCGCTGTCTTGCGGCACATCGGGCAGGGTGCGGCCCAGGATCTCAGCAGCAGCCAGGCGGCCCGCCAGCAGGCCCATCGCCGCGCTTTCCACATAGCCCTCAACGCCGGTGATCTGACCAGCAAAGCGGATATTGGGCTGCGATTTCAGCCGCATCTGCGCATCCAACAGGGTCGGAGAATTGATAAACGTGTTGCGGTGAATGCCGCCAAGCCGTGCAAAGCTGGCGTTCTCTAACCCTGGAATCATACGGAAAACATTGGCTTGCGCGCCGTATTTCATCTTGGTCTGAAACCCCACGATGTTGAACAACGTGCCCAGAGCATTGTCGCGGCGCAACTGGACCACCGCATGAGGTTTTACATCCGGCTGATGCGGGTTGGTCAGGCCCACGGGTTTCATCGGGCCATGGCGCAAGGTTTCGCGGCCACGCTCGGCCATAACCTCGATCGGCAGGCAGCCATCGAAATACCCGGCGGTCTCGCCCTCGTGAAATTCGGTCTTATCGGCGGCCAACAGGGCGTCGATGAAAGCCTCATACTGATCGCGGTCCATGGGGCAGTTCAGGTAGGCGGTGCGTTCTTCCTCAGTCTCGCCCTTGTCATAGCGGGACTGCATCCAGGCCTGGCTCATGTCGATGCTGTCAGCATAAACAATGGGCGCGATGGCGTCGAAGAAGGCCAGCGCCTCGGCCCCGGTTTCCGAACGGATGGCATCCCCCAAAGTGGGCGACGTCAGGGGGCCGGTCGCAAAAATCCACTGACCGTCTGAAGGCAGCGACGTAACCTCGTCACCGGTGACCGATACGCGCGGATGGGCGCGCAGCTTGGCCGTCACCGTTTCCGCAAACGGATCACGGTCCACCGCCAGCGCGCCGCCTGCGGGCAGACGATGCGCATCGGCGGTGGTCATGATCAGCCCGCCCGCCGCGCGCATTTCCCAATGCAGCAGGCCCACCGCGTTCTGCTCATCATCGTCCGAGCGGAACGAGTTCGAGCACACCATCTCGGCCAGATTGCCGGTTTGATGCGCAAACGTCCCGACCTGTGGGCGCATTTCGTGGATCACCACGTCCACACCCATCTCTGCCGCCTGCCATGCGGCCTCGGACCCGGCCATGCCGCCGCCCACGATATGCAATGTCTTTGTCATGGGCTGCGACATAGGGCACAGTGACGCCCTGCGCAATGCATAGCATCAGATACGATTATTCAGGGGAGTCTTGGGGTCGCCGCTGCGGGAATGTCAACGCCGGTGAGAGAAACCAGCTTGGAGGGACCTTCCGCCCACGGCGACCCAAAAGTGTATCCAGGCCTCAGCCTTGTCCCACCATTGCCATAGTGTTGCCCTTTTGAAAAGTGCAAAAATGCGAACAGTAGGCAAAAATGCATAAAATAATCGCGTTACTGCTGCCAATTTGGCGGCCGTTTCTCGATAAATGCGGTTATGCCTTCTTCGGTATCACGATGCATCATATTCTGTGCCATTGCCTCGGCAGCATAGGCATAAGCCTGTTCGGTGGACATCGGAAGCTGTTGATAAAACGCCTCTTTCCCAATCTTGACGGCGGCCCCAAGCTTGGCTGCCAGCTTTTCGGCAAGGGCGTCTGTTTCCTGATCCAGCTGATCCGCCGGCACAACATGGTTGATCAGGCTCAGCTCGGCCGCGCGGTCGGCGCTTATGAATTCACCCGTTGTGAGCATCTCAAACGCTTGTTTGCGCGGGATGTTCCGGCTGAGCGCCACCATAGGGGTTGAACAGAACAGGCCGATATTCACGCCGTTGACGCCAAAACGGGTGCCCTCGGCGGCCACGGCCAAGTCGCAGGTGGCAACCAACTGGCAGCCGGCGGCTGTGGCAATACCGTGCGTCTGCGCGATGACCGGTTGGGGCAGGGATTGAATGGACATCATCATTCTGGCGCAGCGGTCGAACAGGTTCTGAAAATAACTCAGCCCACCATCCTCGGCTTGCCGTCCTTGAGTCATCTGCTTCAGATCGTGACCGGCGCAAAACGCCTTGCCCGCGCCGGACAGGATGACGACCCGAATCGACCGATCCTCGCGCAGCGCATCCAGTTCGGTCTGCAAAGCGGCCAGCATCTCGTCGCTGAGCGCATTCAGGCGCTCGGGGGCGTTCATGGTAAGCCGCGCGATGGCACCTGTGTCGTTACGTTCCAGAATTGCCATCTTGCCCTCCCGCTGGCTGTTGGGCCAACTCTAGGGGCGCAGGGCGAAGAGGGGAAGCATGTCATTAGCATTGAACAAAGAGGAACTGGCCGACTATCTGGCGCAGGTGTTTCCGCAGGTTCATCAGGATTTCGAGGTCGAGGAACTGTCCGAGACGGGCATCACAATGCGACTGCGGGTCGCGGATCGACACCTGCGGCCCGGCGGAACGGTATCGGGGCCGTCCATGTTCGGGCTGGCCGACGTGTGCGTCTATGCGATGGTTCTGGCCCGCAAGGGGCGGCAATCGTTGGCGGTTACCACAAGCAGCTCGATGGATTTCCTGCGCAAGCCCGAGGGCGACAGGGACATGATCGCCAAGTGCAGGTTACTCAAGCAGGGGCGCAGCTTGGCGGTTGGCGATGTGCTGATGTATTCGGAAGGCTCGGACAAGCCGGTCGCACGGGCCAGCCTGACCTATTCAATACCACCCGAAGGGTCCGCCGCGGCATCATTTGGATAAAAAAGGCCGGGGACAAGCCCCGGCCAGGAAGAGGTCCCGTGAATCGGGACTGGGGATAACCTAGTTCATCCAGAAATAGCGGCTGGTTTCGCTGTCCGCCTGATGGCGCGTCAGGCCGACATCCCGCAGCAGCCGGTCATCCAGCTTGCCCAGATTGACCCGGCTGCGGCGGCGACGCTCCCACTGTGTGATCACGGCCGCAAACCGCACGGCCAGCGCGGCGATCAGCGGCAGCCGGGGGCTGTCGTTCAGCAGCATAAGGGCGGGGTTGTGCATTGCGCGTGTCATGGTGGGTATCCTTTCAAATTGTATTGACACAAAGTAATAATGCTCGGTATATTGAATTGATACATTCATCATTGTGTCGGAATCAAAGGAAGAATTGTAATGGATACAATTTGGCCGGACTCCCTGCCCAAAGCGAAGGGGCCGAAATACACTCTGGTTGCTGACACGATCCGAAAAGCAATAGAAAACAAAACGCTGGAGGTTGGAGTAAAACTGCCTCCGGTGCGGGAGCTTGCGTATCGGCTGCAGATTACGCCCGGAACCGTTGCCCGGGCCTATACGATTCTGACGGATGAGGGATTGCTACAAGCTGAGGTGGGGCGTGGTACATTCGTCGCGCCGCCCCGGTCGCCGATTCTTGATGACGTCTGGTCGCGGCAATTGCACCTGCGGGATGATAAATACGATGCCAATGTCAGCCTGTTCAGCCCCCGCCTGCCGGATGTGGGGCAGGTGGCGCTGATCCGCGAATGTCTGACGCAAATTGCGCAGGGCGATCCTCGGATGTTCCTGAACTATCCGACCCGCGACGCCTATCAACCTGTCAGGCAGGTTGTGGTGGACTGGCTGTCCGACCTGCCTCTGGGCGCGGTCACGGCAGACGACGTCGTGCTGACCCATGGCGGGCAGAGCGGGCTGTGTGTCGTGTTTCAGACCATCCTCAGTGGCGTCAAACCTGTGGTTCTGGTCGAGGACCTGTCCTATGCAGGCTTCCGCCGGGCCGGAGAGCTGATGCGAGCCGACGTCGTGGGCGTGAAGATGGACAAGTGGGGGATCAGTGCCGAGGCGCTGGATCACATCTTGCGGCAGACGCAGGCGCAGGCCATCTGCGTCTCGCCCGAGGTGCAGAACCCCACCGGAGGGCATACGCCGCTGGAGCGCCGCAAGGAAGTGGTCGAGGTCGCGCGAAGATACGATCTGCAGATTATCGAGGATGATTGTTATCGCATGGGCGACGCCCGCGCCCCCAGCTATCGCGCGCTGGCGCCCGAGAGGGGCTGGCACGTGTCCTCGATCTCGAAGACTCTGACCCCTGCGCTGCGCGTGGGCTTTGCCATCGCTCCGAAAGAGCGTAGCGTCGATCTGCGCCGATCAGCCGAATATGGCTATTTCGGGCTTGCGCAGCCGCTGGCGGAATTGACACGCCTGCTGCTAGGTCATCCGTCTGCGCGCCAGTTGGCCTCGGATGTGCGCGCGAAGATGAGCGAATATGTCCGTGTG
The DNA here is from genome assembly GCF_056542385.1 of Ruegeria sp. AD2(2025). Taxonomy (NCBI): domain Bacteria; kingdom Pseudomonadati; phylum Pseudomonadota; class Alphaproteobacteria; order Rhodobacterales; family Roseobacteraceae; genus Ruegeria; species Ruegeria sp. AD2(2025). Next base: position 872,646 of record NZ_JBQFZS010000001.1, read on the forward strand.
GCGGTAAATGCTCTGGGCGGGTTCGAACTGAACTGGGACGCAGAGATACCTTTTGTCTGGCTCAGCCTGCCGTCGGGCTGGCGTGCCGCCGCCTTCAGCCGGGCGGCTGAGCGGGAAGGGATTCAACTGCGATCCGCCGACGAGTTCGCCTTGCGCGATGGCCGCGCGCCAAACGCGGTGCGCATTGCTGTAAACGGGCATATCTCGCTGTCGCAGTTCGAGGATGCGATGTTGCGGCTGCGCGGGTTGCTGGACAACCCGCCGGAACAGATTTCGGTCTGAGAGGAGTTCCCGATGCATATCCCTAAATTGCGCGGTGCTGGGTTTACGATCGCCCCCATAATCGAAACCGATTTTGAGCCGCTTTATGCAGCCGCCAGCGATCCTTTGATCTGGGCCGGGCACCCAGCGAAGACGCGACATGAAAGGGCGGTCTTTGGTCCGTATTTTGAGTTCCTGTTAGGGGCCGGGGGTGCCGTCACCATCCGCGAAACAGGCGGTCGGGTGGTTGGATGTTCAAGGTTTTATGAACCGCCCGAGACGCCCGGCGGGATCGCGATCGGCTACAGTTTCCTTGTTCGGGACCACTGGGGCGGGGTCAGCAACAAGGCCGTGAAGACCTTGATGCTGAACCATGCGTTTCAGGACCGGGATGAGGTCTGGTTTCACATCGACCCGTCGAATATCCGCTCGCAGAAGGCCACCGCGAAGCTGGGCGCCCACCATGTTGACACCCGACCGCGCGATCTGGGGAATGGCGATGCGATGTGGATGCGGTGGGTTTTGCCGAAAACAGAGTGGGAAAAGCGTGGGGTAAAATAATACCTATTTTATAACCTCATGTTATTGCTTGTTTAAATTTATGTTTGCGCGCTTGACCTGCGCCTGCGCACCTCATAAAACCCGTCCATCGAATTCGGGCCGCTCCGTAAGGGGGCGGTCTTTCACATCAAACAGGACTATCCTGCCATGAAAACCTTTTCTGCAACACCTGCAGACATCGACAAGAAATGGATCCTGATCGACGCCGAGGGCGTTGTTCTGGGCCGTCTTGCCTCGATCGTTGCCATGCGTCTGCGTGGCAAGCACAAAGCGTCGTTCACCCCGAACATGGACATGGGCGACAATGTCATCGTGATCAACGCTGACAAAATCCAGATGACCGGCAAGAAGCGCGAAGAGAACTTCTACTGGCACACTGGCCACCCGGGCGGCATCAAGTCGCGCACCAAACAGCAGATCCTGGAAGGTGCACACCCCGAGCGCGTGGTCGTTCAGGCCGTCAAGCGCATGCTGCCGGGCAACCGTCTGGCGCGCAAGCAGATGACCAACCTGCGCGTTTACGCTGGTGCCGAGCATCCTCACGAGGCGCAAGCACCCGAAGTTCTGGACGTGAAGTCCATGAACAAGAAAAACACCCGGAGCTAATGACCGATGGCTGATCAGATCAATACTCTCGAAGAGCTGAGCGCCGTCGCAGGCGTTGAAACCGTGGCCGAAGAAGTCATCGTGCGCGAACCCGTACGTGATGAGCTGGGCCGCTCCTATGCCACCGGCAAGCGTAAAGACGCGGTTGCCCGCGTTTGGATCAAGCCGGGTTCCGGCAAGGTCACCGTGAACGGCAAAGACCAGGACAAGTATTTCGCGCGTCCCGTTCTGCAGCTGATCCTGCGCCAGCCGTTCCAGGTTGCCGGTGTGGAAGGTGAGTTCGACGTTGTTGCAACCGTCAAAGGCGGTGGCCTGACCGGTCAGGCCGGCGCGGTCAAGCACGGCATCTCGAAAGCACTGCAGCTGTACGATCCCAGCTTGCGTGGTGCCCTGAAAGCCGCTGGCTTCCTGACCCGCGACAGCCGCGTTGTGGAACGTAAGAAATACGGCAAGCGCAAAGCGCGTCGTTCGTTCCAGTTCTCGAAGCGTTAATTCGCTGCGGAATACGAAAAACAAAGGGCTCGCAAATGCGAGCCCTTTTTCTTTGCTGGGTTTACTCCTCGTAAACCAGTTTCCAGGCACCGTTTTCGACAACACTGACAAAGACGGTATCAGCGCCCTGATGGTCATCCGGGCCATAGGTGATCTGGTTGCCGACCAACTCATCCATATAATCCAGCGACTCCATCCCCGCGATAAAACTGTCATGGGTCAGATCAGGGCCAGCGGCTTCCAGCGCTTTGACCATCATCTCGGCTGCTGAGTAACCAAGCATGGAAAACCCAACCGGGTCTTCACCTGTGGCCTCTTTGTATTCCGCGATGAAGGCCGCTGGCGCAGGTTCCTCGGCGCGGGCCCACAGGTCCAGCCACGAGGCGGCCGCATAAAAGCCATCGGTGACGCCACCCGGCACCTGCGCCACCACGGTCAGGAAGCTGGCGGAAGTGCCGAGGAATTTCATATCCTCCAGCCCCATTTTCTTGGCCGTGCCAACCACAGTGATCGCCTGCCGCACGCCCAAGGCCATGGTGACGATATCACAGCCTTCCTCTTTCAGCTTACTCAGAGAGCCGACAAAATCAGTCTCGTCCGGTTTATGCGTGGTCTCGGCGCCAAAGGTGATGCCAGCTTCTTCGGCCCCGGCTTTGCTGCCTTCCAGAATTTCTTCGCCGAAATCGGTGGGCAGATACATGGTGCAGACGGTTTGCGATCCGAACTCTTCATTCAGATATTTCACCCCGATCCGCGCCTGATCGTAGTAGGTTGAAAACGAAGTGAACTTGTTCCGCATTGGCTCTTGCAGCATTTGCCGCGCGGCGGTCAGAGGGGCGACGTTCGGAATGCCCTTTGGGTCCAGCAGCTTGAACCCGGCAAGGTTCATCGGCGTGCCCAGGGATTGCATCATGGCAAACACCTTGTCGCGGTTCAGCAGCTTGTTATAGCCCTGCATCGCGCGCGGCATCTGATAGCCATTGTCCTCGACCACAAAACGTATTTTCCGACCGTGCACGCCGCCCTCGGCGTTGACGCGATCGAAAACCACATTCGCGCCCTTGGTGGCCGGAACACCTACGGCGGCGAAAATACCGCTGAGGTCGTTGACCGAGCCGATGACGATTTCATCATCGCTCACACCTTGTGTTTGTGCCCAGCCGATCGTGGCGGATGACGCCACGGCCGCCGCTGCAGCGACACCTCTAATCAATTGTTTCATAATTCTCCTCCCTTTTGGGTCGTCCCTTAACTAAGTGTACATATCCTCGATCAGATGTGCGTGTTTTTGTTCCACCAGACCCCGCTTGAGCTTCATTGTCGCTGTCAACTCTTCATCTTCGGCGGTCAGCAGCACATCGATCAGGCGGAAGTCCTTGATCTGCTCGACCCGCGCGAACTCTTTGTTCACGCTGTCAATTTCTGCGCCGATCAGGTCGGTCACTTCGGGCGCGGCGCAGAGCGAGGCGAAATTCGAGAAGGGAATCTTGCGCTCCTGCGCGAATTTCTCGACGTTTTCCTGATCGATCATCACCAGCGCGGTCAGGTATTTGCGTCGATCTCCTATGATCACCGCGTCCGAGATATACTGGCTGAATTTCAGCCCGCTTTCGATCTCGGCCGGCGTGATGTTCTTGCCGCCTGCGGTGATGATGATGTCTTTCAGGCGACCAGTGATGGTGACGAAACCATCCTCGTCAATATGCCCCATATCCCCGGTGCGCAGCCAGCCGTCGCAGGTGAAAGTTTCCGCCGTTTTAGCGTTGTTGCGCCAGTAGCCCTGAAAAACGTTCAGGCCTTTGACCTGAATCTCGCCGTCTTCCGAGATGCGGATGTCATTGCCCGGCACCTGCTTCCCGATCGTCCCGACCTTGTTGGCCTCAAGCGTGTTCAGCGCCGCGATACCGGCGGTTTCGGTCATGCCGAACCCTTCGACGATGGGCACACCGATTGCCCAATACCACCGGAGCAAATCCGGCGAGATCGGGGCCGCGCCCGAGCCGCCGCGCCGCATCCGGTCCAACCCCAACATGCGGCGCAGGTTGCGCAGGACCAGCCGGTCCCACAGCCAGAACCGCAGCCCGATCATCGCAGGCACAGGCTTGCCCGCAAGGATGCAGTCGGCCCGTGCCATGCCCGCCTTCAGCGCCTGCGCAAAGGCGAAACGTCCGGTCGGTGTGGCCTCTTTCGCCATATACATGACGTGGGAATAGATCTTCTCCCACACGCGCGGGACGGCGGTGAAGGTGGCGGGTGAGACCTCTTGCAGGTTGGCAAACACAGTCTCGGGGCTTTCGGCGAAATTCACGGTGCTTTTCGTCGCCAGCGGGTAATAGATCGACACATCGCGTTCGAGGATATGACAGAGCGGCAGGAAACACAGTTGTTCGTCGGTCGCGAGGGAGGGCAAGGAATGTGCGCCACCCTCGATGGCGGCCATGATGTTTTCATGGCTCAGCATCGCACCCTTGGGGTTTCCGGTGGTTCCGGAAGTATAGACCAGTAGCGCGGTATCCTGCGGGGTTGCAAGGGCAATTTCGGCCTCGAGCGCGCCCGGTTCGTCGGCTTTCTGGCCCAAGGCATAGAGGTCCCCGATCATCATGCAGCGGGGATGGTCGAGGTCGTGAAGCCCTTCGTCCTCAAGGATGATGACCTTGAGCAAATCGGGCAGGTCCGCCTCGACCTCAAGGAACTTGTCCAGTTGCTCTTCGTCTTCAACAATCAGAAAGCGGCTGTCGCTGTCATTGATCAGGTATTTCAGCTGGCTGGCGGAATCCGTGGTGTAAACGCCCGAGGCGATCCCCCCGACACATTGGATGCCCATGTCGAACCACGCCCATTCCTTGCGGTCCTCGGACAGGATCGAGACGACTTCGCCACGTTGCAGGCCCAGCTTGCGCAAGGCCAGCCCGATCCATTTGGCGTGCTGCCAATAGTCGGCCCACGAGTAGGATTTCCAGATGCCGAAATCCTTTTCGCGATGCGCGGTGCGCGGCCCAAGGTCGGCACAGCGTTTCTGGAACAGCTCGCAAATCGTCGTGCAGCCATCGACGCGCAGGGGGCGCTGTCCGGGCGTTGCGTTGAACTGCACGCCGTTGATCGTGGTTTGCGGGGGCAGGGGTGTTGCGTCCATCCGGCTCACCTCCACGTCTTCTTGCGCTTCCAGCGGCGGTTCTCCCGCGCGCCTTCTTCCTGAACGCCCAGATAGAAATTCTGGATGTCTTCGGATTGCAGCAGGGTTTCAGCCGCGCCGTCCATGACGATCCGCCCGATCTCCATCACATAACCATGATGGGCCAGTTCCAGTGCGGCGTTGGCGTTCTGTTCCACCAGCATCATCGTCATGTTCTGTTCATCGTTCAGACGTTTGAGGATGCCAAAAATCTCCTGTACAAGCAGCGGAGACAGGCCCAGCGAAGGCTCATCCAGCAGCATGATGCGCGGGTTGGCCATCAGGCCCCGCCCGATCGCCAGCATCTGTTGCTGCCCACCGGATAAGGTTCCGGCCTCTTGGCCGCGGCGTTCTTTCAGCACCGGGAAGTAGGAAAACACCAGATCGCGGTCGTGGTCGATCTGGCCTTTGTCGGATAGCGTATAGGCCCCGAGGCTCAGGTTCTCATCCACGGTCAGCAGCGGAAACACCTCGCGCCCTTCCGGGACATGGACAATGCCTTGCTGTACGACTTTGTGTGGCTCGGACCCCTGAATCTGCTGGCCGTCGAATGTAATGGTCCCTTTTTCGGGGTCCATAACGCCCGAGACGGTCTTCATAAGCGTCGTCTTGCCCGCGCCATTTGCCCCCAGGATCGAGACAATCTGACCTGGGTGCACGTCCAGAGACACGCCGCGAATGGCCATGATTGGGCCATAGAAGCTTTCGACATTGCGGATGCTGAGGATCGGCTGGTTCATGAGGCTTTGCCCAGATAGGCCTCGACCACCGCCGGGTGGGATTGCACCTCAGCCGGGGTTCCCAGCGCCAGCTTTGCGCCGTCGGCCATCGCCAGAACCCGGTCGGAGACGCCCGAGACCAGACCCATATCGTGTTCCACCATCAACACGGTGATCCCCATCTGCCGCCGGATATCGTCGATCCACCAGCGCATATCGGTGGTCTCTTCCACCGAGAGGCCCGAGGCGGGTTCGTCCAGCAACAGCAGTTTCGGATCGGTGGCCAGCGCGCGCGCAACTTCGACCACCTTGCGCACACCGTAAGGCAGGCCCGAGATCATCTTGTCGCGGAACGCCTGCAGGTCGAGGAAACCGATGATCTCTTCAACCTTTTCCCGGTTTTCGATTTCCTGCCTGCGGGCGGCGGGTGCGAACAGGATCTCCGAGATCAGGTTGGTTTTCCGATGCCGGTGTCGCCCGACTAGCAGGTTCTGCAGAACGGTCGCGTGTTCGAACAATTCGATGTTCTGGAAGGTTCGCGCGACACCAAAAGCCGCCACGCCCGAGGGTTTGACCCGCAGCAGGTCGTGCCCATCGAACCGGATCGCCCCGGCGAAAGGATCGTAGAAGCGCGAGATCAGGTTAAAGACCGTCGACTTGCCCGCGCCGTTCGGGCCGACAATGGCGAACACTTCGCCCTGTCGCACATCGAAAGACAGATCATCCACCGCTGTCAGGCCACCGAATTTCAGGGTGACGTTTTCGAACTCCAGCAGGCTCATCTCAGACGCTCCGTCTTGAGATAGGATTTCTGCCGTTTGAACATATCCTTGCGGTAGAACGGAAACAGCTCGAACCAGGTTCGGATTTTCAGCCATCGGCCATAGAGACCCATTGGCTCGAACAGTATGAAGGCGATGAGGATCATGCCGAAGATGCCGAACTCCAAGCCCGGAATCGCCACTGTATTGCCACCGAAAAGCGCACCTGCGTATTCCTTTGAGATCGACAGGAACTGCGGCAGGAACCCGATCACGATTGCACCCAGAAACGCGCCATGGATCGAGCCCAGCCCGCCGATCACGATCATCATCAGCAACTGGATCGAGATCACGACGCTGAATGTCTCGTTGTTGAACGCCCCGGAGAACATCCCCATCAGCGCGCCTGCTAGTCCGGTGACTGCACAAGACAAAGCGAAAGAGATTGTCTTGGTGCGGGCTATGTCCACGCCCATCGCTTGCGCCGAAACCTCGGAATCCCGCACGGCGATAAAGCTGCGACCCAAAGGCGCGCGCAGCAGGTTGATATAGCCCAGCGTCACGATCACGGCGACGGCCAGCACCAGCCAGAAGAACAGATTGGGGGTGGCCCAGCGGTCGACCAAATGGCCGAAGATTTCGACCCCGCCCAGAAATTTGCCCCCGACACCGCCTGTTATGGGTTCAGCCAGCACAATGATGTCGTCCATCAGCACCGACAGCGCCAGAGTGAAGATCGCCAGATAAATGCCGTGTAGGCGCAGGGCAGGGATGGCGACCGTTGCGCCCACGATGCCGGTCAACAGCCCTGCCAGCGGGAAGGCCAGCAGAAAGGGCACCCCCGCCTCAATCAGGATGACATTGGCATAGCAGCCGACAGCCAGAAAAGCCGCGTGGCCCAGACTGGCCTGTCCGGTATGGCCGGTCAGGATCATCAGGCCGAGCCCCGCAATGGCCCAGATCAGGACATTGGTCAGCTCGCCCAGGTAGAAATCATCCAACCACCACGGCGCAGCGGCGACCACCGCGAGAAGGATCAGATAGAGGCCAAGCTGATAGCCGTCCTTCCAAGGGCGGATGTCCTGCATGTAGTTGGTTTTGAACACAATCCGCATGGGCGTCAGACCTTCTTGACCCGCACCTGACTGAACAGCCCGTGCGGTCGAAAGATCAGAACCGCCAGCAACAGAGCATAAGGCGCGATCTGGCTGTATCCGGCGGCGATATAGCGGCTGGCGAAGGGTTCGATGACGCCGACGATCAGCCCTCCGGCCAGTGCGCCGGGCAGGCTGCCGAACCCTCCGATCACCGCAGCCGCGAAGGCCTTGATGCCCAGCAAGCCGGTCGTCGGATCAACGGATCCTTTGGCGGCGAATAAGATCCCGGCAATCCCCGCGACAACGCCGGCCAAGGCCCAGATGAAACCCTGCACACGCTTGACCGGAATACCCATGTAATAGGCCGCCAACTGGTTCTGCGACGCGCCCTGCATCGCAAGCCCCAGCTTGGTCTTGCTGAAGAACACATACAGCCCCCAGGTCAACAGGATGGTCACGACGATGACGGCGACATCCTCCATCCCCAGCACCAGCCCTCCAAACCGCACCTCTTTCCCGGCCAGAGGGTTCTGCAGCGTATGTGGCTCATGCCCCCAGATCAGACCGGCAACAAAGCGGATGACAAAGCCCAAGGCGATGGTCAGGATCACCACAGCGGTCTGGCTTTCACCAAACAGGCGGCGGATGATCAGCCGATCGACCAGATAGCCAAGCGCCCCCATGATCCCCAGCGAGATCGGCAGCGCCAGCCAGAAGGGCAGCCCCATATACTCGGTATTGGTCAGACCGATCGTCACGAACGCGCCCAGCATCATGAAATCGCCCTGCGCGAAATTCACCGCCTCGGTCGCCTTGTAAATCAACACAAAGCCAAGGGCGATCAGGCCGTAGACGCAGCCATTCGCCAGCCCGCTGATCAGCAGCTGTGCGTTATCCAATCTCACCCTCCCTCAGCCGGTTAAGTCCGGCACGTGGTTCTACTATGGCGTGATGATCACCTTTCCGTCACTCTTTTTCAGCGCATCCGCGAGATTTGGCAGCACATCCCGTAGGGAAAGCCGGGCCGAGACGTCGGTTTTCCAGCGGCCATCGGCAAACCGGGCCTGAACTTCGCCGACAAGGCGCATCTGGTCGGCAGGGGGGGTGTCCATCATCCAACGGGTCAGCCAAAAGCCTTCGATCCGCTTGCTCATGAAAATCAGCTGACCCATTTGCGTCAGCCGGGGCAATTCGGTGCTGAGCTTGCCATAACACACCCAACGCGCGCCGTTTGGCATGGCGCAGAACAGTTGCTCGGAGAGTTGGTCCGCCACGGCATCTAGAAAGACGCGCGGTTTCAGGGTCGCGCTGAGATTGCTGAACCTGTCCGAAATGTCCGGATCGCCGGTGACCAGCACCTCAGCAGCCCCGAGCTCTTTCAGAGTTTCCACCGTCTCCGCCCGACGCACCAGTGCGATCGGCTTCAGCCCCAGATCCCGCCCCAGACTGCACATCAGCTTACCCAACTGGCTGGTCGCGGCTGAGACGACAAAAGCCTCTCCGGCATTGCGCGCGATATCGACCATTGCCATTGCGGTCAGGGGGTTCACGATCTGCGCCGCGCCATCTTCGTCCGAGATGTCGGAGCGCAGCGGGATACACATTTGCGCCTGCGTCACCACATATTCGGCCCATGCGCCTGAACCCGCCGCGACAAAGGCAACGCGCTGATCCCGCAAGGCTTCGGCACCAGCGCCCGTTGCGACCACGTCGCCGCAGCCTTCAAACCCCGCCGCCGCGTCCTTGACCCGGGGCTGGCCGTATTCGCCCTTGATAAAGTGAATATCCGACGGGTTGACCGATGCTGCGCGCAACCGGATCAGAACCTGCCCCGGTCCCGGAGCGGGCACCGGCAGTTCGGCCTCGGCCAACCAATCCGAGGCATCTGTCAGAGTTGGCCCCGTCGCGGTTCCCGAATATCCGTCGTGGGTCTGTACTACGGCAAACATGGTATCGGGCAGAGCGGTCATCGGGCCATCCTTTGTTATGTGAACTGTGCTGCGGAAGTCGCTGACAAGGCGCTGGAATTCCAAGGCGCACATGGCCTGAAGCAACCAAAAAACGGCGATAGCGTCAATCGGACAGGCCCGTAACGTGGCGGAACTGAAGGGGGCCAACCAACGCAGGCCAGCCCCCAGCGACCGTTCATTGCTGCGATAGCAACGTCCGCAGTTCCTGTATCTTGACCGCGATGGTCTCGGGCGCGGCCTTGATGTCATCGAGGATCTGAATGACCTGTGTTTTGACATCCTGCGCCAGCGCGCTGTCCTGCACCGACTGCATCATGGCGTCATAGTCAAAGTTCTGGGCGGTCAGCATTCCGTCCTGCACCCAGCCATTCAGTAACTCCTGCCCTTGCGCGGCAAGGGCTGCAACCTGATCTCCCGCCTCCGTGGCGGTATTTGCGGCCTGATCGGCAACCGAAGATGCGGCCTCGCTGGCCTGGTCGCTAAGCGAAGATGCCGCTTCCGAGGCCTGCTCGGTCGCCGCATTTACGGCTTCAGTTGCGGCTTCCTGCGCGGCAGAGGCGGCCTCACCCAGCGCGTCACTTGCGTCTTCGGCTGCGGCTTGCAGCTTTTCTGCCGGGGTGGGTTCGGGTTTGGTTGCGTAATAATAAGCGCCTCCGCCGATGGCGGCGATGGCAACGATAAGCAATAGACGTGACATGACTGTCTCCTTCAAATGATCTGTCGCCGAGATGGGCTGAAAATAGACCGCCGCAAAGGGGAAAACCCGTGAAATTTCAGCACAATCCGGGTTTGAGCCGCTGTACGCTGATGACGGGTGATTCAGGTGGCGGGTTCATGCCGTCACTGGGCTTTGGTGTCGGTTTTCAGACCGGGGGGACTTGAAAACGCCATTGCTCAGCACGGCTGATTGTGTGCCTCAGCCCGCGCAATCAGGTCAGCGTTTTTTTGCAGCAACCGCAAATTCGGGATGCTGCGCCGAAAACGGCTGCCCACAGACATCCTGATAGCTATTCGTTACCGCAAAGCCGCTCTCGGCCAGTTCGCTGGTCAGGCTGTCCGGGCTGAAATACTGCAGCCAGTTATACACGGTTTCCTGCCTGCCGCTTTCGGTGAAGATCGAGTATTTGTCCAGCACGACGGCCTCGGCATCGTATTTGAATGTGTTCACAAAGCAGTAGTAGTCTTCCTCGCACCAGAAGTGGTCGAGTTGGTTGCGTTCGTAAGAACTGATTTCTTCGCGGGTTTCGAAGGCCGCCATCGAATACACGTCCAGCACCAGCGCGCCGTCGTCACGAAGACAGTCGTGCACTCTGGCCAAGAGCGTTCTCCGCTGAGGTCGACTGAGGGCGCAGAAATCACACATGATCAACGTGACAAGATCGAAGCGTTCCGCAGGCGCGAACTCAAGGTAATTCGCTTGCACATAATTGATGTTCAGCCCGTCGCGTTCGGCCTGATCGCGTGCATGCCGCAAAGAGCTTTGCGAAATATCTAAACTGGTCACCTGCGCGCCCGTCGCGGCGAAGCGAGAGGTATAAAGCCCCGGCCCGCAACCGAAATCACAGACGGCCTTGCCCGCGTCCAACTGAAAGCGTTCGGCGAACCAATTGGCGGATCGGTCAATGAACTCATGGTTGCGCGATGCAAGATCCAGAGTTTCGTTCAGATGAAACGCTAACATCTGCCGGGCGCGATAGGCATCAGCCCAAAGCGCATCAACAGTGTTATGGCCAAAAACCGCCGGCCTTTCGTTTATCGCCTCAAGCTGCTGAAACATAAGTCTAACCTCCGTCAAGGTATCCACGCGGAACAGGACAAGCCGCTTCGACGCCTTCATGTGCTGGATAGAATGGATCAAGTCTAGCAGACCGCCTGAGGATCGATACAGCGGCAAAGTGGCGGAGAGACAGGGATTCGAACCCTGGGTGGGCTTGCACCCACAACGGTTTTCGAGACCGCCCCGTTCGACCACTCCGGCACCTCTCCGCGGGGGTCTGGTGAGGGGGGGATTTAGTGGGGAACGCGCAGGGGTGCAAGCAGAAAATTCCTGAATTCGACGTTGCCGAGATTTTCCATTGCCAGTGCGCGGAAAACACCTAGGCTGATGGGTATGACCTATCATCTGCGCCGCTTCGCCCTTTGTCTTGTTCTGCCGCTAATGGCTCTTGCCCCGCCGTCCGAGGCCGCAAGTCGAGATCGGATCGAGGCCTTTCTGACCACGACCGGCTTTGACGTCGCGTTGGAGAGCATTGCGCTGGCCTCGGCTTCGGCGCCAGACATGCTGGGGATCGACGCGGACGGGTTCGGATCGGACTGGGTGCGTCTGACCGAAGAGGTGTTCGATACCGAAGAGATGCACGAAACAGCGGTCTCGATCCTGGAACAGACCCTCAGCGATGAGGCGCTGACCCACGCGGTCGAGTTCTATGCCTCGGACCTTGGCCAACGGCTGGTCGTTGCCGAAAACGCGGCGCATATGGACGAGGATGATGCGGCCAAGCAGCAGCAGGGGCAGGCGATCGTGTCCGAGCTGATCAAGGACGGCTCGGGCCGTGTTGAAAGCCTCAAGCGGATGAACCGCGCGGTCGATGCAAGCGACACCTCGCTGCGGGCCTTGCAGGAGATTCAGGTGCGATTTCTGCTGGCTGCCAGCGCGTCGGGGGTTATCGAGTTGCAAATGAACGGCGATGAGCTGCGCGAGGTGATGCGGCGGAATGAAGGCGACATGCGCCGGTCCCTGCAACTCTCGGCGCTGGCCGGATCGGCGTTTACCTATCAGGCTTTCTCTGACGAAGAGGTCATGGCCTATGTCGAGGCTCTGGAACAACCCCTGATGCAAGAGGTCTATGAATTGCTGAACGCCATTCAGTACGAGATCATGGCCATGCGGTTTGAGGTTCTGGCCGCGCGGATGGCCGAACTGCGCCCGGCGCAGGATATCTGATGCGTATGCTGGCCGCTGCGGCGGCGCTGCTGCTATGGGTCGGCCCGCTGGCGGCGGGCGAGCAGGTCGAGCGCCTGATGCGGGCCATGCAGGTGTCGGACTTCATGGGTATCCTCAGCGAGGAAGGGTTGACACAGGCGCGCGGAATGAATGACACGCTGCTTGGTGGGGCAGGTGGTTCGTATTTTCAGGCCCAGGTCGAGGCCTTGTATGATCCCGATACGATGCAGACGCAGTTGTCCCGATCGGTTGAAAGCAACATGACCGAGGCTCAGCTAGAGCAGGCGGCGATCTTTTTCGAAAGCACATTGGGGCAGACGATTGTGTCGCTGGAAAACTCGGCCCGCCAGGCGTTGTCGGACGAGGCGATCGAGGAAATCGCGCGCGCATCCTACGCGCAGGCCGACCGGGGTACACCGTTCTTTCGGCTGGTGGACGAATACGTTCAGGTCAATGATCTGATCGAAAAGAACGTGCAGGGCTCGCTGAGCGCCGATTTCAACTTCTATCGCGGGCTTGCGTCGGGGCAGGGGGAATTCGCAGACGAACAAGTGCTGCTTGAAGAACTGTTGTCGCAGCGCGATGAAACTCGGGCCGAGACGACGGAATGGATGTATTCCTTTCTGTTGATGGCGTATCAGCCGCTGACCGACGCGCAGATGCGCGAGAATATCGCGTTTTCGCGCACGGATGCGGGGCGGGCGCTGAATAATGCCCTTTTCGAAGGGTTTGACGAGGTGATCGACGACATCTCGTTCCAACTGGGCGCGGCCGTTGCGCAGGCAATGCGGGCCTCGGATTTGTGACCCGCGAATTGGGTTGACTTTACCCCCGAATGTTTGGATAAGCGCGCATCCCGGCCGGAATCTCCGCGCCGGGTCTCGTTATTATTGACCCGTCGGGCTGATCCGTTGGGTTATCACACAGCCCAAAAAGGGCGCGCTGTTCGAGGTGGCGAAAGCCAGCAACACCCATACGGGGACCACAGAACGCGGCTGGAAAAGGAAAGACGCATGTTTGCGGTCCTCAAGACTGGCGGCAAGCAGTACAAGGTTCAGGCGGGCGACGTGCTCCGCGTTGAAAAACTGGCTGCCGACGCAGGTGAAAAAGTTCAATTCAACGATGTTCTGATGCTGGGCGGTGACGCTCCGGTTGTTGGCGCACCTTTCGTTGAAGGCGCAGGCGTACAGGCCGAAGTGATCGAACAGATCAAAGGTGACAAGGTCATCAAATTCGTCAAGCGCCGTCGTAAGCACAGCTCGAAGCGTACCGTTGGCCACCGTCAGAAGCTGACTCTGGTCAAAATCACCGACATCCTGTCGTCGGGCGCTGACAAGTCGGGCATCAAAGCTGCAACCGGATCTGCTCCGGCTGGCGAAGCGGCACCTGCTGCAAAGCCTGCCAAGAAAGCAGAAGCCAAAGCAGAGGCACCCGCCGCTGCTGCCGCTGACGATCTGACCAAGCTGAACGGTGTCGGCCCTGCCGCTGCCAAAAAGCTGGCTGAGGCCGGTATCGAGAGCTTTGCCGCTCTGGCCGCCTTGTCGGACGAGCAGATTGCTGCTATCGACACCATCAAAGTGAAGCCCGAATGGGTTGAGCAAGCCAAAGAGCTGGCTCAAGGCTAAGGAGAGAGAGAATGGCACATAAAAAAGCTGGCGGTTCCTCCCGTAACGGTCGCGACTCAGCGGGTCGCCGCCTTGGCGTGAAACTGTATGGTGGCCAGGCGGCCATCGCAGGCAACATCATCGTACGTCAGCGCGGCACCAAGTTCTGGCCGGGCGAAGGCGTAGGCATGGGCAAAGATCACACCATCTTTGCAACCACCGATGGCGCCGTGAAGTTCCACAAGGGACTCAAAAACCGCACCTTCATTTCGGTCCTGCCAGTGGCGGAGGCCGCAGAGTAAGCCGAGACCCAGAAGGTTTAATAAAAAATTCATGGGGGACCGGCAGAAAATGCCGGTCCCTTTTTCGTTTTCAGGAGCGGTCCCATGACCGAAATCATTCATACAGAACGTCTTGTGTTGCGCAGGTTCCGGGGTGCAGATTCATCGCGTCTGGTCACGCTGCTGAATGACATGGACGTGGTGCGCTGGCTGACGGTTGTTCCGCATCCCTATGCCCCTGAACATTCTGCCGCGTTTATCGACACGATGGCGGATGAGCATGATGCATTTGCGATCACCAAAGACGGTGCATTGATCGGCTGTATATCGACGGGCAGTCAGTTGGGTTATTGGGTTGAAAAATCCTCGTGGGGGCAGGGATATGTGTCCGAGGCCGCCCGGGCGATGGTCTCGCGGTATTTCCAATCGGACGCGCAGGCGCTGACGTCGGGTTATCATGCTGGCAACGTGCGGTCCGCGGCGGTTCTGACCCGGCTGGGGTTCACGCCAGACGGGCAACATCGGGCAACGGTGTGCTCGACCAACGAAGACGTGATCGTTCAGGACATGCTGCTGACACGCGACAGGTGGGAGGCGCTGCAATGACCGTCGCAACCACCAGTTTCCTGATCTTTGCCGCCAGCCAGGTCGGCACGCCGGGACCGGCCAATATGGTCCTGCTGGGCACCGGTGCGCGCTATGGCTTTCGGGCGGCGCTACCTTTTGTGGCGGGTGTGGTGCTGGGCAAGCAGCTGATCATCTGGCCCGTAGGTTTCGGCCTGATGCAGGTGGCCGAGCAGGCTCCGCTGGCGTTTGAAGTGCTGAAATACGCCTCGGTCGTGTATATATGCTGGTTGGCGTGGAAGATCGCCAATCTGCGCTTGTCGCGCGGCACGGTTGAGGGCGATGCGCCCGGGTTCTGGGCCGGTCTGATCGTTCACCCGCTGAACCCAAAGGCCTGGGCCATGATCATCGCCGGATTCACCGGTTTTGTCGCGGCGGGGACGTCGAGTTTTGAGGCGACGCTCACGATCGCTCTCTGTTTGTTGTTTTGCCAGATGGTGTTGCACCCGATCTGGACGCTTGCCGGGGACCGGATCGCCCATGCGGTTGAAGGTCGCCCCATAGAAAAATATCTGATGTGGACTTTGGCGGGCCTTACCGTCGCGTCCGTATTTTTCGTGTTGTTCGTAGGAGGAACGCACTCATGAAACTTGAGACGATAATCAATCAGCCGGTCATCGAAACCGAGCGGTTCGATCTGCGCCCCCTGCGCCGGTCGGATATGGGTCTCATCGAACATTATGCAGGCGATGAGCGCGTGGCGCGTATGACCACTCGGATTCCACACCCGTTGCCACCCGGCTCGATCGACGCGTTCGTAACCCGCTCGATGGCCGAAGACCGGGACGAGGATGTCTGGGCTATGGATGCCACAAAGGAAGGCGGGCCCGAATTGATTGGTCTGATCTCGCTGACCCGGCTGGATCGCAATCAGTCTGAGGTCGGCTATTGGGTGGCTCCGGTCTATTGGAATACCGGTATCGCGTCGCTTGCGGCTGAGACGCTGGTAAACGCAAACCCGCTTGAGAATGCGACCATGTTCGCAAGTGTCTTTCAGGACAACCCGGCCTCGGCCCGGGTGCTGACCCATTGCGGGTTTCAGTATCTTGGCGATGCCGAGACATATTCGGTGGCGCGCGATGCGAATGTGCCCACCTGGACCTATACAAAGAAACTCTGACTTGTGGCCGATGGGGCCTTTGCAGTAGGGGACAGACCATGAAATTTCTCGATCTTGCAAAGGTCTACATCCGGTCCGGGGCCGGAGGTGGCGGCTGCGTCAGCTTCCGACGCGAAAAATACATCGAATACGGCGGACCCGATGGCGGGGACGGCGGCAAAGGCGGGTCTGTCTGGGCCGAGGTCGTGGACGGGCTGAACACCCTGATCGACTTCCGCTATCAGCAGCACTTCTTCGCCAAGAACGGCCAGCCTGGTCGCGGTCAGCAGCGCACCGGTAAGGATGGTGACGACATCATCCTGCGCGTACCGGTGGGCACCGAGATTCTGGACGAAGACGAAGAGACCGTCATCTGCGACCTGACCGAGGTTGGTCAGCGGGTATTGCTGGCCAAGGGCGGCAACGGTGGCTTCGGCAACCTGCATTTCAAATCCGCCACCAATCAGGCCCCGCGCCGCGCCAATCCGGGGCAGGCGGGTATTGATCGGACCATCTGGCTGCGGCTGAAACTAATCGCCGATGTGGGCCTGTTGGGTATGCCCAACGCGGGCAAGTCGACCTTTCTGGCGGCCACGTCGAATGCAAGACCCAAGATCGCCGACTACCCGTTCACCACGCTGCACCCAAATCTGGGCGTCGTCGGTGTCGACAACGTGGAATTCGTTGTGGCCGACATTCCCGGCCTGATCGAAGGCGCGCACGAAGGGCGCGGCATCGGTGACCGGTTTCTGGGTCATGTCGAACGCTGCGCGGTTCTGCTGCATCTGGTCGATGGTACGTCGGACACGGTGGCCGAGGACTATCGCACCATCATCCATGAACTCGAAGCCTACGGCGGAGAGCTGGCGGAAAAGCCGCGCATCACCGTTCTGAACAAGGTCGACGCGCTGGATGATGAGGAACGTGATCTGGCCAAGGCCGAACTGGAGGAAGCCGTCGGCGGCCCCGTCATGACCATGTCCGGCGTTGCTCATCTGGGTGTGACCGAGGTGCTGCGCGCCTTACGGGCACAGATCGACGAAAACCGCCTGCGCCAAAAACCCACCGAGGAGGCCGCGCCTTGGCAACCCTGACCCAGGCCCGCCGTCTGGTGGTCAAGATCGGGTCGGCCCTTCTGGTCGACCGGAATACGGGATTGCTCAGGTCGGACTGGCTGAAATCGCTGGCGCAGGACGTGGCCTGGCTGAAAGGGCAGGGCACGGATGTCGTGCTGGTCTCGTCCGGGTCAATCGCCTTGGGGCGCGGCGTGTTGGATCTACCGATGCAGAACCTGCCTTTGGAACAGTCTCAGGCCGCCGCGGCGGTCGGTCAAATCAGGCTGGCCAGAGCCTATGAGGAGGCTCTGACGCCGCATGAGATCAAAACTGCGCAGGTGCTGGTCACGCTGGAGGACAGCGCGGACCGACGGAGATATCTGAATTCACGCGCGACGCTGGAAACCCTGCTGGGGCTTGGTGTCGTTCCGATTGTCAACGAAAACGATACAGTCGCCACGGATGAGATCCGGTATGGCGACAATGACCGGCTGGCGGCGCAGATTGCCGTGACCATTGGGGCGGATCAATTGATCCTGTTGTCTGACGTGGATGGGTTCTATTCCGGCAACCCCAACGAGGACGCAACCGCCACCCGGTACGAGGTGATCGAACAGATCACGCCCGAGATCGAGGCGATGGCGGGCGATGCGGGTTCGGGGCTGTCCAAGGGCGGGATGAAGACTAAACTGCTGGCGGCAAAGATGGCCACGGCTGCGGGATGCGACATGGCGATCACCGAAGGGTCGCCTTTGAACCCGCTGAAACTGCTTGAAAACGGCGCGAATTGTACTTGGTTCACGGCGACACTTGATCCACATGCGGCCCGCAAACGCTGGATCTCGGCCATGAAACCGCGTGGAGAGATTGTGATCGATGATGGTGCCGCGAAAGCGCTTTCCAATGGCAAAAGCCTGCTGCCTGCTGGCATAGTCGAGGTCACGGGTGATTTTGGCCGCGGCGATCCGGTGGCCATTCTGGACCCGCAGGCGCGCTGGCTGGCGCAAGGGCTCAGCCGCTACACCGCGCAGGAAGCGGACGCGATCAAAGGGCGGAAATCGTCTGAGATCGAGGCGACGTTGGGCTATCCGGGCCGTGCGGCTTTGATCCACCGGGACGATCTGGCGCTGTGAGGGCGCGACCTGATACACTGAGACCGAAAGGCGCATGAGATGAAGGATTTCGACAACATTCCCGCAATGATGGCCGACCTTGGTGCGCGCGCCAAAGCGGCCTCGGCCGAGCTTGCCTTTGCCAGTGCCGAACGCAAACATGCCGCGCTGATCGCTACTGCCGACGCGGTCTGGAACAACCGTGCGGACATCATTGAGGCCAACCAAAAAGACCTCGAGTTCGGGCGCGAGAAGGGCCTGAGCCCTGCGATGATGGATCGCCTCATGCTGGATGAAGCGCGTGTTCAGAGCATGGTCGACGGGCTGCGCGCCGTCGCCGATCAGGCCGATCCTGTGGGCGAGGTCATCGCGGAATGGGACATGCCCTCGGGCCTGAATATCCAACGTGTCCGCACCCCGCTGGGTGTGATCGGCGTGATCTATGAAAGCCGTCCCAACGTGACCGCGGATGCGGGGGCGCTGTGCCTGAAATCCGGCAATGCGGTCATCCTGCGCGGCGGGTCCGAGAGCTTTCATTCCTCAACAGCGATCCATGCCTGTCTAGTTGAGGGGTTGAAGGCCGCCAACCTGCCCGAGGACTCCATCCAGCTGGTGCCGACCCGTGATCGCGCGGCGGTGCAGGAATTGCTGACGATGACCGACTATGTCGACGTCATCGTCCCCCGTGGCGGCAAAGGTCTGGTGGGGCTGGTGCAGCGCGAGGCCCGTGTGCCGGTCTTCGCGCATCTGGAAGGCATCGTGCATATCTATGTCGACAAGGCCGCTGACCCTCAGAAAACGCTGGACGTGGTGCTGAACGCCAAGACCCGGCGCACAGGTATCTGTGGTGCGGCGGAATGCCTGCTGATCCATCAGGATGTGGCCGAAACCTTAGGCCGTGATCTGGTCGCCGCGCTTCAGACCGCCGGTGTTGAAGTACATGCCGAGGGTGTGTTGGCGGGCGAAAATACCATCCCCGCCACGGCTGAGGATTGGGGCAAGGAGTATCTCGACAGCGTCATCGCGGCGCGACCCGTCGCGGATATCGATGCCGCGATTGCGCATATCCGCAAGTATGGTTCGAACCACACCGATTGCATCATGACCGAAGATACTGCCGCCGCCGCGCGGTTCTTTGAACGGCTGGACAGTGCGATCCTGATGCACAACGCCTCGACCCAGTTCGCCGATGGTCGAGAGTTCGGCATGGGTGCCGAGATCGGCATCGCCACCGGCAAGATGCATGCGCGTGGTCCGGTCGGGGCCGCTCAGCTGACCAGTTTCAAATATCTGGTGCGCGGCAACGGTACGACCCGCGCCTAAAACCGCAGGGTAACGCGGGTTGCGGTGGTTTCTGCCGCGACCTTGCGGCCCATCGCTACAGCTGTTTCGGCCAGCAGCGCAAACTGCACCTGCGCCGGGCTGAGTTTTTCACTGAAACGCCCGGTCGCGACGCCTTTCCACAGGTTGCTGTCGACGTTCAGCCTGTCGGCCACGCCCGTCACGGTCCAGCCGCCGCCTTGTGCGCTGATCTCGACCTCACCGCCCAAAGGCATCGCGCTTTCGCAACACATCATCGCCAGAAAGGCCAGCTTGACCTGATTGCGCGGCACCGCATCGGTCAGGTTCCAGTTGACCCGGACCCGGCCCGCACGTTCAACGTCGCGCAAAAGCTCGGTTATCTCGGCCCGTCCCAACGGCTGATCGCTGGCCGATCCAAAGGCCACGCGAAAGAACCGGATACGCGCACCGGCGCTGCCGACGCTGCCCGAGATCAACTCCATCTCGGGACCCTGCG
The DNA here is from genome assembly GCF_056542385.1 of Ruegeria sp. AD2(2025). Taxonomy (NCBI): domain Bacteria; kingdom Pseudomonadati; phylum Pseudomonadota; class Alphaproteobacteria; order Rhodobacterales; family Roseobacteraceae; genus Ruegeria; species Ruegeria sp. AD2(2025). Next base: position 892,802 of record NZ_JBQFZS010000001.1, read on the forward strand.
CAGCGCCCACCATTTCCAGCAGCTCAAGCCCGTTGGTGATGGCCCCGATCGGGCTGATCAGATCGTGACAGATTCGCGACCCGATCAGCTCGGCCAGGTTGACGTCTGTTGCACCCATGCGTACCTCCTGCTGCATCTGCCGCAGGACCCGGAGCCCAATATGACAGATCTGAATGCCATTCTTGCACCGGGCATGTATGTCCGCCACCCCGATTTCCCCGATTGGGGCGTTGGACAGGTGCAGTCCAATATCGGCGGCAAGATCACCGTTAACTTTCGCGAGCAGGGGAAAGTGGTGATCGACGGGACACGCATAGCCCTGATGCCGGTCTTTGATCCGTGAAACTGGTTTAGGAATGGTTAACAACCGGGGCGAAATGCGCGCTTGTTGCCTTTCGCCGCGCAAACGCGCTATCAGCGCGCAACAGGAACAACGGACACAGTTCTGATGCCGGACGCAGGCCGCTCATTCACCGTAAAACTCGCCGAGACCGAGGCGGAATTGCACGCCGCTCAGCGGCTGCGGTACGATGTCTTCGTGCGCGAACTGGGCGGTGGTGGAGAGATGGTGGACCACGAAGCCGGGCTCGAAAAAGATCGGTTCGATCCCTATTTCGACCATATGATCGCGTGCGACGACGCAACGGGCGACGTAATCGGCGTCTATCGGTTGCTGCCCGGCGATCGGGCGGCCGAAGTGGGGCAGTTCTATTCCGAAGACGAATACGATCTGACCGTTCTGAAGCAAAGCGGTCGTAAGTTGCTGGAACTTGGACGTTCTTGCGTGCACCCGAATTACCGTGGCGGCACCGCGATGTACCACCTGTGGAACGGGCTCGCGGCCTATGTGGCCGAGCGCGGGATCGAGGTTCTGTTTGGCGTCGCCAGCTTTCACGGCACGGACGTGCAGGCTCTGGCGCAGCCGCTGTCGATGCTGCATCACAACCATCTGGCCCCGCCTGATCTGAGAGTACGGGCGCAGCCGGATGTTTTTGAACCCATGGACCTGTTGGAACCGGATGCGCTGGACCGGCGCGCGGCCATGGTGGAGGTGCCATCGCTGATCAAGGCCTACTTGCGGCTGGGCGGTTTCGTGGGCGAGGGGGCCTTTATCGATCATGCCTTCAATACCACCGATGTGTGCCTCATCCTCGATACCGCCCGCATGAATGAACGCCAGCGGCGTATCTATAGTGGGACGTAATCCCGTGGCCGACCCTTCGTGGCAAAGCGATGATGCGCCCGATCCGATCACGCTTGGCCCGATCGGCTGGTTGCTTGTGGTTCTGCGCGGTGTGCCGCTGGCCATTCTGGTCTCTGGCGGGCTGATAATTCTGCTGACCATCCGCCTGATCGAGCGCCCTGTGTTCGGGGTGCAGCGCCCGGTTACGCCGTTCATCACTCAGTTTGTCTGCCGCAATGCGTTCAGAATCCTTGGGATCGGCTTTCGCACGTCGGGAGAGTTGATGCAGCAACGTGGGGCTGTCGTGGCCAACCATACCTCGTGGTTGGACATATTTGCGCTGAATGCGCGCAAGCGGGTGTATTTCGTCTCGAAAGCCGAAGTGGCGAAATGGCCGGGGATCGGATGGCTGGCTCGGGCGACGGGGACTGTGTTTATCGAACGTAATCCCAAGAAGGCGCGCGAGCAGACGCGGATTTTCGAGACCCGCTTGAAAGCGGGACACAAGCTGCTGTTTTTCCCCGAAGGCACATCGACCGACGGCTTGCGCGTTTTGCCATTTAAAACAACGCTTTTTGCCGCATTCTTCACAGATGAGCTGCGTGATCTCATGTATGTCCAGCCCGTCTCGGCGGTTTTTCATGCGCCGAGGGGACAGCCGGATCGCTTTTACGGCTGGTGGGGCGATATGGAGTTCGGGCCACATTTGCTAAAGACGCTGGGCGCGCGCAGGCAGGGGCGGGTCGAGTTGATCTATCACGCCCCGGCCAAGGTCAGTGACTTTGAAAACCGCAAGGCGCTGGCGGCCCATTGCGAACAGGCTGTGCGCCACGCACATTCCTTGGCGCGGCTTGAAAAATAAGGGCATTGGCCCTTGCACCGTCGTCAAACCTGCCGTATACGCGCGCCATTCAAACCCGCAGGCGGGGTTTGGGCTGTATAGGGGAGACATCCTTATCTGGCCCGCCGGTTGGAGCATCCGCTTCTTTCACCCCCGCCGAGGCGTAAACCGGAAAAGGAAAGTAAAGCATGGCTCTTCCCGAGTTCACCATGCGTCAGCTGTTGGAAGCTGGCGTTCACTTTGGTCACCAGACACAGCGTTGGAATCCCCGCATGGGCCCGTTCATCTACGGCTCGCGCAATGGTATCCACATCATGGACCTGACCCAGACCGTTCCGATGCTGGATCAGGCGCTGCAGGCCGTTCGTGACACCGTTGCAAAAGGTGGCCGCGTTCTGTTCGTCGGTACCAAGCGTCAGGCGGCGCAGCCGATCGCAGAAGCGGCTGAAAAGTCAGCTCAGTACTTCATGAACCACCGCTGGCTGGGCGGCACCCTGACCAACTGGAAAACCGTTTCCCAGTCGATCAACCGTCTGAACCAGATCGACGAAGCAATGGAATCGGGCGCCGAGGGCCTGACCAAGAAAGAGCGTCTGGGCATGGAGCGTGACCAGCAGAAGCTGCAGGCCTCGCTGGGCGGTATCCGCGAGATGGGCGGCGTTCCTGACCTGCTGTTCGTCATCGACGTCAAGAAAGAAGCACTGGCAATTGCCGAAGCCAACAAACTGGGTATCCCGGTTGTGGCTGTTGTCGACACCAACTGCTCGCCCGACGGCGTAGACTACATCATCCCCGGCAATGACGACGCAGCCCGCGCCATCGCCCTGTATTGCGATCTGGCCGCACGTGCCGCTCTGGACGGCATGACCGCTCAGATGGGTGCTGCTGGCGTTGACCTGGGTGCTTTCGAAGAAGCGCCGGTTGAGGAAGTGGTTGCTGAAGACGCACCTGCAGAAGAAGCCGCGCCGGAAGCCAAAGCCGAAGCGTAAGCTGCCCGTCACGTAATTGACATATGGGGCAGGGTAGACCTGCCCCAAATCCGTTTGAATTGAGGAGAGCCTAAAGATGGCAATCACAGCAGCAATGGTGAAAGAACTGCGCGACTCGACCGGCGCAGGCATGATGGACGCGAAAAAAGCGCTGACCGAAACCGGTGGCAACATGGACGAGGCCGTTGACTGGCTGCGCACCAAAGGTCTGGCCAAAGCAGCCAAGAAATCGGGCCGTACCGCAGCCGAAGGCCTGGTAGCCGTTCACGTCAATGGCGGCAACGGTGTTGCTGTCGAAGTGAACTCGGAAACCGACTTTGTTGCGAAGAACGCTGAGTTCCAGGAAATGGTAGGCAAGATCGCCTATGCAGCGGAGGGTGTCGATGATGTCGAGGCCCTGCTGGCGGCTGATCTCGGTGGCAAGAGCGTTGCCGACACCCTGACCGACAAGATCGCCACCATCGGTGAAAACATGTCGGTGCGCCGCATGGCTAAACTGTCGGGCGACACCGTTGTGTCCTACGTCCACAACGCGGCCACCAACGGCATGGGCAAGATCGGCGTTCTGGTTGCTCTGTCTGGCGGCGACGAAGCGATCGGCAAGCAGGTTGCGATGCACATTGCAGCTGTGAACCCGGCGGCCTTGTCCGAGGCGGACATGGACCCGGCGGTTGTCGAAAAAGAAAAGCAGGTTCAGATGGACATCGCCCGCGAATCCGGCAAGCCGGAGCAGGTGATCGAAAAGATGATCGAAGGCCGCATGAAGAAATTCGTGGCGGAAGCGACGCTTCTGAATCAGTCCTTCGTTGTGAATCCCGACCTGACCGTTGAAGCAGCGGCCAAAGAAGCAGGTGCTACCATCACAGGCTTTATCCGTCTGGAAGTTGGCGAAGGCATCGTGGTCGAAAAAGAAGACTTCGCTGCCGAGGTTGCCAAGGCCGCACAAGGCTAAGGCAAAACCGCCGCTGAAAAACAAAGAGCCCGGTTGCCGCGCGCAGCCGGGTTTTTTCTTGTCGAACAAACATTTAGCGATGCGCCGAAGTGCATTCGGGACTTCTATTTGATGGGGTTGGGATTGAGGGGCCCCGCATGATGGGGATGGACAGGGCCCCTCAAAAATTCCAACAGATCGACGCGGACGAATAGGCGCCATTCAGTCAGAGCGATCAGAGAGCTTTGTTATTGCAAAGGTCCGATCAAAATGTTCCCTGGCTAAAGCCACCACTCACGGAACGATATCACTTTGCAATTTCGTGAACAGATTCGGAAGTCATGATTTCCTTACCTTAGGTCAATCTGACGCAAACCGGCGTCAGATGGGTCTCAGGCTTCCATGACAAACATCTGGTTTTGCAGCGCAGCTTTCAGGACGGCCTGTGCCGTGGTCTCGACCGAAAGCGCCTCGCGCGCCAGGCGCAGATGCTTTTCGACCGTCGCCGAGGTCAACCCCATCAGCACCGCAATGTCCTGCGTGGTCTTGCCATCACCGACCCATTGCAGCGCCTCGCGCTGGCGCTTGGTCAGCGCTCGGTTCGGGGCATTGTAGGGCAGGGTCAGGATTTTCAGGTGTGCGATGTTATTCATCAGCAGGATGTCATCGCCGTGTTCCTGCCATATCTCGTCCATCTCTTGCTGGCTGCGGTCTCGCGCAGCCAGAGAAATCGCGCCTTTCGAGCGCATCGAAACCGAATTGAAGCTGACCGTATAGCCGACGGTTATGCCGCGGGACTTGTTGAACTCGAAGACCTTGAGTTCTTCCGCCGTCATCACGCCGCTGGACATCATATCGCGGATCATGCTCCAACTGGCCGCCCCTTCGTTATTCAGCGCCCATTTCAGCATCGGTGCGTGGAAATAAAGGCCAGACCGAAGGAACCCGTCCAGATAATCGGTGCAGTGGTTCGTCAGGATGACGAAATCTTCGGGGTCGCCCAGCGAGGTCGCCGTCCGGTATTGGGTATATCCGTACAGCAACCGGTCAAAACCGTACTGCGCCATCTGACGGCAATGGGCGTCCCAAAGCTCTTCAAGCGTCTTGGTATAGCTCAGGAAGTTGAGGTAATCCTTCAGGTTCATCCCGCACCCCTCTCTGCGAGATGCGCGGCGAGGGCATCCAGCGCCAGAACATACCCCTGCGCGCCAAAGCCGCAAATCTGACCCAGAGCCACCGGCGTGATATACGAGGTATGCCGGAACGGCTCGCGCGCGTGGATATTGGACAGATGGACCTCGACCACGGGCACCTGGGCCGATGAGATCGCGTCCATCAGTGCCACCGAACTGTGGGTATAGGCCCCGGCGTTCAGGACGATGCCATCCTGCACGCCCCGCGCGGCGTGAATGGCGTCGATCAGCGCGCCTTCGTGGTTGGACTGAACATGCGAGACGGCCAGCCCCAGCGTCCGCCCGTGTGAGACGCACAGGTCCTCGATCATCTGCAATGTCGTATGGCCATAGACCTCGGGCTGCCGGGTGCCCAGCAGGTTAAGGTTCGGGCCATTCAGAACCAGAATATTGTGCATCTTCAAACTGTCCCCAATTCCTTATTTTCATAGACCTGAATTTCAGGGGCGTCCAGCAGCCTTCACCCGCTTGGGTTGGGCCGTTGGCTGCCATATTGGCGTATCTTTGCCTGTCCCGATGTAACCCGGGTCACATATCCTCCATCATGATCACAACTTTCCCGAGAACTGCACGTTGTTCCAGCAGGTTGAGCGCCTCTGCAGCGCGGGCCAGAGGCAGCTTTTTGCTAATACGGGGGGCGATTTGGCCGCTGGCATACATCTCGAACAGCTCGGCCATGTTTTCCGCGTGTCCCTTGGGATCCCGCAGCACGGACGCGCCCCAGAAAACCCCGACGATCTGACAGCCCTTGAGCAGCGTCAGGTTCAGCGGAATGCGGGGGATCCCTGCAGGGAATCCGACGACCAGATACCGCCCACCCCAAGCCGTTCCGCGCAGGGCCGGTTCGGCGTAACCCCCTCCAACCGCGTCATAAACCACATCGACACCGTCACCACCGGCCAGCGACTTGATCTCAGCCGACAGCGCCTTTTGTGCGTCGCGGTCCGGGTCGCGGGGATAGATCAGCGTTGCATCAGCTCCGAGGTCCTTGCAGAAGGCTGCCTTTTCCTCAGATGACACAGCCGCGATGACCCGGCTTCCCATCGCCTTGGCCAGTTCGATCGCGGCAGACCCCACTCCTCCGGCAGCGCCCAGCACCAACAGGCTTTCGCCGGGTCTCAGATGCGCGCGATCTTTCAGCGCGTGATAAGACGTACCGTAGGTAAAAACGAAACAAGCAGCGTCATCAAAGGGCATTGTTTCGGGAATCTTGACTGCCGTTTCTGCCCTCAGCGCCACGTGCGTGGCAAAGCCCCCATGACCGGTCAGGACCAGAACGCGGTCTTTGACGGCGAAATCGGTGACACCATCGCCCACGGCGACAACCTCTCCCGCGACCTCGCCACCGGGCGCGAAGGGGCGGGGCGGTTTCATCTGATACAGGTCCCGGATCATCAGCGTATCGGGAAAATTCACCCCTGCGGCGTGGACGCGCACGACAATCTCGGCGCGTTTCGGGGCCGGATCGGGCAGGGTTGTCAGTTCCAGTGTCTCGGAGCCACCCGGTCTGACGCTGAGTAATGCTTGCATATACCTGCCTTGCCCCTTGCTTCGGTTGCGGTGAAATCGTTGGATCACAGACAGGTGTTGTCAAGATGATGACCGGACCGCTGCCGCCACGGCAGCGCTGGTGCTCATGAAAGCAGCAAAGGAGACCGCATGACGCCCGAAGCCCTGTTCTCACTTGACGGAAAAACAGCCCTCGTGACGGGCGGAGCGACCGGCATTGGCCGCATGGCCGCCGAGGCCTTGGTTCGTGCGGGGGCGCATGTTCTGATCGCATCACGTAAGGGCGACGCGTGCGAGGCCGCGGCGGCCGAATTGAACGCGCTGGACGTGCCGGGCTCGGCTGAGGGCTTTGCTGGCGATCTGAGCAGCGAGGAAGGCATCGACGCGTTGGTCGAGCAGGTCGGTCAACGGACGCAATCGCTTGAGATCCTGATGAACAACGCCGGCGTCACATGGGGCGCGCCGCTGGGGCAGTTTCCCCATGCGGCATGGGAGAAGGTGATGGGCGTCAACGTGGCGGGGATTTTCGACCTGACGCAAAAGCTGTTGCCGCTGCTGATGAAATCCGCCACCGATGACGATCCTGCGCGGGTGGTCAATGTGGGCTCGGTGATGGGTGAGGTGCCGATGGGTGACGGGGCGTATAGCTACGCCGCGTCGAAGGCGGCGGTGCTGCATCTGACCAAGATCATGGCCAAGGAACTGGCCCCGCATCGGGTCACGGTGAATGCGCTGGCCCCCGGTCCGTTCGTGTCGCGCATGACGGCCTTTGCCACCGAAGATACAGATAAGCGCGCGCGGGTGGGCAAAGCCGTCCCGCTGGGCCGGGTCGGGCGACCCGAGGATATCGCAGGCTGCCTTCTGTTCCTCTGCGGTCAGGGCGGAGGGTATGTGACCGGCGCGGTCCTGCCTGTCTCGGGCGGGATCAATGTGCAAAGTGGTGGCAATATCTTTGGTGACGCTTTGTGAGCGGAGGTCGATGTGACGGACGGCGAAAACATACTGAACGTCAACGCGATAGACGCCTATCTTCGTCCGAATCTTGACGGCTATGAAGGCCCGATCGAGGCAACCAAGTTTGCCATGGGTCAGTCCAACCCGACCTATCTGCTTAAAACCCCTTCGCAAAGCTATGTCCTGCGCCGCAAGCCGCCGGGCGTTCTGTTGAAATCCGCCCATGCGGTGGATCGCGAATTCCGGGTCCAGCGCGCGCTGGCTGGCAGCAAGGTGCCGGTGCCGCAAATGTACCTGCTGTGCGAGGATGACAGCGTGATCGGCTCGGCCTTCTATATCATGGAGCATCTGCAGGGCCGATCTTTCGTTGATCCGATGATGGAGGGCGAGGATAACGCGACCCGGAACGGCATTCTGGATGAGATGAACCGGGTTCTGGCCGAACTGCATATGGTCGATATCGAGGCCGCAGGACTGGCGGATTACGGGTCGCCCGGGAACTACTTCGAGCGTCAGATCTCCCGTTGGACCAAGCAATACCGCGCGTCCGAGACCGACCGGATTGCTGACATGGACCGGCTGATCTTGGAACTGCAGCAGCGGGTTCCTGAGGATGACGGCCAGCGTACGCTGGTGCATGGCGATTACCGCATCGACAACCTGATGTTTCAACGGGGTGGCACCGCCTGTATCGGGGTGCTGGATTGGGAATTGTCGACCATCGGCCACCCCTATGCCGATCTGGCCGCGGTGATCATGCAGTGGCAACTGCCGCCGGGAAGGGAAGGGCGCGGCTTGGCCGGGGTTGATCGCACGGCGCTGGGGCTGCCGTCGGATCGGGCCTTTGTCGCCGACTATTGCGCCCGACGTGGCCTGACCGGGATTGATCATTTCGGCTTTTATCTGGCGTTTAACTTCTTCCGGATGGCCGGCATCCTTCAGGGCGTCTACAAACGGGCGCTGGACGGCAATGCCTCTGATCCAGCGCGGGCGCGCGTCTTTGGGGCCTATGTCCCGGTTTTCGCACAGCACGGGTTGCAGGCGCTCGACGCTGGCCCGTAAAACGGCAGGACCGACATGACCAGAACGGAGCCGTCACATGACGTTCGAGCCATCGTCTCTGAACCACATCCGCACCTGGATGCAGCGCTATGTGGACCAGCGGAAATATCCGGGCAGCGCTCTGCTGATCCAGCATCGCGGGCAAGAGGCGTTTTTTCATGCCTGCGGTCATCGAAACATCGAAATGGATCTGCCGTTTCAGCGCGATACCCTTGTCTGCATCTATTCGATGACCAAGCCGATTGCGTCGGTGGCCCTGATGATGCTGGTCGAGCGCGGGCAGTTTCACTTGGACGCGCCGGTCTCGGAGTTTCTGCCCGAGTTTCAGTCGATGCAGGCCCTGATCCCCGGCGCGACACGTCTGGACCAGACTGAACCGGCACCAACCCCAAGCCTGCACCAACTGCTGACGCACACCAGCGGACTCAGCTATCCGTTCAATCCCGGTCTGCTGCCGCAGGCGATGGACGAACTGGACCTGATCTTCGCACCCGATCAGGGGCCTTTGGCAGACCGGGTTCGGGCTCTGGCAGACCTGCCGCTGGCGTTCCAGCCGGGCAGCCGATGGGAATATTCGGTCGGGATCGACGTCATCGGCCGCGTGATCGAGGTTGCCTCGGGGCAGCCGCTGGACCGGTTCCTGACCCAGAACATCCTGCAGCCCTTGGGCATGGATGAGACCGGGTTTTCAGTACCCAAAGGGGCAGGGGACCGGTTCGCCTCGCTCTATACCCCGCTTGAGGGCGACGCCATGGCATTGAATGCCGCCAAATCCGGCGGTGAGACCCTGCGCCTTGTCGACAGCGCTGGCAATTCTCCTTTTGAGGCCGCCACAACCTTCTCTGGCGGCGGCGGTCTGATCAGCACTATCGACGATTACAGCCGTTTTGCCGAAATGCTGCGAAACAAAGGGGCCGGCAATGGTGTCCGGCTGCTGGGGCCGAAAACCATAGAATTCATGATGTCCAATCACTTACCGGGCGACATTGCATCGATGGGACCGCAAAGTTTTGCCGAGCAACCGATGGAGGGCACCGGCTTTGGCATCGGCGGCGCGGTGGTTCTGAACCCGGCGCGGGTGCGCAGCCCGGGCTCGGTGGGTGATTTCGGCTGGGGCGGCATGGCCTCGACCTATTTCTGGGTGGATCAGGTCAATGACTTCTCGGCGGTGTTCTTCACCCAATTGTCGCCGTCCAGCTCTTACCCCGCGCGCCCCGAGCTCAAAGCGCTGGTGATGGGGGCGCTGTCGAAATGAATGACCCAAAAGCCGGAGTGCCAGCTATGACCGACGCTGAACGGGTACTACTTGACCTGTTGGATATCGAACCGCTTGAGGTCGATCTGTTTCGCGGAACCGGCACGGGCGGCGAGACGCCGACCCGGATTTTCGGCGGTCACGTGATCGCGCAGGCCCTTGCGGCGGCGTACCGAACCGTCGCAGATCGCTTGTGCCACTCGCTACACGCCTATTTCATCCGCCCCGGGGACCCCTCGATTCCCGTTATTTATCAAGTGGATCGCGCCCGGGATGGAGGGTCCTTCACGACCCGCCGTGTGGTTGCGATCCAACACGGGAAGCAAATCCTGAATCTGTCGGCCTCGTTTCACACGCAGGATGACGGCTGGGATCATCAGCATCCGATGCCCGAAGTTGAGCCGCCGGAACAGCACCCCTCACGCGACGAACTGCGGCAGCGATATCTGACCCGGGTGCCCGACAAGCTGAGAACGGAACTGCTGCGCGAACGCCCCATTGAGGTGCGCGACGTTGCGCCTCTGGACCTGTTTGAGCCAGCCAGAGCGGATGACAGGAACCATATCTGGTTCCGAATGGGGGCCGCTGCGCAGGCTGATGCGATAACTCAGCATCTGCTGTTGGCCTATGCCTCGGATATGAGCCTTCTGGGATCCGGGATGCGCCCGCATGGGCTAAGCTGGTTTACCGGCGAGATCGATGGTGCCAGTCTGGATCACGCGATCTGGTTTCACGGACCGGTGCAGTTCCAGAACTGGCACCTCTATTCGATGGAGGCGCCGTGGACAGGGCAGGGGCGCAGTTTCAATCGCGGCTCGATCTACGCGCAGGACGGCGCACTGGTTGCGTCTGTGGCGCAGGAAGGCTTGTTGCGGCGACGAAAGCCGCGTTAGGTGTCTTGGATAAATCTCTGATTTAGTTTCTGCATTCCGTCGATCCAGCGGTCATAATCCGTTGATTTCAACCGCATGTAGTCCAGGACCTGAGGGTGTGGCAGGATCAGAAAATGTTCCTTGGCCAGCGCCTCGACACAGGCCTGTGCGACATCCTCGGGTTCAAGCATCCCGTCGATGGCGGCCACCGAGTCCTCGTGCCCGCGCATCATCTCGGACCGCACGGCCTGTGGGCACAGAACCGAGATTTTGATGCCATGACTGCCATATGTCAGCGCCAACCATTCAGCAAACCCGACAGCAGCGTGTTTGGTCACGCCATACGGGGCCGCGCCCGGTTGATTGAGCAACCCGGCCGCAGAGGCCGTTATCAGAAAGTACCCGCCACCGCGTGACACCATGCGCGGCATCAGATGCCGGGCGGTCCAGACATGGGACATGACATTGATCCGCCAGATGCGCTCCCATTCCTCGTCAACGACCTCAAATCCGCCCAACGTCAAGATGCCTGCATTGGCACAGAACAGGTCGATGGGGCCGAACCGTTCCTCAACCGTCTCGATCAGTTGGCGGGTGTCCTCTTCACGCGAAACATCACATTCTACAGTATGGCCGCCGATTTCCTGAGCGACCTCTTGGGCACCGTCGAAATCAATGTCCGCACAGATGACCAGCGCGCATTCGTGCGCAAACCGTTCTGCAAGACCTTTGCCGATGCCTTGCGCCGCACCGGTGATGACAACGATCTTATCGCGCAGGTGCATATCTTTGTCCTTTGGATGCGGGTCATGTCGTAAGATGTTGAAAAACCAGCGCGTGTTGGCTCCGCGCCGGTCTTCTGTATTATTGATTTAACATAATCCTCATTATGCCATCGGCTAGCGCTCTCAAAAGAATGCCTGCAACCCGGTCTGCGCCCGCCCCAGGATCAGCGCGTGAACGTCATGAGTGCCCTCATAAGTGTTGACCGTCTCCAGATTGATCATGTGGCGCACAACCTGGAATTCCAGCGAGATGCCGTTGCCACCGTGCATGTCGCGCGCCATCCGCGAAAGATCCAGCGCCTTGCCGCAGTTGTTGCGTTTGATGATCGAGATCATCTCGGGCGCGGCTTCGGCCTGATCCATCAGACGGCCGACCCTCAGGCTGGCTTGCAGGCCCAGAGCGATCTCGGTCTGCATCTCGGCCAGCTTGCGCTGAAACAACTGCGTCTGGGCCAGCGGCCGATTGAACTGTTTGCGGTCCAGCCCATATTGACGCGCGGCGTGCCAGCAGCACTCGGCCGCGCCCATCACACCCCAGCTGATGCCATAACGCGCGCGGTTCAGACAGCCGAATGGCCCCTTCAGACCCTGCACATGCGGCAGCAAGGCGTCCTCGCCGATCTCGACCCCGTCCATCACGATTTCACCGGTGATCGAGGTCCGCAGGCTCAGCTTGTTCTCGATCTTTGGCGCGCTCAGGCCCTTGGTGTTTTTGTCGAGGACGAACCCGCGGATCTTGCCGTCATGCGCATCCGACTTGGCCCAGACGACGAAAACATCCGCGATCGGCGCGTTCGATATCCACATCTTGCTACCCGTCAGACGATAGCCGCCGTCGATCTTTTCGGCCCGGGTTTTCATCGCCGCCGGGTCCGATCCGGCATCCGCCTCGGTCAGGCCAAAGCAGCCGATCCACTCGCCACTGGCAAGTTTCGGCAGGTATTTGCGGCGCTGGTCTTCGCTGCCATAGGCATAGATCGGGTACATCACCAGCGAGCTTTGCACCGACATCATCGACCGGTATCCCGAATCCACCCGCTCAACCTCGCGCGCGACAAGACCGTATGACACGTATCCCGCGCCGATCCCGCCGTATTCTTCCGGGATCGTCGTGCCCAGCAAGCCCATCTCGCCCATTTCGCGGAAGATTTCGGGGTCGGTTTCTTCGTTCTGAAAGGACTGCGTCACGCGCGGCTGCAGCTTTTCCTGCGCATAGGCTCGGGCGCTGTCGGCGATCAGGCGTTCATCTTCTTCCAACTGATCGTTCAGACGAAACGGGTCATCCCATGCAAATGCGCCAAGCTCGGGGGCATCTTTGGCTCGGAGGACGGGTTTTGTATCGGGGGCGTTCATCATGTGTCTCCGTCAGAGTGGGTTTTTCGCATCATAGCCTGAGATATCCGCAAAAAACAGCGAGACATTTGCACATTTGCATGACTAAAACGCATACATGAACAGCCGTAACCCCGTCCTGCCCCCCATCTCAGCGCTCAGAGCACTCGAGGCGCTGGATCGGTTGGGATCGGCCTCGGCAGTAGCGGATGAGATGGCCCTGACGCAAAGCGCGGTGAGCCGGCAGTTGCAAACGCTCGAAGCTCATCTGGACGCCGAACTTGTCAGCCGGGATCGCAAGCGGCTGTCCTTGACCAAAGCCGGGCAGGATTATGTGCGGGAAATCCGGCCGGCACTGTCGCAGATCGCACAGGCGGCGCTGAAGCTGCATGTCTCGCCCGTTGGTGGTACGCTGAACCTAGCCATCTTGCCGACGTTCGGGATGCGCTGGCTGGTGCCGCGGCTGCCCGACTTTGCGCGCGGACATCCCGATATCACGATCAATATGACGACACGCCTGAGGCATTTCAACTTTGCGACGGAACCCTTTGATGCGGCGCTGCATTTCGGCGAACCGGACTGGCCGGGTACCGATCGCCTGCTGCTGCGGGTCGAGCGGATGCTGCCGGTCTGCGCGCCTGATCTTCTGCCGCAGGGCGCACCGGCGTCGCCGCGGGATCTGCTCAGGCTGCCGCTGCTGCACATTCAGACGCGCCCACGCGCCTGGCAGGACTGGTTCCGGCAGATGGGCGTGGATCACCCGCACCCCCTGCCCGGCACGATTCATGATCAGTTCACCACCATCAACCAAGCCGCGCTGCATGGGTTGGGCGTGGCGCTGCTGCCGAATTATCTGGTCGAACAGGACCTGGCCACCGGCAAGCTGGTCGCGGCCTTTCCGGATGCGGTCGAAACCCTAGGGGCCTATTATCTGGTCTGGCCGCGCGACAAGTCGCAGGATGCGTCGCTGCGGCAGTTCCGGCACTGGCTGGCCTCGCAAGCGCAGGTAGAAGAGACCCTGCCCCGCTGATGAGATCAGCCCAACGCGTATCCGGCCCCGCGCACGGTCCGCACCGGGTCAGCGCCGCCATGTTGGGTCAACGCCTTGCGCAACCGGCCGATATGAACATCGACGGTGCGTGTGTCGACATAGATGTCGCGGCCCCAGACGCGGTCCAGCAGTTGCTCGCGGCTCCAGACCCGGCCGGGCTTTTCCATGAACGTGCTGAGCAGCCGGAACTCGGTCGGGCCCAGTTTCAGGGGTTTATTATCGCGGCTGACCTTGTGGGTTTCGGAATCGAGGATGATGTCGTCGAATTCCAGCCGAATACCCACCGTCGCCGGACGGACCCGCCGCAGCTGAGTACGCACACGCGCCATCAGTTCGACGACCGAATAGGGCTTGATCACATAGTCATCCGCACCGGTCTCGAGCCCGCGCACCTTGTCGACCTCTTCTGATCGCGCAGACAGCATGATGATCGGAATCGCGCGCGTGTCGGGGCGGGTTTTCAGGCGGCGGCAGACCTCGATCCCGCTGAGATTGGGCATCATCCAGTCCAGAACGATGATGTCGGGCCGGTCTTCTTCCACCAGCAGCAACCCTTCGTCGCCATTAGCGGCCTTGATGACGCGAAAGCCCTCGGCCTCGAGGTTGTAGGACAGCACCTCGCGTTGGGCCAGTTCATCTTCGACCACCAGAACGGTCGGCTGATCGGCGGACATGGCGCGCAAGCTCCTAAATCGTTTGCGAGGTGTTGTCGGCCTTGGGCCGGGCCTCAGCGGGGCGCTCGCCCGTGACCAGATAGACCACCTGTTCGGCAATCGCCGTGACATGGTCGCCCATGCGTTCGATGTTCTTCGCGATGAAATGCAGGTGCATACAGGATGAGATGTTGCGCGGATCTTCGGCCATGAAGGTCAGGAACTCGCGGAACAGCCCGTTATACATCTGGTCGACCTCAAGGTCGCGCTCGATCACGTCGCTGGCCAGTTCGGCGTCGCGTTGAATATAGGCGTCCAGCGCGTCGCGCAGCATCAGTTCAACCTCGCGCGCCATCCGGCGCAGGGCGGCGGCGCTGCCGTTGATTTCGCCCGCGTTGACCAGAACAGTGGTTCGCTTGGCGATGTTCTTGGAATAATCGCCGATCCGTTCCAGGTTGGTCGCCACTTTCAGCACCGACAGCACCAGACGCAGGTCACCTGCGGTGGGCGCCCGCAGCGCTATCAGGCGCGCGGTTTCTTCGTCGATCAGCTCTTCCAGCGCGTCGATGGCCTTGTCGCCCTGCCGGACCTCCTTGGCCAGTTCCTCGTCGCGGGTTTCCAGTGACCGGGCTGCGCCCATGATGGCGGCTTCGACCAGCCCGCCCATCTTCATGATATGAGCCTGAATGGCTTCGAGATCGCGGTCGAAGGCGGATGCAATATGTTGTTCGCTCATGGCAGTAGTCCTGTGCTCAGCCGATACGACCGGTAATGTAACTTTCGGTCCGGGGGTCTTCGGGGTTGGTGAAGATCTGGCCGGTTTCTCCGAACTCGACCAGATTGCCCAGATGGAAGAAGGCGGTCTTCTGGCTGACCCGCGCCGCCTGCTGCATCGAGTGCGTCACGATCACCACCGAATAGCGCCGGCGCAGTTCGTCGATCAGTTCTTCGACCTGCGCGGTTGCAATCGGGTCCAGCGCCGAGCATGGCTCGTCCATCAGCAGGACCTCGGGCTGTGTCGCCACGGCACGGGCGATACACAGACGCTGCTGCTGGCCGCCCGACAGGCCGGTGCCGGGGGCATCGAGCCGGTCCTTGACCTCATCCCAGATCGCGCCGCGACGCAGGGATTTCTCGACGATCTCGTCCAGCTCGGCCTTGTTCTTGGCAAGGCCGTGGATGCGCGGGCCGTAAGCCACGTTATCATAGATCGACTTGGGGAACGGGTTCGGCTTCTGGAACACCATGCCGACCTTGGCGCGCAACTGAACGGGGTCGACGCGCTTGTCATAGATATCTTCGCCATCCAGCAGGATATCTCCGGTCACCCGGCAGATATCGATCGTGTCGTTCATCCGGTTCAGGCAGCGCAGAAAGGTGGACTTGCCGCAGCCCGACGGGCCGATGAAGGCGGTGACGGTCTTGTCTTCGATCTCGACATCCACGTCCTTGATGGCGTGCGTGTCGCCGTAGTGGACCTGTACGTTCTTCGCGGCGATCTTGATGTCTTTGGAGTCCACGGCTTTCCCCAATCGTGTCATATCGTTCATAGGTGCCCCCATTTACCAGCGGCGTTCAAAGCGGCGGCGCAGGATGACCGCGATGGTGTTCATTGTCACGAGGAAGATCAACAGGATGATGATCCCTCCCCATGCGCGTTCGTAAAAGGCTGGGTCGGCGCGCTTGGACCATTCGTAGATCTGCGCGGGCATGGCCGAGTTCGGCGACAGGAACCCCGCCACGATCCCCTCCGGCGGGTTCGAGGCGATAAAGCCCACCATCCCGATCAGCAGCAGCGGCGCAGTTTCGCCAAGCGCCTGCGCCAGTCCGATGATGGTGCCGGTCAGGATGCCGGGCGCGGCCAGCGGCAGAACATGGTGAAACACCGCCTGCATTTTCGAGGCCCCTACCCCAAGTGCGGCATCCCGGATCGACGGCGGAACCGCTTTCAGCGAGGCGCGGGTCGAGATGATGATCGTCGGCAGCGTCATCAGCGTCAGCACCAGACCGCCCACCAGCGGGGCCGAGGTCGGCAGGTGCATGTAGTTGATGAAGACGGCAAGGCCCAGAATACCGAACACGATGGACGGCACGGCGGCCAGGTTCGAGATATTCACCTCGATGATGTCGGTCAGCCGGTTCTGCGGCGCGAATTCCTCGAGATAGATCGATGCGGCCACGCCAATCGGAAGCGCCAGCGCCAGAACCACCAGCATCATGAACAGCGAGCCCAGCATGGATACTCCGATCCCCGCTGCCTCGGGGCGTTGATCCGAGGCGTCGGCGCCGAATATGAAATCGGGATTGAAGGCTTTGTACAGAACGCCGGCTTCGCGCAGTTGATCCACGAAATCCAGTTGCGCGACCGAGATGCTCTTGTCATTGGCGATCGACTCGCGCGTGACGCGGCCCTTGATGTAGCCGTCGACGCGGCTGTTCGTCAGGAACCGGAAGCTGACGGTCTGGCCGATCTGGTCGGGGTTGGCGATGACATAGTTCCGCAGCTTGGCCATCGCGGCCTTGGACAGGATGCCGCCCATTTCCTTGGGTGTCAGATCGGTCTGGATACCAAGCTCGGCCACCTCGGCTTCAAGCGCGGCGGCAACCAGAGGGGAATATCCGAAGGTCGACACCTTCTTGATGTCCTCGATGTTCCGGTTTCCCTTCTTGTCCAGCTTGTCGGCCTTCAGCTCGACATTGAGTTCAAGATAGGTTTGCTGGAACGCGCCCAGACCCGAGCTGACGATATTGGTCACAAGCACCAGCAGCATCACGAGCCCGACGCCGATGGCGGCGATGCCGTACATTTTGAACCGGCTTTCCGCCGCGTTGCGCCGTTTGGTGCGTGCGTCCTTTTCGAACAGCGACCCGCTTTTGGGTTTCGCGACCGGAGCAGCGCCGGGGGTTTGAGACGTATCGGTCATTCGTACTGCTCCCGGTATTTGCGTACGATATAAAGGGCGAAGATGTTCAGCCCCAGCGTGATGACGAACAGGGTCAGACCCAGCGCAAAGGCGACCAGAGTCTCGGGGCTGGCAAAGTCGGTATCGCCGGTCAACTGGCTGACGATCCGCGTGGTGATGGTGGTCATCGCCTCGAACGGGTTGCCCGAGAATTTGGCAATCGCTCCGGCGGCCATGACGACGATCATCGTCTCGCCGATGGCGCGGCTGGCGGCCAGCAGGATCGCCCCCACGATGCCGGGCAGCGCCGCCGGCAGCACCACCTGACGCACGGTTTCCGAATGCGTCGCCCCCAACCCAAGCGAACCATCACGCATCGACTGCGGCACCGCGTTGATGATGTCATCCGACAGGGACGAGACAAACGGGATCAGCATGATCCCCATCACCAGACCGGCGGTCAGTACTGCGTTCGAGCTGGCCATCCAGCCCAGTCCCAGCGCTCCGCCGTCACCAAACAGCGACACCAGCGCGGGGCCGACCGTTAGCAGGGCAAACAGACCGTAAACGATGGTCGGAATGCCGGCCAGAATCTCCAGCAGCGGTTTGGCAAGCGAGCGGGTCGCGCCCGAGGCATATTCCGACAGGTAGATCGCGGCGAACAGGCCAATCGGCACCGCCACCAGCAGCGCGATCAGCGAGATGTAAAGCGTGCCCCACAGCAACGGCAGGATCGACAGCTCCGACCCACCGCGAAAGTTCGGGGCCCAGGTGCTGCCGAAGAAGAAATCTTTCCACGAATGCAGCTGGAAAAAGTTCAGTGTTTCAAAGAACATCGACAGGACGATGCCGATGGTGGTCAGAATGGCAATTGACGCCGCCAGTAGCAGCAGCGCCAGAACGCCCTGCTCGACCACATTGCGGGCGCGGAATTCCTTGTGCGTCCGCACATAGGCGAACGCAGCCCCGATCAGCGCCACCAGCAGCACCAGCACTTGCATGGCGACTGTGCCTGTTGCCGACATGCTGCGGTATTTTTGCGCCGCCAGCAGGATGGGCGTGGTGATATCTTGCGTCAGAACCTGACCGGCATCTTTCAACTGTTGGGTCAGCACCTCGATGTCGGCCTCGGCATTACGTGCCTGAGCCTCGGTCAGGGCACCTGCAGCGACAGCACCGTCAAGCCCATCGGCCACGCGGCGCACCTCGCTCAGCACCAGCCCGCGATCCGATCCTTCGGCAATGGCCTGATCCGGGATCATCCCCGACACGGTGCTGTTCACGATCATCGGTTGCGCCAGCAGCCAGATGATCAGCACGGCAAGCGCGGGAACCAGCGCGGTCAGCGCGACATTGTAGCCATAGTATGACGGCAGCGAGTGCAGATCGCGCGCATCCCCTCCGGCACTGGCCAGCGCCCGCGACCGTCCGGTGAAATAACCAATCCCTGCCAAGGCAAGCAGGATGAGCAGAAGCCAGGATAATGACATGAGGGCCCCATTTGGGATGGCGATGACAGAGTCAAAAAGAACCGGGGCGCGCATAGACCGCCCCGGTTCCGCAAGCAAGGGTGTTTAGGAGCCGCCGCCCAGAACGGTTTCGTTCGCAACAGCTTCCTGAACCTTGACCAGCTCAGGATCCGAGACCAGACCGTATTCGGCCAGCGGGCCATCGGGGCCTGCGATCTCATCTGCGACGAAGAACTCGGCATATTCTTTCAGGCCGGGGATCACGCCGATATGCGCTTTCTTGACGTAGAAGAACAGCGGGCGCGAAACCGGGTATTCGCCGGTTGCAATCGACTCGGTCGACGGAACGACGTCCGACATGGTCGCGACCTGCAGCTTGTCGGTGTTGTTCTCGTAGAAGGCCAGACCAAAGACGCCGATGCCGTCCTTGTTGCTGTCGATGCGGGCCAGAGTTTCGGTGTAGTCGCCGTCGATGTCGACCGAAACGCCGTCGGTACGCAGGGCGATACAGGCCTTCTCGGCCGCTTTCTTGTCGTCGCCGTTGGCGGCTTTGTAGACGTCGAAATCGCCCAGGTGTTCACACCCGGCAAGGATCACCCTGTCTTCGAACACTTCGCGGGTGCCGTGTTTGGTGCCCGGGATGAAGGCGGCAATGGGCTGCGCCGGGAACGCGGGGTTCACGTCGGCCCAGGTTTTGTTCGGGTTGTCGACCAGTTCACCGTCCACGACGATCTGCGCGGAAAGGGCCTTGTACCAGTCTTCCGGTGTGAATGCGAACGAGTTGCCGTTGATGTCCGATGCAAAGACGATGCCGTCATAGCCGATCTGGACTTCGATGATGTCGGTCACACCGGCATCGGCACAGGCTTTGATCTCTTTTTCACGAATCTTGCGCGACGCGTTGGCCACGTCGATGGTGTTTTCGCCAACACCTTCACAGAAACGCTTGAGGCCAGCCGACGAGCCGCCCGATTCCACGACCGGAGTCGGGAAGTCAAAGTTTTCACCGAAGGCTTCGGCCACAATCGAAGCATACGGCAGAACGGTCGAAGAACCAGCGACCTGCACCTGATCGCGCGCGGCGGCTGCGGTTGCGGATACGGCAGCGATTGCAAGCGCAGAGGCCGACAGTTTTACAAAGGACATCTCAGTCTCCTTGAGAGAATTTGCGTTGATCACCCCCATGGTGATCCTGGGCGCACCCCTATGAGTCGCGCGTAAGTCTTTTGTGACAACTGTGTAACAGTTTCATGACAACTCACGAATTTCTCAGAAACTCTTAACTTGACCGTGCGTCACACTATGGGGCGGCTCGACATCGGGTTCAGCGCGGCAGGATCACGGTGAAGGTCGCGCCCTGCCCCTGCTCGCTTTCGACCCGCAAGCGGCCCCGATGGCGGTTCACGATATGCTTGACGATGGCCAACCCCAATCCAGTTCCGCCCAACTCGCGCGAGCGGTGGCTGTCGGCGCGATAGAACCGCTCCGTCAGTCTGGGCAGATGCTTGGCGTCGATGCCGGGGCCCTGATCGACGATCCTGATCCGAACGGCGGGGCCCCGCATGGCTGCGTCCCTTTCGGACAAGGCCACGATGGCGTCGACCCGCCCACCGCTGCCTCCATATTTGATCGCGTTCTCGATAAGGTTGGTAAAGACCTGGCGTAGCTGATCGCTGTCGCCGACCATCTGCACCGGCTCGTCCGGGACGTCGAGCGCAAGTTCCACCCCAGCGTCATCGGCCAGCGGCCTAAGAGAGTTCAGCGTCGACTGCAGCAGGCCCGTCAGTTCAATGGGTTCTTTTGGCCTGACCCGCTCTTCGCTTTCGACCCGGTTCAGCGACAGAAGATCGCCGACCAGTCGGTTCATCCGGTTGGCCTCGTCCGCCATGATCTGCAGGAACCGCTCGCGCGCGGCGGTGTCGTCGCGGGCCGGGCCGCGCAGAGTTTCGATGAAACCCATCAGCGCGGTCAGCGGCGTGCGCAGCTCATGGCTGACATTGGCGACAAAGTCGCGGCGCATCTGCCCGGCCTGCTCCAGATGCGTGACATCCTGGAACACCGCAAGAACGGTGTGGGTGCTGCTCATGTATCGGCACTGAACCTCGAACCAGGTATCCTGTGCGCCGTCGTTCGACAGATGCCGGGCCGAGCCGGGGCTTTCAGCGCGCAGGCTTTTTTCGATGGCGTCGATGACCTGAGGCTGCCGCAGGATCGTAGCGAAGTGCCGGCCTTCGATAGCCGCCCCCAGCAGCGTGTGGGCCTCGGGATTTGCGGCCACGATTCGTTCGGACCGGTCGATCAGCAAGGCGGGCATCGGCACCGCCGCGACCAACTCTGATAGGGGCAGATCAGACATCGGGTCTCAGACCGACCGCAGCTTTTCACGGAATGTGTGAATATGGTTCTGATAGTGCAGCGCGGTCTGCGTCAGCCGCTTGGCCGCCGCCTCGTCCAGTTGCCGCACCACCTTGCCGGGCTGACCCATGACCAGCGAATTATCGGGAATTTCTTTCCCTTCCGTAATCAACGCCCCTGCCCCGATTAGACAGTTCCGACCGATCCGGGCCCCGTTTAAAACGATGGCTCCCATCCCGATCAGCGAGTTGTCACCGATGGTGCACCCATGCAGCATAGCCTTGTGACCGACCGAGCAATTCACCCCGATGTTCAGCGGATATCCCGGGTCGACATGCATCACGCAATGTTCCTGCACATTGCTGCCCGTTCCGATACGTACCTCTTCATGATCCGCGCGGATCGTCGTGCCGAACCAAACCGAGGCGCTCTGTTCCAGCACGACCTTTCCGATCAGATTGGCATCGGGCGCGACCCAGGCTTCGGCATGTATCTGCGGTTCGTACTCTCCCAAAGCGTAGATGGTCATGACTGCCCCTCAAATTCCGTTTGCAGCGCGCGGATGTGGTTTTGCAGACGCGGCTGCTGGATGCGGCGCATCCGTTCGGCGGCGACGATGGTTTTCAGCTTTTCCTCGGTGGCATCCAGATCGTCGTTGATCAAAACATAATCGTAATAGCCCCAGTGGCTGATCTCGTCCCAGCTTTTCAGCATCCGCTTGGCAATCACATCTTCGCTGTCCTGCCCCCGGTTTTCCAGCCTGCGCCGCAGTTCGGGGATTGAAGGCGGCAGGATGAAGATCGACAGTGCGTGCTTGCCCAAATCCGAGTTTCGGATCTGCACTTCCCCCTGCCAGTCCACGTCGAACAGCACGTCACGGCCCTTGTCGATCGACTCGCGCACCGGCTCGGCGGGTGAGCCGTAGAAGTTGCCGAAAACGTGGGCGTGTTCCAGCATCTGACCGTCGGCGACCTTCTGTTTGAACGCGTCCTCGGACAGAAAGTAATACTCGCGCCCATGTTCCTCGCCCGGGCGCGGTGCACGGGTGGTGGCCGAGATCGAGAACTCCAGATCGTTGTCCCACTGCATCAACCGGCGCGCCAGCGTGGACTTACCCGCACCCGAGGGCGAGGACAGGATGATTAATAGACCCCGGCGATCTGCCATGTGTTTGCCCCCGTTCCTATTCGACGTTCTGAACTTGTTCACGCATCTGATCGATCACCGCCTTCAGTTCCAGCCCGACAGCCGTCAGCTCGGCATTCTGCGATTTCGAACACAGCGTATTGGCCTCGCGGTTGAACTCCTGCATCAGGAAATCCAGCTTGCGCCCGACCGGCCCGTCCTGATCCAGCAGCGCCCGCGCGGCGGTGACATGCGCGGCCAGCCGGTCAATTTCTTCGGTGATGTCGGCCTTGACCGCGATCATGGCCAGTTCCTGCGCGACGCGATCGGCATCCACACCCTGCGCATTGTCCACCACGCGCGCCAGATTGTCCCTGAGCGTCTGCGCCATCTCATCCCGCCGCTGCTCGGCCAGATCGGCCGCGGTCTTGGTCAGTTGTGCAATCTGATCCAGTTGGCCAGCCAGAATCCCGGCCAGCGCCTGACCTTCGGTCTTTCGCATGTCGAGGAACGCGGCCAGCAGACCGCCGAATTCGGACTTCAGCTGCGCGACCAATGGCGCGGGATCGTCGTCTTCGCTGCCCGCCTCAAGCATACCCTTCAGCGTCAGTAGATCGCTGGCGCTTGATCCCTTCAGTTCGATGCCGCGTTTGCCCGCCATCGCCTCGGTCTGGGCCAGCGCATCCAGAGCGGCCTCCATCGCGGATGCATTCAGCTTGATGTCTGCGGTGCTCTCTTCCCGGCTCAGTCGCAGCGACAGGGTGACGTTGCCCCGGCTGACCTGTTTCGACAGATCGCCCCGCAGACCGGCCTCAAGCCCGGTCAGCCAGTCCGGCACGCGCAGGCGCATATCCAGCCCCTTGCCGTTCACGCTGCGCAGTTCCCAGCTCCAGCTATGAGGGCCAAACGCCCCCTTGCCTGAGGCGAAACCGGTCATGGATCTGATCATGCCTGCCCTTTCCGTCAAAACCGCTCGCCGCACCTAATGCCATTGGGCGGCGGGGGGCAAGACCTTGCTCATTGTCCGGAGAATTCTCGGAAGTTAACCATTCGTTAAAGAATTGCTCCAAAATTGTATTAACCCATGCCAATTTAACAGTCGGAAACGCTGGCGGATTTCGGATTTGCCCATTAGACGGCATTTTAGGAAAATCGCGGCCGATTGACGGTAGGGTGATGATATGAAAAGTTTTTTCGGGACTGGCTCTGGCTCAGAATTTGGAAAGATCGTCGCAATGGACCGATTTGACAGCGGGCGCAGCCTGTCCCCAATCCGTCAGGCCGAAGCCTATTGGACCGCGCTTCTGACCGGCGAAGGCGTGCCCCTGCGGTCGCAGGTTGATCCGCGCGGTTTGGAAAATGTGCTGGAATATACCTTCATCCTTGAACGCATCGCGCCCGGGCTGGCGCGGTTTCGGCTGGCGGGAAGCCATCTGAACAAGCTGGCCGGGATGGAAGTGCGCGGGATGCCCGTCACCGCCTTTTTCAACCCGAATGCACGGGACGAGATCAAATCGCTGCTGGACCGGGTCCTGACCGCCCCCGCCGTGGCCGAGCTTGGGCTGACCTCGAAAGGTAAGCTGGGGCGTGCCAATCTGCAGGCCCGCATGATCCTGCTGCCGCTGAAAAGCGATCTTGGGGATGTCAGCCGGGTTCTGGGTGTGATGGTCAGCGATGGCACGATCGGTGCCACGCCGCGCCGGTTCGCCATAACCGACCAGCGGGTGCGCGAGGTGTCAGACCTGCAGCAACCGCCGAAACCCGCCCGGCAAGAGGTTGCGGGGTTCGCCGAAAGCCCGAGCGAGTTCACGGGCCCCTCGCCCCATCTAAGGTTAGTGTCATCACGCGACGATTAAAGAAAAACGGCGGGCCATAGACCCGCCGTTTCCTTAACTTTACAAACGCCGAAGATCAGCTTGCGGCGCGTTTGCTCCGGTCGTTGCGCAGATTGGTGAGTTCTTCTGCAACAAGGAACGCCAGTTCCAACGCCTGCGAGGCGTTCAGGCGCGGGTCGCACGCGGTATGGTAGCGGTCTGACAGGTCCTCTTCCGTCACCGCCCGCACGCCGCCGGTGCATTCGGTCACGTCAAGACCGGTCATCTCGAAATGTACGCCGCCGGGAATGGTACCTTCGGCCTGATGCACGCCAAAGAAGTCGCGCACCTCGCGCAGCACGGAATCAAAGGGCCGGGTCTTATAGCCGGTGGCCGATTTGATCGTGTTGCCATGCATCGGGTCGCAGACCCATGTCACTTTGGCACCCTCTTCCTTGACCGCTTTGATCAGACGCGGCAGATGCTCTGCCGCTTTGCCTGCACCGAACCGCGCGATCAGGGTCATGCGACCCTCTTCGTTGTCGGGGTTCAGTTTGGACATCAGAACCTTGAGGTCCTCGGCGCTGGTGGTCGGGCCACATTTCATGCCGATCGGGTTCAGAACGCCGCGCGCGAATTCCACATGCGCACCGTCGGGTTGACGGGTCCGGTCGCCGATCCAGATCATGTGCCCGGAACCGGCCAGCCAGTTGCCCGAGGTCGAATCCAGTCGGGTCAGCGCCTCTTCGTATTCCAGCAAAAGGCTTTCGTGACTGGTGTAGAACTCGACGGTCGAGAACTCATGCGTAGTATCCGCCGTGATCCCGGCGGCCCGCATGAAATCGATCGTGTCCTGAATGCGGTCAGCGATTTCCGAGTATTTCCGGACATCCTGGCCGCCCGCAAAGCCCAGCGTCCAGGAATGCACCTGGCTCATATCCGCAAAACCACCGGTCGAGAATGCGCGCAGCAGGTTCAGCGTCGCGGCGGCCTGAGTATAGGCCTGCAGCATCTTGCCCGGGTTGGGAATGCGCGCCTCGGGCGTGAAGGCCAACTCATTGATGATGTCACCGCGATAGCTGGGCAGTTCCACGCCATCAATCACCTCGGTCGGGGCGCTGCGCGGTTTGGCGAATTGGCCTGCCATGCGGCCAACTTTGACCACGGGCACCTTGGCACCAAAGGTCAGAACCATCGCCATCTGCAGCATCACCTTGAACGTGTCGCGGATCGCATCGGCGCTGAATTGCTCAAAGCTCTCGGCGCAATCGCCGCCTTGCAGCAGGAACGCCTCGCCACGACCAGCGGCCCCTAGATGCTGCTTGAGCCGGCGCGCTTCGCCCGCAAAAACCAGCGGGGGATACTGTGAAAGCTGCGCCTCGACTTTGGCCAATGCGGCCGCGTCGGTATAGTCTGGCATCTGAACCCGGGGCTTGTTGCGCCAGTTCGTTTTTTGCCACTCGGTCATAGCTTGAATCTCCGCTGAGGTATTTCAGGGGGTCTCTATACAAAAAGCAATGATGAGAGACCATATCCCATTTGCGCCTCTTGACGCCGCAAACAAGCTTTGAGCATGTTGACGGGCAAGTCTGCTGCCGCAGAACACCCGGCAAGCACCGAATCAAGGACAATTCACAATGCAAGAGCAACGCCAAGTTGTCACAGTGGAAAACGACACAGCCAAGCCGAATAACTTCGTATTTGTCTTGCTGGATAAGTTCTCGCTGCTGTCTTTCGCCTCGGCGCTGGACAGCCTGCGTATCGCCAACCGCATGGCCAACCGCGATCTATATACGTGGACGTTGGCGGGTGAAGGTGGCGAGGTGGTGCATTGCTCGGCGGGAACCACGTTCAAGCTGGATGCGGATCTGTCCGAGTTGCAGCGCGACGAGGTCATCATGATCTGTGGCGGTGTCGACGTTCAGGCCGCGACCACGAAACGGGTGCTGAACTGGCTGCGGCGCGAGGCCCGCAAGGGTCTTAAGATCGGTGGCCTGTGCACCGCCGCCTATACTCTCGCCAAGGCCGGATTGCTTGAGGGCAAGCGCGCTACGATTCACTGGGAGAATTCAGACAGTTTCGCCGAAGAGTTCGATACGGTCGAACTGACGAAGTCCGTGTTCCAGGTGGACGGGAACCGGATGACGACGGCCGGCGGCACCTCGTCCATCGACTTGATGCTCAAGCTGATCGCCGATGACTATGGCGAGGACCTGGCCAATGCGGTCGCAGATCAGATGATCTATTCCTCAATCCGCACCGATCAAGACACGCAGCGCCTGTCGACACCCACCCGTATCGGAGTCCGGCACCCCAAGCTGAGCCAGGTCATTCTGATGATGGAGAAAAACATCGAGGAACCGATCTCGCCATCGGTTCTGGCGAAGGATGTGGGCATGTCGACCCGGCAGTTGGAACGCCTGTTCCGCCGCTACCTGAGCCGCTCGCCCAAGCGCTACTACATGGAGCTGCGCCTCCACAAGGCGCGCAACCTGCTAATGCAGACCGACATGAGTGTCATCAACGTAGCACTGGCCTGCGGTTTTGCGTCGCCCAGCCATTTCTCGAAATGCTACCGGGCGCATTACAACACCACGCCCTATCGCGAGCGTGGGGCGCAAGGCGGGCGGCTGTCGGTTTAGCCGGGCGTCATCCTGTAAACCGCTCCCTGCCCGACCGAGATGAACCAGATCGACCCGTCCCGGGCTTCCACGATGTCACGGACGCGTTCGGTCTCGGGGGCCTTGATCTGTTCGGCTTCACGCAGCGGCGATCCGGCCAGCCGGGCGATGTAGTCGAATTTCAGAGAGCCGACGAAGACATCACCCTTCCACTGGGGCCAAAGCCTGCCTGAATAGACCATCAGCCCCGAAGGTGCGATGGATGGGTCCCAATAATGCGCCGGCTGCTCCATGCCGGGTTTCGAGGTGCCCTCGCCGATCTTCTGGCCTGAATAATGCGTGCCATAGGAAATCACCGGCCAGCCATAATTCGCGCCGGGCTTGATCAGATTGACCTCATCGCCGCCACGGGCCCCGTGTTCCGACACCCAGAGCCGCCCCTGCAGGTCAAGCCCCGCGCCCTGCGGGTTGCGGTGGCCATAGGACCAGATTTCCGGCCGGATGGCCGCGTCGCCGACAAACGGGTTATCCCCCGGAACCGAGCCGTCCCGGTTGATCCGGATGACTGTTCCCATGTGATTCGACCGATCCTGAGCCGAGGGCCGATCACCCCGGTCGCCGATCGTGACAAACAGCGTTCCATCATCGGCCTCCACCACGCGCGAGCCAAAGTGCCGCCCGGTTGAACCACCTGGAACCGCCTCGAATATCACACGCAGATCGCTCAGGCGGTCCGCGCCTTGGGCCAGGCGCGCCACGGCGACGGCTGTTCCCGCACCGCCGCTTTGCGGTTTTGCGAAGGTCAGGAAAATCTCTCGGCTTTGCCGAAAATCCCGCGCAATGGTGACATCCAGCAATCCGCCCTGCCCGTTGGCCTGAACTTTGGGCGTGCCCTTGATCCTCTTGGCCCCGCTGTCGTCGACAAGCAAAAGCGTGCCGTCACGTTCAGTTACGACAAAGCTGCCATCCGGCAATACGCCGACCGCCCATGGAGTGTCCAATCCGCTGACCATCTGCGTCACACGCACCGGTCCGGCAGATGTCTGCAACACATTCGCCATGGCCGCCGCGGACCAGAATGACACAATGAGAATCGCCAGTGTTCTGAGCATGTCGGACCTCCCGCCTGGGCTCATGGTCGCCCACAACGGGCCAACCCTATCAGAACAAATAGAATTGCATCGCACAAAGACACGTTTGCGTTAGGACTTTTCTTTTCCGAACAGCTTGCCTAGGGTCATGCTCAGAACGAAGACGTTCATACAATAAACAGGGAGTAACCATATGAAAAAGCTGCTGACTGCTACTGCAGCCACTGCCTTGCTGGCGGGCACCGCAATGGCCGAAGATGTGAAACTGGGCGTGCTGTTCGGCTTCACCGGCCCGATTGAATCGCTGGCGCCAGCGATGGGTTCGGGTGCCGAGATGGCGATGGCCGAGGTCACCGAATCCGGCAAGCTGCTGGATGGCGCAACCGTCACCGGAACGCGCGCCGACACGGGCTGCATCGACAACGGTCTGGCCACCTCGAACGGTGAGCGCATGATCGCTGACGGCGTTGCCGGTATCATCGGCGGTGACTGCTCGGGCGTGACTGGCGCGATTCTGCAGAACGTCGCGATCCCGAATGGCATGGTGATGATTTCTCCGTCGGCCACCTCGCCCGGTCTGTCGACCATGGAAGATAACGGCCTGTTCTTCCGCACCGCCCCGTCGGATGCGCGTGAAGGTCAGGTGATGGCAGACATCCTGAATGATCGTGGCATCAGCTCGATCGCGCTGACCTATACCAACAACGACTATGGCAAGGGTCTGGCGGACGCGATCCAGTCCTCGTTTGAAGCTGCGGGCGGTGAAGTGACCATCGTTGCTGCGCACGAAGACGGCAAGGCCGACTATTCGGCTGAAGTTGGTGCGCTGGCCTCGGCCGGTGGCGACATTCTGGTTGTTGCGGGCTATCTGGATCAGGGTGGTCTGGGCATCATCCAGTCAGCGCTGGACAGCGGTGCGTTTGACACGTTCGGTCTGCCCGGCGGCATGATCGGTGACTCGCTGCCCAACAATGTGGGCCCCGACCTGAACGGCTCTTTCGGTCAGATCGCCGGATCGGGTGGTGAAGGTGCTGAAAAGTACTTTGCGATGGCCGAAGCTGCGGGTTTCGACGGTTCGTCGCCCTACTCGCCCGAGTCGTATGACGCCGCTGCTCTGTTCATGCTGGCCATGCAGGCTGCAGGTTCGACCAGCCCGGCAGAGTATGGCGCCAAGATCATGGACGTTGCCAACGCTCCGGGCGAAAAAATCTATCCCGGTGAACTGGCTAAAGGTCTGGAACTGCTCGCTGCAGGTCAGGACATCGACTATGTCGGCGCGTCCGGTGTTGAGCTGATCGGCCCCGGTGAAAGCGCTGGCTCGTATCGCGAGATCGAAGTCACCGATGGCGAGAACAAGACCGTCAACTTCCGTTGATCTGGGGTAAGACGTCATAAGTCCAAACAGCCCGGGCCTTGTGTCCGGGCTGTTTCAATGAGAGAAGGCCGCACCCTTCATACAGGGATGGGACAAGAACGCCGGAAAACGGCGGCTAGGGGAAAAGATGATCGTCGTCGAAGACGTGCACAAGCATTTCGGCGGGTTTCATGCGGTGGACGGGGCATCGCTGGAAATCCAAAAGGGCTCGATCACCGGTCTGATCGGACCGAACGGGGCCGGAAAAACCACTCTGTTCAATGTGATCGCAGGCGTTTTGCCACCGACGTCCGGCCGCGTCTTCATGGATGGTGAGGATATCACCGGCCTGCCCCCGCATGAGCTGTTTCACAAGGGCCTGCTGCGCACTTTCCAGATCGCGCATGAATTTTCCTCGATGTCCTGCCGCGAAAACCTGATGATGGTACCCGGTGCGCAATCGGGTGAAACGCTGTGGAACACATGGTTCGGGCGTAAGCGCATCGCCGATGAAGAACGCGCGCTGAAGGCCAAGGCCGACGAGGTGCTGGAATTCCTGACCATCGAACATCTGGCCGATCACAAGGCCGGTCAGGTCTCGGGCGGGCAGAAGAAACTGCTGGAGCTTGGTCGCACCATGATGGTCGATGCCAAGATCGTATTTCTGGACGAGGTCGGCGCGGGCGTGAACCGGACCCTTTTGATGACCATCGCCGACACGATCCTGCGCCTGAACAAGGAACGCGGCTATACCTTCGTCGTCATCGAGCATGACATGGATTTCATCGGCAAGATCTGTGATCCGGTCATCTGTATGGCCGAGGGCAAGGTTCTGGCCGAGGGCACTCTGGATGAGATCAAGGCGAACGAGCACGTGATTGAGGCTTATCTAGGCACCGGCCTGAAGAACAAAGACAAGCTGGAGGCGGACGCATGAGCGATAACCCCTACCAGGACGACAAGGGCAACAAGGACGCCTCGATCACCAATCCAAAGGGCATGGGCACCATGACCCCGGCCCATCGCACCAGTGGCGAAACCCACTATGTTGGCGGCGGCCCTTTCCTGATCGGCGATACGATGACCGGTGGCTACGGCAAGGGTCCCGACATTCTGCACGATTGCACTATCGCCGTTGATAAGGGTGAGATCGCCGTAATCGTTGGCCCCAACGGCGCGGGCAAATCGACCGCGATGAAGGCCGTGTTCGGGATGCTCGACGTGCGCGCGGGCGCGGTGCGGCTGGATGGCGAAGACATCACCGCGCTCACCCCGCAGGATCGCGTGGTGCGGGGGATGGGGTTTGTGCCGCAAACCTCGAACATCTTCACCTCAATGACGGTGGAAGAGAACCTTGAGATGGGCGCTTTCATCCGCCGTGATGATATCAGCCAGACGATGGAGCAGGTCTATGACCTGTTCCCCATCCTGCGCGACAAGCGCAACCAAGCCGCCGGAGAGTTGTCTGGCGGCCAACGCCAACAGGTCGCCGTGGGCCGCGCGCTGATGACTCAGCCGAAGGTGCTGATGCTGGACGAACCGACCGCCGGGGTCTCGCCCATTGTGATGGATGAGCTGTTCGACCGGATCATCGAGGTTTCGCGTACCGGGCTGCCGATCCTGATGGTCGAACAAAACGCCCGTCAGGCGCTGGAGATCGCGGATAAGGGATATGTGCTGGTTCAGGGGCGGAATGCCTATACCGGCACGGGCAAGGAACTGCTGGCTGATCCCGAAGTGCGTAAGAGTTTCTTGGGGGGGTGAGAATGAAAAGAGTAATTTCTCCTCGGCACTCGGTGCCGACCTTCCTTTCCGCACTTCTGGTTTTCGGAACTCCAACACTGGCTGCGGACCAAAAGCTATCTGAAACAGCGACCAGAATCCTCGCCCAAGGCGGGAAAGTACTCAAGTGTTCGATGTCTGAGGTTTGTGGCAGAGGCAGATGTGCGGAGACTGAGAAACAGGTCGAAATAGCGCTCGGCAAAGTAGGCGGAAATGTTGATGCCAACGACGGGCCAGCTTACTCGTTGCAAAAAGGTAGCTGGATCGAAGCGAAAAGGCATAGTGATGCAACAGGTACCAAAATTGGCGATCAAGTGACGATCGTCTTGCCGGGGTTTGGCGACTCTGTTGCGATGGCGTCAATTGATTTAATTTCAAATGAAATTGCTTATTCCGAGCATTTGTCAGCGACATTTGGTGTATCTACCCACTACGGTTCCTGCGAGGCGGTAAACTAATGGACTTCCTCAACGCCCTTGTGGCGCTCTCCAACTTCGTCCTTGTTCCCGCAATCGCCTATGGCAGCCAGTTGGCGCTGGGCGCTCTGGGGGTGACGCTGATCTATGGCATCCTGCGGTTCTCGAACTTTGCCCATGGCGATACGATGGCCTTTGGCGCGATGATTGCCGTACTGGTCACGTGGGGCCTGCAGGCGGCAGGCGTCAGCTTCGGGCCGCTGCCGACCGCCCTGCTGGCCCTGCCCTTTGCCATTCTGGGCTGTATCGTTCTGGTGCTGATCACCGACCGGCTGGTTTACAGGTTCTACCGTGAACAGAAGGCAAAACCGGTCATTCTGGTGATCGTGTCAATGGGCGTGATGTTCATCATGAACGGCATTGTTAGGTTCATCATCGGACCGGATGACCAGCGCTTTTCGGACGGTGCGCGGTTCATCGTCTCGGCACGGGATTTCAAGGCGATGACCGGGCTGCGCGAGGGGCTGGCGATCAAGACCTCTCAGGGCATTACCGTGATCGTGGCCGTCGTCGCGGTGGCGCTGCTGTTCTGGTTTCTGAACAAAACGCGCACCGGCAAATCGATGCGCGCCTATTCGGATAACGAGGATCTGGCGCTGTTGTCCGGCATTAACCCCGAGCGTGTGGTGATGATCACATGGATCATCGTTGCTGCGCTGGCGACCACGGCGGGCGTGCTGTACGGCCTCGACAAAAGCTTCAAACCTTTCGTCTATTTCCAGCTGCTGCTGCCGATCTTTGCCTCGGCAATCGTGGGCGGCATCGGTAGCCCGCTGGGGGCGATTGCAGGAGGGTTCATCATCGCTTTCTCAGAGGTCACTATCACCTATGCCTGGAAAAAAGTGCTGACCTATCTGGCACCCGAAAGCCTTGAACCTTCCGGATTGGTGCAGTTCCTGTCGACCGACTATAAATTCGCCGTCAGCTTCGTGATCCTGCTGATTGTTCTTCTGTTCAAACCCACCGGTCTGTTCAACGGGAGAGCGACATGACTGAGCCCCTCAAGAATACGCTGCTATTTGTCGTCGTTGGTGGTCTGATCCTGCTGACCGGTTTCACCCAAAGCTGGAACGCCGCGATCCTGATCCTGAACATGGGGCTGATCTCGGCCATCATGTCGATTGGGGTGAACCTGCAATGGGGCTTTGCGGGGCTGTTCAACGTCGGTGTCATGGGCTTTGTCGCGCTGGGCGGACTGGCGGTTGTGCTGGTTTCAACCCCGCCAACGCCCGGAGCGTGGTCGGCGGGTGGCTTTGGCGTCGCGCTTGCCCTGCTGCTGGGGGCGGCCACGGTTGTGGCTGCGGTGATGGTAGCGCAGAAGATGCCCAAAGGGCGTGTGCAGACGCTGGCGATCATCGGTATCCTTGTCGTCGGGTTCTTTGTCTACCGCACGATCTTTGACCCCAGCATCGCCGCGATCGAGGAAATCGATCCCGCCGTGGCGGGCAATATCGGAGGCCTGAACCTGCCGGTTTTGTTGGCCTGGCCCGCCGGAGGGCTGCTGGCTGCAGGGGCTGCGTGGCTGATCGGCAAGACCGCCTTGGGCCTGCGTTCAGACTATCTGGCGATTGCGACGCTGGGCATCGCCGAGATTATCATCGCCATCATGAAGAACGAGGACTGGCTGGCCCGAGGGGTCAAGAATGTCTACGGCATTCCCCGCCCGTCGCCTGTGGTCGGCTATGAAGTCGAGCTGCAACAGGACCCCTCGTTCATCGCGCGGGCCGATTGGTTCGGGCTTGATCCAGTCACGGCCTCGACGCTGTCGGTCAAGCTGGGCTATTCGCTGCTATTCGTGATTGTGCTGCTTCTGCTGCTGTGGATGGCGCAGATGGCGCTGAAAAGCCCATGGGGCCGCATGATGCGCGCCATTCGAGACAATGAGGTCGCGGCCGAGGCGATGGGCAAGGACGTCACCCGACGCCACCTGCAAATCTTCGTTCTGGGATCCGCCATCTGTGGCATCGCGGGTGCGATGATGACCACACTGGACGGTCAGCTGACGCCGGGCACTTATAACCCGCTACGCTTTACCTTCCTCGTCTGGGTGATGGTGATCGTTGGCGGATCGGGCAATAATTTCGGAGCCGTTCTGGGCGCGTTCCTGATCTGGTTCCTGTGGGTTCAGGTCGAACCCATCGGCCTGTGGCTGATGAACCTGATCACCGCCGGAATGCCCGATGGGAGCGCACTCAAGACGCATCTGATCGACAGTGCGGCCCATATGCGGCTGTTCACGATGGGCCTGATTCTGCTGATTGTTCTCAGATTCAGCCCAAGGGGGCTGATCCCCGAAAAATAGGTCGAAATCCCGGAAAAATTCCCCTGCCGCGCCGGAAATCGGCGCGGTTTATTGTCGGGCAACTCGGAACGGTCTAAACCCCGGGTACCGCGATTCACCACATCGCAACCGTGCCTCGATACGATCGAATCCTGGCACGGCGTTTTAACGATCTGCCAGTTTATCAGGATGAGAGCATCGTAATCGCAATGAAGAAACCACTCAGATTTTTTGCAGTCGCAGTCCCGCTTGTGGCCACGCTGACCGCGTGTATCCCGTCGCCCGAGGACCTTGAGACCACTCCGGTCAAGGTCCAGACACCCAAGGGCGTCGTGACCTGCCAGCTTTACCGGCAGGACCGGGTGACCTGGGATCGTGCAATCGACTTCCCGGCGACCAAGATGTCTGTGCCTGAGGCTGACAATTACTGCCGCCAGGAAGGCCAGCGCCGCCTGAAACGCTGATTGCTATGGCACCCTTTGAAGGGTGCCAACAACCAGCTTAGCGGTTGCGGAACAGGCCACCCAGAATGCCGCGCACGATGCGGCGGCCGGTTGTACCTTTGAGCTCTTTGATCACCGCCTCGCTCATCGCGGTGGCAAAGGTATCCTTCTTGCGTGTCACACGGGACGATGAACGTCCGACGCGGCGGCCTGAATATCTACGAGCCGAGGCGTATTCGCGTTCCATCGGGCTTTGCTGTTCCAGCATGTCGTCCGATTCAGCCTCGGCTGCGGCCTGCGCAGCTACGTCGGCTCGCGCCTGCAGGATCTCGAAGGCCGACTTCCGATCCACCCGAGTGCCGTATTTGGTCTGCATCGCCGATGCATCCATCACCGATTGCCGCTGCGCGTCCGTGATCGGCCCCAGCTGAGAGCCAGGCGGTCGGATCAACGTCCGCTCGACCATGCCCGGCACCCCCTTTTTCTGCAGCATCGACGTAACCGCCTCACCCACGCCGACCTCACGGATGACGGTTTCGGTGTCAAAGCTGGGGTTTTCACGATAGGTCTCGGCGGCCATGCGCAGGTTCTTGCGGTCGCGCGCGGTGAAGGCGCGCAGGGCGTGTTGCACGCGATTGCCCAACTGCCCGAGGATATCTTCGGGAATATCGGCCGGATTCTGGGTAATGAAGTAAACGCCAACCCCTTTCGACCGGATCAGCCGCGCCACCTGTTCGACCTTGTCCACCAGCACCTTGGGGGCGTCCTCGAACAGCAGATGCGCCTCGTCGAAGAAGAAAACCAGCTTGGGTTTTTCGGGATCGCCGACTTCGGGCAGTTCCTCGAACAACTCGCTTAGCAGCCACAGCAGGAAGGTTGCGTAAAGGCGTGGCGCACCCATCAGTTTGTCCGAGGCAAGGATGTTTACCATCCCCTGCCCGGCCTCATCGGTCCGCATCAGGTCCGATAGTTCCAACGCCGGTTCGCCGAACAGGTTCGTGCCGCCCTGATTCTCCAACACCAGCAAGCGCCGCTGAATCGCGCCGATCGAGGCGGTCGAGACATTACCATAGCGCAGCGACAGCTGCGCCCGGTTCTCGCCGATCCAGACCAGCAGCGCTTGCAGGTCCTTGAGGTCCAGCAGCGGCATCCCCTCTTCATCGGCCACGCGGAAGGCGATGTTCAGGATACCTTCCTGCGCCTCGCTGAGTTCCAGAAGACGCGACAGCAGCAGCGGCCCCATCTCGGTCACTGTGGTGCGCACGGGATGGCCCTGTTCGCCGAAGAGGTCCCAGAAAGTCACCGGGCACGCCGCGTAAGAGAATGTATCGAACCCGATCCGGCTCGCCCGGTCCTGAAACGCCTGATGCAGCTTGTGATCGACGCTGCCTGACGCCGCAAGCCCGGACAGATCACCTTTGACATCGGACAGAAAGACCGGAACACCGGCCTGCGAAAACCCCTCGGCCAGTATCTGCAGGGTCACGGTTTTGCCGGTGCCGGTCGCGCCGGCGATCAGACCATGGCGGTTCGCGTATTTCAGCGACAGCCCCTGCGGCTCGCCATAATCTTGCCCACCGCCGCCGATGAATATCTTGTTGTCCATTGAAAACCTGTCCCAAATTCTACCGATCTGCTGCCAGCATACAAAGTTAACCTTTGCCTGCGAGACTAAATCTCGTCTCTTTTCGGTACAGCCGGAAGGGGCAAACTTCCTCCCTGTTGACTGGCCGTGCCTTCGGGCACGGCTCTTTTTAGGATTATGGCGAAAAACCGGACTCTGTGGATCACTTTCTGCCGGTTAGGAGTTGACCCCCGGGTTCCCCTTTCGTAACGTCTGCGCATAACTAAGTCGGCCAGTCCGACGGGGAGAAAAAATTCACGAAGGGAGCCGCTCCACCGGCTCCCTTTGCTTATTGGGGATGGCGGTAGCCTCTACCGCCTGATTGGGCGGAATTTCGTTCAATTTCCCACCTGATAACCTGTTTGACCCTGACACCGTCGATTTGCGATGATAGAGGGAACAAAAAGCTGGATCAGCAAGATGAGGCATTCATGATCAGGAAACTTGTCCCCCTCACCATGGTGGCAGCCGCAGCCCTGTGCGGCGCCGTTTATGCGCAAGAGGCCGAACAGACAACCGAGGCCGAAAACGGTCTGGATTTGGGCCAGGCAGGCCCGCGCGTTGGCGAGCAGTACATCAAGGAAGAAACCGGTGACTGGAACATCTCGTGCATCAAGTCCAACGGAGATGAAGACCCCTGCGCGATGGTTCAGATTCTGAACAACCAGCAGGGCGATCCGATTGCCGAGATATCCATTGGCAAGTTGCCGGAAGGTGGCGCAGCCGTGGCCTGGGCCAATGTGGTGGTTCCGCTGGAAACGCTGCTGCAGGCGCAGCTTGCCGTTTCGGTCGATGGTGCGCCGCGCAAGCTTTATAACTATCACCACTGTGTTCCCGTTGGTTGCGTCGCGCAACTGGGGCTGACGCAAGGGGATATCGATGCGATGAAATCGGGCTCGAAGGCGGTTATGTCGATTGTGCCGGCACGTGTGCCCGATCAGATTCTGAACATGGAAATGTCGCTGAGCGGTTTCACCTCGGCGTTTGACGGGCTCAAGGTTTCCGTGAACTAAGATAGCAGACGCTAGAAGACCAAAGCCGCCGCGTTCGCCCGACGGCTTTGTTGTTTTCAGACCCGCTTCAACGCCAGCACCGCGTTGAGGCCGCCAAAGGCAAACGCGTTGCTCAGCACCACGTCCACCTTGGCCTCGCGCGCCGTGTTGGGCACAACGTCCAGCGCGCATTCGGGGTCGGGTTCTTCATAGCCGATGGTGGGCGCGATCACCCCGTCACGCAGGGCCATGATGCAGGCCAGCAGTTCGACCGCGCCGGTGCCGCCGATCAGATGACCGTGCATCGACTTGGTGGACGAGATCATCAGCTCATCCGCATGAGGGCCAAAGACATCCGCAACGGCGGCGCACTCTGTCTTGTCATTGGCCGCCGTGCCGGTCCCGTGCGCGTTGATATAGCCCACATCGCTGGCATTCAGTCGGGCGTCCTTCAAAGCGCCGGCCATCGCGCGGGATGCCCCCTGCTTGCTGGGCATCACGATATCTGCGGCATCCGATGACATGGCAAAGCCCACAACCTCGCACAGGATATCGGCACCGCGCGCGCGGGCGTGTTCGTATTCTTCGAAGACGAAGATACCGGCACCTTCGCCTTGCACCATGCCATTGCGGTTGGCGCTGAACGGGCGGCAGGCGTCCTTCGACATGACCCGCAGCCCTTCCCACGCCTTGACACCGCCGAAGCACAGCATGGATTCCGAACCACCGGTGACCATCGCAGGCGCGGCCCCGCTACGCACCAGTTGGAACGCCTGCGCCATTGCATGGTTGGATGAGGCACATGCGGTCGATACCGTAAAGCTGGGGCCCTTGAGATTGTGCTCCATCGAGACATGGCTGGCCGCCGCGTTGTTCATCAGCTTTGGCACGACAAACGGATGCACGCGGTTTTTGCCGTCCTCATAGACTGAGCGATAGTTGTCGTCCCAGGTCGACACGCCTCCACCCGCTGTGCCCAGAACGACGCCCGAGCGGGCGGCCGTATCGCCCGAAAGCACGATACCCGACTGTTCGACGGCTTCTTTCGCTGCGGTCAGAGTGAATTGGGTGAACCGGTCGTACAGCGTCATCTGCTGACGGTTGAACCGGCCCTCGGCCTCGAATCCGCGCACCTGACCGCCGATCTTGATCGACAGGCGGTCGACATCCCGAAACTCCAGATCGGAAATCCCGCAACGGCCCTCGCGCATCGCCTCCAGCGTGTCGGGCACCGAATGACCCAGCGAGTTGATGGTGCCCGCACCCGTGATGACAACGCGTTTCATGGCCCGGTGTCAGACCTTTTCCGCCACAAGCTTTTCGATACCCGCGATGATCGCGGCGACATTGGTGATGTCGAAATCGCTGGCCGTCGGTTCGTTGGCGTTGAAGGGCACCGTGATGTCGAACTCTTCTTCGATGGCAAAGATGCTCTCGACCAGACCCAGACTGTCGATGCCCAGATCTTCGAGCGTGCTGTCGGGCGTCACATCCGAAGGCTCCAGCACGGCCTGCTCGGCAATGATTGCAATGACGCGGTCGCTGATGCTCATGTCGATCCCCTGATTTTCGCGTTGGGGATGATTTAATCGTTCGGGGACTGTTTGAAAACAGCCTTTTTCAGCGCCTCGACGTCACGGGCCATGCGGGGCAGACGGCGTTGCGATTTATATATCTCGGTATGGCTTTCCATCTTGACGCCGGGATAGCCCATGATCACGCGACCCGCGGGCACATTTGACAGAATCTTGGTGCCGCCGCCGGAAATCACCCCGTCACCGATGAAGATGTTATCGACCACACCGGTCTGCCCACCCAGAACCACGTTATTGCCAATCTCGACCGACCCGGACACGCCGGTCAGCCCGCACAGCAGGCAGTCGTGCCCGACACGGGTATTGTGGCCCACATGCACAAGGTTATCCAGCTTGGATCCGCTGCCGATCACCGTATTGCGGATCGTGCCATTGTCGACGGTACAGTTCGATCCGACCTCAACGTCATCACCGATCTCAACCGCACCCAGAGAGTGGATGCGCAGCCAGCTTTGCGCCTTGGCATCGCCCTGATCACCCAGCGTCTTGCGGGCGTTTTCTGCGCCGGAAACCTCGGGTGTTACATAGCTGAACCCGTCGCCGCCGATACGAGCGCCGGGCTGGGCGGTAAAGCGATCTCCGATCTGTGCCCGCGCACCGATGCTGACCATTTCCCGCAGAAGGGCGTTTTCGCCCAGCACCACGTCCATGCCGACCACGCAATGCGCTCCAATCACCGAACGCGCCCCGATCCGGGCCCGGGCACCGATGACTGCCAGCGGGCCGATGGAAACGTCCGCACCGATCTCGGCGGTCGGGTCAACGACAGCCGAGGGGTGAACACCGGGCTCAATCCCCTGCCCCCGGTCCAGCATCGCAGTGATCCCCGCCATCGCCATCCGTGGACGTTGCACGAAAATGGCGGCCTCAAGCCCCAGCGCTTGCCAATCGGCCCCGTCCCACAGAACCGCTGCCCGCGCAGCCCCGCTGGCCAGTGCTTCGGCATATTTCGGAGACATCGCCATCGCCAGATCGGTCGGCCCGGCATCTCCGGGCTCGGCGGCGCGCAGGATGGTCAGGCCGGTTTGACCGGCGGCCTCGGCCCCGATGGCTTCGGCGATTTGCTCAACGGTGAATTGCATGTCGGGCTTCCTTGGTGGCAGGACTTGCCCCCGTGATTACCCCTGAACGTCCGGCAGGACCACCCCTGCCTTTTGCAACGCCTCCCAAATCTTGGCGTCACGGTTATAGACGTCGCGGCGGTACTGAACCTCACCCTTGGGGCCGATATAGGCGGTGCGATAGATCAAATGCACCGGCACTTTCTTGTCCAGCTTCACGGTAGTCTCTTTCCCGGTGTTCAGCACGCGATGGAAAAACGCCTTGGGGTCTTCCTCCTGCTTGGCCAGCAGCGCATAGGCAAACTCGAACGGTTGTGCCAGACGGATACAACCATGCGAGAACGCCCGCACCTCACGCGCGAACAGGGATTTCTGAGGTGTATCATGCAGATAGATGTTGTACTTGTTGGGGAACATGAACTTCACCAACCCCAGAGCGTTGCTCTGACTCGGCGGCTGGCGCATCGAAAACGGGAAGTTCCGCGCGGTGAACTGAGTGAAATCCACGGCCCCGCGATTCACCTGACGTCCGCTGCGGTCGGTGATCTGGATATGACCAACTGCATTAGGGTTGGACTGTAACTGCGGCAGATATTCCTTGGTGATGATCGAGCGTGGCACATACCAGCTGGGATTGATCACCATATGCTCCATCTCGTCCGAGAATTCGGGGCTACGGCGATCATGGGTGTTCTTGCCAATCACGGCGCGGGTCTCAAACGTCACCAACCCGTCATCGACAATCTTGGCCGAGAAATCGGCCTGATTCACCAGAATGTGACGCTCACCCCGTTCTTCGGGCAGCCAGCGTTCGCGCTCAAGCGCTACAAGAACAGCCTTCAGTCGGTCTGACGCGGGGCGATTGACCTCGGTAATCGTGCCCTTGCCTGCAACGCCGTCGGGCTCCAGCCCATGCGCTGTCTGGAACGCTTGAACCGCCGCGATCAGCGCATCGTCGTAGGCCGGGCTTGCTGTGGGCTTGAGATACCCCATAGCGACCAACCGGTTCCGCAGCTTGATGACATTCTGGCCTGTATCTCCCCGTTCCAGCTTGGCCACGGGAACGGTTGCGCCCCAGCCACCCTGAGCGATCAGGTCTTCGAGCACACGTTTTTGCTTCATCAATGCTCGGTACTGCCGTGTTTGTGGCATCAGGACATGGAAATAGCCTGCCCCCTCTGACGCCGTGAGACGCTCCAGATGCTCGCTGGCCGAGCGCCGCTCGACCTTCCGCACCAACCCGTCATCAATCTGCGACGGCGTGACGGTGCCCGATTGCACATCGCGGGCGTATTTGACGAAGATGCGGCTCATCTGAGCCTCGACCATACCCAGATCGCGGGTTGTGCGGGCCTCTTGCATCTGCGTCAGCAGGGCCTGCACATCGTACCGCGCGGCGGGCAAGCCGTGCAGGTCGGTGGTCGACAACGCCCTGATCAACGCGGCGCGTCGAGCCTCATGTTCCGGAGTCTCACCCACCCAGACCGGATCGAAGCCGCTGTCACGGTAGAACTCCGCCAGCGCAGGGGTCGAGGCCGTCGTCTCGGCAACCGCCATCTGAAAAGCGGTGCCGGTCGTGCCCGCCTGAGCAAAAGTGGAGGACGTCGCCAGAAGGGCAATCAGCAGAGCGCGGGACCGGGAAACAAACGACATGATATGACCTTGGTTATTCAATAACTTGACGCGCACCGCTCGAACGCGTCTGTCGATAATGTTTGGCTACCAGTCGGTTGTCCATTCACAAATACATCACCAAAGCGCATCTTTCTGTCCGTGGTGCGTGTTTGCATCGGCGGCGGCCTAACTGCACCAAATGCAAGCATACTTGCATCAGTTGCGCAAAAAACTGCCGAAATTTCCCCCTTGTTTTGGCTGCGACCAAAGAATTCTTGGCTGTTGATTCCGACTGTGCCATAAAACCGGCATCTGGGATGGGAAAAAATTAATACGGCGCGCGTAACATCGTGTGCAGGCAGGAACAGTACGGGACGAGACAGAAAATGACCAAGAGCAGTGCATCGGGCATGACCCGGCGTGCCCTATTGGGCGCATTCGCAGCAACGACCGTCGTTGCAGCACCGACTTATTCCAACGCAGCAGGGTTTCTTCGCGGTGGCGGTGATATTCGCCGCATTCGCATGTATTCAGGCCGCACGGGCGAGCGTATCGACATGGTGTACTGGGTCGATGGCAAATACATCAAAGATGCTGTCAAGGAAGTGAACTACTTCATGCGCGATTGGCGCAATGATCAGGTCAAAACCATGGACCTGCGCACCATCGACATCATGGCCGCCTCGCACAACATGCTGGATGTCAGTGAACCTTATATGCTGCTTTCGGGCTATCGCTCGCCCAAGACAAACGCGATGCTGCGGTCCAGATCGCGTGGGGTCGCCAAGAATTCCCTGCATATGAAGGGTCAGGCTGCCGACCTGCGTCTGTCATCCCGCTCGGTCTCGCAGATGGCCAAGGCCGCGATGTCCTGCCGCGCTGGGGGTGTCGGGCAGTATTACCGGTCGAACTTCGTTCACATGGACTGCGGAGACATCCGCACCTGGCGCGGCTAAGTAATACCCTTTTCGTTCTGTTGAGTTTATTAACCCCCTCAGGCCTCTGACGGGGGTTTTGTTTTGTCTCGATTGAACGTGTTCGGGTGTGGGGAAATGGCGCACCTGAGAGGATTTTCTACCAATTTTCATTTCGTATTTCTATTATTTTACAGATACTTACGTCAACGCAAAAATCACATGTGTCACTCTTTGTGTCCCCATCATGAGCTTTCAAACCGGTGAAACACCAGTCTATGTCTAAATTATGCAAATGAAGGGCTTCAAAGCCAATCATCCGCCTTTTAACACTGGAATGTATTCAAATAGACGGCATGGGTCAGTGTTGCTTGTCCACAAGGTCTTC
This sequence comes from Ruegeria sp. AD2(2025), assembly GCF_056542385.1. Taxonomy (NCBI): domain Bacteria; kingdom Pseudomonadati; phylum Pseudomonadota; class Alphaproteobacteria; order Rhodobacterales; family Roseobacteraceae; genus Ruegeria; species Ruegeria sp. AD2(2025). The sequence continues at coordinate 935,314 of NZ_JBQFZS010000001.1, forward strand.
AAGTGAGTTTTGAACCTTTGACCCTGCCGTACGGCGGTCTAAAGCTAGGGCTCAGGAAACATGATTGAGTTAATGAACAAGCTAACTCCTCATAACTTGGTTCCAGTCAATCTCGTAGTCTGCGGCCTCAAGTTCTTTAGCCAATGCCTGCTTCCATGCGCCATTCGCATCGAGCTCTGTCCAAACCACACCCAGTATGTCCGAAGGCAACTCAAGGTCACCACACTTTAGCGCGGCGACCCGGTCACGCCCAAGACGGCCAATAAAGTAGCCCAATTCCAGAATGACATTTTGTCTTGTTCGAAAGATAGTTCCACCATTTTGGTCGGGTAGCTGATCATCTGGACTCATCAAGACTACAGCGAAACCTACGTCGGCATTGACTTCAAATTTCTCGATTATTGTTCGCCCAAGATTGGGTTGTTCATGCAATACGATTGGCTCAAAGCCGCATTTCTCTAGGAAGCGGGCGACCGTTTCTCGTGCTGCAACGTCGTGTCCGTGTACGATGAATATCTTTCGGGAATCGCCGAGATTATGCTGATTTGGAGCCTCAGATGACGAATCTGGAAAACCTACTTCAAGACCTACTTCGTCTACCTGTTCCTCCAATGAAGCGATGGCAGACTCCAAAAGCGTAATAGACTGCGTTCTTTGGGAAGCCAGTTTTTCGACAATTTCACGCAGCGGTGTTGGGTGGCCAATTCGTACAGGCCAACTGAAGATTGCCGCTCTCTGATAACGTTTATACTCAACTGTGTCGGCTCCGAAGGTCCTTACCAACGCGTCATCTATGGAAGCGCTCAAGCGATTTTTTTCATTCGTAGCATCGGCAGTCGATTCAAGAGTTTCAGGCTGAAAACTCCTCAACATTTCGACGCGTTTCATCAACCGAGGAATTGCCAACTCCATTTGTTCAATGGATAGATCAGCATTTTGACGCAGGGGCTGAGTTCGGGTTCTCCTCGCCAAGTGAATTTCCTTTCTATTGTACTGACTTCGGCGCGACATTGTTGATCCCACACCGAATAGTCAATGCATCAAGTCGACTTCGAAGAGACCTGCAATTCTGGTGCAATTTCATAAACCGCGCCACAGCGATGAACCCGCGCTTAAACCAAGAGTGACTTACATCATCACTGAACCCGGAAAACCCTCCAGTCTCCACTTGTTACTAATGTCTCCTATATGCGGCGCGTCGAATGACCACCCTCCATTGGTGTAACTAGTGGTCTGAAAGTGGACTTTGTGCATTTGAAACTGGCGACGTTTGTACTCCGCCAAAATACGTTCGATCAGGATCGACGAACATTTCACCATGCCCGATAACTGTTGCAATACCGAAACTACGCCCGATTGGTACAGTCTTTAGCTGATCTGCCGCAGCTGCGCTAATTGGAACAATTTTTCCGGGTCTCTGAAGAACAGAAATCGCCCAATCTCTCAAAGGGCCATTGGAAGATGGGTCATCCCTTGGATTGTCCGCCAAAATGCCGACTGCGATCTGTGTCATTTGTGTTGCCGTTGCACGAGTATTCGACTGTGCATTCAAAACAGCTACTGTCACCCCCACCACCACAGGGATCAGCACCGCACCAGTGATTTTGCCAATAACTTCCGCCTTGTCCCAGTGATCTTTATCCATCTGCTGAAATGTCCTCTTGGTCACTTATGATCCGATAGACCGACGCCCTTCCTATTCCGAGGCGATGGGCGATTTCCGAGGGACCGATCCCCTCTGAACGCAGTTTCAAAACGTCATCTGTCTTTGCCCGTGCCGTTGGCTTGCGTCCTTTGTATTTACCTTTGGCCTTGGCCTTAGCGATACCTTCCCTCTGACGCTCCAACATGATCCCACGCTCGAACTCAGCAATGCCACCAAGAACGGTCAGCATCAGCCTGCCTGTTGGCGTTGAGGTATCAATACCGAGGTTCACGATCTTCAGTGCCGCACCTTTTCCTTCAAGTTCATTCAGGATGGACAGCAGATGGGTAACTGAACGGGCCAAGCGATCAAGTTTGGTGACAACCAGTGTATCCCCTTCCCGTATGAACTCTAGGGCCTGACCAAGCTGTTCTCGGGCAGTTACATCGACTGAAGAGACTTGCTCTTTAAAAACTTTTTCACAACCTTGGGCTGCTAGTTCTTCAAGTTGGGTTTCGAACCCTGCTTTCTGATCCAAAGTCGATGTTCTTGCATAGCCAATCAGCATGTCTCGCCTTTCTCACTAGAGTTAAGGACGTAGTGATACGAGCGTCTCAAAATGTCAATATCAATTCTATTGGCACATTGTTTCGAACCAGCTTGATTGCACCACATGGGCAAGCCCTATTGAGACCTGATCAAAAACCAGAGGAGTGGTGCACGAATTTACGTAAGCAGAGCCTTGTGCTGTCATGCTTGGTGTGTCTATGAAAATCATTGAGATTGATCAGATTCTTCCGCACTTAAGGTCTAGATTTGAATAATTTTTTGACACATTGGCTTGTTCGACCGATCGAAGTCTTTCACTACAAACTCGGCACGGCGACAAACTGGTCCGCTTTGTCGAACATTGGGAACTCCAAAGTTGCACGGCTGACTATTCTGATGCCGGTTATTGGCTACTTAATCATCTTCAATTCAGAGCTATCAAGTTTCTTTGAGACAAGCATACCGACGCGCCTAGAAGAAGACACCTCGGACTATTGGTCATACTTGTATTCAAGAAACCTGTATTTTCTGTATTTTGGTCTACTGATTTTTGGTCTGGGAGTTGCTCTTTACAGCGTTGTCGTGCCTAGACAGATTCGAAAGTACCCATCTGTGGAAGACTACATCTTGTCTATGGAAAGTATAGGCACACGTAACTTAGTCATTGGAAGTTTCGACAATATCATCGGAATGTATTTCGATAACCTAAAAGGCGAAGAACGGTCTTCTATGTTTTCAGGAGCCAACACAGGCTTTCCCGGAAATGTAAGCGGCGATCTGCATAGGTTGATAGAAGAAATGTTCTTAGAGATTGAGCAAGACGGGGCTGGCATAGATGCTTCAGACGCGGGAGTTGAACGCCTTGGTTCACGTTTCTGGACCGGAAGCGGATACCTTTTAACCGAAGAGGTGATTGAAGTAATGTACTCTGGTCGTAGAGTAGACCGGGCGTTACTACTTGCTATGTATGCTGAAGTGGCAAAACGGGCCAAAGACGTTTTTTACATTGAACACAAAGGGCTCGAATACTCGGCACCAAAGTCTCGGTTTTTTGTTTTCAGTTTCTACATTGTAGGGATGATATTGACTGCCCTACCCTCGTTATTCACGTCAATTACGATACTTGAGCATTGGTAGATTGTTGCATCACCGCTGCTAACATCAACGTTGGTTGTGTATGTTACACTACACCCAAACAGCCTCATGGGCTGCATTCTAAAGTCTTTTTAGATTCTTTTGTCTGGCAGAATAGGGGGCGGGGGTTTCTAGAACTGACTTCAAAAAAACTGGGGGTTTACTGTTGTTATTATTATTGTTCTTTTTTCCGGCCGGTCATGACCTGAAGCTGCATCGGCCACAGAGCTGTCGTTCGCCGCGTTCGTAACACTGGTCATATCAGAAGGCGGGAATGCGCAGAAATCAGACTTTGCAATTCTCTGAAAACGGCCCATCCGCCACCTAAACAGAAAGAAACGGCGCTCGGTGATGTCGTAGTTGCCGGGATGGTACTAGCTTTCCAACTCTCTGACCGGCTTTACAAAAATGCCGCGTACTCATGAGCCTATGGCTGTATTTGAAGACCCAAAGTGCGCCAGCTATGTAATGCAGGCTCACAAACCTCCGCTACGAACTAAATTGTTGCTTCGATTACATAGAAATCTATGCTGGTTCGGCGATCTTGCTTTTGGGGGAATTTAGATGTGTTTGAGAGTGATTGTTGCAGCAACCGTTTTTTCGGTGTCAGGAATTATTTCCACGGTTCCAACTACGTTGCTGGCCGGGGGTTGGCAAACTGAACCAGGAGACACGCGCTTTTCACAAACTGAGTTGATTGAACTCGTTGCAGGTAAGACAATATCTTATGAAGGTGGCGGCAAGTCTGTCCTTGGAATTGATGATAGCTATGAGTTTCATGTTGGCGGCAAAGTCTATCCGTATACCTACCAAATCACTGACGATAGCGAGATTTGCATTGTGTCGGCAGATTACGGAGCGCGTTGCGATCTGATCGTGAAGAATGGTAATCAGATCGTTTCAATTAATGACAAAGGCGAACGTTATCCAGCCTCTATCGAGTGAGCACTGTGCAGTCTGCTTTTAAAGGTTTCTGGCGGGTCGCAAGGAGACTCGGCCTTGTATCGGTTGCGTCGCTGATTAGCTTGATGGCGACCGACACTTCCTACGCAAAGTCAGACGAATTCGTCGCCTGCGTCCAGCATTCGCTGTCGCAGCTGGGATTTGATCCAGGCCCGGTCGATGGACTTCTTGGCTCCGCGACACGCGGGGCTCTTTCGGAGTATCAATCCAGTTTCCTGGGTGAAGGCAACCATGCGGCTTTGAGCGTCGATACGGCTCTTTCAGAGTGTATCAATCTCTCGGTCAATGGCGTTACCGCACACCGCATTGCTGTTGATAATGGTATCGAACTCGAAGGTTTCTTGCATCGCCCCTTAGGGAATGGCCGCGCGTTTCCAGCCGCTATCATTCTTCATGGCTGGGGTGGAAGCGCACGCGAGGTGAACTATACCGCTCGACTATTCACTGCCAGCGGCATCGCAGCCTTAACCATTTCATTGCGGGGTTGGGGGCAGTCAGATGGCGTTGATGACTGTGGCCTAGAGCAATCAGATGACATTGTGGCTGTGTTGGATTGGCTGGCCGAACATCCCGAAATTGACGCTAATCGTATTGGCATGCTCGGATATTCTCAGGGTGGCCAAGTGGCGTTGCTTTCTGCTGCAAAGTCAGAACGACCTCGGTACGTTGTATCTTTCTTTCCGCCCATTGAGCTTGAGTCCTGGGCCGCGCAGACCACAAACAGCGGCATTCCAGAATACGTTCGAAGTGTATGTTCGCCTGAGATAACTGCACGTTCGCCAATTGGTGTCGCTTCAAGCATTTCTGCCCCTGTGTTGTTAGTACACGGTACGAAGGACTCCAGGGTGCCAGTAACCCAAAGCTTGCAGATGGCCGAAGCGTTGAAGGCAACGAACGGCTCAGTCGAGATGAAGCTGGTTCCCGGTCAACCGCATCTGTTTTCCAAAGATGCATGGGAGGACATCTTCCCTGATGTACTGGAGTTTGCGAGGGAGAAATCAATCACCATTCAGAACGGCGTTGGCGACACCGATGCCAATACGAGCTATCATCTGGTACAAAAAATCGACACGCTTTTGGATATTCCTGCGTTGAGCATTTCGACCGACGAAGAATCGTCGATATCGCTGATTTCACCTTCATGCAGTTCTTGTTTTTCTCACTTCTTTGATGTGCTAAGAAACCCGGCTTCGACCAAGGCTGAAAACGAGCATATACTTTTGTTTTTTGCACAAAACGACGCTGATCTTGAGATTGTGAGCAACTTGATGTGCGACAGATCGAAAACTGCTTCAATCACAGTTGAGTACTTTAGTCGCGCATCGCTCCGATCTCATTTCATCGGTCATTCATCGGAGACTGATTTCGCTTCAGGATTGTTACATCTGTCTGCCGAAATAGCGGGTGAGCACGGTGTAACCCACGAACGCCTTTCGAGATGTGTTTCCAACACCGAACTCGCTGAGCGGCTTGTGGCAGCCTCTTCGCTGGTGTCACGGGGATTTAAAGTTAGGGAAGGTGATCCAATTGGAAGAGAGCGATCTTCCTTAAGCGTAGCTATGCCTTGGTTGAGAGGCGGTGCTGGGGTCGGCCCTAACAATACTCAGAGTTTGATGGCACAGCTTACTGCCATACGGTCCAGGCTATTGGAAATGCAAGCCGCCGTTCAGAGAATATCGGTTCAACAGCAACATATTGTGGAAACTACGACAAATTCTGATTCAGCAAGAGTAAGACCGCCCCAAAGCAATTCTTCGCTTCCAATACGGGTTTCTCAGGAAGAGCCAACTTCGTCTCTCTCAGAGGTTCGGCGGCAATTAGCAAATGAAATTCTAAGCGATTACCAACACAACCTGGGAGCTATCCGAAACATTGCGACACATGCAGACTATGCAATGCTCGCGTGGCTCGCCTACGATAGTTCTGCACAGGAAGGTGCTTCGCTCCCTAGAGGTTGGCGACAATTGAGAAGGTGGGACGAGGATTTCGTTGGCTTCGGTGACCTTGGTGCGAAACTTTTTGTCGGTCCCAACGGCGAGCACGTACTTTCATTTCGAGGAACGGATCAGTGGCAAGACTGGATTACGGACAATCTTAGTAGCGTTGCTCAATTTCCGACACCTATGTTGGAGCGTGTTCGAGAACTCGCATATCTAGTTTCCAATCAATACGACGACGTGACATTTGTCGGTCATTCATTGGGCGGTAGGCTCGCTAATATTGCCCACTCAGCTACCGGCCGGGATGCGGTTGTGTTCGACGCTGCATTTCGATCTGTTTCTGATTTGACAGTCGGAGCACTTTTCGGCGAGCGCGGCGGTGAAGTCTTGTCTTTCAGCAGTCCTGGCGATCCGCTCTCATCATTGACACCGTTTGATGACCAACTGGTCATGAACTACCCAGAATTTACGGAGAGAGGTGTCATTGGTCAGATTGCCATTGGCGAGTTTGATGATCGCGCGTTGTTTGATCACAACCCTGGCACTCTGGCCCTTGCCATGCGGGACGTTAAAACCCGCCTTGAGTGGATAGAGCAGGTGGTTGGCGAGTGACTATTGATACGCCTCAAGTGAACTATTCAGCTTAGATATTCCACAATAATGAGGCTCGTCATACGGTCAAACATGTTTCACTGGTCGGCCTCAAAGAGAAGGAAATCCTTAGCGTTCATAGTAATGCATAAGTTAGGTCATTAGGTATCACTTAGGGCACTAACTCGTATTGCATGGGTGATAACCCCAATAGTCTAGACAGCTTCCCTTGCTAGCCCTTTATCGCTCAACCTTGAATGTTGGCCTTATGCCTATGTGGCTACAGAACACGTCACCAAAGATGCTCATTGCAGTATCAGTATCCCCCACCCGGACAATAATGCAGTCATGAACCGGAAGCGCTGGAATACCGAATTGCCGCTTCAGAGTAAGAAGGGTCTCATTCATGATTGCAGAGTCAATGGCCTGAAGCCGCAGTGTATTCAGCCCTCTAGCCTCCAATTCATTCAAAAATGGGAATCTATCCAGAACCTTTTTGACTAGCGGACCCTTGAGGCGTCCCACCCTGCCCTTTCCGACAATTTCAATGATAAGCTGTTTTACTTCTTCCCTGTCTTCCCCGTCGATCTGATACAGGTCCACTCCGACCTCATAGTAGAGGCCGAACAGCCCGTGCAGTATGGTCAGTTGGCAAGATTTGATGTCAATTTCCACCGTTGCTTCGCCACCGATCTGAATGCTTTTCCGATCATCTGATTTCCAGTTAATGTACGAGGAACCCGGCCCGTAAAACCTTCCGCCGAAATCCCATTGGTAACCTTCCGTGGTTCCTTCGTTGAACACGCGGTACAGTACCGGAGGCATTCCAAAGCTGTATCGCCATTCACTAAGAAAGTTGTTGATTTCAATCACGTCCGCTTCAATCGCGGCGTAGGTTGCCGACTTCTCGTATTTGGTAAGTACCTTGCCTCGGGTTAAACCTCTAATGTTTGCGGCTTTTAGAACAACCGGATCGCTTGGAGACTGCTCACTTCTGAAGTGTTGTGAGACAGATTGCGGAGTGATGCCGTAGCCCTCAAGCTGCTTCAGTAGTAAAGGCGTTGCCCTTAATCTTGTCGCAGGGCGCTTGTGCTTTGAGGTCGGACGATAAATCTCACCATCGAAGTCGTCAGTGCCTTGGAACCCATTCACGACATCCAACAGCCCCATTTGAGGCCAATCAGATTTCAGCTTCTCATAATGCCTGCTAGAAGCCAGCGTTTCCTTTAGTTTGGTTTTGTCGCTTCCGCGATAACAGTAGCCACTCGACTCGGTATTCAGGGTTGCTTCCAGCAAATCCCCGAGCAATGCCCCGATTGTAGCCTTCAAAGTCATGGCGGTTTCTGCTCTTAGCCCCCTACGCCTTGTACTCTGCGCCTTTTGAAAGGCTACCGTTTGGTCAAACAGAGCATCTACTGCGGTATCTGCTTCAGCGGTATATGGAAACGTCATCAAAGTAGCCATTTTAGCTGCCCTTAATTCTTCGGGGGTAAATTCTGGCTTGGTAGTTTCCATGACCTCGGAGTGCCCACTTGTATTATTGGTCGCTATTCGACCGAGTTAGCTGGAATTTCTGTGACTAGGGGCGGCATTTCCTTTCCAGATTCAGCCTCTGTTCGCAGCACCTTAAGCATAGCTTCGTGCAGAACGGACTGATGATGCCCTAGTCCGTAGTCTTCTCCGACACCACCCATCTTCCAGCCGCCAATACGGTAAGCGACATCGGGCGGGCAATAAGAATTTCTGAGGCGGTCTCGCATGGAATGCCTCAAACTATGGAGACTTTGCTTTCGGCCCCTAAGATTCTGGTTTGTCAGCCACTTATTCAGGCTATTTGAAGTTGTCTTGCTGTCATAGCTTCCGCCTCTAGCCACGGTCGGGAACAGATATTCACTATCTGATGAAGCTTCATAGGCCCGTTTCACTGCCCACAGCGAAATCCCCACCAATGGCACAGTGCGTACTGAATTCGGGTTCTTAATTCGGCGCAAGCTGCTGAAATTGATGTGGATGTATGGCACGTCTCCATCAAGAAATACTTCGTCCCGGTGAAGTCCGGCCACTTCGGACAAACGCGCACCAGTATTGCTGAGGGCGGCAATCACCCAGCGGAATTCATCATCAACTTCCATACACCGCTGCTGAATAGCCCATAGTTCCTCAAGCGAAAAAGGAAGCTTCTTAGGTTCAAAATCATCGTCATCCGTTTCAGGGATTGTGATCATTGACAACGGGTTCTTCATATCAATTTCTAGGTCATTAATGGCTGTAGAAAAAATGGGCCTGACCTGAGCGAGATAGCGTTTGATTGTTGCAGGCTTAACTGTCTCATGCAGTTCTTCAACGAAGGCGTTGCCGTGTTCCTTGCGGTACTGGCTTATTGGCAAATCCCCGTTGATCTCCATGAACTTAGCGACCGCCAAGTCGAATTGTTTATCGTCTTTCTTTTTTGGCTTAAAATACAAATGTTTATCCTTAACTTCTGAGAAGTAAGGTGTAGTTAAATCTTGAAGTTCAGCAGGGTCAGCATGGAATAGTTCTGCGGCTTTTTTTAAGTCAGGCCGAAGCCGTTCTGGAATAATCCCGTGACGCGATTGTCCGTCTTGGTCACGAGACTCTTGCAGAAGTTCATCGACAAATGCGTCTGGTTCAAGGTCATGCTTTGCGTATTCGGCGGCCTGCCCCGGCTTCAGATCGTATTTCCGAAGAATAGCCATCCCCTGTTCACGTAACGCTATCTCATCGGGGTCACTGGACCTTAAAAGGCTCCATTCCCTGTTCAGCCTTATGGTTGTCTGCTGAGCCTTCCTACCGGCCTCTGCCGGGTCTTTGGTTTTAAGCGACTCGATGCAGTAGGGTTTTCCGCCATAATACGACTGCACGTCTGCTGGGATTCTGCGGCGATAGAAGGCGGTGCCGTTACGCCATTGCACATGTTGAATCGTCATTCTTATACAGCCAAATCTGAACCAGTTCTTCGACATGTGTCACCTAATGTGTCACCAATCGGAGCGCAATAACCAAGTAAGGCATTGTTAGCACGTACTTTTTTTTGGACTGTATGGCGCGCTCTGTAGGAGAATGTTCGAACTCTCTGTTCGACGTTCTTGAAGAGTGGGAGCGCCATCTCCGCGCAATTGAAAACTCCAACACCGTAACTCAGGACAACGATCCGGGGTGCGGTGATGAGCATTTCGGAACGTGATTTCAATGCGGTAGCAGCCGCCTCCCCCAAGAAACGGGATGCCCCCTTCTCGCTGCGTCTTAGCTTCGAGGAAAAGACCGCGCTCAAAAACATGGCAGCGGGCGAGCCTCTTGGCGCGTATATCAAGGCTGTGCTCTTCGATGAGGCGCGAACTGGTGTGCGCCGCAGCAAAACACCTGCCCGCGATGGACAAGCTGTTGGCCGTGCCTTGGGTGAGCTTGGAAAAAGCCGCCTTTCGCAGAACCTGAACCAGCTTGCCAAGGCGGTGAACATGGGCGCTCTGCCCGTCACCCCCGAAACCGAAGCCGAGATTCAAGATGCCTGCCGCGCTGTTAAAGACATGCGCGATGCGTTGATGGATGCCCTCAAGGATGGAGGCGTGCCATGATCCTCAAAGCCAAAGAACGCGGCAATGCACGTCAACTCGCAAGCTATCTGCTTTCGATGCGCGATAATGAGCATGTCGAGCTTCACGATATGCGTGGTTTCGTTAGCGATGATCTGAACGAGGCCTTCGAAGAGCTGGATGCCATTGCAGGTCAAACCAAGTGCAAAAAACACCTATTCTCCATGAGTCTGAATCCGCCCGAAGGCGCACAAGTCAGCCGCGAAGATTTCGAGCGGGCTATCGGTCAAATCGAGCGTAAGCTCGAACTGGACGATCACGCCCGTGCCCTGGTTTTCCATGAGAAGGACGGACGGCGACACGCACACGCCGTCTGGAGCCGCATCGACACCGATGAGATGCGAGCGAAGAACATGAGTTTCTACAAGCAGAAGCTTATGGACGTATCGCGCGATCTATACCTTGAACATGGCTGGGACATGCCGAAAGGCATGATCGACCGTTCCATGCGCGATCCGCTGAACTACTCGCGGAGCGAATGGCAGCAGGCGCAGCGCTCCAAGCAAGACCCGAAGCTGATCAAGGCCGCCATTCAGGAGTGCTGGAAGAACTCTGACGGCACCGATGCTCTGAAGGCTGCTCTCGAAGAAAAAGGCTTCTTTCTTGCAAAAGGTGATCGGCGCGGTGTTGTCGCAGTCGATGTGCGCGGCGAAACATTCTCGCTGTCACGCTGGTCTGGCGTCAAGGCGAAGGATGTTCGTGAGCGCATCCCCGATGCCGATTTTCTGCCATCCGTGCAAAAGACAAAGACGCATATCGCCAGCCGCATGACCGATAAGCTCAAGACCTACATTCGGGAGGTCGATGACGGCTACAAACGCGCCTCGCCTGCTATTGAGCATAAGCGCCAGCAAATGAAGGCCCGTCACGGTGAAGAACGCAACGCTGAGTATTCACGTATTTCCGAGCGAGAAAAGCGCGAACAACTGACGCGTGCGGCACGTCTGCCGAAAGGATTCAGCGGCATTTGGAGCCGCATCACGGGCAAGTTTTCCAAGATCAAGGATCAGAACGAAATGGAGGCGCTGCGTTCATGGCAGCGTGACCGCGCCGAGAAAGATGCACTTGTGGCGCGTCAGCTTGATGAGCGCCAGCGCCTGCAAGACGCTGTTCGAAAGATGCGCGAGACCCGCGCTCAGGAAATCATGCAAATCCGCAAGGAGATTGCGGCCTACGTCGCCATGAAGCGAGGCGATATCCCGAGCCTCGCAAAACGCAACCAGAGCGAAGAGCAAGCCAAGACGAAGATGCGCGAGCGCCAGCGTCTTGGATCAGATCGTCAGCGCCAGCGACAACGCGAACGGCAGCGCGAACGCACCCGAGGGCGCGGCGATGATCGAGGCCGAGAGATTTAACCCAAACGATAAGGAGGTCGCCAATGCGACAAGAACTACGACAAACCTTCATGCTGAACTTAGATGAGAAACACGCTCATCTTCTCAATGATCTGCGCGAGCATTTCAGGTTGAAGGCGGAAGACACCCTCCGCCTCACAATCAGGCTGGCTCATGCACGCTTGAAAAAACCCGATGTACTTGTGCCGAAATTCAAGCCATCGGCGTACCGCGATGATTGGTATGATGATGATGACAACGGACCAGTCTAGATCAAAGAAAGCGCCGCATGATTCAGCGGCGTTTTCTCCTAGAGCGCGTCGAATAGATCGGCTTGTTTGAGCATTTCACTATCCTTCTTCGGCAGAAAGAGTGCTTTCGGGCCGACAAGAACGCAGTCCTGCTTGCCATGACGAACACGCATGCCGTGATAAAAGCCCTCGGTTTTAATACGTTGTTCGTACGGCAGCATTGCGACTTCGCTATACGTTGTAGGCTCGCCGTCAAAGAAGCGCTCCTGCACGAGATGATAGGCTTCGGCAGATTTGCCGTTGCTCTGATAGTGAGTTCCTGTGCAGACCCAGAGGCCATTATTCCAAGAAAAGGGTTTCCTGATCTTTCCTTGGGCGATTTTGTCGGCACTGTAGGACGCCGCGATATCGCCTTCTCCGATCTGTCGGTTTCGCGTATGGCACCATGTTCCAGAAGCAAGGCGTGAAGGATCGACGCGGTACTCCTTAGGGTCGATGGGGGCGCTCATGAACGCCCCGCGTCGTTTGATGTCTCGAGGGCATCTTCCAGTGGCAGACGAAGGACGATGCGGCCATTGATCGGGCAGGTCTCTAACTGGAGCGTGTAGCCTCGTTCGTCTTTGTGCTGCCAAGCGGCTCCGACTTTGTTCCAGTAGGATTTTTCGCCCTTCTGCGTGACGTGCCACGCCAGATAGTCGGGCGCGTTTAAGTTCATGTTTTGGATCGTGTTTTCGCGTGCCATGTTTTTCTCCTTTGCTTCTAAGTTGGCTTGCTAACGCCCTTCCTATGGGGCGAAGGCAAAGGATCAGGATTCATGTTCAACTCGGCTGGCGAAGCCAGGTGGAGCGGGCAGGACATTGAATGCTGAGCCGCATTCGGCCAGGGATTTAGGGGCAATCGGTGCAAGTCACTTCGATGCGAAAGGGGCAGACAGCCGTGAAGTAAGCGGCCGGACCTGACCTAGCCGCGCTCGCCAAAGCGTGCTGTTCGACGCTCACCTTCTAAAATCCGCATCTGGAGCAAAGCGACGCTGGCATTATGCGCGGTGAGGCAAATTCATCTAAAGTCTGCTGCGATCAAGCCGCAACAATATCGCCTTCGCGGTGATCCCATCAAAATCTAAACATCCGCGCTTCATTCGTATCGCTCCAGCGCTCCAAGTCGTTCCCCGACCCATCAGCGCCTTCATTGGCCAATGATGGTGTGCGTGGCGCCGAAAGGCCCTGAACGGTTCGGGGCCTCCTTGAAACAAAGGAGGATGGTTATGAAACTCGTCTCACGATTTGAAGCGGCATCCCGCAGCACGGCAGAATTGCACGGACTTCTGAGCGAAGCCTTCAATGCCTTCGCCGCCGCTCCGCGCGGAAGCCAGCAGCGCCAAGATGCTCTTCAGAGTATGCGCAATATCGAAGATGAGCTGGCGGCGCGTATGCCGACGCTCTAACTCACGCGGTCAGCCTGTCAGGCTGGCCGCAAATTGTTGAAATTCTATTCCCAACCGCGCCGAATGTCTGTTCGATTGCATTCCGGGCAGTGAACGGCAGAGGTCGGCTCGTCACGGCGGCGTGCCTCGCGGGCTTCAGCCTCGGTCAATACTCCTGTTTTGAAACGATGCCCGCAATTGTTGCAGCGAAATCTGACGGTATCAGTCATAGCTGATCCCCGCTTGTTGAAGCACTTCTGACCACAGCGCTTCGGCGGCTGCCTCCGGTTTCATGCTGCGGTCGTTGTTATGAGATAGGCCCATTGAGCCTTTGAGGTGCAACTCATACTCGTCGGCCTCGACATTGAACCAGCCATTGGCGGTGTTATCTGCTGCATCTTCGGAGAACGAATAATAGATGTCGCCAAAGTGATGTTTGCCGCGCCCGCCATGAACAGTTAGATGGGCGGTCCCGTGTCCGAGGCCACGATTTACGATCACGCAACCAAATGACGTATCGGAATAGTCAGTAAAGCGCCCCCTCAGGCCTTCTACAGCGTCCAACTCTCGGATAGCATTTTGGAAGTAAAGCTTAATCGCGCCAAAAGCCTCTTCGCGGTATTCGGCCTTGTCGATGTCATCGAACTCTCGCTTGATGCGGTATCTCCGCTCCGACTTGGTGGTATCGGATTGTCCATCATCAGTAATGGCGACAGCATCCGGTGGTGGCGCAGGCGGCTCGTGGTCTAGAATGCGCCGCAACTCCTGAATGACGTTCAGATAGGCGGTGTTTTCATTCGTCCAATCACTGACCGGCTTGCCGTCGCGCGGCAATGCCTTAAGGGAACGGAGCCGCGATGTCGTCCAATCGCAAGGTTCGACAATGATCGGCACGACGCGGGCCTCGCGCGCGTCATGACGCTCTAGCGCACGGTTCATTTCGGTTTCGACGCAGTAGTCCGAGGCGAGAAAATCAGGGCTGACCAAAAGCAGAAAAAGCTCGCAGCTTTCGAGTTGTTCAGTGATCTCGGCGTCAAGTTCATCCCCGGCCAGAATGTCACGATCATACCATGCCTGAATACGCCCCTCACGCTTGAGCGAGGCAAGGTGAACATGGAGGCGTTCTAAGGCGTGATTGTCACGATGCGAATATGAGATAAATGCCTTCACTGGTCTTCTTTTCACCTTTCTTGCCAATTGGTTCTCTATGCTCTGCAAGTGCTAGCTCAAGGCTGCGGCGTGCCCATCCTTCTCTACATGCTGTGCATAGAACCCTAAAGACTCGCAATATATCATGGTGACATCGGAACACAAAGAGAACATGGTTCTCTCGCGGCTGACCAAGGGTCAGCCGCGATTTTTTGCTATTGTTCGTCTCTTGCACGCGTTACACCCCGCCGCCTAGACCAAGGCGGCGGAGTGTATTTCGGTGCGTGATTGTCAGGCGGCGCGTTTATCAATACGGCTTTGAATATATCGGCTCACACCAGCGAGACGCTGACGCGCATGGGCGCAATACTTCTCTTCAAGCTCAATCCCGCAATAGTTCCGCCCAGCAAGAGCAGCGGCAACGCATGTGCTGCCAGAACCGGAAAACGGGTCACAAATCAGATCGCCAGGCTTGGAAAAACACTGGATGAGGGGCTTTAGCGACTGAACCGCCTTTTCGGTGGGGTGCACGCGGTTGCCTGTGGCTGTCCAAGGTAGAACATCGGCGATAGGCTGTGCGGGGCGCTGAGGCCTGCCCTTAGCCAGCACATAAGCCTGTTCGTGATGATATTTCAAAACGCCTGTGCGCGAGGCATAATTTTTTGTCCAAACGATATGCCCGACCACAGAAAAACCTGGATTTTTCCAAGCTGTCAGAAACACATCGGCTTTGTTCCAGCCATAGAACGAAATGCAAAAACTGTGAGATTTTAGGGCGCGAAAAGCTTCGTCAAACACTGGCAACACTTGGCCTAATTCATTGTCGTTTCTTACCGTTCGGCCTGTGCGGTCGCGGTAGTTCACGCCGTATGGCGGGTCTGTAACCACCAAATCAATCGACCCATTCGGGACGCTTTTCAATACTTCCGTGGCATTGCCGCAAATAATTTCATTTTCAAACTGCATCCTTTTTTACTCCTTTTATCGGTTGCGCATGCAAACGATCTGCCGCTCTGGCGAAGAGAGAGGGGGAGGCCGTCACAGATCGAAAACCCGATGGAGGTGGTGCGGGCGCAGGCGAAGCCGAGCCACGGCTCTTGGGTTTTCGCCCGAAGCTTTGGCGAAGGGCTTGGTCTTGATGGACGATGGGCCTGCAAGGCCCCAAACATGAAAAAGAAGTGTCAGCCGATAAAGGCTGGCTGAATACGCGCAAGGGATGGAAGCCGCAAGGCCGAGACTACAGGCTCGGTTCACGACAGCCCGATCCGAAAGGATGCGCGCCCGTCTTCAAAAGGCCGAAAGAGAGCTATCAATCTTATCGATCAGACGTTTTATCGTCTCAGCCGTCTCTCTCACGTACTGGGTAGAAAATGACTCATTCTTATTGCCTTCGCTGTCATATCCGTTCCGATGAACACAGTCGTGGCGGCTAAGGATTGCTTTGTGGAGATGTGCCCAATCCTCGTCGTTGGTTTTCACATCGAGATCAAGTGCAGCGCTGTATAGGAACTGCACCTTTCCAAGGTTGTGATAGATGATTTTCCTCAAGTATTCGCGCACATGCCTCTCAACGAGCGTCTCATCGGCGGCTATGTCACGAAGGGAGAAATTCTGTTTGTTGATCTCTTTGTCCGCCACCAAGAGAGCGTTTATCCGGGATTTTTCTTCTAAAACGCTGGTTATGAGCGTGTCAGCAAGAAATGCTTCCATCGCCGAGATAAGCTGGACGAACACCATACGAGCAATGACCTGTTCGTCTTTGGGCCAGCTGATCTCGACCTCTATCAAATCGATCATCTGCTCATAGGTTGAGATAAAGATGCCATACGGGTCATCG
The DNA here is from genome assembly GCF_056542385.1 of Ruegeria sp. AD2(2025). NCBI lineage: Bacteria > Pseudomonadati > Pseudomonadota > Alphaproteobacteria > Rhodobacterales > Roseobacteraceae > Ruegeria > Ruegeria sp. AD2(2025). The sequence goes on from NZ_JBQFZS010000001.1 coordinate 951,741, forward strand.
GGTATCTCATACTGGCTCCAGTCTGAGTCTTCTTCGGGCGAGTACATCGGCGGATCGCCTTGAATCTCGGTCTTGCCATCTTCGAGGGTAATGGTGCATTCATACGCGCTGCACATCGCGTATCCATCGAAGACCGTGGCGCATGCCGGGCATTCGAGTTGGATAGTGCCTTCGGATGAATGATCAGACATGCTTTCGCCGGATAAATCCAACTCTGGCACTTCAACATCTATGCGGCTGGTTTTTTCACATTTGGGGCACGAGAAATAAACGGTAGTTTCAAATCGTTGCATGGAATCTCATCAACTGTAGGGTCATTCGCTTTAGGTTTCTTTTTCGAACCCAAGAACCTTGAGCGCATCTTTTGCTGGTTTGGCGTTCACATCCGTAAGATCCACATCAAAGCGTAAATTGGATATGGGCTCGCCGGGACCTATGAGCGGAACAGGGATGCTTAACGCATCGTATAGCTCCAGCGAGCTTGCTTCGGGATATGGCTTTAGCCTGAGATCGCTTCTGTAAATCTCTTTGCCACCTTTGGCGATGCAAGTTTTGATGAATCCAGTTGTAAGTTCGGTATCAGCAAGCCGATTTGCGATTTCATCCATCAACTCCCCGACGGTTTTGCCAGCGGGCTGCTCAACAACGCAGATCGATACGATGTATGCCCTGCGCTCTCCTGCGGGTCTTAGTTGTTCCAACGAAAACCGATGTTTAGGCAAATGGGAAAGGCTAGTTTTGACATCTAGAACATACGTATCTGTAACGAAATCATATTTTGCTCGCTTGGCGGTTGACCATGCGCTTACCGCTAATCCAACATCAGCCGCAGCATTTATCAGGTTGAGTTCTCCCCAAAGGCCAAGAACACCTCTCACATCGTCGAATAGGCGGCTGAAGAGCGATGCTACCTCCTGAATGCTCTCTGCAATCGCGGCATTCTTTCGCGCAAGGGAAGCGTGGCAGAACAACTCTTCCATCAGGCGAAGGAATAACCTGACGATATCCGCGTCGGTCTCTTTTAAGCGAATGGCTGTGTAACATGCCTCATGAGCATCACCGCTCGGAGTCTTGATCCGGCAGTCGCGAGAAAATTCTACGTCTACCGCCCGCAGCGCTATGTCAGGTCTTATATCATCCGGGTTTGCGGGTAATAACAGAGTTGGAAAGTCATCTGCGGCGACACATAGCCAAAGCTCGTGTTCCAGACTACCACGCAATCCCAATACTTCATCTTGGGAACGAGGCTGATAGGCGCATAGTTGCTTGTAGAGATCGTTTAGCATGCTTGCTTATCGCTCAATCCAAACTCGCTTCATGAGCGGGTCCGGGATGTGCGTCGCCAATATTGGGACGTCCCTTAATATCCGTTTCTTATTAGAGGTTTGGACATCGTAGCGATGAAGTTGGAACGTCACCGTTTCACTTGAAATCAAAGACCTTGCACCCGGATAATTGGTACGTGCGTTTGGACCCTGAAATAGCGCCCTGATCTTGGGCGGGTTCTTATCGGTCAATGTTCGTTTGGAGGGGACGCCTGACCATGGGCCTGAAAGGGCATAAAAACTGCATCTCATATTTGGCTCATTTGCGATCATCCGCTCCAAGCTGAGCATGAGCGCGCCGTGAGCAAGATTGTCACTCGGCCATCTATATCTAAACTGGCCAATGTAAGGAACGATATCAGCAAGTAGGAGTGAGTTGCTGAATGCAGGTACGGCCTGCTCGTTATTCCACCCCTCTTCGGTATAACGCGAAAAATCGAAGGCGTTTAGGAGTTGATCAACGGTGTCACGGTTGTCAGATACGACTTCTGCATCGTCGAATGGATGATCTGGTGTGATCCAACCGCCTTTTCCCTTCGACTGGTACATCTCCAGAAGGATAACCGATGACCTCGTCGGCTTGAGGTTCTTGTCTAGGGGATAGTTTCTGCGCCAGTCTTTCAGGCTGCCACTGCCACGAAGGTGGTTTCGGATTGACCCTCTAATAGCCTCTTCGTGCTTCACATACTCGGAAAATGCCTCGATGTTCTCTTCTGTAAGGTAGATACGGCAGAGCCCGAGATAGTTTTTCTTATACCCGAAGAAACGCGCCCTTTGTTGAATATTATCAGCGTTCCCCACGCCTGTTGATCGCGGTACATAGCTGACCGTAAGTCCTTCGACAGTGAAGCCGCGATCAAGGCCAATACCGCCGACGAGAATCCAACTGTATTCGTTCTCCCAGTCAACGGAGGAAATTCTTCCCTGCTGCCTGGTGTTGATTTCCTGAACAGCTGTTTCTTCCATAGCCGCAAACAACTCCGGCAAAATCTCCGAAAACGTAAGTTCTGTTTCGTAGGTCTTGAGAAGCTCCGCTGCTGACGCCCTAAATTGGCTTATCAGGTTATCGTGTTCAGGGTGATCGGAGTTTTGAAGTATTACCGCCCAATTGTCCTTAATTTGTTTGGCCCAACGCGCGAACATGAGGTGTTCATCTTTAGCTACCGCTGGGTGGATCATCATTGTGCGGTTGCGCCCCTTCTTAAATTCATCCTCAAGAAAGCCTATCGCAACGCCAATAAAAAAATCTCGCAGCGCGGCGCGAAGGCTCTCCGGCGGAGCCGAGGGAAACTCGTTTTTGTCAGGCACATCGGTATCAGGGATAAGTTTGACATACTTATTGGTTCCTTCACCGAAAAACTCTTGCCCACCGACATAATGATCGCCGGGCGTCAAAACGCGTCCAAAATCGGGAGAGAGCGCATCGATGCGGCTAATGAGAAGCGGTGCTTGCGGTGTTGCCGTATAAAGGACGTAGCTGTGATGGGGAAACAAAGCTCGCAACTCTCTTATCCGAGAATAAGTCGTGCTCTCATCTTTCTGTTTGGCCTTTGTATTCATCCCGGCCTGATCACCTTCATCGTCGATGATGAGCGTCGGAATGTCGGAAAAATCAGATTTCTCCAATAGCTTTGCAAGGTTCTCAAGATGCTTGTGCTGCTTCATAGACACGATGATGATCGTGCGGGCTCGCTCGCTATTTCTTCGCCATGCGCCGAGTTCTTTATTTACGCGGTCAACCTCGCTGTCTTGAAAGGCCTTCCGCTGCGTCGTGAACAGGTTCCACTCGCGAGCTCCGGTTGCACTTAGATCGCCCTTCAGCCGATCAAATGACTGTTCAACGAGGTTGTTTGTTGTTCCGGCCAATAGGATGACGAGACGATATCCATTGTCTCTGGCAAGCGCCGTAAGGCTCGTAAATGATAGCGTTTTTCCGCTTTGCACGTAACCGATTACAAGTCCGGTATTGTTGTGATTTGTACTTGTCGGGGGTGCGCATTCGCTAAGGATAGAGACCGTTTCCTGGACAAGGCGTTCTTTCTCATCAGCGGAGAGTTTCTTATTGGCTTCTAATAGGCTTGTGAGCGCATCACCCTGCACTGGGGACCACGCTCCGCTGCTGTGCTTCGGGCTTGTAGAGATAGTAACAACGTTGGGTTTTTCAGTCATTGGCAACAGGTTTAGAGAGTTGGGTTTTTAAAATTTCATTTGTGTAACGACGAATAGCCGATGGATTCCGGTCGGCAAGTTCGCTGGCCGCGATCTCTGCGAGTGACATGGCGGCAGCAACATTCAAAACGGCCAAAAAGCCTTCGGAATCCAATGTGCCAAATTGAGCCATAAATGGATGCAGCATTGAAACACGGATGGTAATTTCACGCGGCTCCGGGTCCGCTATGGATGGTCTGTTGCTGATCTCAAGCCAGTTTGACGCCTCATCCGCATAAGATAGCTCAATCGATACCATCCATTGCTCGCCGCGAAAGTTGGTTCGAAACCGCACACGCTCTTGTTTCGACTCGGGGATGTCAGGAAGCGGCTCTTCTACGGGGCGCTCCGGCTCAATCGGAGAGGGCGAGGTTGGGGCATCTGGCCCGCTTGGCGGTCGCGCAGAAATCTCTTTGTCTTTGAGACGCTGCGCCATCGTCTTGAGTGCCGAGCCTGCTTCCGTTCGTTTGGACGATGCATCTTTTTTGCTTCGGTGCTCGCGAACTTGCTGCAAGAGCGGCAACTCGTCATAGGAAAGCACTTTTCTGAGTTCGGTCAGAAACGCTTCTTCACTTTCTTCCCATTTAATCCCGTCTTTTGTGTGGCTCACGTGAAAACCACGTAGGTGTACTTCGCCGAACACGCGCAGATATGCGTAAGTATTTGAAGCACCAAAGATGTCTTTCGGACGATAAGTCTCATCGAAGCTACCCATGATAAGACGTTTTCGGCGAAAGAGCGCTAAACCCGCAAACTGGTTGCTTATGGTTTTGCGTATGGCAACAAACCCAGTTGCTGATTTTCCCTCTCCCAGATCGATCTCAATCTCTTTCTTCCATTTGATCTCAGGGCCATCCGGGTCTCGATAGCTCGGTGCGACAAGAATTTCGGGGTCATCATGTGTCAGCGGCTCACCGTCGATGCGCAGGACCATGGAGCCGTCACGAATAAAAATTCGATAGATGCTGGCCAGATGACTTTTGATTTTCTTAACAGTGTTGCCTTGAGGGAAGCGTCGAATGTTATCCAAACGGATTTCGGTATAGTGTTTCTCGGCGGAGACCTGCGTTGAGACAACATGCAACTCTTCGATACTGTCTTCGACGATCTTATCTATATCAAAGAACACTGCCCGTTCAGTGCTTTCGCCGAGCGCTGTTGATCTGACGCTCCAATTCGGAGCGAACCAGCACGCGGCGCTCTTCATGCCCATGCCAAATTCTGATAGGCCTGTAGCGTCGGGAGGAATTTCCGCAGGACGGAACGCTCGCGAGTAATCGCTTTCAGCAATGCCTGCGGCGTTGTCCTTGATCGTTATACAGTTTTCGTGAGGGTTGAAATCAATATCGACGATGAGTTGGAACTGCCCGCCATTGTATTTCTTTAGTTCTTTCTTTTTATCGATGCTGCTCTGAATGGCGTTGTCGACGAACTCCGCGAGCGCATACCACGCTTTGTAATTCAGGTGGGGCAGGACGGATAAGACATTGACACCCGGCCTGATGTTCACAGAACTTAGCTTACCCATTACTCTGCCGCCACCACGCTAACTTCATTGTTTTGTGGGTTTTCTCTCGATACGAGCGCATCGAATATGGTTCGGACAACATCAACATTTACCGCGTTCCCAAAAGCTTTGTAGGCACCGCATTTTGTCTCCGGCAAATGAACCAAGCTCCCCATGCTTTGCAATCTGCTGCATTCTCTTGGAGTCATATAGCGTTTCTTCCAAGCGATGATTGGGACCTGGCTGGTGGTCATGGCGATCAAAGATGGGGCGGTGTCTTCCCGCTTTACACGGATGCCGCTAGCTCGGAATTGAACAACGTGATTCCAGATATTGCGTTCAGCCCCTTTGCAATTCCATTCCAGCTTTTGGAAACTTGGCGGAAATCCTTTTATGCGATCAATCCAAGGATCAATGATCTTTTGATGTTTGGCATAGAAGTCTCGGTTCTTGTGTATGAAATCAATTTTCCAGTCAGGAAAATAATCCAGTTTCGTTTGAGCATAAGCTGGAAGCAGGTTCTTAACAGTGTCTGATCGCTTGCGCGCTAGCGGGGTGCCAAATGCTCCCTTGTACTTGCCGAGACCTTTATATTCTCGGGCGTGCGGCGTTAGCCCATCCAGCGGATAATCAGCCCCAAACTCCATAGCCCAAATCGGAAAGGATGGGAGGTCTTCGTCCTCAGGGAATGAAGCGATAAAATCCTGCCAAGTTTCAAGGTAGCGGATATGGTTGGCATTCAGGTCGTGTGTGTCGCAAGGTTCATCGTCCAAGACGGTGCGAATTGATGTAGGTTTCATCTTCTCGGGTTTTGGAAAGATAAAACCATCGAGCCCTTGAGAATCGCCAACAATGAATGCCCGCTCACGTTTTTGCGGTATGCCGAACATATGCGGCGACAGTCGGTCAAAGTCGATATCGTAACCGACGTCCCGCAGTTGATTACAAATGATTTCCCATGTGTCGCCGCCGTTGTGCCTCATGAGGTTGGGAACATTCTCGACGATGAAATATCGCGGCTTTTTCTTGCGCAGGATATCGATAACGTAGTCGAAGAGGTTTCCCCATTGGGGACATTCTAGGCCTTTTTGATCACCAGCTTTGGAGAATGGCTGACAGGGAAACCCGGCGCATAGCACATCATGTTCGGGAATGGAATCGAGATCAACGTCTCGAATATCGCCAGCAGGGCGAATGCCGAAATTCTTCTCGTAGAGATCAGCCAAATGCGGATTTAGCTCGGATGCAAAGACACATTCGCCTCCGCGTTGGCTTAGCGCTTGGTGAAATCCTCCGAGTCCTGCAAATAAATCAATAAATTTCATGGGCTTACGACTGCTCGTGTTTTTCGCTCATCGTACACACATGGGTTGCATCTTGCAACGGGGCAAAGTGACTTAACCACACGATGTTGGGGGTGTGGGTCCGGTCGGACACGAAACGTAGGCAGCACGAACTGGTTTAGCAAGGTGGCAATTGGCATGTTGATCATGGTCCATCTTTGACAAGATGGCGTGAGTCCAGACCGCGCAGGGTTGGTCTCAATGAAATTGTCTCCATGACATGGCGCGCATCCAATCTGAGGAAGGTTGGTCTTCATGAAATGATCTGGATGAAATCCTCATGGGGGTATCGGTTGGGAGCTCGAAGGCTACCCTGATTGGTGGTCAAACGGGCAGCCGTTTGTGCATGGTTCGGTGTTGGTGGAGAGGCACGTCTCCAAGCCCAACGACTGATTGAACGGGGATACGTTCTATGTGGCTCTGGGAGGGGCTTTATGCCCTGATCCGAGCCACTGGCCGGGGGGATGCAACGGGGGCGCGCAGGAACGAAGTTTCGGAGCGGGCCCCCTTGCCAAGATGTGTGTGGTAGTACCACGCACACATCTTGCACATCACTAAATCTGCCAAAACCACCAACGTCAGGGTTTTCGGGTCAGTACAAACGTAATGTCTCAAAGCTGGCATCTACTTTCGAATGCAACGAACACGATCAGGGTAGTCTTTTGAATCTTGTATTTGCCCAGCACCGGTATTTAGAACCCACGCTTCTTCGTCATAACGTTCAGAAGACGATCTATACCAATTGGTTCCAAAAGAGCCTGCTGCTGGTCCATCGTTGGCCGCATTGACGCCTCCCCCATCTCCATAGTTTATTCCGTCTTGGTAAGTTGGATTGTCGGTATCTCCGGGAGAGACAAGATTGACATACATCACGTCCAGTTCGGCGATCGAAGGAAGATACCAGTCGTCATACCCGAACCCGTCCATGGAATTAGTACCTAGTGGGTCGCCAGAGCATTCAGGTGGAACAACGGTATTGGGTCGGTTAGTATGTTCTTCGCCAAAACAAAAACAGGCCAATGCAGCGTTGTGAGGATCAATCCCCGCAGTGGTGGTCGCTGAATCCGCTAAGATCATAGCATTTGTGTTGGCTTCACCAGTGCGGCATGTTGATTGAACATTTGTGCAGTTTGTAATCGTGCTGTCGAGCCAATTGTTTGTCCCGTCATTAAACGCAAATGCGCCCAAATCAGCTTGGGTGGTAAACATATTTACATCTCCATCCGGCGACAAACCTGCGTATAGTGTTAGGTCAGGACATATATCTCCCGGATTTACACATCCAACGGGGCCGGAGCCGCCATTTACTACCACATCGAATGTACGATCCGCCGTATTGCCAGATCCATCTGTTGCGCGAACCACAACCGAATAGGTGCCGCCCCCTGCTGGGGCGCTTCCACTGATAGTTCCATTCGTTGCAACATTCAGCCACCCTGCGCCCGAAACCTTCTGGTAAGTCGGCGTTCCGCTTTCATCGCTCGCAGCCACCACCTCAGAGATCGCCAAATTTACATTTGTTGTGGTGATCGTGCCTGCTGAAGTTACCCAGATAGGATCAATTATATCGGTAACGCCGCAAGTCAGCCCGCCTGTCGCCGCATTGTAAGTTAGTGCCTCACCATCCGAACAACTGCCTGTGTTGGTAAATTGTAATTGAGTCACTCCGTCAGTCGTAAAACTCATAACTTTGATCCAGTTACTCCCATTGCAAATGATCAAATGTCCGGTATTCGATAGCTCGGGGCCACCCGTAAGAGCGTAACGGCCATTTTCTCCGGCGGCGCAGGCATCCCCCGGAGCAGCTTCCTGTGCATAAGCAGAAAACGCAGAAACCAGCGCAAAAAGAGCAAAAAGAAACGTAGGCAGGAAACGGCTACTGGTTTTCTTCATCCGCATGCCCGCCATCTTTGTTTTCAGAAATTACTTTTGGAACATCTTCACCGCCGTCGCGAATTGTTCCGCTATAAATGACATCGCCCAGAACATGCAGACCGTGCTTATTGAAAAAACCAACCGTCTCGCCGTCAATGACAATACTCACTGTTCCGGCAACCTCATCTGCAATGATCTCAGTCTTTGGTTTTGAAGGATTTGCTTCTTGGGCAAAAACGGATGTGTGTGAGAATACCAAGAAAGAGCCCATAGCAAGGCCAATAATCGTTGCTAACCAAAGGTGGGATTTACCCCTCAGCATTTTGTGAGAAATATCTAAACTCATATTTTAATTATACAATACAAAAACTTACTAAAATACTAAGTTAATAAAAATGGGACCATTTTTCCACAGCAAAATTCGTTTGTTCAGAGTTCTTTGGAGCAAACCGTTCGCAAATAGCTTCGCGCAATATTCAATTTTCGTGACGCGTCAGCATAAACAAAAAATAGAAATGCGCAAAAACTGCCAATGCGGAGATGACGCGATGCGCCGAAGGAATATAGGCCGCTCAAGACACTTTACGACTGCTGGAAGCTGTGGAGCAGAAAGGCATCTTTGCCGAGATGCTGGTCGGGCTGGCAACCGACTATGGCGTGAAAAAGACCGTGATGATCGATGCTACATATTTTAAAGCCCACCGTACTGCGTCCAGTTTGGGCATCAAAAAGGTGGTCGACTGATCGGCAGAACCAAGGGCGGCATGAACACAAAGCTGCACGCCATCTGCGATATGCCAACCTAGCCTCAGTTCTTCGCTGATTTTTCAATTCTCATTATCGCGATCCAGCCCTTGGCGATCTGCGCGGCGAAGGTTCCAGGAGAACCCAAAGTGGGCAGATACTGCGATGCAAAGGAATGGCGGCTCTTTGAGATTATCGATTAAGCTCTTCTGTTGAAGTGACTACAGTTCTGAAACTCCGGGCTTGTCCCGCTGGCAACGGATGGTGCCGTTTTGTTCTTGCGAATCAAGAACGTTGAACCGAATCGACGAACTCACTACCTTCCTGCTTATTGATGTTTTGAGTTCTCGTTTTCTGAGGTTCGATTGACGTGATTGGTTTTGCTGTCCGAGTGTTGCTATCTTCTGTGGCGTCCCTAGCCCTTTTTTCTTTGCAAGTGTCGGCTGAACAGGCTGACCTGTCTGTTAGGAATTTTGAGTTTTCGGGAAAGGTGTCCCAACATGGATACCAAGACTATTCAGTTAGGATATGGAATGATGGCGAAGTAATGCACATCGACTATCCCGAATTGAATTGCGGTGGCACGGTCCTTCTTCACCAACAGATTGAGAGCGCAATTGAATTCAACGAAACTCTTGATCGTGGTACAGGCGCATGCGGGTATGGCGGTTTCATTAAGCTAACGCTGTTCGAAGGCGATCAGTGGGTGTATCAGTGGTCCAGTCGCAGAGGCGCTGCCCCGATTGTTGAGGGGCCCGTGACATTATCCTTCAATGTTGCGACTTCGAAGCCCAGTCTGCAGGCGGAGGTAGAAACGGGTCAGACACCGGATGAAACGGCCACACCGCCTAAAGAAGAGATAGACACCGACGCTGTGCCGAATGCGGAACCCGAAATGCATGGTTCTCATAATTTTCAAATCTCTGGCCATATAGGCCCGCTAGGTTCGCCAGATCACCTAGTTGTTGTTACGGTGATTGAGAATGAAGCATTCGTCGAGTATCCGGATCTTGGATGCAGCGGAACTCTAGTCATTCCTGATTATGTTGCAGATGTTTACCAATACCTTATGGAAAACGGCTCTGTTAGTTTTACGGAGATCGTTCAAGGTCCTGACTGTCCGACGAGTGGCGGTATGAAGATTTTATCATGGGATGGTGGACGCACTAATTGGATGATCGAGCGTGGTGGCGGCACAACCGGCGCGAGACCTTGGATGATCAACGAACCTGCGACTTTAGAGGTAGGAAATATCTCCAAACCAGCCAACCAGAAAGCGAACGCGCAATTGCCACCAGGCACAGTAGCCGCAGATTTAGACTTAGGTCTGTTCTTGGGAAAGGGCCCTAATGCATCTTCTATAGTAATTGCTGTCGAAGCTGGCAGCCCAGCAGCAGCGGCAGGCATTATGAAAAACGATTCTCTGCTTATTATCGACAACGGCATGGGAATGGTTGAGTCACACATTGGAATGATGAACGCTGCCATCGAACGAGACGGGCGTGTCGAAGTTCATGTGCAGAAAGCCTCGGGTGAACGCGTTGTGCTTACAATTCATGCCTTATCCAAGGCAGCTTCAGATTCCGAACTTGCAGTCGGCAACAAGATGGCAAGACATATTTACGCCGGTGAGTTTGAAGGTGCATATGGCTTCGACAAGTTTGACCAGAGAGTTCGTATGGCGATTGAGATGCGCGCGCTGGTCCTGCTTTATGTACACGAACGAGTATACATGGAAACATGTGCAGCCAGTATCTCTGAGCCCATCTCCGCTTTCGAATCTCGCTTGGACCTTGTTACGACCCAGAATGGTGTCGAGGTTGATCGAGTTTTGGGCGAATCCGAGACAGTTCGCTATAGAAACCGGTTCGGAGCGCCATTCTTGGAAGCACATGCCAATCTATCGAGCCCTGTCGTAATGATTTCCTATATGGGGCCAGATTATATCGGTGCCGCTGGCAAATTAGTAGCGGACGCAAGGGAGATCGTTACGGCCACCGGATGTGAAAGTGTAATGTCAGAGCAGTTTTCCAACAATCTTGCGGCGTTTGTCGAACAGGGCACCTCTCTTCAATAGAAGTCCAACTACAGAACTGTTCGAGCGCGTTTTTCACGATTTCGCGTGGGTAACTCTGGCACAATGCTGCGGCTGTAACGTATTTAATAGCTGCCATAGACGCTTTATGCGGCGAATGCCGGGAAAGTCCGCGTCTTTCGTGCTCATGTGGCCTGCGCAGCGAGCGGCAGTTGCTGCGCTTGCATCCGCTCTGTGTTCTTCAGCTTGCATACCGTTCGCAAGTATTGCTATCCGCTACAGCTAGAGGCGCAGTTTGCGCGTTTTTACCTCGCCTTCAAGCATCACACCATTTCATCTGCCTCGGCGTGCAGTCGCCGTGACAGTGTGGCCCTGGATACACCAAGCCTGCGTGCCGTTTCAGAAACGCTTAATCCATCATGCTCAATCATTTGTTGAGCTTCCAGAATGGTGTTTACGTCTACAGCTATTGGTCTGCCCAGCTTTGCACCGCGTTTGCGGGCGGCGTTCAGGCCCGTTCGGGTGTTTTCTGCGATAATGTCGCGCTGGAATTCAGCGAACGCGCTGAACAAGTGAAACACCAGCTTGCCGCCGGGCGTTGTCGTGTTGATTCCCTCGCTGATCGAACAAAAATGAACACCTTTCTTCTGGAACCAGACCAGAAGGTCGGCCAGATGCAGAACAGAACGTCCCAGCCGATCCAGCTTGAAGACGATCACTGTATCACCAGCTTTTAGTTCCTCCAGCATCGCATCCAACCCGGCGCGACTGGCTTTGGTGCCAGAGACACCGTGGTCTTCGAAAATCATATCGCAAGCAACAGAATTGAGAGCGTCGCGCTGCATGCGGAGCTTCTGGTCTTTGGTCGAGACACGGGCGTAACCGATCCGCCGCCCAGGCGCGCTTATGCTTGGCCAGATGCTCATACCGCCCCCTGCTCAAAAATGAACCTTTCTGAACAGGAGCCGCGCGACGACAAAGCGTCCGCATAGGTCTCTTGAAAACGCCGGATTCCAGCGTGTGTGAAATATAGCTCTTTCATAATCCTCCGGAAAGAGTCAGTGTTCAAAATCCTTCGATTATGATCACCGCTAAATCGTTGTTGTTACATACTTTTGTTGCCGTTTTCGCTTCTTCTCCACAGCTTTGTGCGGCGGAAGGATTTACAAGCGCGGATGTGCTGGAATGGGGAGAAGAAAGCCAGAGGAATTTCTTTCAGAACTCGGTGACGATGATCGGAATCGTTGCAACTCAGGTGGAAGGGCGTGAGGGGATCGCTGACTGTATCGATTCGTGGTTTGGGGGACCTGTCGCGGGCGCTGAACAACGGGCAGCCCGTATTCAGGAAGTAATGCGAGCGCTGCCAGACCATCATCCGCAAGCGGTAATCCTTGCTGTGATTGAGAAAGAATGTGGGAACTTCTAGAAGTCTAGCGTCGGTACGCTCGCCTGCGAAACAGTAGATGGCTTAGATTGTTCTTCACCCAATCGCGCCGACAACTCGGTTTCTAATCGCTCTTCCGCATCTTGTACAATCTCGTCGGCCTGCTTTCGGAAGCCATCCAATTCTTCGGTTGTTTCGACCGTACTCTCATCCTTCATGTCCGCTTGCATTTCACCGATGCGGCCTTGGCCGATCTGAATATCATGCTCGATACCCTTCAAACGCTCGCCGCGCTCGCGGGCATCTTTCATGTCTTCAAAGCTAGGCTCATTGCCTATCCACAGAATGCCTGCGGCCATGGCATCATTGATTTCATCGCCATCTTCAGAGCGGATACGCCCGTGCTGATCCTTGTAGACGCGAGTGCCGTCCTCCAGACGCGCCGCACGTTCCCGAATGCCCACCAAAGCCAGATCATTGGCTTCTATCTCCCGTTGTACGCGCTCTAGGAGAGTATCCAATTGGCTTTGTGCGTCGTTGAGTGCGCGTTCGGTTTCGTGAAAAGCCTGCGCATAGGCTGGATTACTCAAAAGCACGGCTTGCAAGCGCGTCAGCACTTCGGCGCGTTTATCATTGGACTTGCCAGAGGATGTGGCGCTCTGAGCGCCGTCTGGCAAGAAGCGTCCCATTCGGCCAACATCGCGGCCTGCGATTTCATGCTGTAGATCGTCAAAGTCGCGCGCATGCTTGGCAAAGCGCTGGGTTAGGTTCAATATCTCTTCGTCATTTCCAAAATTCACAATGATATTATACGCTTGCGAGCGTTAAGTTTTGGTTAATCGCTCCACTGCGTTTGCAGTGTTGTCGCATTATATGCTACAATGGTTAAAAGGAGACCGATATGGCACGCAACCCCAGCATATCATTGACAGAGCACCAGCAGGAATTTGTCCGGGCTCTGGTTTCGAGCGGACGTTACCACGGCGTCTCGGAGGTTGTCCGTGCTGGCTTGCGTCTTTTAGAGGATGAAGAAGAACGCCGCGCTGCCGAACGGCAGATGCTGGAGGCTGGCATTAAGGCGGGTCTGGATGACATTAGGACGGGACGTGTATCCGACTTTGATGCACAGCGGCTAATTGTCAAAGGGGAGGCCATTCTATCCGCCCGCTCAAGCTCAGAATAACGGCCAAAGCCGAAACCGACCTGTCCGAGATTTGGGCCTATATCGCGCAAGAGTCACCGCAGGCGGCAACATCTTTCGTCAACCAGATCGCCCAGCACTTTGAACCTCTGCTCCATCACCCAGAAATCGGCCCTTCCCGCGCAGATTTGGCCGCTGGCCTTCGCGTTCACTTTCACCGTAACTACGCGATTTATTATACCTTCACCAATACCGAGCTAATCATCGTTCATGTTGTACATGGTGCGCGCGATGCAGCGGCCCTCTTCAATGATCAAGATGAAGAGGAAAACTGAATCGGGTTCTTCGCCAAAAAGCTGCGCAGTTGTGTGAATATCATGTGGCTGGGATCAATCGAAACGCGATGGTCTGCCGTGATGGCTTCAAGGTTTTGCTGCAACTTGAGCAAATCAAGCTCTATGAGCTTGTGTTCCAGTTCGATCATGAGATAGCCCGCCGTCCATCTGTTGGCCGGCTCGGTTTGAACCCGTTCGATTTCGGCTGTCAGGCTCTCCAGTTCGCGTTGGCACTGAACTACGGGCGCTGAAGCCTCGGCCAGCTTGCGCCTCATGCTTGGTGATTTACACAAGACCCGTATCCCCATCTCGAAGACTAACAGGCCAACTTGTTTGTCGGTGGGTGGTCGGTTGCCTGGGTATTGGCGGTCTATCAAGTCGGCGAAAGCGCCGCTGTCCGCTACGGCTTCCATAAGCAATGTGCCCGGGCGTTCGATCTTCCCAAATGGAAATAGATAGCGGCCAGCATTGTTGAAGCTTGCTTTGTTGGTGTGAACAGCAGCGTAAAGCTTCCTCCGAAGCTCCCAATAGGTATCGCGAATAGTCTTCTCTGAAATCCCCGATTCAGCGTTCAAATCCTTGACGGATTTGGCCTCGGCGAATCCCTTCAAAATCTTCAAAAACCGATATTCGGAGAGCTTTGCCCCGACGACATATCTGTTGCGTGGGCGCGATTTCACGGCCTGTTTTTGTCTCTGATATTTCCGTTTTTTTGTCATATTATTAATTGCTTACAGACGGGCGCTTCATGGTTCTGCTTCCGTGCCCAGATTTACAGCCCCATGGCGCACAGCCTACAAATCTACTTGTGCCGCCACAAAGGGCACGCCGCCCGAACGGGCAAACGGGGCACCAAACACATAGCCCAACGACGACAACCAAAGCCACGCTGAAAGCACCGCTTTCAGTGAACGGCGAACTGCGGCCTCGACCGCATAATAGACAGAAAGGAAGACACGAGAATGTATCAACCACCTTACCACCCTGGCCAAGGAGGCCGAGGCCCAGGCCAAGACATGAAAGGAGGCTTTGCGACATGCGCAGCAGCAATGGTGTCAATTGTCGTTAGTCCACCGTTCTACGAGTTCACAGCACCCTATGTCTGGCAGCTTTGTAGGCGGAGTTACGGACCAGAAACGGTCGACTTCATCATTGTCTGTTACATGCTGCTCTGCTGGCCTCTCACGTTCTTTGCAGCGCGTGCTGGGATCACCGCAGGGCTGACTGTAGCCGGAGTCTACATTTCGTACAGACTCATCTGAGAACCAATCTGGCTGGCCGCAATGACGTGGCCGGACATCAAAACTGAAACGAAACATGAAAGGAAACCAAATGCCTAAGATCATTGAACGCGAAGTCGGAAAAATTGTTCACCGCCAGAAGGTTAAATCCTTCGGTGACAAGGTGAAGGAATTCCTCGAAGGACTCGCCGGATTTATCATCATCATGGCAATCATCGGTGTCTTCATCGGTGGTTGATCCGACCAACAGGATGGCGGCTCTCTAAAAGCCGTCATCCCACCCCAACCCAAAACTCAAAATGAAAGGAGACCCTCATGCGATTTGAGGAACAATATCCCTATGGCTCGGCGCGTTTCGCGCAAGGCCTCGAAATCAGCCGCGCCTTCAAAGCCAAGGGCGGTGTACCCTTTGGGTTCCACAATGGGCGCAAGCTTTTCCACGCGAAAAATGCTGGCATGCTGCTGATCGGCGGCGCTGGCTCGGGCAAATTCACCTCTGTCCTTTCGCATCTCATGGATGCGCCCGGTCGAAGCGGCGAGCCCGCGCGCCATGCGATCTTCGATCCCAAGCGCGAGTTGCGCGCGGTGATGGAACCGTATTTTGCGCAAGTGAAAGCGCGCGTGTACGAGATCAACCCGTACCTCACGCATGGCGTTCAAGGTAATCGGCTTTCGCTTCTGAGTCACCTTACGCCCGATAGCCCGCGACTGGTTGCAGATTGCCGCCGTGCAGCGCGAACCTTCCTGCCCGAAAGCGGCGGGGGCGACTCGGCCTTCTTCGATCAAAAGGGACAGAACTGGCTGGATGCCCTGATGCGCGGCCTTGTGCATCTGGATGGCGGCGTATCCCCGACTTCACTTTATGAGCTGATCGGCATGGTGCGCTCGTACCCCGATGCCTGGGAAGAGACGGCTGAGGTGATGAGCGCTCTGGGTGAAGGCGATCTTCGCATCACTTTCGATGAGATGCTGGATATGGCAGCCGAGAGCCGCCGCACCTTTGACTCGGTCATGGGCGGCATCAGTAACGCACTGGCCTTCATGAATGATCCGCGTCTGCAAGCCGCGCTCGTTCGAACAGGCGAGGCAGACTTCACGCTGGATGTTCTCTGCGAGAAGACCAGCGATCCCGTCTTCGTTTTCTTTGTCATGCCCCCGGAGATGACGGAACAGAATGCTGCCGTCATCCGCCAGTTCTTCTCGACGCTTCGAACGCTCAAGCAACTGCATCCCGATGCGCCGACGCTCAATCTGGTGATTGATGAAGCCGCCCAGCTCGGGCGCTTCCCCGAGATTGCCGAATTCTACTCGATTGGGCGCGGCTTCGGTCTTTGTCCCGTGTGCGTCTATCAGGACATCGGACAAATCCGAAACAACCTCGGGCCAACGGGGGCGATGACGCTCTCGGCCAGCGCAGATATCGAAGTCCATCTCGGCGGCGGCATCTCGGATTTGGAAACCGCACGGCACTTAAGCGCCAAGCTCGGCAACCAGACGCTGGAGCTGGACGATCATCTCACCCAGCACCGCGCGCAACGCGAGATGCGCGTAGCGATGCATGATGCGCTCTTTGGGAACAAGGGCGGTGCCATTCGCACAGGACTTGCGATGAAGGCACTGGATTATGAACGCGGGCACAAGCGCAAACAGGCGCGCGCGCTCATGACGCCCGAAGAAATCCTCGGGATGAGTCACAAGCAATCTCTGGTGATGGCATCGGGTTACGGCCTTCCGCCCTTCCTCACGGATAAAAGCCCGTACTTCGCCATGCCGCACTATTCTGGCCTTTACGCGCCGAACCCGTACTTCGACCGCGATCTTAGCGTGGTCAAAGTGCCTGGTCGCTTCAAACTGAAGCGATCCCTCAAGGTGATCACGGAAGCCGTTCCTTCGTCACTCACTGATCTGCCGCAATACCAAAACGGGATGTGGAGCTTCATCGAAGGCCATCGCCCGAACGTCTGAAAACCGAAACCAGAAAAAGGAAAACAACATGAAACTTGAAACGATCACTTGCCGTGACGGCACGCAAATTTGCCATGAAACAACCGAAGGTGGTATTATGAAAGTAGAGTAATGCGTATCGAATGATGCTGCGCTTTCCGCCTCCGCTGTTCGGCATGAGGCACCTCAAGGACGTGACGGACATTATGAACATCCGCATGTTGCGGATGCGGGACAACGCACGCTTGAAGTCGGAAAGGAGGGTGCAGCCATGAACGAGAACGATGAAAGTCAGGGTTTCCGCTTCACGCTGAATTCAGCGGCCAAGCCCAGCCTTGGGATCGATACAACGAAGTATCAGGCCTACCTCGATGATCCATCGCTTAGCGAGGCTCAAAAAGAAGAGATCGTTCAGGCGCTTTGGAGCATCATCGTCTCCTTTGTAGACCTCGGCTTCGGCGTTCATCCTCTCCAAGAGGTACTGGGCCAAGAAGCCTGTGGAAAACTCGGGGCGACACTTGAAGTGCAAGGCAACAAGGATTCTAATGAATCCAAGCCTGCAAACACTTTGAGCAAAGAATTCGAGCGCGCCAGCGATGATACGTAATCGCGACCCGCCAGAGATTAGGAGTCGATATGAAAGTACATCTAGAAAAGGATGTTGGAATCGGCACGAAGGCAGTCATCTACTGTCGTGTGTCCGATCCTAAGCAGACCACACGCGGTGATGGGCTGAACTCGCAAGAGACCCGCTGCCGCGAGTTTGCCAAGTACAAAGGGTACGAAGTCGTTGCCGTCTTCAAAGACGATATGTCGGGCAAATACTCTATGCGCCCTGGCATGAAAGAAACCCTATCGTTTTTACGCCAACGTCGGAAGACTCCGCATGTTCTGATCATCGACGACATCACGCGATTGGCACGCGGGCTCGAAGCACATATTAAACTCCGTGCCGACATCAGTGCCGCAGGCGGAATCCTTGAAAGCCCATCGATTGAATTCGGAGAAGACTCGGATTCAATTCTCGTCGAAAATCTGCTGGCATCTGTTTCCCAGCACCAGCGACAGAAGAACGGGGAGCAAACTAAAAACCGCATGCGCGCACGACTTCAAAATGGTTATTGGCCTTTTCAGGCACCAATCGGATATCGCTATGAGCGCTCCAGCGCTGGTCATGGCAAAATCTTGGTGCGTGATGAGCCCAATGCGTCGATCTTGCAAGAAGCGCTAGAAGGCTACGCCAGCGGTCATTTCCAGACGCAAGTTGAAGTGAAGCGCTTCCTTGAGCGCCAGCCTGCATTCCCGAAAGATCTAAACGGCAAAGAGATTCGCAATCAGCGTGTCTATGAGATGCTAACGCGATGTCTTTATGCTGGCTATGTCGAGCATACTGATTGGGGCATCTCAGTTCGAAAGGGTCAACATGAAGGACTCATCTCTTATGAAACCCACCTGAAAATTCAGGAGCGGCTGACGAGCACAGCCAAAGCTCCAGCCCGCAAAGACATCTCGCTGGACTTCCCGCTGCGTGGTTTCATCCAGTGTGATGATTGCGGAGAAGCCCTGACGGCCTGCTGGTCAACCAGCAAGACGGGTAAGAAGCACCCCTATTATCTTTGTAAGACCAAGGACTGCGAAAGCTATCGGAAGTCGATCAAGCGCGATCAGCTCGAAGGTGATTTCGAAGAACTGCTCCAGCGCCTGGAGCCGTCCGAAGGCCTCTTCAAGCTCGCTAAGGCGATGTTCAAAGACGTCTGGGATACGCGTCTCGCGCAAGCTGCGGACACGTCGAAGACGCTCAAGCGAGATATCCACAAGATTGAGAAACAAATCGAAGCCCTGCTCGACCGCATCGTTGAATCGGGCGTTGGCAGCGTGATTGCTGCCTATGAGAAGCGCATCGGCAAGCTAGAAAGTGAAAAGGCGCTACTCGAAGAGCGGGTGGCGATGGGCGGCAAGCCGAAGAACACTCTGGAGGAGTCGTTCGAACTCGCGCTACGCTTTCTATCAAGCCCTTGGAATATCTGGCAAAATGGTCGGATTGAGTGGCAAAAAACGGTGCTTCGACTGGCCTTTTCGGAGCCTGTTCGATACAGCCGAAATCAGGGTGTTCGAACCCCGATTTTTTCTTTCCCTTTCAAGGTGTTGGAGGGATTTTCAACTGCCGAAAGTGAAATGGCGCACCTGAGAGGATTCGAACCTCTGGCCTCTGCCTTCGGAGGGCAGCGCTCTATCCAGCTGAGCTACAGGTGCCTTGGCCGTTAGCTACCCTCGTTCCGATCCGGGTGCAACTGCAAATACGACCGGATCAGGCAAACAGATCATGCGCCAGTTCCAGCGCATCGATCAGGGTGTCGACCTCATCCGTGGTGTTATAAAGCCCAAAGCTGGCGCGGCAGGTGGCGGTGACGCCAAGGTGATCCATCAGCGGCCCGGCGCAATGGTGACCGGCGCGCACGGCCACCCCTTTCTTGTCCAGAATGGTCGAGACATCATGCGCGTGCCCCGCCCCGTCCAGCGTGAAGCTGAAGATCGCGGCCTTGTCGGCGGTCGTGCCTTGCACCTGCAGCCAGTTCAGCCCGGTCAGGCGCTGCATGGCATAGTCGCGCAAGCCCGCCTCGTGGGCGGCGATGCTCTCCATGCCCAGATCCATCATATAGTCCAGCGCCACGCCCATCCCGATGGTCTGGACGATTCCGGGGGTTCCGGCCTCGAACTTCATCGGCGGATCGTTATAGATCACCTCATCCTTCGAGACCTCCTTGATCATGTCGCCGCCGCCGATGAACGGCCGCATCTCGGCCATACGGTCGGACTTGATATAGATCGCGCCTGACCCCGAGGGGCCATAAAGCTTGTGTCCCGTGATCGCGTAGAAATCGCAGCCGATATCCGCCACATTGACCGGCATGTGCACCGCGCCCTGGCTGCCATCGACCAGCACCGGCACGCCTTTGGCATGGGCCCCCTGCGTGATCGCCTTTACATCGACCACGGTGCCCAGCACGTTCGAGCAATGGGTGACGGCAACCAGCTTGGTCTTCGGACCGATCGCATCAATCACCGCCTGCGGGTCCAGATGGCCCGCCGCATCCACATCGACCCATTTCAGCACAACGCCGTGCCGTTCGCGCAGGAAATGCCAGGGCACGATGTTGGCGTGATGCTCCATGACGCTCAGGAGGATCTCGTCCCCGGCTTGCAGACGCGGCATGGCCCAGCCATAGGCGACCAGATTGATCCCCTCGGTCGTGCCCGAGTTCAGAACGATCTCATCCTCATCCGCGACGCCTAGAAACCGCGCAACGGTGCCGCGGACGGATTCGTACTTTTCAGTCGCAAGATTAGAAAGATAATGCAAGCCCCTGTGAACATTTGAATATTCATGCGCATAAGCCCGCGTGACCGCATCAATCACCACCTGCGGCTTCTGCGCCGAGGCGCCATTGTCCAGATAGGTCAGCGGCTTGCCATTCACTTCTCGCGAGAGGATCGGAAAGTCAGCGCGGATTTTCTGCACGTCATACATGGACAGAGTTTCCCTATACAGGTCCGCCGGGGGACAACCAAAGAACAAAGGGGATGGCCAGAACACCCGAGATGAGCATCACCAGAAACGACTTGCCGAGCGAGGCGAACCGGTGCGCCTCGTTCAGGAAATGCAGGGTGATATAGAGACTTAGCCCCAGCATCACGAGGCTGGCGGGCAGGAACAGGAACGGTGCGACTGACACGGCCAACAGAACGATCGCCTGCCCCACGATCTGCAGAATTTGCAGCCAGACCACCAAGGTCATGATCCCAAAAAGCGAAGCAGTTCCACCCAGCATCCGCCCGACAAACAGAAAGGTGACGACGCTGATCAGGATGGCACCGACCGAGACGAACAGGGTCCGCGACACCGGCTCGGCCACTTGCTGGACCTCGGGTGACACCAGCGGCAGCACAAAGCCCGAGGCAGATTGCACCAATGCGTTCAGGATAACGGCCAGAAAAAAGGCCAGCCACAGCACATCGCCGCCCAACCGCATCGCCAGCAGACGACGCGCGGCCTCGGCAGGGTTTGACAGGGTCAGAACGACCATATTCATCAAGGTGGCAGCGCTCATTCAGACGCCCTTTGCGTTTGCCTCAGTCCCGAGAACCAGAACCAGACGAAAACCGCAACCCATAACAGCCCGACCAGCGTTTGCGCGCCCCCCGGGCCGATGAAACCGGCGACCAGACCATTCAGCAAGACCAGCGGGGCCGAGGCCAGCAGCGCCCAAAACAACGCCAGCCGCGCGCCATAGCCGGTGCCCCTGCCCCCAAATGCCCTTGCGGCCAGATGCGAGATCCAAGCCAGACCGTAGAAAAGCAACGGCAGGATAAAGACCGAGCCCAGCAGCGCACCACCCATCAGCATGTTCAGCTCGGACCCGTCCAAATGGGCCTGCCGCGCAAGGCTGGGCAGTTGCGCGATAAAGCCGATCACGCAGAAGGCCATGACAAACGCCAAGGCGCGATCTTCGCGTGGCCCCATATCCATCAGGCGGCGCACAACGCGCCCCGGTCCGCGATACGTGGCCACGATATCCGTTGTGACAGGCATCAGTTGCGGCGTGCCAGCCAATCTTGCAGACGGGACACAATGACCTCGGCCAGTGCGTCATCCTCGATTTCCTGTACCGCTTCGGCAAGGAAGGCGAGCGTTAGCATGTTCGTCGCATCCTTTACCGGAACACCGCGAGAGCGCAGGTAGAACAGCGCCGTCTCGTCGATCGCGCCAGAGGTCGAGCCGTGCGAGCAGGCCACATCATCGGCGTAGATCTCAAGTTCGGGCTTCGCCAGGAACTGGCTGTCATCGTCCAGCAGCAACGACTGACTGATCTGATAGCCATCGGTTTTCTGAGCGCCTTCCTTGACAAGGATCTTACCTTGAAACACGCCTGTTGCGCCGTTGCGCAGCACCTTTTTGAACACCTGACGGCTTTCGCAATTCACCGCGTCATGGGTCACAAAAACCGTGTCGTCGTGATGGAAGTCACCGTCGCCGACACAGGCACCGGCAACATGGGCAACCGCGTTGTCCCCGGTCAGTTCGACAACCTGCTCATTGCGGGTCAGTACGCCATTTACCGTCAGGGTAAACGATTTATAAACCGACTCTTCACCCATGCGGGTGAACATATGCGTTGCCGCACGGCGCTGGTGATCACGCCCCTGCGCGCGGACATGATGCAGGGTACCGCCATCGGCGATATCGATTTCCATGCATTTGTTAAAACGCGAGGCGGCGGGGCCATTTTCAAGGATCGTCACCTCGGCACCACTTTCCACACGAACGATGTGGTGCAGGATCGCGTCCGAGGTCTCGGACGCATGGCGATAGATCAGGCTGATCGGCTTGGACGGTTTCCCGGTCACATGAATCGCAACCCCGTCCGAGGCGAAAGCCGTATTCAACGCCGCCAGCGGACGCTGCACCGGGACCTGACCGCGGGCTTCCAGAACGCCGTATAACTCCTTACCCCAGTGAATATCTTTGCAGCAGATGTCTTCGAGCCGATCAATCGACACGCCTTCCATCGAGAGGTCGTCGGACTCTTCTGGGCTGAAAACCCCGTCGATGAACACGATCTTCAGACGATCAAATTCGTGGAACATCATCGGTTCATCGGTCTCGAACAAAGCCGCCGCCGGGGCTTCGGCCGAAATCAGCGTGTCCGGACGGGTGTATTTCCAGTATTCGTCGCGACGACCGGGCAAGCCCATCTCGCGCACCCGGGCCAAAGCGGCCTCGCGCGCCTTACGGGTGCAGCCCGCGTCCGGCATCGTCAGGGCGGCCAGCCGCTCCTCGGTCGCGGTTTGTTTTGCTTGGGGCAACGCCATCAGTTCACCTCGGCCAGAATGTCGGCATAGCCGTTATGTTCCACTTCCAGCGCCAGCTCGGGCCCGCCGGATTTGACGATGCGGCCGTCCGCCATGATGTGGACCACGTCCGGTTTGATATGATCCAGCAGGCGCTGATAGTGCGTGATCACGAGAAACCCGCGCCCTTCGTCCCGCAGAGCGTTCACACCTTCAGCCACTAGTTTCATTGCATCCACATCAAGACCCGAGTCGGTCTCGTCAAGGATGCACATCTTAGGCTCAAGCATTGCCATCTGCAGGATTTCGTTTCGTTTTTTCTCACCACCCGAGAAACCAACATTGACCGGACGCTTCAACATATCGGCGTCGATCTTCAAAGCCTTGGCCTTGGCGCGCACCTCTTTCAGGAAATCGGTGGCCGACAGTTCCTCTTGCCCGCGCGCCTTGCGCTGAGCGTTTACAGCAGTCCGCAGGAAGGTCATGTTGCCCACACCGGGGATTTCCACGGGGTATTGGAACGCAAGAAACACACCTGCTGCGGCGCGCTCTTCGGGCTCCATCTCAAGCAGGTCCTCGCCATCCAGCGTGGCTGACCCGTCGGTCACCTCATAGCCATCACGCCCCGACAGCACATAGCTGAGCGTCGACTTGCCCGAACCATTCGGACCCATGATCGCGTGTACCTTCCCGGCATCCACGGTCAGATCGACACCCTTGAGGATCTGCTTATCTTCTTCCTCAAGCTTCACGTGCAGGTTCTTGATTTCCAGCATTTCTTTGTCCTTTTGCGTATCGCAACGGGCCGGTGGCCCCAGATAACCTTTATCCCAGCGCCTTGCGGATCAGGCGCGCTGCAATCCAACCCAGGATTGCCCCACCACCTATTGCCCAGACCGGGTTGATGAATTCGAAATAGTTGATGTTGACATAAGCCACGCCCAGCAATCCGCCCAGAACCGGCAGGGCATAGCCAAGCCAGGTCAGCACATCATCCTTCTGGATACCGCTGCGAGGCGAACGCGCCATCAGCCGACCGAGCCTTCCAGCGAAATGGCCACAAGCTGCTGCGCTTCCATGGCGAACTCCATCGGCAGGGCCTGCAACACATCCTTGCAGAACCCGTTCACGACCAGCGCCACGGCCTCTTCTTCATCCATGCCGCGCTGGCGGCAATAGAACAGCTGATCGTCGTCGACCTTGGACGTCGTCGCCTCGTGCTCCACACGTGACGAATTGTTCCTGACCTCGATATACGGCACCGTATGCGCGCCGCATTTGTCGCCGATCAACAGGCTGTCACACTGGGTATAGTTCCGGCTGTCCTTCGCCTTGGGGTGCATGGAAACAAGGCCGCGATAGGTGTTCTGTGCCTTGCCCGCGCTGATCCCTTTCGACACGATCCGCGACTTGGTGTTCTTGCCCAGATGCACCATCTTTGTGCCGGTATCGGCCTGCTGATAGTTGTTGGCAATCGCGATCGAATAGAACTCGCCCTGACTGTCATCCCCGCGCAGGATGCAGGAGGGGTACTTCCATGTCACAGCCGATCCGGTCTCGACCTGCGTCCACATCACTTTGGACCGATCGCCCCGACAATCGGCGCGCTTGGTCACGAAGTTATAGATACCACCCTTGCCGTTCTCGTCACCGGGGAACCAGTTCTGAACGGTCGAGTATTTCACCTCGGCATCTTCTTCGATGATGATCTCGACCACGGCCGCGTGCAGCTGCGCGGTATCGCGTTGCGGCGCGGTGCAGCCCTCAAGATAAGAAACGTAAGACCCCTTGTCGGCGATGATCAGGGTCCGTTCGAACTGACCGGTGTTTTCGGCATTGATGCGGAAATAGGTGCTCAGTTCCATGGGGCAGCGGACGCCGGGCGGGACGTAAACAAAAGACCCGTCCGAGAAGACGGCTGAGTTCAGCGTCGCATAGAAATTGTCCGACTGCGGTACCACGGTGCCCAGATACTTCTTCACCAGCTCCGGGTGCTCTTTGATCGCCTCGGAGATCGAGCAAAAGATCACACCCGCCTTCTTCAACTCTTCTTGGAACGTTGTGCCAACCGAGACCGAGTCGAACACAGCGTCCACGGCAACCTTACGGCCCTCAGCGGGCGCATCCTCGGCCCCCTCAACGCCTGCCAGAATCATCTGTTCTTTCAGCGGGATACCCAGCTTTTCATATGTCGCCAGCAGCTTAGGATCAACCTCATCCAGAGACTTGGGCTTTTCTTCCATCGATTTCGGACGCGCGTAATAGTACTGATCCTGAAAATCGATTTCGGGATAGCTGACCATCGCCCATTTGGGCTCTTCCATCTTGGTCCAGCGATCAAACGCGGCAAGACGCCATTCGGTCATCCATTCGGGTTCGTCATTTTTGCTTGAGATCAGCCGGACAATATCCGGGTTCACGCCCTTGGGCGCATACTCCATCTCGATCTCGGTTTCCCAGCCGTATTTATAAGTGCCAACCTCGCGTACCGCATCCACGGTTTCCTGATCGACACCTTCTTTTACCTGGGTCTGGTCCAAAGCGGCCATGTGACACCCTCCGTCAGATCACGCTGCACGTGCGCGATGCTTTTTCTCTTTTTCCAGCCACGTTTCCGCGAAACGCAGCACGTCTTCTTCCGTCGTCTCAGGCCCCAGCGACACGCGAACAGCGCTTGCGGCGACCGCCTCGTCAAAACCCATCGCGGTCAGGACCCGGCTCGTCTTTACCTTGCCGCTGGAGCAGGCAGAACCCGCGCTGATGGCAAAGCCGGACAAGTCCATTTGCATGACCTGCGTTTCGCCCTTCCAGCCGGGCATCGCAAAACAGGCAGTATTGGGGAGTCGCTCCTGACCTTTCCCGACAAAAATAGTAGCTTTAGAGGCAGCCTCAAGAGCGTTTTCTAGAATATTTCTAAGTTCGGTAACTTTTTCCCAAACGCCATCAGCCAGATCACGCGCGGCCGCTTCCGCTGCGGCCCCAAAGCCCGCGATTCCAATGATGTTTTCTGTACCCGAACGGCGCCCCATCTCTTGACCGCCGCCGCTGGCCAAAGGCGCGATATCGACCCCCTGCCGCAGGATCAGTGCGCCAACGCCTTTCGGGCCGCCGATCTTGTGCGCCGACAGGATCGCCATATCCGCGCCGCTCCAGGCGAATGAGAATGGGATGCGCCCGACGGCCTGCGTGATGTCCAGCAACAGCCAATCCGCGCGGCGCGCGCCATAGGGCCACTGACCTTCGACCTTCTCGGGCGGTCGGGTGACGATCCCGGTTTCCGAATTTGCCAGTCCCATTGCCAATGTATGACCCGGACCAAAGGGCCGCGCATCACAGTTGGACAGGTCGAAATGCGACCAGAGCGCGTCATGGGCTGTGGGCTCGACAAACACGTCGCAGCCATCCGGGCGGTTTTCCAGAACCCGGGCAGCCTCGGTCGCGCCCGAGGTAAAGATGACCTCTTGCGGACGGCAGCCGACGGCCTCGGCCACCTGCGCCCGTGCGCGTTCGACCACTGCCTTGGCTGCGCGTCCCTCAGCGTGGACCGAGGACGGGTTTCCCGCCACATCCATCGCCGCCATCATCGCGGCGCGCGCTTCGGGCCGCAAAGGTGCAGTCGCGTTATGATCCAGATAAACACGTTTCATGGATGCATCTTTTTCCATATTGGAATCGTCTGAGAGACCGGCGCTTTCATCCGATTAATCGTCCACGACCGCAAACAGATTCGGCACCGCCGGGCACGGGGCGAGATCATTGGTGATCACATCGGACAGACGCGTCTGATGCAGGAACACGTAGACATTCGCGCTGAGGCTTTCCCACAAACGGTTGGTCAGCGACTGCGCGCGACTGCCCGAAGAGGCACCGGATGCCCCCGCCCCCTTGTGCATCGCATCGACGGTTTCATCCACGGCTGCCAGCACCTCGACCACGCGGATATCGGACGCAGGGCGCGCCAGACGGTACCCGCCCCCCGGGCCGCGCACCGAACTGACCAGCTCGGCCCGGCGCAGCTTGACAAACAACTGTTCGAGATAGGGCAGCGAGATATCCTGACGCTCGGAAATTTCGCCCAGAGTCACCAGTTTGTCGGTCGACTGCAGCGCAATATCCGCCAGCGCAACCATCGCGTAACGGCCCTTGGTCGACAGCTTCATATCATTCCCTCTCGGCAAGAACCGCGCGAAAACATTGACGTCGCTGCGACCAGTGCGTATCTCCCACTGACAGCGTTTTTTCGCGACATAAATGCAATTAGAACCGTTCTAAAGTACCCGACGATTACCGTCAAGATAATCCCGGGCCCGACACGGTAAAAAACAGGACCAAAGCACACATGCCCGAGGTGATTTTTCCCGGACCCGAAGGCCGCCTGGAAGGCCGCTACCACCCGCAAAAGGAAAAAGACGCACCGATCGCCATCGTCCTGCACCCGCACCCTCAATTCGGCGGGACCATGAACAACAAGGTGGTCTATAACCTGCACTATGCCTTCTACAACATGGGCTTTACGGTGCTGCGCTTTAACTTTCGCGGCGTGGGCCGCAGTCAGGGCGAATATGATCAGGGCATCGGTGAGCTGAGCGATGCGGCCTCGGCGCTGGATTACCTGCAGTCGATGAACAACAACTCCAAGCATTGCTGGGTCGCAGGCTTTTCGTTTGGCGCGTGGATCGGGATGCAGCTGCTGATGCGCCGCCCCGAGATCACCGGCTTCATCAGCGTTTCGCCACCTGCGAATATGTACGATTTCTCGTTCCTGGCCCCCTGCCCGTCTTCCGGTCTGATCATCAACGGCTCGGCTGACCGGGTCGCGCCGCCGGCCGATACCGCCTCGCTGGTGGGCAAGCTGCACGAGCAGAAGGGAATCACCATCACCCATAATGAGGTGGATGGGGCAGATCACTTCTTCCAGGATCGCCATATGGATACGCTGATGGGCGACGTCACCGATTACGTCAAACGCCGCCTGACCGAGAACACCCGCTGATGTCCGACACCATCACGACCCTCGCGGCCCGGTTGGCCGAGGACACGATGAAGGTTATGGACGAAACCGGAGACGACCGCTTCTTTGTCGAAGTCGGTGAAGTGTTGGGCGCAGCCTCGCAATCGCTGGAAGAGGCTTTCCTGACCGAAATCCGTGTCCGGCTGGCCGAACGCAAGGCACGGCAGTTCGTGGTCAAAAGGCTATCGGAACACCGGTCCAAGCTGAAGGCGATTGAAAAACACTAAAAAAAGGAGCTCGAGAGCTCCTTTTAATAATCGTTCGGTGGGCGCTTAAACTGGAACCCTGATTGAACGTTCAACATTTTGGGCTGCATCAATGTCGACGGACCCCCCGTCTGCAAGCCACCCGAGCGCCACGATCAGTACCGAAACGATAATGACGGATTTCGCGAAAGTCGTCATTTTATCAAACTCATTAAAAACACACTAAAAACAAGTCGACCATAGCATCGCATGCAACCCCTTGAATAGTAAGGTTTACCCGACCTTTGCTCCGCACGTACGGCTTCCCCGAAACGGCTGAAGCCCCTTGCCCGACGCCTGAAACCTGTGCTCAATCGCGACCGAAACCCCGGAAAGAGACCTTCATTGCCCAAGACCTATCTGATCCTCTTGCTCGCGGTGGTGGCCGAGACCATCGGAACAACCGCGCTGCAGGCCAGCCAGCAATTCACGCGCCTGTGGCCCTCCGTTCTCGTGGTCGTTGGATACGGGTGCGCATTCTATCTGATGGCGTTGACGCTGAAGGTTATGCCGGTCGGCATCGTCTATGCCATCTGGTCAGGCTTAGGCATTTTCCTGATCGCCCTGATCGGCTTTCTGGTGTTTGGCCAGCGTCTGGACTGGCCCGCGATACTGGGACTGACGCTGATACTGGCGGGAATCCTCATCATTCACCTGTTTTCCGAGACCGCGGGCCACTAGGGGCTGGCATATTTTGTCGCGCCGCGTTATGCGCCGGGCCAACTTCCCGTTCAAAGGCTGACCTCTCATGGACCTGCGCAACATCGCAATCATCGCTCACGTGGACCACGGCAAGACGACTCTGGTCGATGAGCTGCTCAAACAATCCGGGGCGTTCCGGGAAAATCAGGCCGTGGCCGAGCGCGCCATGGACAGCAACGATCTGGAGCGCGAGCGTGGCATCACCATCCTTGCCAAGGCCACCAGCGTTGAATGGAAAGGCACCCGGATCAATATCGTCGACACCCCCGGCCACGCCGATTTCGGAGGCGAGGTTGAACGGATTCTCAGCATGGTCGACGGCGTGGTCCTGCTGGTCGACGCCGCCGAAGGCCCGATGCCGCAAACCAAGTTCGTGACCTCAAAAGCGCTGGCACTGGGCCTGCGCCCCATCGTGGTTCTGAATAAAGTCGACAAACCCGACGCTGAACCCGACCGCGCGCTGGACGAATGTTTCGATCTGTTCGCCAACCTGGGTGCCGACGACGACCAGCTGGATTTCCCGGCCATGTACGCTTCGGGCCGTTCGGGCTGGGCGGATCTGGAGCTGGACGGGCCGCGTCAGGATCTGACCGCCCTGTTCGACCTGATCGTCGACCACGTCCCCGCACCGAAACAGGCAGAACGCAAGGCCGAGCCGTTCCGGATGCTGGCCACCACGCTGGGCAGCGACCCGTTCATCGGGCGCATCCTGACTGGCCGCGTCGAAAGCGGCACGCTGAAGGCGGGCGACAGCCTGAAGGCACTCAGCCGTGATGGCAGCCTGATCGAAAACTTCCGCGCGTCGAAGATTCTCGCCTTCCGCGGCCTCAGCCAACAGCCCATCGATGTGGCCGAGGCAGGCGACATCGTCACTATCGCCGGCATGAGCAAGGCCACCGTGGCGGATTCGCTGGTCGCGCCGCAGGTCGATGAAGCCCTGCCCGCACAGCCCATCGACCCGCCGACCATAACGGTCACCTTCGGTATCAACGACTCGCCGCTAGCAGGCCGTGACGGCAAAAAGGTCCAATCCCGCGTGATCCGCGACCGCCTGATGAAAGAGGCCGAATCGAACGTCGCCATCCGCATCAGCGACACGCCGGGCGGCGAAGCCTTCGAGGTCGCCGGTCGCGGTGAACTGCAGATGGGTGTTCTGATCGAAAACATGCGCCGCGAAGGGTTCGAGCTCAGCATTTCACGCCCGCAGGTTCTGTTCCGCGAGGAAGACGGCCAGCGTATGGAGCCCATCGAAGAAGTCACCATCGACGTAGATGATGAATTCTCGGGTGCGGTGATCGAAAAAGTCACCGGCGCGCGCAAGGGCGAGTTGGTCGAGATGCGCCCCGCAGGCGCGGGCAAGACGCGCATCATCGCCCATGTCCCCTCGCGCGGGTTGATCGGTTATCACGGAGAGTTCCTGACCGACACCCGCGGCACCGGCGTACTGAACCGCGTGTTCCACGGCTGGGCGGCCCACAAGGGCGCGATCCCGGGGCGGCGCGCGGGTGTGCTGATCTCGATGGAAAAAGGTCAGGCCGTCGCTTATGCGCTGTGGAACCTAGAAGAACGCGGCCGCATGTTCGTGGGTCCGCAGACGGATGTCTATCAGGGCATGGTGATCGGCGAGCATTCGCGCGACAATGATCTTGAGGTGAACCCGCTCAAGGGCAAGAAACTGACCAACGTGCGCGCCAGCGGCTCGGACGACGCGGTTCGCCTGACACCGCATGTGCAGTTTTCGCTGGAAGAGGCGATCGCCTATATCGACGACGATGAACTGGTCGAGGTGACACCGAACGTCATCCGCCTGCGCAAACGCTATCTGGACCCGCATGAGCGTAAACGGATGTCCAAATCGGCGTGATCGCGATGTAAACCGGTTCACAGATTGGAAACAATCGCGCAATCGTGGCATTTTTGCGTCAATGCAAGGTTAAGCTGAAAGAAGAAGGCCCGTCACAACGCCGGGCTTTCTTTTTGTTTTTTATACAAAATCACGCATAGATAGAGTTCGTTGCTGTCCAATCACCAAATTTGCCGTTGAAAATACGGCGGGATGCGGATGTATTTGTGTTCAAAGTGTGGCGTCGGTTTTGTATACGGCGGCATAGTTAATGAGTTCCAAGGAGCGGATGCGATGCGCATGAAATCTCAACTGTTATCTATTGTATTTGTTTCGGCAACGATGCCCTTCATCTCGGCCGGGGCCGCGCAGGCCTCTGAGATGTGTACGGTCAAGACGGCGAAGCAATCCGTATCGTCCAAGGCGCTGTGTGCCTGCGATGTCGTCAGTTCGCGGATGGTACGTTACATTCAGCGGCGCGCAGATTTCGAATCTATCCTCGAGCAGACATTGCTGGACTGCCCGGCTTTCGCGGCTATCCTGACTGATCTTCCCACCGCCTCTATCGGCTTTGCCGAACAACGATCGGGCGATGGTCCGGACGATGAGACGGCCGGTTCGAACGAGCCTCCAGATTCAGATACGCCTTCGGACCCCGAGCCTAAAGATCCGGACCCCGAGACAACCCCGCCGGGAGGCAACGATCCCGATCCGAAGGACCCACCGAGCGGAGATGGCAATCCGGATCCCAAAGACCCACCGGCTGATCCTCCGACCCAACCGGATCCAAAAGATCCCGTAGGAACTGTCGGCACCAAAACGAACTAGTTGACAAGTAAGGTGGTCGGCACAAGGCCGGGGTGTCTAACTTGGCAATAAGAAAAGGGATGGGAGCGCTGCCCATCCCGCACATTGCTTACTTCGAGCCGAAGGCGGTCAACTCCGCCCGTATACCCCAACCCAGTTTCGCGGCTGGTTCGGGTCCTGCATTCGCAGAAAAAGGTACCGCGTTGCGGTCCACGGCTTGATCCGGTTCGTCAAATTATCAAGAACCAGGTCGCCCTGGCTTGACCGGTACACCAAAACCGCATGAGCATTCCGGCGCGTGTCCAATACCGTGGCGATCAGCAGCTTGCGCGGATCAATCCCGGCCTTGATAAGGTCGCGCTTTTTCAGAAGGGCGAAATCCTCACAATCTCCGCCCAGCGACGTGGGCAGCGCCCAAAGCTCGCGGGTTTTGTACTGAGACTGATCTGTCACTTCCCGGGTCGATGCATTCACACGGCGGTTGATCTGTTTGACCAAGGTCAGTTCTTGGCTGCTGGACAGCGATGCCGATCCTTTTTGTGCGCAGGCCCACGAATACTGCCTGCACAACTGCCGCGCACCGGTCGGTGGGGGCGAGGCTGCTACGCCGTAGATAAACGTGCCATCCTTGGCCTCGGCCACCGTGCCAACCAATAGCGCGCCGCCGATCAGGGCAACGGCCCCGCAAAGGTTGCGGAGCTTTGCCGCATGTCGTCTGAAGGCATTTCCAGTGGTGCCAACGGTCATCATGCCTGTCCCTCGAGTCCTGTTCGATCCCAGCGATTGGCGTGGTTCAGAACCCTATCTGCCCGGCTTGAAATATCCGTTAACGCGGGTCTGCACGCAATCTTTGGTCAGGCTGAGGGGGAAAAGCGGCGGAAATTCGTCACTTTTCATGACCATTTCCGCGCCAGATCATGGCGTCGATGCCACAATCCCGCGGATCGGAGCGTCAAAACCTGCGCAATATCTGGTGTAATATTTTGTTATTGCTGCAAAAGATAACAAATTAGGGAAAAGCCCGACTGCCATGCTGGCAATCGGGCAAAAGCAATGCCCAAGAGCTGGTTGACCTGTGCGAGCTCTGACGACTCGGCGATTCTCAGTCCGTGATCTCGACCACAACCAACTCGCGCTCGCTTGCACCGCGGGCGTGATCCAGCGCCTTCTGGTACTGCGCGGAGTTATAACAGTCGACAGCGGCTTCGACCGACGGGAACCGGGCCACTACGTTGCGGGGGCGGTCTTTGCCCTCCAACTGAACATAGCGAGCAGCACGGGCGATGAACTCGCCGCCATGGGCTGCAATCGCCGGCCCCGCCAGTTCTGCATATTTTCCGTAAGCCTCGTCGTCGGTGACCGTGACATGCGCGATCCAGAGTGCAGGCATGTTATCCTCCCAAGACTTGTTCCGCGGCCTGAATGGCGGCATCGGCGTTTGACGCATCCTTACCTCCACCCTGGGCCATGTCGGGGCGGCCACCGCCCCCCTTGCCACCCAACTCGCCCACGGCAGCACGTACCAGATCGACGGCCGAGACCTTACCAACAAGGTCCTGCGTCACACCGGCGGCGACAGCGGCCTTGCCGCCCGTATCAGCGATCAGCAGTACTGCGCCTGAACCCAGCCGACCTTTGTGTTCGTCGATCAGGGTCGGCAAGTCTTTGCCCGACACGCCGGTCAGCACCTGCGCGAGAAAGGCAACGCCGTTGACATCCTTGGCCTCGGCACCACCGCCCTGCCCTGCGCCACCGGCCATCGCCAGATCTCGGCGCAACTGCGCAACCTCGTTCTGCAGTGCCTTGCGTTCATCCAACAGCGACCGAACGCGCGCCACGACATCATCCGGCTGCGCCTTCAACTCGAGAGCGATTGCGCCCAAACGGTGATCCTGCGCGGACAGGTAGCTGAACGCTTCGTCCCCGGTCAGCGCTTCGATCCGCCTCACGCCTGCGCTGCTGGCACTGTCGCCCAGCACGACGAAGGTGCCAATATCACCGGTCTGACGCACATGGGTACCGCCGCACAGCTCGATCGACCAAGTCTCGCCATCCTGACCTTTGCCGGTGGGTGCCTTCCCCATGGATACCACGCGCACCTCGTCCCCGTATTTCTCGCCGAACAGTGCCTGAGCACCCAACGCCCGCGCATCGTCGGGCGTCATGATGCGGGTCTCGACGGACGAGTTCTGGCGAATGAACTCATTCACCTCACGCTCGACTGTCCGAATCTCGTCCGGGGTGAGGGCCTTGGAATGGCTGAAGTCAAACCGCAGGCGGTCCGCCGCGTTAAGCGAGCCGCGCTGCGCCACGTGATCGCCAAGCGTCTCGCGCAGCGCCTCGTGCAGCAGGTGCGTGGCCGAGTGGTTTGCCCGGATCGCCGTGCGGCGGGCGTGATCAACCTCAAGCTCGACCGCGTCGCCTTTCGAGATCGTGCCGTGATCGACAGTAACTTTATGGGCATAGACCTTGCCGTCGGCGAACTTCCGGGTGTCTTCGACACGGGCAACATCGTCGCGTTCGTCCAGACGACGGATTTCGCCGGTATCGCCGACCTGACCGCCGGCCTCGCCGTAGAAGGGCGTCTGATTGACGACGACCCAGCCGCTTCCGCCTTGGTCAATCCGATCCACCAGAGCGCCATCAACCACCAGAGCGGTAACCTGACCTTCGGCCTTCTCGGTGTCATAGCCCAGAAAATCGGTCGCGCCTGCAGTATCCAAAACATCGAACCAGACAACCTGATCCGCAGCCTCGCCCGACCCGGCCCAGGCAGCACGGGCCTTGGCCTTTTGTTCGGCCATGGCCGCATCGAACCCATCGGTGTCGACGGTCCGGCCCTTTTCGCGCAGTGCATCCTGCGTCAGGTCCAGCGGGAATCCATAGGTGTCATACAGTTTGAACGCTGCAGCGCCGGGCAAGGGATCGCCGTCGGGCAAACCCGCGACTTCGTCGTCCAGCAGTTTCAGGCCACGGTCCAGCGTCTGCTTGAACCGGGTTTCTTCCAGCAGCAGAGTCTCTTCGATCAGCGGTTGCGCCTGCCCCAGTTCGGAATACTGCGCGCCCATTAGCTGCACCAGAGATGGAACCAGCTTGTGCATGACCGGGTCCTTCGCGCCCAGCAGATGCGCGTGCCGCATGGCACGGCGCATGATCCGGCGCAGCACATAACCGCGCCCGTCATTGCTGGGCATCACCCCGTCGGCAATCAGGAACGAGGTCGACCGCAGGTGATCCGCGATCACGCGATGATGCACGTTCTTGTCACCATAAGGGTCGACATTTGTGACAGCCGCCGACGCCTCGATCAGAGTCTTGAACAGATCAGTGTCATAGTTGTCGTGACTGCCCTGCAGCAGCGCGCCAATCCGCTCCAGCCCCATGCCCGTGTCGATCGACTGCATGTCAAGTTCGACCATCGAGCCGTCCTCGAACTGCTCGTTCTGCATGAAAACGATGTTCCAGATTTCGATGAACCGGTCGCCATCTTCCTCGGCCGAGCCCGGAGGGCCGCCCCAGATGTGATCGCCGTGGTCATAGAAAATCTCGGTGCACGGGCCGCAGGGGCCGGTGGGGCCCATTTGCCAGAAATTGTCATTGGTGGCGATGCGGATGATCCGGTCCTCGGGCACGCCGACCTTTTTCCAGATATCGAACGCTTCGTCATCCGTGTGATAAACCGTGGTCAGGAGGCGGTTTTTGTCGATGCCGAATTCCTTGGTGATCAACTCCCACGCAAAAGGAATAGCTTCGGATTTGAAGTAATCCCCGAACGAGAAATTCCCCAGCATTTCAAAGAAGGTATGATGGCGCGCGGTATAGCCCACATTGTCCAGATCGTTATGTTTGCCGCCCGCGCGCACACATTTCTGCGCCGTTGTGGCACGGCTGTAATCGCGGGTTTCGATCCCGGTAAACAGGTTCTTGAACTGCACCATGCCCGAGTTCACGAACATCAAGGTCGGGTCATTGCGCGGCACCAGCGGGCTTGAAGCGACGACCTCGTGCCCCTGCTTGGCGAAATAGTTCAGAAAGGTCGATCGGATATCGTTCAGCGTGGGCATGTGGGCTCTCTCGGCGCGCTATCATTCTGGTTCGCAATGGTTTAGCCGCGCACCTGCGGACTGTCCACAGCCCTCGCGCCCGAAACGAAACAAGGCGGCCCCGGCGGACCGCCCTGTTCCAAGTATTCTCAGCACCATCGGGATGCCGGGGATTTCTGCTGTCCCGTCAGCGACTGTCTTAAGCTTCGAGGATGTCATCCTCTTCCGCTTCGGGCGGCATCTCAAAATCCAGCCCGTGTGCGGCGCGAATCTTGTCCTCGATCTCCAGCGCGGCGCGGGTGTTGTCACGCAGATATTGCTTGGCGTTCTCACGCCCCTGCCCGATCCGTTCGTCACCATAGCTGAACCATGAACCCGATTTCTCGACCACACCGGCTTTGACGCCCAGATCAAGTAGTTCACCCATCTTGCTAATGCCTTCGCCATACATGATGTCGAATTCAACCTGCTTGAAGGGCGGCGCCACCTTGTTCTTGACGACCTTGACGCGGGTCTGGTTGCCGACCACCTCGTCGCGGTCCTTAATCGCCCCGATACGACGAATATCCAGCCGGACCGAGCTGTAGAATTTCAGCGCATTGCCGCCGGTCGTGGTTTCCGGGCTGCCGAACATCACGCCGATCTTCATCCGGATCTGGTTGATGAAAATCACCATGCAGTTCGAACGGTTGATCGAGCCGGTTAGTTTCCGCATCGCCTGACTCATCAGCCGGGCCTGTACGCCCACGCTGCTGTCGCCCATATCGCCTTCCAGCTCGGATTTCGGCGTCAGCGCCGCCACCGAGTCGACCACGACCATGTTCACAGCCCCCGACCGCACCAGCGTATCGGTAATCTCTAACGCCTGTTCACCGGTATCGGGCTGCGAGATCAGAAGCTCGTCCAGATCGACGCCCAGCTTGCGGGCGTATTGCGGGTCCAGCGCGTGTTCCGCATCAACGAACGCGCACACACCGCCGCGTTTCTGCTGTTCCGCTATACAGTGCAGCGTCAGCGTGGTTTTGCCCGAGCTTTCCGGCCCATAGATCTCGACAATCCGGCCCATCGGCAGACCGCCGATTCCCAGCGCGATGTCCAGCCCGAGCGATCCGGTCGAGCTTGCCTCGATATCCTGCTTGGAATCCTCGCCCAGCTTCATGATCGAGCCCTTGCCGAACTGCCGTTCGATCTGAGCCAAAGCGCTGTCGAGCGCCTTTTGCTTGTCCGCGTTTTTCTTGTCGCTCATTGTCAGAAGATCCGCCATTGTCCTGTCATTATCCCTTTTGTCACACCCGTTGACGGGCGGCAATCGCTGCTTTGTTCGCCTCTTGTTCCTTATGAGACCAAAAAGGGAACATTTCAACTAAAACTTATGCAACCTACTGTTGAGCAATTGTGTTAAAGAGTCGTTTACGACAATCTGCGACACGAAAAGCGTTGAAGAGAAAAGAGAAATGCTGGTTTTTTACAAAGAACGCCTCGCGCTTTTGTCCGTTCCCAAAACCGGTAGCACCGCCTATCAGACCGCGCTGCGCGACCGCGCCGATATCGTCATCGCGGGTCCGACCGACCTGAAACATGCGAACTTGCGCCGGTATGACCGGTTCTTTCAAACCATGTTCCGCAAGGTGTTCGACGCCGAGATGGAGGTGATGGCCATCGTCCGCGAACCCATTGACTGGTTGGGCAGCTGGTACCGATACCGCAGCAGGCCAGAGCGCGCAGGGCACCCCCATTCCACACAAGGTCTGAGTTTCGACGAATTCCTCACCGGTTATCTGAGGCAACCATGTCCGGCCTTCGCTGATGTGGGCTGTCAAAGCGATTTCCTGCAGCCCCGTCGCGATGGGACGACCGTGACCCATCTGTTCAAGTACGAAAACCAAGACAAGATACTGGATTTCTTGCAGGACCGGTTGAACCAGACAATCAACCTCAGGCGCGAGAATGTCTCTCCGAACCGTCCGCTGGAGCTGTCAGAAGAAACAGAACAGCAGTTCCGCAACGAATACTCGCACGAATTCGCGCTGTACCAATCGGCCCGGTGATCAGATTAGCCAAGCTGCTGGTAGACAGCCTCGGTCAGCTGCGTCAACGAAAACGGCTTGGGCAGGAAGGCCGCATGTTCGACCTCGGGGCCGGATTCGCCGAACGCGCCATCGGTATAGCCCGACATGAAGACGACCCTTACATCGGGGCGGGTCTGCATCGCCTGACGGACCCAGGTCGGGCCATCCATGCCCGGCATCACCACATCCGTCACGAAAACATCAACCGACAGATTCGGGTCTTCGAGCAGGTCCAAAGCCGCCTCGGCCGAGTCGGCCTCAAGCACCGTATAGCCTTTCAGCCGCAAAGCCCGGGTGGCAAAGGCGCGCACGGGGGCTTCATCCTCCACGAGCAGAACGACCCCTTCGCCCTGATGGGGCCCCTGCACATCTGGTACCTCGGGTGCGTCAGGCTCGGGGGTTTCAGCAGCGGGGCTGACGGGCAGCAGCACCGTGAATTCGGTGCCCCGATCCGGAACGCTGTCGACAAAGATGAAACCTCCGGTCTGTTTGACGATGCCATAAGCCGTGGACAGGCCCAGCCCGGTCCCCTCACCCGTGCGTTTGGTAGTGTAAAACGGTTCGAACACCTTCTGCAGCTTGTCCGCGGGGATTCCGACACCACTGTCTATCACCTTGACCGTCACGTATTCCCCGGGCGGCACGGTTGCGCGGTCACGCGACAACGGCTGATCCAGCATCAAAACTTCGGTCTCAATGCGAATCTCTCCACCCTCGGGCATCGCATCGCGGGCGTTGACGACGAGATTCATCAGCACCTGCTCGAGTTGCCGTTTATCCGCCCGAACCGGCTTCAGCACCGGATCGTGGCTAAGGGTCAATCGCACCTTTTCCCCGACCAGCCGGTTCAGGAGGTGAATCAGGTCCGAGATCGTGTCACGGACGTCCAGCACCTCGGGCCGCAGCGTCTGTTTGCGCGAGAACGCCAATAGCTGGCTCACGAGAGCCGCGGCGCGGTTGGCGTTCTGGTTGATCTGCACCAAATCGCCGTAGTTCGGATCATTCTGATCGTGGCGCAGCAGCAGCAGGTCGCAATGGCCGGAAATCGCGGTGAGCAGGTTGTTGAAGTCATGAGCCACCCCGCCAGCCAGTTGACCGACGGCCTGCATCTTTTGGCCTTGCACAAACTGGGCCTCCAGTGTCTTCAGCTCTGTTGCGTCGCTCAGCACCGCAATCAAGGCGATCTGACCGTTGCGGCAAATGCGTGACAAGGTGACTTGTACGAAAATCTCTTTGTCTTTGCGGGTCAGGCGCAAAAATTCTGAGCGCGGAGTCTGGTCCTGCTCGGCAGCCTTGGCCAGCCAATCGCGGATCGGGTAGCCAAGCCCCTGCATCATGCCTTCGATATTGGTTCGTCCGGGTTCAATGTCGCCGACCAGATGGACGGCGAGGCGGTTGGCCTCGAGTATATCTCCGCCCGGCGACAACCGCATGATCGGTACGGGCAAGTCCGCAAAGGACGTCGCATCGGTGCCGAGCCCGGGATCGTCGAGCGGCGTCAGAAGAAGATCGCGAACGATCCCGTCTTGTTCCAGCTGCGATACCGACATCCGCGCCTCGCCGTCGGCGGTCATCGCGCGCGTAATCGGGGCATCGAGTCCGTCGGGAAACAGAGGGGCAAGGCTTGTTGGCACCGTCCCAAAAAGCGCCCTCGCGGCTGAGTTCGCGTTCAAGACAACATCGTTACGCCCGACCCTCAGAACCGGTAACTCCGCATCATCCCAAGGGCGCTGCGCGTCAGTGTCGAAGCGCCAAAAATAGCAGTCAGGACCGACCACCTGAACCGAAATCTGCATCGTCTGTCCGCGGGTCACGATCTTATCCTTGGCCCGCCCCTGCGCGCGAGCCCTTGCCTGCAGCCGCAACAGGATGGCCTGAGGGTTGGCTAATGCCGAGCGCAAGTTGCGATCCAGCCGCTCTCCCACAGCTGCGCGAAAGCTCCGGTTTGCCTGCGTGTTGGCCAGCAGAATCTTCCCGTCTGTATCTGCGATGACGCAAGCGGCGCTTTCGGTTTCCAGAACCGCCGAGATGAACGCATCGCTGCGCGCCTCGATTCGTCCCACAATCCAAAGACGAACGGCAACCAGAATGCCGACTGCAAGAAACGATACCCCGACAGCCGCGACGCCCGCGCTCCATCGTGGCGGTAGCACTCCGAAAATCGACAGCAGACACAAGATCACAGCCACTGACACCATCAACAAGAACCGGCCACGCCCCGCCTCCCACCAGTCGGAGCGCAAGGGGGAAGCTTCTGAAAAACCGGACATAAGTGGCTCGTATCAAGATGATTTTGGCCAATATCGACCAGGAGTGGTTAACCGCTGTTTAATATAACAGACAGCCGATGAACTACTTTAAGTGGTGTATCGGACGCTATATTCGCGTCAAGTGGGCCGTGTAGAATCCATCGGCACCGTGGGAAACCAGCCACGTCTTACGCAGTCCGGATTTCCAGTCGGGGTGATCGTGAAGAAAACCGTCCACGACCTGATCGTTTTCCGCTTGCAGCATCGAACAGGTCGCATAGGCCAGCGTCCCATCTTGGGTGACCAACGGTGCAACTCCGCGAAGGATACTCGCCTGAATACGCGTCAACTCGTCCAGCCGTGCAGGTGTCAGCGCCCATTTCCCGGCGGGAGCGCGGCGCCAGGATCCGCTGCCAGAACAGGGCACATCCGTCAGCACAAGATCGAAGGGAGCGCACCCTGCCAGATCATCCGGCGACAGGATCGTAACATCGGCCCCTGCCCTGCGCGCGCGCTCGGGCAGGTCTTGCATGCGTTTCGGATTGGCATCATGCGCAAAGATGTCTGCCCCCCGTGTGCGCGCAGCCAATGCCAAAGCCTTGCCGCCGCCGCCCGCGCAATAGTCCAGGATCCGCATGCCCGGGCGCAGGTCCAGCGTGGCGATGACGGCTTGGCTTGCGGCGTCCTGCAGTTCGACAATCCCGCTTTTGTAGGCCGCACTTTGCGCGATCTTGCGCGCACCGTCCGTGACTTCCAACGCGGTGTCG
Source organism: Ruegeria sp. AD2(2025) (assembly GCF_056542385.1). Taxonomy (NCBI): domain Bacteria; kingdom Pseudomonadati; phylum Pseudomonadota; class Alphaproteobacteria; order Rhodobacterales; family Roseobacteraceae; genus Ruegeria; species Ruegeria sp. AD2(2025). The sequence goes on from NZ_JBQFZS010000001.1 coordinate 992,409, forward strand.
CAGGCCGGATGGGGGTGGGCCTGAACTCCATCATCGGCAAGCTGTCGAATGGCGTCTGGCAGCTCCGACCGCAGCAGGTTGACACGCAGATGCACCGGCGCACGTGTTTGTAGAGCGGTCGCTGCGACCTCCGCCTCGTCCCCCAACGACGTTTGGAAAGCAGGCCAGAGCCATTCGGGGATATCAAGCCGCTCGGCATCTGTCTCGAACACCCGTCCCTGCTCGGTTTCGGCCAAAGGTGCGGGCGCATGACGTGCGCCGCTGAACAGGTCGGCCGGATCGCCGCCCTCGGCCCGGATTGCACCGATCATAAGGCCGCGCCCGGTGTCCGAGCCGCCGCGCGCCGCAAAGGACCGCTTGCACCGCAGCGCGCCGAACACATGGTCGCGGATCGCCGCGCGATCCTTCGAACCCGCAAACCGGCTGCGCCGCGCCCACCCGGTTAATGCTTTTTCGACAGGCGCTCCGGCGAGGATGTCATCGAGTATCTCGATTGCCGCCTGAACACGTGCTGCGGGGATCATCGCGACCTCCGATCTTGGCCGATCACATTATCCGATAGTTCGGGCTTTCACGGGTGATCTGGACGTCATGCACATGGCTTTCCTTCAGCCCCGCGCCGGTGATCTTGACGAAATTGCAGTTCTTGCGCATCTCATCAACGGTCGCGCAGCCGGTGTAACCCATCGCCGCGCGCAGACCGCCGACCAGTTGGTGCACCACCGCGCTGGCCGAGCCCTTATAGGGCACCTGCCCCTCGATCCCTTCGGGCACCAGCTTATCGTTGGCCGCGTCTTTCTGGAAATACCGATCCGCCGAGCCACGCGCCATCGCACCCAGACTGCCCATACCGCGATAGGATTTGAACGAGCGGCCTTGGTACAGAATGACCTCGCCCGGGCTTTCATCCGTGCCTGCGATCATCGAGCCGACCATAGCGCAGGAGGCCCCCGCTGCAATCGCCTTGGCGAAGTCGCCCGAGAACTTGATGCCGCCATCCGCGATCACCGGAATGTCACCCGCCGCCGCTGCACAATCCATGATCGCCGTCAGCTGAGGCACTCCGACCCCTGCCACCATCCGCGTGGTACAGATCGAGCCCGGCCCGATGCCCACCTTGATCGCATCGGCACCCGCATCAATCAGCGCCTTGGTTGCCTCGCCCGTGGCCACGTTCCCGGCGATGATCTGAACCTCGTTCGACAGCGTCTTGACCCGGCGGACCGCATCCAGCACCCCTTGCGAGTGGCCATGCGCGGTGTCGACGACGATGATATCGACGCCCGAATCCACAAGCTGCTCAGACCGTTCAAACCCGGCATCGCCCACCGAAGTTGCCGCCGCCACCCGCAGGCGACCCAGACGGTCCTTGCAGGCGGTTGGGTTCAGCACAGCCTGTTCGGTGTCTTTCAAAGTCAGCAGGCCGGTCAGCTTACCGCCGCCGTCAACGACCAGCAGTTTTTCGATGCGGCGGGCGCGCATAAGGCTTTTGGCCTCTTCCAAATCCGCAGGTTCCTGCAGCATCGCCAGATTGTCCGAGGTCATCATCGCGTGGATCGGCGTATCGTCCGAGGTGGCAAAGCGCATGTCGCGATTGGTCACGATGCCCACGACCCGGCCGTTTTCATCAACAACGGGAAAACCGGTGAAGTTGTACCGTTCCACGAGCGCCTGCGCATCGGCCAGCGTCTGATCGGCGCGCAAGGTCACGGGGTTATACACGATACCGGATTCAAAGCGCTTCACGCGGCGCACTTCGCGGGCCTGTTCCTCGACCGAAAGGTTCTTGTGCACCACGCCGATGCCCCCGGCCTGCGCCATAGCAATGGCCATGCGCGCCTCGGTCACCGTGTCCATCGCTGAACTCAGCAGAGGGATGTTCATGGTGATCTCACGCGTCACGCGTGTGGTCGTATCCGCGGTTGCCGGCAGCACAGAAGATGCGCCCGGAACAAGAAGAACGTCGTCGAAGGTGAGTGCCTCACGAATCTGCATCTGATAACCCCATGCAAAAGCCCGTTTGACGGTGACCCTATTACATGGATTTCACCCAAGGGAAAGCCCTGAACCAAGTTGTTTTTCCGTGTTGGGCTTTACCAGGCCCGAAAACGACGCAAGCTGTGCAAAACGTGCCGCTGAATGCCCTTTCCCTTTGCGCGCAAACGCATATCTTCCGCCGCATACGCGCGAATACAAAGGCAGGCCTGTCATGACCACCGACCCACTTGTCGTCTTCACCCCCTCCGGCAAACGCGGGCACTTCCCCGTCGGCACGCCGATTCTGACCGCTGCCCGTCAGTTGGGCGTCGATCTGGATTCGGTCTGCGGCGGGCGTGGGATTTGCTCGAAATGTCAGATCACGCCCAGCTATGGCGAGTTTCCGAAGCATGGCGTGACCGTATCCGAGGACGCGCTGAGCGAATGGAACGCGGTCGAGCAGCGCTATGACGACAAACGGGGGCTGAAACCGGGGCGGCGTCTGGGGTGTCAGGCGTCTGTTCAGGGCGATGTGGTCATCGATGTGCCGCCCGAAAGCCAGGTGCACCGGCAAGTCGTCCGCAAAGCCGCCGCTGCACGCGCGATCACTATGGACCCGGCAACCCGGCTGTATTTCGTGGTGGTGGAAGAACCCGACATGCATTCCCCCACCGGCGATCTGGAACGGCTGGAACGTGCCCTGCGCGAACAGTGGAAGATCGAGGCCGTCACCGCCGACCTGTCGCTGATGTCCAAGCTGCAGCCTGTTCTGCGTAAGGGTAAGTGGGAGGTCACTGTGGCCGTCCACAAAGGCCACAAGGACGAGGTCGCGCGGGTCGTGGAAATCTGGCCCGGCTTGCACGAGCAAGGACTTTATGGGCTTGCCATCGACCTCGGATCGACGACAATTGCGGCGCACCTGACTGATCTGGAAACCGGCGAGGTCAAGGCATCTTCGGGCCTGATGAACCCGCAGATCCGGTTCGGCGAAGACCTGATGAGCCGTGTGTCCTATGCCATGATGAACCCCGGCGGTGATCAGGAAATGACCAAAGCGGTGCGCGAGGCGATCAACGACCTGACCACCTCCATCGCCGACGAGGCCGGGATTGATGCAGCCCTGATCGTGGAAACGGTGTTCGTCTGCAACCCGGTCATGCACCACCTGCTGCTGGGTCTGGACCCGGTGGAACTGGGTCAGGCGCCCTTCGCGCTGGCCACATCAGAAAGCATGTCCCTGCCCGCGCGCGAGATGGATCTGACCACCATGAACCCCCGTGCGCAAGTTTACATCCTGCCCTGTATCGCAGGCCATGTGGGTGCTGACTGTGCCGCTGTTGCGCTGTCCGAAGAACCCGGCAAATCCGCAGACCTCGTGCTGATCGTCGATGTGGGGACCAACGCGGAAATCCTGCTGGGCAATACCCAGCGGGTTCTGGCCTGCTCTTCGCCCACCGGTCCCGCCTTCGAGGGCGCGCAGATCAGTTCGGGCCAGCGCGCCGCGCCCGGCGCGATTGAGCGGATCGAAATTGATCCCGAGACCAAAGAACCCCGCTTCCGCATCATCGGGTCCGAGAAATGGTCCGATGAGGACGGTTTTGATCAGGACATCGCCACCACCGGAATCACCGGCATCTGCGGCTCGGGTATCATCGAAGCCGTGGCCGAGATGCGCATTGCCGGATTGCTGGATGAAAGCGGCCTGATCGGATCGGCTGAGCAAACCGGCACCCCACGCTGCGTGCCCGAAGGCCGCACCCATGCCTATCTGATCCACGACGCCAGCGGTGAGGGTGGCCCGCGCATCACCGTCACCCAAGGCGATATCCGCGCTATCCAACTGGCCAAATCCGCGCTCTATGCCGGTGCTCGCCTGCTGATGGATGAGATGGAAGTCGACCGAGTGGATCGCGTTGTGTTGGCAGGAGCTTTTGGAGCGCATATCTCGACCAAGCACGCGATGGTTCTTGGGATGATCCCTGACGCACCGCTGGACAAGGTCTCAAGCGCAGGCAACGCCGCAGGCACCGGCGCGCGGATTGCGCTGTGCAATATCCGCGCGCGAGCCGAGATCGAGCGGGTCGTGCGCGAGATCACCAAGGTCGAAACTGCCATCGAGCCCAAGTTTCAGGACCATTTCGTCGCCGCCAACGCGATCCCGCACAAGACAGACCCGTTCCCCGAGCTGGCGCAGGTCGTCACCCTGCCCTCACCCTCGTTCAACACCGGCGGAGGGGATGAGGAAAAATCTGGTCGCCGTCGCCGCCGGAGGTCATAGTCCCTCAGCAAGGGGGGCTGACGATGCAAACAACCAACTCAGATCAGGAGGAATTCTGGGGCAAGTCGGACATGGGCAAACGCTGGCTGACGTTTGAGGATCAGTTGGACGCCCTGTTCACGCCGGTGTTGGATTTGGTACTTGATCGCGTCGCGCTGAAGCCGGGCATGCATGTGCTTGATATCGGGTGCGGCACTGGTGCCAGCGCGCTGCGTGTCGCGCAAATGATCGGGCCTCAGGGCCGGGTTCGGGGCGCGGACATATCCGAGCAGTTTCTGCATCGGGCGCGTGACCGGGCAGCCCGATCCGATCTCAGCAACCTGACCTTCCAATATGCCGACGCGCAGGTCGCTGATCTGGGGACCGCCCGGTATGACGCGATGATCTCTCGCTTTGGTGTGATGTTCTTCTCGGACCCGGTGGCAGCGTTCGCCAATATGGCGCGCGCGCTGAAACCGGGCGGTCGCCTGACCTTTGCCGCCTGGGGTGGTCTGTCCGAAAACCCATGGTTCAAGACCCCGCACGTGGCCGCTGTCAAACGACTGGGCCAGCCCCCAAAGGTCGACCGCAACGCGCCCGGCCCGCTAGCCTTCCACGACCGCGACCGGGTGGCGGGCCTGATGGCAGATGCCGGATTGACCGAGATACACGTCGACGCGGTCCCGTTGACACTTGCAGGTCCGCAAACCACCCATGACGCGGCGCTCTTGTGCACGCGGGTCGGCCCTGCAGCGCGCGTTGTTGCGCATTTCGAGGGCACGCAGGATGACGTCGATGCCATCGTGGGCGCGGTGGCAGATGAATTTGCGCTATATCAGACGCCCGACGGTGTCCGGGTTCCTGCGGTGATCAATCTGCTGCAGGCGCGTGTTGCCTCAATCTAGGGGATTTGGAGCGGGTAGCGGGAATCGAACCCGCGCGTTCAGCTTGGGAAGCTGACAGGCTACCATTACATCATACCCGCCGCGATTGCGTGGATACCCCGCCCCGCTGCGGGGTTCAAGGCGATAGCGACACAGGGTCAGTCGGTTCTTGCCCGCAGCGAGGCGATCAGGTCCCGGTCGTCCTCAAGCACTTCGCCCGCGGCGTCCAGCGTCTTGCGGTCCAGATGCTGAGGGCTGAGGTCCACCCCATCCGAAAACGCCCGAACGATCGCCGACATCGCGTCGATCCGGGCAAATTTCTTGTTGTTGGCGGGGACGACATGCCAGGGCGCGGCCGCGGTCGAGGTGCGGGCCAGCATCTCTTCGACCGCCAGTTCGGTCTCGGACCATTTCTCACGGTTTCTGAAATCCTCATAGGTCAGTTTCCAGCGTTTCAGAGGGTTACGCAGCCGTTCTGCAAATCGTTCCATCTGCGTCTCTGGAGATATGTGGAAATAGAGCTTCACGATCCGGGTGCCGTCATCGAACAGCATCCGTTCGAAATCGTTGATCTCCTGATACGCGGCCTGCCAGCGTTCTTTGGGCGTGATATGTTCAAGCCGTTCGACCAGCACGCGACCGTACCAGCTGCGGTCAAAGGCAGATATGGCCCCGGCAGGCGGCAGCCGTTCCCAAAACCGCAATAGATAGTGCCGGTTCAGATAGTAATTGCGCGGCGCGCCTATAGGCCAGACCTTGAAACTGCGCGGGTCGAGTGCCTGGCTGATACGCCGGATCGTGCCGCCCTTGCCCGCCGCGTCCCAGCCTTCGAAAACGATGACGCCCTTGTGGCCGTGGAACAGATAGGCCTGCTGGATCCGCGCCAGCTTTGCCTGCAGGTCGATCAGCCGATCCAGATACTCTTTCTTGCCCAGTCGCTTGGACAAGTCCACGTCTGAGAGTTTCGGCGGGTGATGAGCCATAGGGTGCACCTGTTCGTCTTTTCGCGATGCCGGCAGTCTTTCGGGGTGAGAGGCAAAAAGCCTTGATCCTGGTCAAAACGAAAAAGGCCGGGCGTCGGGCCCGGCCTTTTGGTTCAGCTGCGTCAGGATCACGCGCGGCGGCGGCGGCCTCCGCCACGACGACCACCTGCAGCCCCGGCCTCTCCGGCCTCGGAGGGTGGTTTGTTGAACTTGATCCACGCCCCGCCATGCGGGTCGTTGTTGGTCAGCAGGTTGGCGGCGCGGATCGCCTCCATTTCCTTGCCTGCACGCGGCAAGGTCGAGCCCAGACCGAACAGCTGGCAGAAGGTTTCGTCATCCATATCGGCCGGCAGAACGATGCCCTTGGCTTCGACCTCGGCCTTCTTCTCGGCCAGCTTCTTAGGGCCAACCGGCAGAGCAACCGGGTTCATGATCGCCGAGGTCATCCCCGCGCCCATCGCCATCGGCAGGAACGCGTTGTTGATGCCATGACGGTTGGGCAGACCGAACGAGATGTTCGATGCGCCACAGGTGGTGTTCACACCCAGTTCCTCGCGCAGGCGACGGACCAGAGCAAACACCTGATTGCCAGCGGTTGCCATCGCACCGATGGGCATCACCAGCGGATCAACCACGATGTCATGGGCGGGGATGCCAAAATCGGCTGCGCGCTCAACGATCTTCTTGGCCACGTCGAAACGGACATCGGGGTCTTCCGAGATGCCGGTATCATCGTTCGAGATCGCAACCACCGGAACATTGTATTTCTTGACCAGCGGCAGGACCAGCTCCAGACGATCCTCTTCGCCGGTGACCGAGTTCAGCAGCGGACGGCCTTCAGCCGCCTCAAGACCTGCCTCCAGCGCGCCGGGAACCGACGAGTCGATGCACAGAGGTACATCAACCAGACCCTGCACCAGCTCGACGATCTTGGTCATCAGCGGCGGCTCGGTCTCGTTCGGGTTGGGGTTCGAGTTGTAGACAACGCCCGCGTTGATATCCAGAACGGTGGCCCCGGCGGCGACCTGAGCGATGGCGTCTTTCTCGACGGTCGAGAAATCGCCTGCTTCCAGCTCGGCCGCCAGCTTCTTGCGGCCGGTGGGGTTGATCCGCTCACCGATCACGCAGAACGGTTCGTCAAAGCCCAGAATGGCAGTTTTTGTTTTTGATTCGACGACTGTACGGGTCATGTCCGGTCCTTAGGAGTTTGCAGGCTTTGCCGAAGCGCCGCCATTATTGATCGCCCAGTTGGCGTTGGTCTTGATACCGCCAAGCGGGAAGAAATGCACGTTGGTGATGTTGAAATCCGGGTTGGCCGCCTTGTGGTTGGCCAGTTCGGTGACAACGTCGGTCGGCTCATAGGGCAGCAGCAGCTTGGACACGTCCATCGCGCGTTTCTGCAGAACTTTGAGCGACGGACCAACGCCGCAGGCGATGGCGAATTTGATCAGCGTCTGCAGCTTGGCGGGGCCTGCGATGCCGATATGGATCGGCAGGTCGATGCCCGCTTCTTTCAGGCTGTCGGCCCAGGCGATGATCGGCTTGGCGTCGAATGCAAACTGCGTGGCCAGTGCCATTTCAGCATCGGTCGTTTCGCTGAACTTCTGCTTCCAGCGCAGCGCGTCGTCGACATTCTTGGTCGAACCGTCGGGATCGATGTCCTTATTGCCCTCGGGGTGGCCAGCGACATGCAGGCGCTTGAAGCCCGCCTTGTCGAACAGACCGCTTTCCAGCAACTGCATCGAGCTGTGGAAGTCGCCATGGGGCTTTTCAACACCACCGGCCAGCAGCAGCGCCTGCTCGACGCCCGCTTCGCCCTGATACATCGAAATCCAGTTCTCAAGCGTGGCGGCATCCTTGATGATCCGCGCCGGGAAGTGCGGCATGACCGGATAGCCTTCGGCAGCGATGCGCTTGGCAGTCTTGACCATATCCTCAATGGGCGTGCCCTCGATATGGGCGATGTAGACGCGGGTGCCTTCGGGCAGCAGCGCGCGGAAATCTTCGACCTTTTCGGCGGTGCGCGGCATCACCTCGATCGAATAGCCCTGCAGGAAGGCTTCGACAGTCGGGTTCACCGGGGCCTTTTCGGCCGCATCACGTTTCTTGAAGTTCAGCAAAGCCATCGTGGCCTCCCATAAAGCTTTCGGGCTCATGCCCAACCGTCATTTGCGATCAGCGCTTTCACGCGGTCCTGATCGTATTCCGTTTCCAGACGCACGGCCTCGGCCTCGGCAATCTCGGACGGGTCGCCGTCGACTGCGAAAGGTTCAGCCTTGCGCCATTCGGCCAGATAGGCATCGCTGTCCTTGGCGTTCACCTTCATGGCCGCGCGGTCGATCGCTTGCTCGAACCGTTCTTCCAGCTGCCGCTTAGCACCACGACGGCCCTTGCCGACGATGACTTGGGCGGGAATGTCGCGCCAGTATACGATGGTGACGTCAGGCATCGCCTATGATTCCTCCTAACCAGATGGACCGGTTCTAAACGCGTATATGGGCGCGGGTCGGTCGAATTTCGACATACGGCGCATTCACAGCGACGTTTTTGCCCACGATGGGATACCGGGTTTGTACCTGACAATTTCGTGTGACCGCATATCAAAATACTCATGACTTTAATGAGCGTCTTGCGTGATCGAACCGCCCGACCTATGGTCGGGGTAACTCGAAAATCGGAGGGCGTGACGAATGGCGCCCAAGCGTCCCAAAGGTGCGGGCGCGTTCCCGAAAGCGGTCGAAAGCCCCGCGCCGGCAAGACCCGATCCGGATGCATTATATGCGGCACTGGATCTGGGGACAAATAGCTGCCGCATGTTGATCGCCCAGCCCAAGGGCAGTGGGTTTCACGTGGTCGACAGCTTCTCCAAATCGGTACAGTTGGGTGCCGGTCTGGAACGTACCGGACGGCTGTCGCGGGCGTCTATGTCGCGCACCGTTCAGGCGCTGCGAATCTGTCAGCAAAAACTGAAACGCAACAGGGTCAGGCGGATGCGCCTGATCGCGACCGAGGCCTGCCGTCGCGCCAAGAACTCGCGCGATTTCATCCGGCAGGTCAAACGCGAGACCGGTCTGACGCTTGAGATCATCCAGCCCGAGGAAGAAGCGCGTCTGGCCGTCATCTCCTGCGCGCCTCTGGTATCCACCAAGACCGAACAGTTGCTCGTGGTCGATATCGGCGGCGGCTCGACCGAGCTGGTGTGGATCGACATCTCATCCGTCCCGCGCCGCGACCGTCCGGCGGCAATCATGCGGCTGCATAATGGGTTCCACACAGCTGACAGCCCGTTTCCGGCTGCAAAAGTGGTGGATTGGATCAGCGTACCGCTGGGCGTCGCCACTTTGCGCGATCAGTTCCATGACGTCGAAGACGACGCGGCGCGCTTCGCCTTGATGAGCTGGTTTTTTGAGGAAAACCTCGCAGATTTTGCCCCGTACAAGGATGAGCAAACCCGCGAAGGGTTCCAGATCGTCGGCACCAGCGGCACGGTCACCACCGTCGCGGCCTCGCATTTGGGGCTGAAGCGCTATGACCGGACAAAAGTCGACGGGTTGCGCATGACCAGCGATCAGATTGACAAGGTGATACGCGGTTATCTGGAACTCGGCCCACAGGGTCGGCGCCGTGATCCGCGGATCGGGGATGATCGGCAGGCCTTGATCATGTCCGGCTCAGCCATTTTGCAGGCTTTGCTGCGCTGCTGGCCCACTGACCGCCTGTCGGTGGCAGACCGGGGCCTGCGCGAGGGTCTGCTTTATGCGCAAATGAGCGCGGATGGCGTATTGGAAGACGGACCGTTCTGACCGCCCCCGGCATGCCATTTTCAACCATAGCCATCGCCTATCGCCCGTCCACGGCGGCAACCACGATCTGCGCGTTAGAGGCAGCCAGCTTTGACGTCTTTTGCCCCGGGTTCACCATTGCGAACAACGTACCGCATTTCGCACTTGCCATCGGTGGGATCGCCATCGCCGTTCCCAGCAATCATGCCGAGGATGCCCTGACCTTGCTTCACAGCTTTGCGTCATCCGATGCGAAATCAGAGCCGCGCCTGACGAAAGCCATGAATGGCATCGGCTGGCTGGCCTTTGGTATTTCTTCCCCATGGCCCGATCTGCTATTGAGAGATTTGCCGATATCATCCGCTTGATACCCGCAAAGCGAACCGATAGACGCCTCGCAGTCGTCAGGAGACCACTTTCATGGCCAAAAAACCGAGCGGAAAAAACTCATCGGGTCGCGGGCAGCGTGACCTGAAGGTCAAGGTCAAGACCGCGCGCGGGCGCAAGCTCAGCTCGACCCGGTGGCTTGAGCGGCAGCTGAACGACCCCTATGTCAAACGTGCGAATGCCGAAGGCTATCGCGGTCGCGCGGCCTTCAAGATACTCGAACTGGACGACAAGTTCCGGTTTCTGGTACCGGGCGCGCGCGTGGTTGATCTGGGCTGTGCCCCGGGTGGCTGGCTGCAGGTCGCGGTTCAGCGGGTTAACGCGCTCGGCGAGAAAAGCGGCAAACGGATCGGAACCGTTCTGGGCATCGACCTGCAAGAGGTCGAGCCCGTTGCAGGTTCCACCGCCCATGTGCTCGACTTCATGGAGGACGACGCCGACCAGAAGGTCAAAGATTGGCTGGGCGGCAAGGCGGATGTGGTCATGTCGGACATGGCTGCGGCGTCATCGGGGCACAAGCAGACCGACCATTTGCGGATCATGGCACTGTGTGAAACGGCCGCCTATTTTGCCTTCGATGTGCTCGAGGAGGGCGGCACCTTTGTTGCCAAGGTTCTGGCCGGTGGGGCCGAAGGTGACCTGCAAAAACTGCTGAAACAGAAGTTCAACAAGGTGGCCAACGTCAAACCGCCCGCATCCCGGTCGGACAGCTCTGAGAAGTTCGTGGTCGCCACCGGCTTCCGGGGCTGAGCGTCAGTCGAGGTCGATCCGCCCCTGCGCCAACCGCTGTTCGCGCAGCGATGCTTTGGCAATGCCTTGCAGCAACAACGCCTCTCCGTGATTGATATCCATCGGCTTGCGCGCGCGCAGTTCTTCAATCCGCTGGTCCAGCGTGGCCTTACGGGCCGTGTTTAACGGCGGAGCAGATGTTGCTGAACGCTCTGACATGGCGGACCCTTCGTTTGCGTGTGTGCAAAAGGCCTATCGCGGGATTTGGACCGGAACGTGGCGCAAATCAGCCGGTTCGGTGCCGGGCAGCTGCCGTCATTACGGGCGTTCGGCGTTTTGCAGGTCGATCAGCGCCCCGTTATATTCCGCGCCAAGGATCAGCATGGCCGAGCAGAGATACAGGAAAATCAACGCCGCCATGGCCCCTGCAAGCCCTGCATAGGTGGCGCTATAGGTGGCGAACTGGGCGATATAGACCGAAAATCCCCATCCTCCGGCAGCCCACAGGGCCAGAGTCAGCACCACGCCGGGCAGGATCTGCAACAGGCTGTGCCGCCGCGTCGGCAGGATCAGATGCGCCAGCAGAACTGTCCCTGCCGGAACCGCCACGGTGAAGGTCCAGCGCAGCCGGTCGACCGACAGCCAATCCGCCACATCAACCGCCGTCTTTTCGGACACCAGACGGGTATAGACAGGCAGCACAAGCTCGAACGCGGCGATGGCCAGAATGGCGGCCCCGCCGATGATAACCAGCGCAAAGCACAGCAGCCGGGTCTTCCAGAACGGCCAGACATCCTTATCGTGATAGGCCTGCGTCATGGCTTTGCGCACCGCGGCCACGCCGTTCGAGGCGAAATAGATGGCCAGCAGACCGCCCAGCGTGATCACGCCGGACCCCGCACCGGCCAGAACGGCGCGCAATTCGGACACGATCGGATCGGCGACATCCTTGGGCCAAGCGCCGAAGATCAGCTCTATCAGTTCATCAGTGACATAGCCCTGTGACAGCGCCCCAGCCAGGGCCACGGTGAATAGGACAAAGGGAAACAACGCCATCATCAACGACATGGCGACATGGCTGCTCATGACAAAGCCGTTCTTGTCATTGAACCGCCGCAGCGCAAGCCAAAGGCCCCGGAACATCTGGCCAGACGAGGGAATCGCAACGCGTGACATGGGTTGAGCCTAACCTGCCTTACCCCGCCGCAGAACCGTCAATCGGACAAATACCACCAATTCCGCCGCATAAGCACCTGTGTGGATTGCATAAACCCGCAAGCCTGTGCAGGATTGCGAGGCAAGCCCATCCGGGCGATCCGTCCAAGGGCCCGCGCATGAACCCAGATCAGGATAACAGCCAAACCCGGCCCCGCCTGCAGCTTAGCGTGCTGCGGGATGTGGTGATCGTTGCGACTCTGGTGGTGCTTGGACTTTATGCGGGGTCCAAGTTTCTGGTGCCGCTGACCATGGCGCTGTTGATAAATGTCCTGATCATCGCACTCAGCGACCGGGTTATCGCCGTGACCCGCGCACCGATCTGGCTGGCAAATATCGCCGGGGTGACCGTCGTTCTGGCGGGCTTGTTCATGATCATGTATATTCTTGGCAGTCAGGCCACGCAGTTTGCCCGCTCGATCAACACCTATGAAAGCCAGTTCGACGGCGCGGTGAATCGCATCACAGGGCTGGTGGGCAACGACGTGACGACCTTTATCCGCGACAATCTGGTCAGCATCGATATGTCCTATGTCGCCCGCGTTCTGCTGGGCAGCGCGACCTCTTTGCTGAATCAGTTCTTTCTGATCAGCCTCTATGTCGCGTTCCTGATGGCCGAACGTCTGGCCTTTCGCCGCAAAATCCAGCTTGCGGCGGGCAATCCGAAGCTGGGGGCCGATCTGGCCACGGTTCTGGATGCGATCTCGTACAGCCTGCAGCGCTATGTGGGCGTCAAGACATTCATCAGCCTGATCACGGCCTCGATCAGCTATGCGGTTTTCAAGGTCCTGGGGCTGGAATATGCCGAAACGTGGGCTGTTCTGACTTTCGCGCTGAACTTCATCCCGTCAATCGGGTCGATCATCGCCGTTATCTTCCCCGCCATGATCGCTCTGGTCCAGTTCGACAGTATCGGCCCGTTTCTGATCATCGTGCTGGGCTGCGGCACGCTTCAGTTCCTGATCGGCAATTTTCTGGACCCCGCGATGCTGGGACGTTCGCTGAATATGTCAACCTTTCTGGTCATCCTTGCGCTGACCTTCTGGACAACCGTCTGGGGCCTGATCGGCGCGTTTCTGAGCGTTCCGCTGACCGTCTGCATCCTGATCATCTTCAGCCATATTCCAGCCCTGCGCCCGGTTGCTATCCTGATGTCACTGGACGGGCGATTGGACGAGGACAGCGGTTGACGGCGCTTGATATGGCCAAGCCCGCCCCTCTAGACTGAAAAAACAAGACCTGAACGGATGTTGACGCACCGATGTGGACATTGCTCGTTTCGCTTTTTCTGTTTGCGCTCTACTGCGTTGCGATCGTCTTTGCCGTGCGCGCGGCACAGACGGCCCGGACGCCTCAGGGGGCGGTCGGCTGGGTGGTGTTTCTGCTATCGGCCCCGATGTTTGGCGTGCCATCCTACCTGTTTCTGGGCCACCACCGCTTTCGCGGTTACCGCATTGCGCGGCAGGAAAGTGAGCGTGTGGTCGAAGGGATCAAGACCTTCGCAGATTTCTCGAAACCCGACGCTGAGACGATGCGGATCAATCCCCGCCCGTTCGAGGCACTGGCACATCTGCCCGTCTCGCGCGGCAACGGGGCCGAACTGCTGATCGACGGAGAGGCCACGTTCAAAGCCATTTTCGAGGCCATCGACGCGGCCCGCAGTTACATATTGATCCAGTTCTATATCGTCCGCGACGACGCGCTTGGCCAGGACCTGCGCGACAGGCTGATCGCGGCTGTCGGGCGGGGTGTGCATGTGCGGTTCATGACCGATGCGGTCGGCAGTTACGGCCTGCCGTCCAGCTATCTTGAAGCCTTACGCACAGCGGGCATCGACGTCGCCGATCCCCGCCAGCAGCGCGGCCCGAACTTCCGCTTTCAGCTCAACTATCGGAACCATCGCAAAACGGTGATCATCGATGGCGAGACCGGGTTCATTGGCGGCCACAATATCGGGGTCGAATATCTGGGCCAAAGCCCTCGCTTCGGGCGCTGGCGCGATACGCATATCAAGATGACCGGTCATGTGGTCCGGCAACTGCAGCTGATTTTCACCGAGGACTGGCATTGGGCTCGGGGCGAGGATCTGATCGACAAGCTCGACTGGGCCGGCAGCGAATCCGAACAGGACATGAATGCGCTGCTGGTGGCAACCGGCCCCGGGGATGAGACCGAAACCGGCGCGATGATGTTCTTCGCCGCCATCGCCGAGGCCCGGCATCGGCTGTGGATCGCCTCACCCTATTTTGTGCCGGACATCGACATCATGACGGCCCTGCAACACGCCGCCCTACGGGGGGTCGATGTGCGCATTCTGGTGCCCGACACGATCGATCACCGACTGCCCTGGCTGGCTGCTTTCGCCTATTTCGACGAAATCCGCAGCTGCGGCGCGCGGGTGTTTCGATACACCGATGGTTTCATGCATCAAAAGGCGTTCGTGGTGGATGACACGCTTGCCGCCGTCGGCACAACAAATCTGGACAACCGCTCATTCCGCCTGAATTTCGAGGCTATGGCCCTGTTCTTCGACCCCCGTGCCGCCGGGGCCGTCGGGGCGATGCTGGAAACCGACTTTGAGGCCAGCTATGAGCTGACCCGCAGCCTGCCTCAGCAGCCTATGCATATCCGATTTGGCGCGCCGCTGGCGCGGCTGTTCGCCCCGATCCTCTAGACCAAGAAGCGCTCCTGAAACACTCGGGTCATCAGCGCCACCAGAAACGCCGTTGAAAGGCCAAAAGCCAGCAGGCCGGTGACCGAGGCGAACGCTCCGAAAATGCGCAATCCCTCACCCAACACGATGTCGCCGTATCCAAGCGTCGTGAATGTCACCAACGAGAAATATAGCGCCGAGTTCCAATCAGGCAGGACGTCCCCCAGCACCCAAACGACGGCCCAGATCCAGACCTGCACCGTATGCGTCAGCACGATGAACAAGAGGGCCACGGTGATCGGGCCAGCGGTGGCCATGATGGTGCTGCGGGTTGGCCATCTGGCGGTCAGCCGTCTGATGGCAAGAACGCACCAGGTCAGCATGGCGATCTCGAACAGGAAGCAGATGCCCAGATAAAGGCTTCCCCATAGAATCTGCTGCGACAATGTCATGAAATCAGCCCTTTACTTCCATCCCTCATGCCGCGCCAGAATGGTCTGTTGCGCGGCGGCGGACAACCCCCGAGGGCGCGGGCCTGTGCTGCGGCGAATGGAACCGGACCGTGCAAGGCGCTGGACACCGCCGCGCAGCGCTGCACATTGTCTCGGAACCCCACGAGACGGCGCATGTTGCTAACAGTTGATCATCTGCGGAAATCCTACCCGGGCGGGCGGCCCGTGCTGAACGACGTGTCGCTGACGCTGGCGCAACAAGAGACGCTGGCGCTGACCGGCGAAAGCGGCAGCGGCAAAAGCACGCTGCTGCATCTGGTGGCTGCCCTGGACGGTTTCGACGGCGGCGAAATTACGTTTGACGGGCAGCCCCTTTCGCCGCTGGATGACGCCGGGCGCGCCGCGCTGCGCCGGACCAGCCTGTCGCTGGTGTTTCAGCAGTTCAACCTGATCCCCTCGCTGACCGTTGCGCAGAACCTGTCCCTCCATGCCCGCCTTGCCGGACGCGACGACCCCGATTGGACCGCAGAACTGACCCGGCGGTTGGGGCTGGATGATCTGGTCGAGCGCTACCCCGAAAGCCTGTCGGGCGGGCAGCAACAGCGCGTCGCCATCGGGCGCGCCATGGCGACGCGGCCGAAACTTCTGCTGGCGGATGAGCCGACGGGCAATCTGGATGAAACCGCCAGCGCCGTGGTGCTGGACCTGATGCTGGGGCTGGTGGCGGATACCGGGGCCTCGCTGCTGCTGGTCACGCATTCACAAGACATCGCCGCGCGGCTTGACCGGCGCGCGCATCTGTCCGGTGGCCGAATCACATGACTGGCCCGGCGATGCAGGCCCTGCTGTCGCATTGGCGCGCGCATCCGCTGCAACTGGCAACGCTGCTGACGGGCATCGCCCTTGCGACCTGCCTGTGGTCCGCTGTTCAGGCCATCAACGCCGAAGCCCGCGCCAGCTATGACAGGGCCAGCGCACAACTTGCCCTCGGGCAATTTGATGAGCTGCACAAGCCCGGCGATTTCATCCCGGTCGAGCAATATGCCGCCCTCAGACGAGCAGGCTGGCAGGTCGCCGCGGTACTGGAAGGATCGCTGCGCGTCGGCGACCGCCGGGTGCGCCTGATGGGGGTGGACATGCTGACCTACCCCGCCTTGCCCGCCGTCACCGAGGCCGAGGAAGGCGCCGCGCCGCCCGATCCCGCCGAAGTGCTCGGCGCGCCGGGGCGATTGCTGATGGCACCGGACCTTGCCCCTTTGTTCCAATCCGCAGACGGCCTTCCGCCGATCATCGCAAGCACTGCCTTGCCGCCTGACCTGGTGCTGACCGATATCGGTGTGGCCGAGCGCCTGCTCAACCGGCCCGGCCAGATCTCGCGCCTTGTTATCCTGCCCAATCAGCCCCGCGCACGGCTGCCCCTGTCTGATGTTGCGCCGGGGCTCCAGCGCACCAGCCCGGCCTCGCGGTTGGACGCTGCGCAACTGACGGACAGTTTTCATCTGAACCTTTCGGCCTTTGGGCTGCTGTCTTTTGCCGTGGGCCTCTTTATCGTGAACGGCACGGTCGGGCTGGCCTTCGCGCAAAGGCGCGGCACGATCCGGACCCTGCGCGCGCTGGGCCTGCCGATGCGGCGGCTGGTACGGATCATTCTGGCCGAATTGCTTCTGCTCGCGCTGCTGGGTGGCGCGCTGGGGCTTGTCCTCGGCTTCTTTCTTGCCGGAGCGTTGCTGCCGGACGTCGCAGCCACCCTGCGCGGTCTATATGGCGCGCCGGTCGACGGGCAGATGTCACTCCGCCCCGGTTGGGTGATAACCGGCCTCGCCATGGCGACCGGAGGAACCCTGATCGCCAGCGCGCAAGCATTGTGGCGGCTGTCACGGCTGCCCCTACTGGCAGGTCCGGGCCTGCAGGCCTGGGGCGGCGGCAAGACCTCGGCCCGGATCACGGGGGCACTTGGATTGGTCCTGATTATCGGCGGCGTGGCGGTGTTTCTGGCAACTGGCGGTTTGCTCGCTGGTTTCACCCTGCTGGCCGGGCTGCTGACCGGGGTGGCATTGCTGCTGCCGCTGCTGCTGTCGACCACGTTGGATTTCTTCCGGCGAAAGGCGGGCTCACCGATCGGTCAATGGGTCTGGGCGGATATGCGAGGCCAGTTGCCGGGCCTGTCCCTGGCGCTGATGGCGCTGTTGCTGGCGCTGGCCGCCAATATCGGCGTGGGGACCATGGTGTCGAGCTTTCGCCTGACCTTCACCGGCTGGCTCGACCAGCGCCTGACCTCGGAACTCTATGTCACGGCCGAAGACGAAACGCAGGCTGCCGAGATCACCACCTGGCTGTCCCCGCAGGTCACGGCCATCCTGCCCATTCGCAGCGTCGAGCTGACCCACAGCACCCGCCCGCTGTTTCTGTACGGCATTGTGGACGATGAAACCTATCGCCAGCACTGGCCCTTGATCGCCAGAACACCGGATGTCTGGGACCGCATCCACCAAGGCGATGCCGTTCTGATCAACGAGCAACTGGCCCGTCGGGCCGACCTCTGGCCGGGTGACACGCTGGCGCTGACCCCCGACCATCAACTGACCATCGCAGGTGTCTATTCGGACTATGGCAACCCCACAGGGCAAGCCATTATCGCCATGCCGCTGTTCGTCGACATAGCCCCCGGAGCCGAAGCGCGTCGGTTCGGCATCCGCCTTGCTCCGGATCGCGCCGCCGATCTTGCGCAATCGCTGCGGGACCAGTTCGACCTGCGACACGGCGCGGTCGTCCTGCAGACAGCGATGAAGGCGCAATCCCTCAGCGTCTTCGAGAAAACCTTCGTCGTCACCTCAGCGCTGAACCTGCTGACGCTTGGGGTCGCCGGTTTTGCGATCCTTACCAGCCTGCTGACGCTCTGGACCCAACGCCTGCCGCAGGTCGCGCCGGTTTGGGCGCTTGGCCTCACGCGTGCGCAACTGGCCCGGCTCGAGCTTTTGCGCAGCGTTCTGCTGGCCGCTCTGACCGCCTGTCTGGCGCTGCCGCTTGGGCTGGTGCTGGCCTGGGTGCTGCTGAGTGTGATCAACGTTCAGGCCTTTGGTTGGCAATTGCCGATGCATCTCTTTCCCGGCCAATGGGCTGTGCTGTTCGTGCTGACCCTGCTGGCCGCTGCCGTGGCCGCGGCCCTGCCCGCATGGCGCCTGCTGCGCCTGCCGCCTGCGGCATTGCTGAGAGTGTTTGCCAATGAACGTTAGGGTCCTGATCCTGTTTCTGCTGCTTCCGATCGCAGGTTGGGCGCAAGGTTATGCCGGTCTGGGCAGCAGCGCCGACGGCTTTGACCGACCCGAGCGGGGATATACCTTCCAGTTCCCAAGGGATCATGGCCCGCACCCGACCTACCGAATAGAATGGTGGTACCTCACCGCCAATCTCAAGGGGTCGGACGGGCGCGACTATGGCATACAATGGACGCTGTTCCGATCCGCCCTGAAGCCCTCTGAACGGGACGGCTGGCAAAGCCCGCAAATTTGGATGGGCCACGCAGCGCTCACAACCCCCGACACCCATTTCTTCGCCGAGCGCCTCTCTCGCGGCGGCATCGGTCAGGCCGGGGTTCAGGCGCAACCGTTCGAGGCTTGGATCGACGAATGGCACATGCGGGGCGACATCGCCGATACGCTCAGCCTGACCGCGAACGGCACCGATTTCGGCTATGCGCTATCGCTGCAAGCTCAGGGCCCGTTGGTATTTCACGGGGACAGCGGGTATTCGGTGAAATCCGCCGACGGGCAAGCCAGCTATTATTACTCGCAGCCCTTCTACACAATCGATGGAACCCTGCACCTGCCGGACGGTAACGTCGCTGTAACCGGCCAAGGCTGGCTGGACCGCGAATGGTCCTCGCAACCACTGGCAGAGGATCAGAGCGGCTGGGACTGGTTCTCGCTCAGCTTCGACAGCGGTGACAAGCTGATGGCCTTTCGTCTGCGCGGTGATCGTAGTGACTTCACTGCCGCCACGTGGATCGGGCCCGATGGTCGGACCGAAGCTTTGCCCGATGGCTCTGTCATTCTGACACCGCTCGAAACCGAGTATGTCGCCCAGCGGGACATCCCGGTCAAATGGCAAGTGAGATTGCCCCAGCGCGGCATTGATGTAGCGATCAACGCTCTGACACCAAAATCATGGATGGGAACAAGCTTCGAATACTGGGAAGGCCCGGTCACCATCTCGGGCAGCCACACAGGACGCGGCTATCTGGAAATGACCGGGTACTAAAGCTCAGCCCCTACCTGACGACATAGACCGACACTTGGGAGTGTCTGACCACGCGGGCGGCGTTTGGGCCCAGCAGATAGTCTTTGAGGTCTGGTTTATGGGCGCCGATGACGATGAGGT